>NZ_JOEY01000041.1 GCF_000718165.1 Streptomyces fulvoviolaceus | reverse complement strand
CCAGCCTCGGCCGGCAAAATCCAGCCCCTCCGGCGTTTGAGGAGCGGGGTCTGGGGCGGAGCCCCAGAAGGATGGGACGGGTAGGGGCGGCGGGGGCGAGACACCTGGACGGTCACCCCGACGGACCCTCGTACGGCAGCAGCTCAGGCCGCTTCGGCGGCAAACCGTCCCCCGACGACCGGCCCGTCAGACGCCGCCCGATCCACGGCAGCAGGTGCTGCCGGGCGAAGCGCGCGTCCGCGACCCGCCGCGCGGCAAACCCTGGCGGCAGCGTGGCCGGGATCGGCGTACGCCACTCCGTGTCCTCGGGGTCGTAGCCGAGCGTCTGCCAGACGGCCTCGGCGACGCGGCGGTGGCCCTCGGCCGACAGGTGCAGCCGGTCCACGTCCCACAGGCGCGGATCGCCGAGGGACGGAGCGCCGTACAGGTCGACGACGATCGCGCCGTGCTTCTCCGCCAGCTCGTCGACGCAGACGAACAGCTCCTCCATGCGCGGCCGGAAGCGCTCCAGGACCGGGCCCTGGCGGCCCGGGCTGCGCATCAGCACGAGCTGCTTGCAGGACGGGGCGAGCCGCTCCACGGCCTCGGTCAGCAGCTCGCGCACGCGGCCCATGTCGCACTTGGGCCGCAGGGTGTCGTTGAGCCCGCCGACCAGCGTGATCACGTCGGGCTCCATGGCCGCCGCCACGTCGATCTGCTCGTCGACGATCTGCTGGATCAGCTTGCCGCGTACCGCGAGGTTGGCGTACCGGAAGCCGGGCGTGTGGGCGGCCATCCGGCCGGCGAGCAGGTCGGCCCAGCCCCGGTAGGAACCGTCCGGGAGCAGGTCCGACATGCCCTCGGTGAAGGAGTCGCCGACCGCGACGAGGCTGGAGTGTGTGGGTTTCTTCTGCATGGCGGAAAAGATGGTAACCCGGGCCCATACCCGTTGGTCGGTCGGGCCGACCAGCCCCTCACGCCCGCTGTCCGAACAGCTCCTGCAGTACGTCCTCCATGGTCACCAGCCCCGCCAGCCGCCCGTCGTCGCCGAGCACGGCCGCGACGTGCGTCCGGCTGCCGCGCATCGCCGTGAGCACGTCGTCCAGCGGTGTGCTCTCGCGAACCCGTGCGATCGGCCGCATGTCCCGCACCTGGAGCGGCAGGTCGCGTGGGGAGGCGTCCAGCGCGTCCTTCACATGCAGATAGCCGAGGATGCGGCGCCCGTCGTCCACCACCGGGAAGCGGGAGAACCCGGACTCGGCCGACAGCCGTTCCAGCTGCTCCGGGGTGACGCCCACGCGCGCGTAGACGACACGTTCCAGGGGCAGCACGACATCCCGTACGGGCCGCCGCCCCAGCTCCAGCGCGTCGCGCAGCCGCTCCTGCGCACGGTCGTCGATCAGCCCGGCCTCACTGGAGTCCCGCACGATCCGGGCCAGCTCGGCGTCCGAGAAGGTGGCCGCGACCTCGTCCTTGGTCTCGACCTTGAGCAGCTTCAGGAGGGCGTTCGCGAAGGCGTTGATCGCGAAGATCACCGGGCGCAGTGCCCGGGACAGAGTGACCAGCGGCGGGCCGAGCAGTAGCGCGCTGCGCACGGGCTCGGCCAGCGCGATGTTCTTGGGCACCATCTCGCCGAGCAGCATGTGCAGATACGTCGCCAGGGTCAGCGCGATCACGAAGGACACCGCGTGACCCGCGCCCTTGGGCACGCCCACCGCATGGAACACCGGCTCCAGCAGATGAGCGATGGCCGGCTCGGCGACGATACCCAGGACCAGCGTGCACAGCGTGATGCCGAGCTGCGCGGCCGCCATCAGCGCGGAGACGTGTTCCAAGCCCCACAGCACGCTCTTCGCACGCCGGTCGCCCTGCGCCCCTTTCTCGACGTACTGCTCGATCTGGCTGCGGCGCACGGAGATCAGCGCGAACTCCGCGCCCACGAAGAAGGCGTTGACGACGAGGGTCGCCAGACCGATCAGCAACTGGATGGCGGTCACTTGCTCTCCCCTTCCGTCGTCTCCTCGTGCAGTGGCGCGTGCAGCAGCAGGCGTGCGGCCCTGCGACCCGACGCGTCCACCACGTCCAGTTGCCAGCCCGCGACCTCGACCCGGTCACCGACGGCGGGAATACGGCCGAGCTCGGTCGCCACGAGACCGGCCAGCGTCTCGTACGGCCCCTCGGGCGCCCTGAGTCCGACGCGTGCGAGCTGGTCGGTGCGGGCGGAGCCGTCGGCGGAGAAGAGGGCCCGGCCCTCGTCATCAGTACCCGCCGACGCCAGGTCGGGCGTCTCGTGCGGGTCGTGCTCGTCCCGCACCTCGCCGACGACCTCCTCGACGATGTCCTCCAGCGTGGCCACGCCCGCCGTGCCGCCGTACTCGTCGATGACGACGGCCATGGTGCGCTTGCCGGACAGCCGGTCCAGCAGCCGGTCGACGGTGAGCGACTCCGGCACCAGCAGCGGTTCGCGCATCAGCTCGGAGACGCGCACGCGGGTCCGGCGGTCGGCGGCGACCGCCAGGACGTCCTTGATGTGCGCGGTGCCGACGACCGAGTCGAGGTTGCCGCGGTAGACCGGGAACCGGGAAAGGCCGGTCGCCCGCGTCGCGTTCGCCACGTCCTCGCAGGTCGCCTGCACGTCGAGGGCGATGACCTGCACGCGCGGCGTCATCACGTTCTCCGCGGTCAGGTCGGCCAGGTTCAGGGTCCGCACGAAGAGCTCGGCGGTGTCCGCCTCCAGGGCACCCGCCTTGGCGGAGTGCCGGGCGAGGGCGGCCAGTTCCTGGGGACCGCGCGCGGAGGCCAGCTCCTCGGCGGGCTCCAGGCCGAAGAGGCGCACCACGCGGTTGGCGGTGTTGTTGAGGTGCGTGATGAAGGGGCGGAAGGCGGCGCTGAACCAGCGCTGCGCGTTGCCCACCCGCTTGGCCACGGCCAGCGGCGAGGAGATCGCCCAGTTCTTGGGCACGAGCTCGCCGACGACCATCAGGACGACCGTCGACAGGGCCGTGCCGATCACCAGCGCGAGCGAGGACGCGGTGGAGCGTGAGATGCCCATCGATTCGAGGGGGCCCGAGAGCAGCGCGGCGACCGACGGCTCGGCGAGCATGCCGACCACCAGATTGGTGACCGTGATGCCGAGCTGCGCCCCGGAGAGCTGGAACGTCAGATTCCGTACGGCTTTCAGGGCGCCGGACGCGCCCCGCTCGCCGCGCTCCACGGCCCGTTCGAGCTGGCCGCGGTCGACGGTGGTCAGCGAGAACTCCGCCGCGACGAAGGCGCCACAGGCGAGTGAGAGCAGGATCGCCACCAGCAGGAGGAGCACTTCGGTCATCGGGTCACCTCCGTCCCATGATCGGACAGGGCAGGGAGGATCGCGCGATGTCGCGTACTGGGAGGCTCGCCCATGGGCGGACGCTCACACCTTTCATCGGGGGACCATGATGGTCCCCCAATAGTAAAGGACGGGCAAAACAGATCAGTCGGCGAGGGGCTTCACCCAGCGCCGCCACTTCTCCTCGGGCGTGTACCCCGCGGCACGCCAGGCATGGTGGGCGGTCTCGTTGCGCACCAGCACCATCGCGTCCCCGCGCCGCCCGCCGAGCGCCACGAACCGCTCCTCCGCGGCCGTGAGCAGCGCCGAACCGATACCCCGCCGACGGCGTTCCGGGTGCACCGCGAGCCGGTACAGATGACACCGCCAGCCGTCGAAGCCGGCGATCACCGTGCCGACCAGCTCGCCGTCCAGTTCGGCCAGGATCAGCGCCTCGGGGTCTCGGGCGACCAGCCGCTCCACGCCGCCGCGGTCGTCGCTGATGCTCGTGCCCTCGGCGGCCTCCTTCCAGAAGGCCAGTACGGTGTCGAGGTCCTCGGGCGTCGCGGCCCGTATCCGCAGGTCAGTCATACAGCGATCCCATCACGTACGCCTGAGGGGACCCGGGAATTCCAGCATGCGGACGTCACCGGCCGCGCAGCTTCTCCATGATCGGCGCGAACGCCTCCATGGACGCCTCCAGCACGGTCAGATACGAGAAGCCGTACCGCTCGCGCTGCGCCAGCACCTGCGCGACGATCTCCTCCTCCGTGCCGATCAGCATGATGGGCAGGTCCAGCGCCTGTTGCAGGGTCAGGGTCGGTACCCGGTGCAGGAACGGCGTGGCCACTGCCTCGCGGTCGTCGGTGACGACCACCATCTGGACGAGCAGGTTCAGTTCGGCCGGTTCCTTGCGGCTCTCGGACAGCCGCAGGTAGCGCGCGACGCGCTCGTCGAGTTCCTCGGCGGTGGCCGGCGTGAACTGACCGGTTGTACTTCCCGGCACCAGGGTCGCCCCCGTGAAGGCCGCGATGTCGGCGCGCTCGGCGGTCAGTTGCAGCATCCGGTTGCCGTTGCCGCCGATCAGCAGGGGGACACGGGGCTGCTGCGTCGGCTGCGGCTGGTGGTCCTCGGAGGCGAGCAGCCGTTCCAACTCCTCGATCGTGCGCTGGAGATGGTCCACCCGCTCGCGTGCGGAGCCGAACGGCAGCCCGGCCGTGTCGTGCTCCGCTTGTACATAGCCGGTGCCGAGGCCCAGCTCGAGGCGTCCACCGGTCAGCGCGTCCGTCGTGGCCACCTCGCGGGCGAGCAGCGTCGGGTTCCAGAAGCCCGCGTTGAGCACGAGCGTGCCCAGTCGGGGCCGCTCGGTGACCTCCGCCGCCGCGACCAGCGCCGGGAAGGGCGCGACCTTGCCGAGATGGTCGGGGACGAGGATCACGTCGTAGCCGAGTTCCTCGGCCTGTCGGCACTGGGCGCGCCATTCCCCGGCGGGTTCGGCGGCGGTCAGGTTGACTCCGAAGCGGAAGGGGCGCGGCATGAACTCTCCTCAGCAATAAGCGATTTGAGTACTCACCGCGATTCCATCACTCGTGCGCGATGGCCGCCAGCACATTCATGCGGGATGCACGCAACGCGGGCAGCAGCGCCGCCACGATGCCCACCACCGCCGAGCCGACGACGACCGCGACGATCGTGGTCCAGGGGATCGCCAGCACGTTCATGCCCTGCAACTCCAGTACCTGCTGGACGCACACGCCCCACACCAGCCCCAGCGCGAGGCCCAGCACCGCGCCGAACACCGCGATCACCACCGACTCCAGCCGGATCATCCGGCGCAGCTGGCGCCGGGCGAGCCCGATGGCGCGCAGCAGCCCGATCTCGCGGGTGCGTTCCACGACCGACAGGGCGAGGGTGTTGACCACGCCGAGCACCGCGATGACGATCGCGAGCCCGAGCAGCGCGTACACGAGGTACAGCAGGACGGCGATCTGGTCGTGGACCAGGTCCTTGTAGTCGGCCAGGTCGCGCACCTGGACCTGCGGGTAGGGGTCGAGCGTCTTCTCCAGGTTCGCGCGCAGGTCGTCGGGGCTCGTGCCGGAGGCGGCGTTCACGTAGAGCGCGGAGTCCTGCCCGCCCGGCGCGAAGCGTTCGAGTGTGGTCAGACCGAAGTACAGGCCGCCCTGAGTGCCGAACCCGTCGGCGCTCTCCTGGTCGGTGAGGGCTCCCACTGTCAGGTCCGTCTTCCGGCCGCCCTGGAACTCGACGGGGATCGTGCTGCCGACCCGCACGCCGTGGTCCCGCGCGAAGTCGACGTCCATGGCGATGTTCCCGTCCGCGAGCGCGGCCGCGGAGTCCCCTTGCGCGTAGGGGATGTTGGCGACCTCGTCGAGCTGCGGGTCGTAGCCCGCGGCGGTCGTCTCGACCCGGTCGCCGTCCGGCAGCCGTACCGCGACGGGTGTGAACCGTGCCCGTACGACGAGCCCCGCGCCCTCGGTCTTGCGCACCTGGTCGGTGACCTCCTGCGGGAACGGCAGGAAGTTGCCGTTCTGCACCACGAAGTCGGCGCCCAGCGTCTTGTCGATCTGCTCGTCGAAGGACTTCGTCATGGAGGCACTCGCCACCGACATCCCGCCGACCAGGGCCAGACCCACCATCAGCGCGGCCGCGGTGGCACCGGTACGGCGGGGGTTGCGCAGGGCGTTGCGCTGGCTCATCCGGCCGACCGGACCGAAGAGCGCGGGGAAGGCCCCGCCCAGCACCCGGATCACCGGCCGTACCAGCAGCGGGCCCGCGATCACGGTGGCGAGGAGGGTCAGGACGACGCCGAGGCCCAGGAGGGAGGCTGCGGACGCGGTCTGGGAGGATGCTGCGCAGCCCACGAGCGCGGCCGCGCCCGCCGCCCCGACGACGCCGCCCACGATCGCGCGCACCTTCAGCGGCCGCCCGATCCCGGCGATCTCGGCGTCCGCGAGGGCCGCCATCGGCGAGACGCCGGCCGCGCGGCGGGCCGGGAGATAGGCCGCGACGAAGGTGACGCCGACGCCGACGACGTACGCGGCGACGGGTGTTCCCCAGCCGATGGCCATCTCGCTGGACTTGATGTTCATGCCGAACGCGTTCATCAGCGCGATGAGCCCGGCGGCCAGCCCGATGCCCGTGGCGAGCCCCACCGTGGAGCCGACCAGGCCGAGCAGGGTCGCCTCGGTCAGCACCGAACGGCGGACCTGGCGCCGGTCCGCGCCCAGCGCCCGCAACAGGCCCAGCTCGCGGGTGCGTTGGGCGATCAGCATCGAGAACGTGTTGACGATCAGGAACACGCCGACCAGTACGGCGATACCGGCGAAGCCGAGCATGACGTACTTGATGACGTCGAGGAATCCGCCCAGTTGGTCGACGTCCGACTTCGCCTGCTCGTCGGCGGTCCGGTACTCGTAGGTGCCCGTACCGAGCGCGGCGGCCACGCGCTGTTTCAACTGGTCGTTGCTGACGCCCTCGTCGGCGTCGACCGAGATGCTGGTGGCGCCCTTCGCGTTGCCCAGCAGCTTGGTCTGCGCGGTCGCGGTGTCGAGGAACAGCAGGGTGGCACCGGGGTTGGTCGTGGTGAACGTGGCGATGCCGACGACCTCGACCTTGAACGACCCCGGCCCCGCGATGACGTTGAGCGTGTCACCGATGCGTACGTCCTTGCGGTCGGCGGTCTCCGAGTCGAGCAGCGCCTCGCCCGCGCCGTGCGGGGCGTGGCCGGAGGTGAGCTCCACGGGGCTGCGCTCGGTCGGGTTCCAGTCGGTGCCGATGGTGGGGGCGCCGGTGGTCGAGCCCACGTTCTCGTTCTCGCGGTCGACGACGGTGATGTTCTCGGTCTCGGCGTCCACGCGCGCGGCGGCGACCCCGTCGACCCGGGACACGCGGTCCGCGAGGGCGGCCGGCAGGGTGGGCGTCATGCCGGACGGGATGGCCTCGTCGAGGTCCTCCTTCGGGCTGACGGTGAGGTCCGGCGCGGTCGAGGAGAAGAGCCGGTCGAAGGTGCGGCTCAGCGTGTCGGAGAAGATCAGGCTGCCCGAGACGAACGCCACGGACAGGACGACGGCCAGCGCGGAGAGCAGCAGCCGCCCCTTGTGGGCGAGGAAGCTGCGGAGAGTCGCCTTGAGCACGGCCTCAGTCCTCGTCGGGGGTGGTGTCGTCGAACTGGCCGCGGATGCCGTCGAAGCGCTTCATCCGCTCCAGCACCGCCTCCGCCGTGGGCCGCTCCATCTCGTCCACGATCCGCCCGTCCCCGAGGAAGAGCACCAGGTCGGAGTGGGCGGCGGCGCCCGGGTCGTGGGTCACCATGACGACGCTCTGCCCGAGTTCGTCGACGGCCTCGCGCAGGAACCCGAGGACCTCCAGTCCCGCGCGCGAGTCGAGGTTGCCGGTCGGCTCGTCCGCGAAGATCAGCTCGGGGCGGGAGGCGAGCGCGCGAGCACAGGCGACGCGCTGCTGCTGACCGCCGGAGAGCTGGGACGGCCGGTGCTTGAGCCGGTCCCGCAGCCCCAGCGTGTCGATGACCTGGTCCAGCCACTTCTCGTCCGGCTTCTTGCCCGCGATGTCCATGGGCAGGGTGATGTTCTCGGCCGCGTTCAGCGTCGGGATCAGGTTGAACGACTGGAACATGAACCCGATCCTGTCCCGGCGCAGCTGGGTCAGCTCGCGGTCCTTCAGCCCCGTGATCTCGGTGTCGCCGAGCCACACCTGCCCGGCCGACACGGTGTCGAGCCCGGCCAGGCAGTGCATCAGCGTGGACTTCCCGGAACCCGACGGGCCCATGACGGCGGTGAACCGCCCGCGCGCGATGTCCACATCCACCGAGTCCAGGGCGATCACGGCCGTCTCGCCCGAGCCGTACGCCTTGGTCAGACCGCGGGCGCGGGCCACGATCCCGTCGGCCGACGCATGGCCGGGCGTGTGCTCCGCAGCAGGTGTGGACAAGGCCGCCTCCTAGCTCCTGGATGCCGGTACGTTCCCATCCGGTCGAGGGTAATGTGACGCGGCCCACACCCGGTATCCCCCGTGGGGTCGAGGCCGTCTCCACCCCAGGTTGGGCCCCTGATACCCGTGTAAGGGGCACGCTCCCCGTCGGGCATGGCCTCTTGCGGGTGCTAGCACCTCGGCGCTAGCTTTGTGGTATGGCCAAGACCCAACTGAACGTACGCGTGGACGAGGGCACCGCCCGCGCGGCCCGAGAACGCGCACTGGCCCGCGGCATGAGCGTCAACCGCTACATCGAAGAGCTGGTCAGGCAGGACACCGGCGAGGTGGGCCACACCTTCGTGGAGGCCGCCGCCGACTTCATGAAGCAGTACGAGTCCGTCTTCGCCGAGGAGTTCGGCACGGACACCCGAGCGGACCGGAGCGAAGGCCGTCACTGATCCCTTGGACAACCCGAACAACGCGGACCACCTCGGCATCGACCTCGCCTGGCTTCTGATGCTCGCCGAACAGAAGACCCCGGGGGATCCCCAGGTCGCCGACTGGGGCGCCCTCGTCGCCGCCGTCGCGCGCCACGAGGCCCAGATCTTCGACGTCCCCGTCTACGACAGCTCGCACGCGCGTGCCGCCGCGCTGCTCCAACTCCTCATCCACGTCCCCGCGTTGGAGCGCTCCAACGCCCTGTTCGCCTCGGCCGTCGCCTACGCCTACCTCGTCGCCAGCGGCCACAAGGTCGTCACCTCGCCGGAGCGGGTGCGCGACCTCGCCCGACTGGTGAAGAGCGGGGAGGTCTCGGTGCACGACATCGCGCGGGAGCTGCGCCAGTGGTGTCTGTGATCACCGATCGGTGCGTGCCGGCCGCCATGCGGTGCCGAGCACGCAGTAGGAGGTAGGGAGCTTCGGGCCCCTCTCCGGTATCGACACCCGCCGGTAAGGGCCGAGTTCGAATCCGGCGTCCCGCAGTGCGCCGATCGGGTCCCGGGCCACGTGGCAGCCGCCGTTCAGCGCCGGCCACACCGTGCGGTCCAGGGCGCGCTGCGTGAAGTGCATCGCCCGGCCGCCGCCCTCGCCGTGCTCGAAGAACCGGACGACCCCGCCGGGTCGCAGCACCCGCCGCACCTCGGCTAGGGCACGCGGCACGTCGCGCACGCTGCACAGCACCAGCGAGATCACGACCGCATCGAAGGCCTCGCTCTTGACCGGCAGCGCCTCCGCCGCCCCCGGGACCACGTCGACCGGTACTTCGGAGCGCAGGGCGGCCTCCACGGCCAGCTGCCGCAGCAGGCGCTCCGGTTCGATCGCCACGACCTCCGAGACGGTGCCCGGATAGTGCGAGAAGTTCAGGCCGTTGCCCGCGCCGATCTCGATCACCCGCCCGGACAGCCCGGTGAGCATTCGGGCACGTATTCCGGCCATGCCGAAACGGGTCTCGGCGGCCTTGCTGAGGCGGGCGTAACGGCGGGCGAACAGCGGGTGGTGCACGGGATCGCGTGGCAGCTTGCCGCTGCCTGCGGACCTTGGCGGCATGGCGACCTCCCGGGCAGGACGGGGCCCTACCTGGATTGTCCCCCGAACGCGCCCCGCGCACCCCCCGCCCGTGGGCTAGGCGACGAAGTCGCGCACCTGCTCGTAGACGCCGTAGTCGTTGTTCATGTCGGTGTGCGAGACGCAGCCGACCTCGACGTTGGTCGCACCGCTGAGGATCGCGGTGGTGTCCGGGGTGAGCGCGTCGTCGCAGTTCGACCAGTAGCTGGCGTAGGCGACACTGCCCGGTGTCTCGTCGCCGGAGTTGAGCGAGGTCAGGAACGAACTGCCCGTGTACATCTCGGCACACGACGTGTACAGCCAGGTGCACCACGAAGCGGTCGTCGTGCCGTGGTTCACGCCTGCGGTGGAGACGAAGTCGTCGACGTACGCGGTCCCGCCGAGGTTCTTCAGGTAGTAGCGGGCGCTGAGCGCGCCCATCGAGTGGACGACCAGATCGACCTTCGAGGCGCCGGTCGCGGTGAGCACCCGTTGGACCTCGGTGGCCAGTTGCTGGGCGGTGGTCACGTTCGACTGCGACCAGCTGTACGACCAGGCGTCCAGCTCCGAGGCGGTGTAGCCGTCGGCCTCGAAGTCGGCGGCCCAGTCGTCCCAGCTGCTCGACGAACTGCTCAGGCCGTGCACGAAGACGATCGGGTTGTGGGTCGCGGCGTGAGCGGGCGCCGCGGCGAGGGAGAGGGACAGAAGGAGCGATGAGACCAGGGCCGAGACGACCGCTGAAATGCGACGCGTGGAGCGTTGCATGATGCCTCCTGATACGGGTGGGGTTGTCAGGAGTGTCAGGCGGGTCTACGCGCGCCGCATCGGCGAAATCGCCGGTCTTTACGGGTCAATTAACTCGCCAGTAACGTCAGTCGCGTGGTGACTCCGGTGAACCCCCAGCCTCTCGACCGCGCTTCGCTGCCGCGGCGCCTGGCTTCCGCGCTTCCCGAGGGCGTACGGGTGCGGGTGCTGCGTGCCGTGTACGGCGATCCGCGCGCCGCCGCCGAACTCGTACCGCTCCTGACCGACAGACAGGCGGCGGGCCTTGACCCGCTCCCGACGGAACCCGCCGAACTGGCACCGTCGTTGCTGCGCGCACACCGCGCGGAGATCCGGCTGCTGCCGGACGACACCCGGCTGCTTCTGCTCCTCGCCGCGGCCGACCAGTACCCGGTCGCCACCCATGCCTTCCTGCGTGCCGTCACGGCGGCCCGCCTCGACACCCGCCCGCTCGAGGCCGCCGAGGTGGCCGGCATCGCGCACGCGGGGGCGGGCGGTGTCGTCTTCCGTGACGCCTGGACCAGGATCGCCGCGTACGAGTCCGGCTCGGCGGCGGACCGGCGCGACGTCCACCGGCTGCTGGCCCGGGTGCTGCGCGGCGACGTCGAGACGCCCTGCCGCTCCTGGCACCGCGGAGCGGGCGCGCTCGGCCCGAGCGGACGCCTCGCGGGGGAGCTGCGCACCGCAGGGGCCCGGGCCCGCGAGACGGGCCAGCCCACCCTCGCCCGTGTGCTCCTGGAGCGGGCCGCCGAGCTGTCCCCCGATCCGTCCGAGCAGGCCCGGCTCCTCGCGCGTGCCGCCACGGACGCCTGGCAGGCGGGCGACGGGGACCGCGCCCGCCGCCTGGCCGCCGCCACCGACGACCACACGCTGACCGGCTTGATCGCGCTGCGTGCCGGAAACGCCACGGAGGCCTTCGACGCGCTGCTGACGGCAGGTGTCCAGCAGGAGAGAGGGAACGGTTCTGCAGATGGCCGCGAGGTGACACGTGAGAACAGCGCGCCCGACGCCTCCGCCCCCGCGGCCCACCTTTTCGCCCGCGCCGCCGAGGCCGCCATCTACACCGGTGACCTGCGCCGCTGCCGGGAGGCCGCCCGGATCGCCGAGCGGACGGGGATCGTGGTGCCCGGCACACTGGGCGGGCTCGCGGCCGCCTTCGAGGGACGGTACGAGGACGCGCGGGACCTGCTGGAGGCGGCTGCAGGGCGGTGCGGTCCGGGAGGCGACCCGACGCTGCTGGTCCACGCCGGCATCGCCGCTCTCCTGCTCGGCGACCACACCCGCGCCGCCACCGCGACGGTGCGGGCGGCCGCCTCGGCGCGGGCGCTGGGCGCGACCGTCACCGTGGCCCAGGCCCTGGAGTTCCGGGCCTACGCGGACTTCTGGACCGGGCGCCCGCAGGCCGGCGCGGCCACCGCGGCGGACGCCCTGCGGCAGGCCCACGCCACCGGGCAGGACAACGGCGCCTGCCATCTCCAGGCCGCCCTCGCCATGTTCGCGGCGATCACCGGGGACGCGGACACCTGCCGGGAGCGCGCCGCGGCCGCACGGTCGTACGCCCTCGCCCGCGGCCTCGGCCTGCCCGCCGCCCTCGCCCAGTGGGCGCTCGCCTTCCTCGACCTCACCAGCGGCCGCTTCGCCGCGGCGGCGGCCCGCCTGCGCGCCCTCGCCGGATTCGGCCCCGGCCACGGCCACCGGGCCATCCGGCACCTGGCCACCCCGCACTACGTCGAGGCCGCCGTCCGCACCGGCGACACCCGGATCGCCCGGGGCGCCCACGCCGACTACCACCGCTGGGCGACCGTGGTGCGCAGCCCCGACGACCTCGCCCTCAGCGCCCGCTGCCACGCCCTGCTGGCACCAGGAGCGGAGGCGGTCGAGCACTACCGCACGGCACTCGACCTGCACGCGCACGGGACCCGCGACTTCGAACGCGCCCGTACGGAGCTGCTGTTCGGGGGCGCGCTGCGCCGACTCCGCAGCCGTACGGAGGCACGGGACCGGCTGAACAGCGCCCTGGAGGCGTTCGAGCACTTCGGGGCGCCGCACTGCGCGGCCCAGGCCCGCGCCGAACTCCGCGCCCTCGGCGCACCCGCCTCGCCCGCGCACGGCGTGACCGAGCACCCCACCACCCGGCTGACGGCCCAGCAGCTGCTGGTCGCCCGCATGGCCGCCGAGGGCGCCACCAACCGCGAGATCGCCGCCCGCCTGGCTCTCAGCCCCCGCACGATCGACCACCATCTGCGCGGTGTCTTCGCCCGGTTGGGCATCCGGTCGAGGATCGATCTCGTGCGACTGCTGGCGGAAGAGGACTCGTCTTAGGGGGCTTCCCGCACCCGGAACGCCTCGGCGTCCCATGTCCCGTCCAGCCGGGGCGCCAGCCAACCGGCCGCCGTGGAACGGAAGTCGGCCGGAGCCAACCCCCCGGCCCCGGCCGGCAGGGCGCCGAGCAGCGGCGCTCCGGAGACGTCCGGCAGATCCGCGACGTTGCAACGCGACGCGAGATCGGGGGAGTCGGGCCAGCTGCCGATCACGAGCCCCGCCAAGTCGAGCCCCCGGGCGCGGAGTTCACGCGCCGTCAGCTCCGTGGTGTTCAGCGTGCCGAGGCCCGCCGACGCCACGACCAGTACCGGCGCGGACAGCAGCCGGGCCGCGTCCGCGAGTGTTCCGCCCGCCGCGTCGAACCGGACGAGCAGCCCGCCCGCCCCCTCGACCAGCACCAGGTCGTGCTCGGTGGCCAGCTTGGCGGCGGCCTCGGCGATCTCGTGCGGATGCACCGGCGCCCGCCCGGCCCGCCGTGCGGCCGTCGCGGGTGCCAACGGCTCGGGGTACCGGGCGAGTTCGGCCGTGGTCACGCCACCGGCGAGGCGCGCGACCTCCTCGGCGTCCCCGGGCTCGTCCGGCCGTACGCCCGTCTGTGCGGCCTTCAGCACGGCCACCGTGCGTCCGGCCGCGAGCGCGGCGGCGGCCACGGCGGCCGTCGTGACCGTCTTGCCGACCTCCGTGCCGGTACCCGTGATCACCAGAATCGGCATGTCACCCCTCCTGAGCCGCCGCGCGCACCGCGCGCGCGATCCGCGCCAGGTCCGCGTCTCCGGTGACGTACGGCGGCATCGTGTAGATCAGGTCGCGGAACGGCCGCAACCACACACCCTCGCGTACGGCCGCCTCCGTGGCGGCCTTCATGTCGACGGCGTGGTCCAACTGCACGACCCCGATGGCACCGAGGACGCGTACGTCCTGCACCCCCGGGATCTCAAGGGCCGGCGCCAGCCCTTCCCGCAGCCCCGCCTCGATCCGCTTGACCTCGGCGAGCCAGTCCTGGCCGAGGAGCAACTCGATCGAGGCGCAGGCGACGGAAGCGGCCAGCGGATTGCCCATGAACGTCGGGCCGTGAGCCAACACGGGGACCTCGCCCCGCGAGATGCCGTCGGCCACCCGCGGCGTGCACAGCGTCGCCGCCATGGTCAGGTATCCGCCGGTCAGCGCCTTGCCCACACACATCACGTCCGGCGTCACCGCCGCGTGCTCCGCCGCGAACAACGCGCCCGTGCGCCCGAACCCGGTCGCGATCTCGTCGAACACCAGCAGCACGTCGTGCGCGTCGCACGCCTCGCGCAGCACCCGCAGATAGGCGGGGGAGTGGAACCGCATCCCGCCCGCACCCTGCACCACCGGCTCGACGATCACCGCGGCCAGTTCGTCGGCGTGCCGCTCGATCGCCGCGCGCAGCTGATCGGCGTACGACTCCTCGTACTCGGCCGGAGGCGCGTCCACGAACACCTGGCGCGGCAGCACCCCGCTCCACAGCTCGTGCATCCCGCCCTCGGGGTCGCACACCGACATCGGCTGCCAGGTGTCGCCGTGGTAGCCGCCGCGCCAGGTCAGCAGGCGCTGCTTGGAGGGGCGGCCCAGCGAACGCCAGTACTGCAGGCACATCTTGATGGCGACCTCGACCGACACCGAACCCGAGTCGGCGAGGAAGACGTGCTCCAGGCCGTCGGGCGACATGTCGACAAGGTGCTTCGCGAGTCGGACGGCGGGCTCGTGGGTGAGCCCGCCGAACATCACGTGGCTCATCCGGCCGAGCTGGTCCCGCGCGGCCTCGTTGAGCACCGGGTGGTTGTAGCCGTGGATGGCGGACCACCAGGAGGACATGCCGTCGACGAGCTCACCCGAGCCGTCGGCCATGCGCAACCGCACTCCGCTCGCCGACTCCACGACGAGCGGTTCCTGCCGCCCGGGCATCGGACCGTACGGATGCCAGACGTGCCGCCGGTCGAGCTCCAGCAGCTCCGGCACAGGCAGGCCGGGCAGGTCAGGCATTGGGCGCGAGGTCCGTTCCGGCACCGCGACGACGTACGGCGACCAGGTCGGTACGGGGCTCGCTCACGGCCGGCGCGGCAGCCGACGTACCGCAGACACCGCCACCCTCATGGGACCCGCACCCGGCACCCTCATGCGACCCGCAGCCGCTCCCAGCGCTCTCGTGCGACCCGCATCCGCCCCCGGCCGTCGCCCGGTGCTCCGGCAGGGTCACCTCGCCGGCGCCCTCCACCTCGAAGCCGGCGTCCGCGATCATCTCCAGGTCGGCCTTGCCGGCCTGGCCCTCGGTGGTGAGGTAGTCGCCGAGGAAGATCGAGTTGGCAAGGTTGAGGGCAAGGGGCTGCATGGTGCGCAGGTGGACCTCGCGGCCGCCCGCGATCCGCACCTCGACGTCCGGGCACACGAACCGCACCATCGCCAGGATCCTGAGGCACCGCTGCGGGGTGAGGTTCCACTCCTTGGCCAGCGGGGTGCCCTCGACCGGGATCAGGAAGTTGACCGGAACCGAGTCCGGGTCCAGCTCGCGCAGCGAGAAGACGACGTCGACCAGGTCCTCGTCGCTCTCGCCCATACCGGCGATCAGGCCCGAGCAGGCGGACAGGCCCGCCCCGTGCGCCTTCTGCACGGTGTCCACCCGGTCGGCGTAGGTGTGCGTGCTCGTGATGTCGCCGTACGTCGCCTCGGACGTGTTGAGGTTGTGGTTGTAGGCGTCCGCGCCCGCCTCGCGCAGCCGCTCGGCCTGGCCGTCGGAGAGCAGACCGAGACAGGCGCACACCTCGACGCCCTCGTTCTGGTCCTTGATCGCCTTGATGGTGCCCGCGACACGGTCGACGTCACGGTCGGTCGGACCGCGTCCGCTGGCCACCAGGCAGACCCGCTTGGCGCCACCCGCCAGCCCGGCCGCCGCGGCCTGCGAGGCCTCGTCCGGCTTGAGCCAGGTGTACTTCAGGATGCCGGTGGTGGAGCCGAGCCGCTGGGAGCAGTACGAGCAGTCCTCGGGACACAGCCCGGACTTCAGGTTGACGAGATAGTTCAGTTTCACCCGGCGCCCGAACCACTGCCGGCGCACCTTGCCGGCCGCGGCCACCACATCCAGCAGGTCGTCGTCGGAAGTGGCGAGGACGGCCAGCGCTTCCTCGCGGGTCGGCAGCTCGCGCCGCAACCCCTTGTCCACCAGCGTGTTCAGCAGGTCCATGAGAGCCGATCCTGTCCTAAGGAGCCGCTCCCGGCCAAGGAGAGTTCGTACAAGAGAGGGCTTTCGACGTGTGGGTATTGCCACATCATGGGTGGCGGGCGCTCCGGCTAGTGTCTGTCCACTGCCTACAAATTCCCCCGGAGGAGCCATGGCGTTCGGCTGGATCGACGAGCAGGCGGACGTACGCCGCCGCGCCGGACTCGTACGGACCCTGCGCCCGCGCCCCGCCGACTCCCCGCTCCTGGATCTCGCGAGCAACGACTACCTGGGTCTGGCCCGCCATCCCGAGGTCACCGAGGGCGCCGCGCGGGCCGCGCGGACCTGGGGCGGGGGAGCGACCGGGTCCCGGCTCGTCACCGGCACCACCGAACTCCACACGGAACTCGAACGCGAACTGGCCGACTTCTGCGGCTTCGAGGCGGCCCTCGTCTTCTCGTCCGGCTACGCGGCGAACCTCGCCGCCGTCACCGCACTCGCACCGCACGGCTCGCTGATCGTCTCCGACGCGGGCAACCACGCCTCGCTCATCGACGGCTGCCGGCTGGCCCGCGGCACCACCCAGGTCGTCGCGCACGCCGAGCCGGACGCGGTGCGCAAGGCACTCCAGACGCACGACGGGCCCGCCGTCGCCGTGTCCGACACCGTCTTCTCGGTCGACGGCGACGCGGCCCCCCTGGCCGGGCTCGCCGAGGCATGCCGGGAGCACGGTGCGGGACTCGTCGTCGACGACGCCCACGGGCTCGGCGTCCTCGGCACCGGCGGCCGGGGCGCCCCGCACGCGGCGGGCCTCGCGGGCGCCGACGACGTGGTCGTCACGGTCACCCTGTCCAAGTCGCTCGGCAGCCAGGGCGGAGCCGTCCTCGGCCCCGCCCGGGTGATCGACCACCTGGTCAACGCGGCCCGGACGTTCATCTTCGACACGGGCCTCGCCCCCGCGGCGGCGGGCGCGGCCCTGGCGGCCCTGAGACTGCTGCGCCGTGAACCGGAGCGGGCCGCGCGGGCGCGCGAGGTGGCGAGCGAACTGCACGCACGCCTGACCGCCGCGGGTCTGGAAGCCGTACGGCCGGACGCCGCGGTCGTCTCCGTGCGCGCCCCCTCCCCGGAGGGGGCCGTGCGATGGGCGGCCGACTGCCGTGAGGCAGGACTGTCCGTGGGCTGCTTCCGTCCTCCATCGGTGCCCGACGGCATCTCACGGCTGAGGCTGACCGCCCGCGCGGACCTCTCCGAGGGGCAGATCGAACGCGCTGTACGTGTGATCGGCGAGACGCGACCATGAGTCGGCGTGACACGGCCGTGCGCCGAGTGGGAGCGAAGTGATCAGAACGCGGCCGTGAAGCCCGCCCAGCTCTCGGGGGAGAAGAGCAGCGCGGGTCCGGTCGGGTTCTTGGAGTCGCGCACGGCGAGGAGTCCGGCCGCTGGGCCGGACGACGGCCGAGCCGTCTCCACACAGTTGTTGGCTCCGGTGCTGTAGCTGCTGCGCAGCCACCGCACGCCGTGCAGATCGGTACTGGAAGGTACGTTCCGAGGCATTGCGGACATGGTGCCTCCTTACGCGCCGTCACCTATCCCGGCGATGTAATCCAACGAGTCCTCGGGCGAAAGGGCGTGGATCTGAAGGGCGTTGAAGGCCTCCGTATAGGCCTGGAGGTCTTCTTTCCGTTCGAGGTAGAGGCTACTCGTCAAGTGGTCGAGAACAACCACGTCCAGATCAGATGTGCTCGAAAATGAGAAGATTACGAAAGGCCCGGTGATGCCGATGTGCGCCCCGGCAGTGAACGGAAGTACCTGGAGCCGCACTTGTGGCAGGAGCGCCGCCTCCAGGAGCCGTCGCAGCTGGCGGGCCATGACCTCGGGTCCGCCGATCTCCCGCCGCAGCACCGCCTCGTCCAGGACAGCGGTCAGCTCCAGCGGCGGATGCGAGCGCAGTACGTCCTGCCGGGCCAGCCGCACCTCGACCAGCGCGTCGAGCCGCTCGTCGTCGAGGCCGTCCACCGAGGCGCTGGTCACCGCACGGGCGTACTCGGGCGTCTGCAGCAGCCCGGGCACGACCGAGGTCTCCAGTGTGCGCATCGCGCTCGCCTGGGACTCCAGGCTGATGAAGTCCCGGTAGGTGGGTGGGAGTACCCCGCGGTACGCGTGCCACCAGTGGTGCCGGCCGCCGCCCTCGTCGGACCCGGCCAACGCCAGCAGCAGCTCCCGAAGTTGGGCATCCTGTACTTCGTAGGCGTCCAGGAGTAACCGCACATCGGCCGGTTTCACGCCGCTGGCGCCGGTCTCGATGCGGCTGACCTTCGACTGGTGCCAGCCCACCAGCCGGGCGGCCTCGCCACTGGTGAGCCCCGCACTCGTGCGCAGCGCACGCAGTTCGGCGCCCAGTTTCCGGCGGCGCACCGCGGGACCGTGCTGCATGGGGTACTCCTTACTCCTTCCGAGCCACCCAAATACGGTCTTCCGTCGCAGAGTTCACCGCTTTGAGCGACAGATATATGCATATCTTGGTGGATCGCCACCCGCCACCGGCTCGGTAATGGCAGTCTGGCGACGAAGCACCAGTCCGGGACCGTACTCGAACCATCCGCTCCGTGTCGGACTGCGGTCCCGTGGGAAAGGGACGACCTGGCCATGGCAGACCACCTGGAAGCATCCGTCACTCTGCCGAGCGATCCCGCCTCGGTCTCCACGGCCCGCACCTATGTCCTGACCACACTGGCCGAGTGGGGTCTGCCACCGGACTCCGACGTGGCCGAGACCATCCGGCTCATCGTCTCCGAACTCGCCACCAACGCCGTACAGCACACCTTCGGGCAGTCACCCACCTTCACGGTGGACATCCAGCTCGACCGTGACGAACAACTGCGCATCGGGGTCACCGACAGCCACCCCCGCTTCCCCAAGCGCCTGCCCGCCGCGGTCCAGCAGGACAACGGCCGTGGCATGGTGATCATCCGCTGGCTCACCGCAGAGTGCGGCGGCAAGCTGAGAGTCCGGCCCACCAGAGAGGGTGGCAAGACCGTCTCCATCGAACTGCCCTGGACCGTACCGGCGGAGCCGGTGACGGCCGTGGGGCAGCAGGAGCCGTAGCAGCCGTAGGTGAGGTCAGATCGGCCACGCACGGCCGAACGCCCCCCGCAGCAGCGCCCGGAAGGCCTCCGCGGCAGGCGAGGCCTCCTCGCCGCGGTGCGCGACCGAGATCGTACGGCGCAACCCGCCCCCCTTCCAGCAGCCGCAGCCCCACCGGCGTGACCGCTGTCCGTGCCACCGGCTCCGGTACGACCGCCATCCCGAGCCCCACACTGACCAGCGCGCACACCAATGTGTATCCCGGAGTCGTCACCAGCGCCGAGGGTGTGGCTCCCGCCCCGGCTGGCGCCGCCCATACCCTGCCGCGCCGATGCCAGGGCGCCATGCTGACGAGCGGCTGCCCTGTCAGTTCGGCCAGAGGGAGCCGAGAGGCCCCGTCGGCGAGGGCATGGCCCGGCGCGGTCACCAGCACCAACTCCTCGACCAGGACCGGATCCAGGGAGACGGACGCCGGGAGCACGACCGGTGCGGCGGGCTCGTACGTGTGCGTCAGCGCCAGCAGATGGATGCCCGTGGTCTTAAAGATGCCGAGCCGCAGCGCGCCGCCCGACAGCCCGGCCGGCCGGGCCAGTTCGTGCCGCGCTCGCTCCAACTCGTCGAGCAGCCGCCGGGTCCGCGCCAGCAGCAACTCACCCACACCGTGAATCGCGCGCCGCGATGATGCCGTACGAGAAGAGCCGTGCCCGCCTCCCTCTCCAGCTTGGCCAGTTGCTGGGAGAGCGCGGGCGGGGTGTAGCCGAGGCGCTCGGCGGCGCGGTGATGGAGCCGGGGGAAGCGGTGAGTCCCGACGCGAGGTACCGTCCTCCGGGTCAACATCGAGGGCGGGCTGCTCCTGCACACGGCCCTCGCCGCGGCCGTACTCGCTGTATCGCACACTCCAACTGCTGTGCGGCGCCCACGTGTTGTACCTGGGCGTTCGGACTCTGTCGGCGCTGCGGCTGGCGCCCATCACCCCGCGGGCCGCGCGGCCCGCGCGGGTCGTCGTGGGGAGGGGGCACCGGGGGTGCGCTGACGGCTCTGGGCGCGGTGCTGCTGGTCGAGCCGCTGTTGGCAGCCTGACCGTGGCAAGCGCCGGGGATGCCCGAGGGGGTGACGGCAGGTCAGGTCGCCGTCACCCCCTCGGGAGCGTCACTTGACCCGGCCGTACCAGACGCTCTTCGTCCAGATCTTCTGCAGTCTCACCACGTCCCCGGTCTTGGGGGCGTGCCAGATCTTTCCCTTCCCGGCATAGATGCCGACGTGGTAGACGCTGGAACCCGAGTGGAAGAACACCAGGTCTCCGGACTTGCGGCTGCCGGCGGAGATGTGGCGTGTCTTGTTGTACTGCTGGGCCGCTGTGCGGGGCAGTTTCTTGCCCGCCTTCTTGAACGAGTACAGCGTGAGCCCTGAGCAGTCGAAGCGGTACGGCCCCGTGGCCCCGTACTTGTACGGGGAACCCTTCTTGGAGGCCGCGACCTTGAGTGCCTTCGTCGCCGACGTGGCGGCCGCGGCGTCTGTTGCGACACCCGGGACCACGACGGAGCCGCCCACTGCGGCGATGGTGAGGGCCGAGGCCGTACCGGCCCGGACCATGAGCGACGGGACACGATTGAGCGCAGTCATGCGCAACCCTTCGTCAGCCGCCTGTGAAGGATGACCTGTCGGATTCGGGCTGGCGAAGTTGCCCGGCCGCGGCTGCGGCTTCACCCCAAGGGCTGCTCGGCCCGGTCATGGCGCGACCGTTCCGGCGACCCGTCTTGCCTGGGTCCTCCACTCCTGCCGATCCACTCCTGTCGACCGGGCATCCGGGCGGCGGCAGGATTCGGCGTCCGCCCGGACCGCCCCGCCGCTGCGGCGGGGTCTTGTCGTCAGACAGGGATCTTGGCTCACGGATGTCCCAAAAACCCAACGGAACCGGGGGTTTGTGTTGTTACTCACCACTCACCCGTTCGGGTGGACACCCGTGTGTTCGAAGGAGTGTCGAGAGCCCCGAGGAGCCCCGGACCTGCACAGGAACTCCTCATTCCGCTCTCGGCTACGCGCGTTGTGCAACCTTGACGGTCGCGAAAAAGGAGCCGGGACTACGCCGATCGGCGGTACCCCGTTCGGTCCGTTTCAACGCCGGTCCGGACGCTCCGTCAGGCCGACGGGTCGCCCGGACCGCCCGTGTCTGCCCGTGTCTGCCTCAACTGTCGGCGTGGGGCGGCACGGTGACCCGGGCCGTACGCCGCTCGCCGTCCAGGACCCGCAGGGCCCGCGCCAGGGTGGCGGCATGCAGTTCGTTCTCGCCCCGCCGGTGCATGAGGGCCAGCGCGTCGCGCAGTTCGGTCGCCTTGGCCACCAGTGCCTGGGCCGCGCGCAGTCCGCGGTACGTGTCCCCGTGCCGAGCCGGGTTGATCCGGCCGAGGAGGTCGGCCGCGTCGAGGTAACGGTCGATCAACTCGCCCTCGGCGCGCGTGAGGGCGGGCAGGGGTGGAAGGTCCGGCACCATCGGCACATCACCTCGCGCCGGGCGTGGGGTGCGACGCCCTGCGGCTCGGGATGATCCGGTCCGCCAGCCCGTAGTCCAGCGCCTCCTGCGCGTCCAGGAACTTGTCCCGCTCGATGTCGGCACTCACCTGCTCGGGACTGCGGCCCGTGTGCCGCACGAGCAGCTCCTCCAGACGGGCCCGGATCCGCGTCAACTCGTCGGCCTGGATGGCGAGATCGCTGGCCTGCCCCTGTACCGGCTCGGGCAGCGAGGGCTGATGGATCGTCACGCGCGCACCCGGCAGCAACGAACGCTTGCCCGGGGTGCCGGCCGCGAGCAGCACCGCGGCGGCGGAGCCGGCCTGGCCGAGGCACGTCGTCTCCACGTCGCAACCGACGTACTGCATGGTGTCGTAGATCGCCGTCATCGCGCTGAACGAGCCGCCGGGGGAGTTGATGTAGAGCGCGATGTCCCGGTCCGGGGCCTGGTGCTCGAGGTACATGAACTGCGCCATCAGGTCGTTCGCCGACGTGTCGTCGATCTGCGTCCCCAGGAAGACGATCCGCTCCTCCAGCAGCTTCGAGTACGGATCCATCGTCCTGTGCCCGGAGCTCGTGCGTTCGTGGAACTCGGGCAGGACGTGGCGGGCGGTCGGTCGGGTCATGGGTACCCCTCCTTCGGCGTCTGTAAAAAATGTACAGGACGTACGTGACGTTATGATGGGGGTATGGCCTACGAGATTCCGGTGACGCAAGCCAGGGCTGAGCTCGCCGACCTGATCAACCGGGTGGTGTACGGCGGTGAGCGCGTCGTCGTGACACGGCACGGCAAGCCCCTCGTCGCCCTGGTCTCCGCCGCCGACCTCGAACGGCTGGAGGAGCTCCAGGAGCCCGCCGTCGAGGATCAGGTGATCAGCGCGGTCTCGGCCGTGCGCGAGGTCGCGTCCGCTCCCCGCGAACCGCAGCGCTTCGGCATCGCGGCGCATCACCGGGGGGCCGGTCCCTCGTAGGGCGCCCAAAGCTCGTAGGCGCGAAAAGGCCGTAGACGCGAAAAGACCGTGCACCCCCGCTGCAGCGGGGGTGCACGGTGCGACCGGCCGGTCGTCAGCCGACGGGTGCGAGCTCCCGCTCGGCTGCGGCGGGCCCGGTGCTCTTCGCCCGCGCCTTGAGCGCGTTGCCGAGCAGTACGGCGCCCAGGCTCAGCGCCGCCCACCAGGTGAGCGTCAGGACGGGACCGGTCGCCGCCGCGCCGTCGAAGTAGGCCACCGAGCGCAGCAGGGTCGCGCTCGCGCCCGGCGGCAGCCACTGGCCGATCGTGCCGACCGGCTCGGGCAGCATCTGCGGCGCGGAGGTCGCCCCGGAGAACGGGTTGCCGAACAGCATGATGACGCCCGAGGCGATCCCGACGCCGGCCGCGCCGACCAGGGCGGCGAGACCGGCGACGGCGCCGCTCACCGCCAGCGTCGCCAGGCCGAACACCCCGGCCTCCGCCCACCAGTCGCCCGCGATGACCCCGAGCCAACTGTCCGCGATGCCGGCCGCGGCCACGCCGACCAGTGCGGAGGCGCCGACCAGGGCGACCACGGCACGCGTCCCGCGCAGCCCGGCCAGCGTCACCACCGCGCCCGCCGCGATCCCGGCCAGGGCCAGCGGCAGAACGCTGGCGTTCAAGGTGGCTCCGCGCGGGTCCGCCTTCGGGGCGGCGACGACGTCGACCGTCCTGACCTGTGTGCCCTCGGCGGCCGCCCGCTCGGCCACCGCAGCCTGCAGCAGCTGGGCGACGACCGGGCTCGCGGCGGACGCGGTCAGCAGCTCGGGACCCTGGGCGGTGACGACGACCGCGCCGTATACGGTCCGGTCCTCGATGGCGGCCCGGGCGGCGGCCTCGTCCGCGTAGTGGTGGATCTCGAACGCGCCCTCCCGCTGCGTCAGCTGCTTCTCCGCCTGGGCCGTCGCGGCGGCGGGTCCGGCCACGCCGAGCGGCAGGTCGCGGGGCGCGCTGCGGGCGGCGGGCCAGGCGAAGGCCCAGAGAGCGAGCGCCGCGAGGACCGGGACGAGGACGACGACCGCGATCATGCGGCGGGCGTTCCCGGTGGGGGCTGCGGAGGCGGTGGACATTGCGGGTCCCTTCCGGGTTGGCAACCAAAAAGAAGGATCGTTCGTTTTACGGTGCTCCCACCGTCCTGCGACCCGTGCGCCTTGTCAAGAAGGAATGTTCGTTTTACTTTGTGGGTCATGGCACGCGTATCCCAGGCCCACCTCGACGCCCGCCGCCGGCAGATCCTCGACGCCGCCGCGCTCTGCTTCGCCCGCAACGGCTTCCACGCCACGTCGATGCAGGACGTGCTGAAGGAGGCCGACCTCTCGGCAGGGGCGGTGTACCGCTACTTCAGCGGCAAGGAGGAGCTGATCGCCGCGATCGTCCAGGAGGTGCTCGGAGAGGTGCGCGCGGCCTTCGAGGCGGCGGCCCTGCAGAGCCCGCCCCCGCCGCCCGACAGCCTCGTGGCCGGCGTCCTGAGCCGGACCCTCGCCCTGCGGGGGAACCTCACCCTCGACGGCGTTCCCGCCTTCCCGCGGCTGGTCGTCCAGGTGTGGTCGGAGATCCCGCGCAACCCGGTGCTGGCGGCGGTCCTGGCCGAGGGATACGGCAACGTGCGCGCGGCGTGGGGGCGGATCGTCGAGGGATACCAGGATGCCGGGATGATGCGGGCGGACATCGTCCCGGACCATGTGGCCCGCACGATGATCGCCGCCGTGCTGGGCTTCCTCGCGCAGCAGTCCCTCTTCGGGCCCGCCCCGGTCGAGATCCTCCAGGACGGTCTACGGGCGTTGATGAGCATGCAGGACACGCGCACCGGGGCCTGAAAGCATCACAGCTCGGTTAACTTGCTTGAAACTCGGTCCAACTAGCCTGCCGATCCACGCCACCAGGGACTTTGCCCCGGGGCTGCGGCAACCGGACCCCGCACGGTCCGGAGCGAGGACTGTGAGGTGGGACGTGCAACTGACCCCGCACGAGCAAGAGAGGCTGCTGATCCATGTGGCGGCCGACGTGGCCGAGAAGCGCCGGGCCCGTGGGCTCAAGCTGAACCACCCCGAGGCGGTCGCCCTCATCACGTCGCACATCCTCGAGGGCGCGCGTGACGGCCGTACCGTCGCCGAGCTCATGGCCTCCGGGCGCAAGCTGCTCACGCGGGACGACGTCATGGAGGGCATCCCCGAGATGATCCACGACGTCCAGGTCGAGGCGACCTTCCCGGACGGCACCAAGCTCGTCACCGTCCACGACCCGATCGTCTGAGGGGGCCGTCGATGATTCCCGGAGAGATCCTGTTCGGCGACGGGCCGATTGCCTACAACGAGGGCCGTGAGGTCACCCGGCTGACCGTCCTCAACGCCGCCGACCGGCCCGTCCAGGTCGGCTCCCACTACCACTTCGCCGAGGCCAACCCCGGCCTGGAGTTCGACCGTGCCGCCGCGCGCGGCAAGCGGCTGAACGTCGCCGCCGGCACCGCCGTGCGCTTCGAGCCCGGGATCCCCGTCGACGTCGAACTCGTCCCCCTCGCCGGCGCCCGTGTCGTGCCCGGTCTGCGTGGGGAGACCGGAGGTGCCCTCGATGCCTGAGATCTCGCGTGCCGCGTACGCCGACCTGTTCGGCCCGACGACCGGCGACCGCATCCGGCTCGCCGACACCGACCTGATCGTCGAGATCGAGGAGGATCGTTCCGGCGGGCCCGGACTCGCCGGTGACGAGGCCGTGTTCGGCGGGGGCAAGGTCATCCGCGAGTCCATGGGCCAGGCCCGTGCTACGCGCGCAGACGGCACCCCGGACACGATCATCACGGGCGCGGTCATCATCGACCACTGGGGGATCGTCAAGGCCGACGTCGGCATACGCGACGGCCGGATCACCGCCATCGGCAAGGCAGGCAACCCCGACACGATGGACGGGGTGCACCCGGACCTCGTCATCGGCCCCGAGACGGAGGTCATCGCCGGCAACGGGCGGATCCTGACCGCCGGTGCCGTCGACGCGCACGTCCACTTCATCTGCCCGCAGATCGCCGACGAGGCGCTGTCCGCCGGTGTCACCACCCTGGTCGGCGGCGGCACCGGACCGGCCGAGGGCTCGAAGGCGACCACTGTGACGCCCGGCCCCTGGCACCTGGCCCGGATGCTGGAGGCGATGGAGCAGTACCCGCTCAACATCGGCTTCCTCGGCAAGGGCAACACGGTCTCCCACGAGGCGATGCTGTCCCAGATCCGTGGGGGAGCCCTGGGGCTGAAGCTCCACGAGGACTGGGGGTCGACCCCGGCTGTCATCGACGCCTCGCTGACCGTCGCCGACCGCACGGGTATCCAGGTCGCCATCCACACGGACACGCTGAACGAGGCCGGGTTCGTCGGTGACACGCTCGCCGCGATCGCCGGACGGGGCATCCACGCGTACCACACCGAGGGTGCGGGCGGCGGGCACGCGCCGGACATCATGACCGTGGTCTCCGAGCCGCACGTGCTGCCGAGCTCCACCAACCCGACCCGGCCGTACACCGTCAACACCGCCGAGGAACACCTCGACATGCTGATGGTGTGCCACCACCTGAACCCGGCGGTGCCGGAGGACCTGGCCTTCGCCGAGTCCCGGATCCGGCCGTCGACGATCGGTGCGGAGGACATACTCCACGACCTGGGCGCGATCTCGATCATCTCGTCCGACGCCCAGGCCATGGGCCGGGTCGGCGAGGTCATCCTGCGGACCTGGCAGACCGCGCACGTGATGAAGCGGCGGCGGGGAGCGCTGCCCGGTGACGGGCGTGCGGACAACCGGCGGGTGCGGCGGTACGTCGCCAAGTACACGATCAATCCGGCTCTTGCCCAGGGTCTGGCTCAGGAAATCGGGTCCGTGGAGACCGGCAAGCTCGCCGACCTGGTGCTGTGGGAGCCGGCGTTCTTCGGGGTCAAGCCGCATCTCGTCATCAAGGGCGGGCAGATCGCGTACGCGCAGATGGGCGACGCGAACGCGTCGATCCCGACGCCGCAGCCGATCCTGCCGCGGCCGATGTACGGGGCGATCGGGCGGGCGCCTGCCTCCAACTCCTTCAACTTCGTGGCGCCGCTCGCCATCGAGGACGGGCTGCCCGAGCGGCTCCAGCTGGGGAAGCGCTTCGTCGCCATCGAGTCCACGCGCGGGGTCACCAAGGCCGACATGCGGGAGAACGACGCGCGGCCCGAGGTGCGGGTCGATCCGGACAGCTTCGCCGTGCACATCGACGGGGAGCTCGTCGAAGCGACGCCTGCGGCCGAACTGCCCATGGCCCAGCGGTACTTCCTCTTCTGATGGCGTGGTGCTGATGTCGCGGGCTGCACTTCTCGTTCTGGCCGACGGTCGGTTTCCCGCCGGAGGGCACGCGCACTCCGGCGGGGCCGAGGCGGCCGTGAAGGCGGGGCGGATCACCGGGGCCGCGAGTCTGGAGGACTTCTGCCGGGGGCGGCTGCACACGGCGGGGCGGGTCGCCGCCGCGCTGGCCGCGGCGGCGGCGCTCGGCGTGGATCCGGTGGAGCTGGACGCGGCTGCGGATGCGCGGACGCCGTCGCCCGCATTGCGGGTTGCCGCACGGAAGCTCGGGCGGCAGTTGATGCGGGCCGCCCGGGCGACCTGGCCCTCGGGGGAACTCGACGCCCTGGCACGGGAGTTTCCCAAGGGGGCGCATCAGCCGGTGGTGCTCGGCCTTGCTGCTCGGGCGGCCGGGCTGGGGGCCGAGGACGCGGCTCACTGCGCGGCGTACGAGAGTGTCAGTGGGCCTGCGAGTGCGACGGTGCGGTTGCTGAGCCTCGACCCCTTCGACGCCACGGCCGTACTGGCTCGGCTGGCGCCAGAGCTCGATCGCGTCGCGGATCAGGCGGTGGAGGCGGCTCGGGAGGTGGTCGACACAGGGGTCGATGCGCTGCCTGCGGCTTCGGCTCCGCTGTTGGAGATCTCTGCCGAGGTGCATGCGGCCTGGCCCGTGCGTCTCTTCGCGTCCTAGGAGCCCGCGGCGGAGCCGCTGATGGATACAGTCGCC
Organism: Streptomyces fulvoviolaceus; assembly: GCF_000718165.1. Taxonomy (GTDB): domain Bacteria; phylum Actinomycetota; class Actinomycetes; order Streptomycetales; family Streptomycetaceae; genus Streptomyces; species Streptomyces fulvoviolaceus. The sequence goes on along the minus strand of NZ_JOEY01000041.1, from coordinate 70,526 downwards.
CCCGCCGCCCCTTCCCTTCCCGTCCCTGGGGGCTGCCGCCCCCAGACCCCCGCTTCGGCCCGAAGGGCCTCGTCCTCAAACGCCGGACGGGCTGAATACATGGAGCCGTTTCTTATGCATCTTGACCACTCCCACGAGGGCGCATCCGCCGTCAGCGCCGACGCCCGGCGTCCCGACGGCTCGCGTCGTGCCCTGCGTATCGGGCTCGGCGGGCCCGTCGGGTCCGGGAAGACCGCGACCGTTGCCGCGCTGTGTCAGGCGCTGCGCGATGAGCTGTCCCTCGCTGTCGTGACCAACGACATCTACACCCGCGAGGACGCCGAGTTCCTGCTGCGGGAGGCCGTGTTGCCGCCCGAGCGGATCACGGCCGTGGAGACCGGGGCCTGCCCGCACACCGCGATCCGGGACGACATCTCCGCCAACCTCGAGGCGGTCGAGGATCTGGAGGACGAGGTCGGGCCGCTGGATCTGATTCTCGTCGAGTCCGGTGGTGACAATCTCACCGCCACCTTCTCCAAGGGGCTCGTCGACGCGCAGATCTTCGTGATCGACGTGGCCGGTGGGGACGACATTCCGCGCAAGGGCGGGCCGGGGGTCACCACGGCCGACCTGCTCGTCGTCAACAAGACCGACCTCGCGCCGTACGTCGGTTCCGACCTGGCACGGATGGCGGCCGACGCGAAGGCTCAGCGGGCCGAACTGCCGGTTGTGTTCCAGTCGCTCAGGAGCGGGACCGGCGTCGCGGACGTCGCCGGCTGGGTGCGGGCGCAGCACGCCGCGTGGACGGCGTGATCGTGAGCGGGGTGCGGGCCACCGCTCGGATCGTGGCTCGCGAGGACGGACGTGGCGGTACGGCGCTGCCCGTTCTGGAGGGTGACGGGCCGCTGGCCCTGCGGCGGACCCGGGGGAGTGGCAGCGAGGCGCGGGTGATGCTCGTCGGCGCGATGAGCGGGCCGCTCGGCGGTGACCACTTCACCGTCGAAACGGACGTGCAGGCCGGTGCCCGGCTGCGTGTCGGGTCGGCCGCCGCCACCATCGCTCTGCCGGGACAGGCCAAGGGCGAGGCCCGTTACGACGTGCGGCTCACCGTCGCCGACGGGGCCGAACTGCACTGGCTGCCCGAGCAGTTGATCTCCGCGGGTGGCAGTGAACTGTGTGTGACCACGCACGTCGACCTGGGGGCCACCTCCCGGCTCGTCCTGCGTGAGGAGCAGGTGCTCGGGCGGGTGCGCGAGGAGCCCGGGCGGCTGAGCAGTCGGCTTGTGGTGCGTGTTGCGGGGAGGACCCTGCTCGACCAGGAGCTGGCCTGCGGGCCCGGGGCACCGGGCGGCTGGGACGGTCCGGCCGTGCTCGCGGGGCATCGGGCCGTCGGTCAGGTCATCGTCGTACGCCCGGAGTTCGTGGCGGAGCCGGTGGCGGCGCAGGTGCTGGGGGAGGGCGCCGCGGTCATGCCCCTCGCCGGGCCGGCCGTACTCGTCACCGCGGTGGCCGCGGACGCGCTGCTCTTGCGCCGGGTGCTGGACGAGGCATTGGAGTCCCTCGGGCCGTAGTCCGCCGAGCGAACGACCCTTTCCGTTTATCGGATTGGCAAAGAAGGTCAACGCCCCCTGTTCTCAGGGAGCTCACAGCCACGAGGATCCCCGTACCAATCGGAACTACGTACGGGGAGGTCCCCCTTGAGGGATACGAGACCGAAGTGGCGTGCAACGGCACTCGGTTCGGCCGGAGTGCTCGTCACGGCGACGCTGATAGCCGGCGCCGTCGCGGCGCCCTCGGCCAGTGCGAGCGCGAGCGTGGCCGCCCGGCACGGGCAGGACCGCGAGGCGGTCGGCGCCGCGACAGCCGCCGCACGCGCCGCGAAGGCGGGCATCGACTGGCAGGACTGTCCGGCCGACTGGGGTCTGGAGAAGCCGATCCAGTGCGGCTATGTCACCGTGCCGCTCAACTACGCGAAGCCGTACGGCAAGCAGATCAAGCTCGCCGTCGACCGCATCGGCAACACCGGGACCAAGGAGGAGCGCCAGGGCGCGCTCATCTACAACCCCGGCGGACCGGGCGGCTCCGGTCTGCGCTTCCCGCGCCGCGTCACGACCAAGGCGCCGGTGTGGGTCAACACGTCCAAGGCGTACGACTTCGTGGGCTTCGACCCGCGCGGTGTCGGCCACTCCGCGCCCATCTCCTGCGTCGACCCGCAGGAGTTCGTGAAGGCGCCCAAGGCCGACCCGGTGCCCGACTCCGAGGCCGACAAGCTGGCCCAGCGCAAGCTGGCCCGTGAGTACGCCGAGGGCTGCTACGAGCGCAGCGGCGAGATGCTGCCGTACATGACCACGCCGAACACCGCGCGCGACCTGGACGTCATCCGCGCCGCGCTCGGCGAGAAGAAGCTCAACTACCTCGGCGTCTCCTACGGCACCTACCTCGGCGCCGTCTACGGCACGCTCTTCCCGGGGCACGTCCGACGCATGGTCGTCGACAGTGTCGTCAACCCGTCCCGGGAGAAGATCTGGTACGAGGCCAACCTCGACCAGGACGTCGCCTTCGAGGGCCGCTGGAAGGACTGGGAGGACTGGGTCGCCGCCAACGACGCCGTCTTCCACCTCGGCACGACGCGTGACGCCGTGCAGGCGAAGTGGCTCGAACTGCGCGCCACCGCCAAGAAGAACCCCATCGGCGGGGTCGTCGGCCCGGCCGAGCTGATCGGCTTCTTCCAGGGCGCGCCGTACTACGACTCCTCCTGGATCCCGGTCGCCACCGTGTTCAGCAAGTACGTCGCCGGCGACACCCAGGCGCTCGTCGACGCGGCCGCCCCCGACCTGTCCGACACCGCGGGCAACATCGCCTCGGAGAACGGCAACGCCGTCTACACGGCCGTCGAGTGCACCGACGCCAAGTGGCCCACCAGCTGGAAGAAGTGGGACCGGGACAACACCCGCCTGCACCAGGACTACCCCTTCCTGACCTGGGCCAACGCCTGGATGAACCTGCCCTGCGCCACCTGGCCGGTCAAGCAGCAGACCCCCGTGAACGTCAAGACGGGCACGGGTCTGCCGGGCGTGCTGATCGTGCAGTCCGAGCGTGACGCCGCCACGCCGTACGGAGGCGCCGTCGAACTGCACAAGCGCTTCAAGGGCTCCCGCCTGATCACCGAGAAGGACGCGGGCTCCCACGGCGTGACCAGCCTGGTCAACCCGTGCATCAACCAGCGGGTGGACACCTACCTGCTCACCGGCAAGCTGGACGCCACCGACGTGACGTGCGCGCCGCACGCCACGCCGCAGCCGTAAGGCGCGAGTCGTACGACGGAGAAGGGGGCGGCCGCAGCCAACGGCCGCCCCTTTCCTGTGAGTTGAGGCTCACGCGCTGAGGAACGCGTCCTCCGCCGCATAGTCGAAGAGGTCGCCGTACGCCTCGAACATCTCCGGGTACGCCTCCCGCCAGTCCCGTCCGGCCAGCCGCCCCTCGATCCAGGCGACGGTCTCCGGCAGCGACTCCGCGTACCGGACCACCGGGCGGTACCCCAACTCCCGCTCTGCGGCGGCCATGTCGCACACCACCGGCACCGGCACCGACCACGGCGTGTCACCCACGACCGGTGAGGGCGGCGGACCGTCCAGCAGCACGCTCTCGGTCTCGACCCCCATCACGGCGTCGATCGCGCCGGCGATCTCCGCCACCGTCGGAGCCTCCGGATCGACGGCGTTGAGGGCCCGGGTGCCGGGCTGCGCGGCCGCCAGCCGGATCAACTCCGCGATGTTGTGCACGCTCGCCGGGTGGAAACGGCTCTCGCCGCCGAACGCGAGGATGCGCCGGGGCCGGCCGTCCAGGTTGCGCTTGACGAAGTACAGCTCGCGCGGGGTCAGGCAGTGCGGCCCGTGGATCGCGCCGGCCCGCAGGAGAGTGGTCGGCAACTCCGCGCCCAGGGCGAGGAGTTCGCGCTCGAGTACGGCCTTGCGGGTGCTGTACGACGCCTCGCCCGGCGGGATCGTCCGCTGGTCCTCCGTGATCGGCACCGGGTACTCGGGGAAACCGTTCGGCTCGCTCTGCGTGTCGAAGTTCCGGCCCTTGTCGTCCTCGTACACCGAAAGGCTGGAGATCACCACGGCCGAGCCGAGGCGGTCGGCGAGCGAGCCCAACTGCCGTGCGTGCGACGCCCCGTAGGCCACCATGTCCACCAGCACGTCACAGCCGTCCCCGACCAGGCCGGCCAGCGCCCCGTCGTCCTCCCGGTCGGCCGCCGCGACCCGCACGTCCTCGGGCCAGCCCTCGTCCCGTCCGCCGCCGCGCGAGACGGCGGTCACCTCCCACCCGTCCCGGGCCAGCGCACCCACGGCCGCCCGTCCGATCTGTCCCGTCGCTCCGACCACCACAGCACGTCTCATGCGACGACGCTAAGCCGCGAGAGCGGTCCGGCGCAGGCCGCTCTGCCGAAAGCAGAGCCCGGAAGCAGAGCTCAACTCAGCGGCATCCGGGGGAGCTTGCGTGCCTTCTCCTTGCGCGCGGCGGCCTCGGCCGCCTTGGCCACGGCCGCGTACTCGTCGACGTACTCCTGCTCGGAGAGCATCAGAATGGCGTACATGAGCTCGTCGGTGATGGCGCGCAGGATCGCCTTCTCGTTCTCCATGCCGGCATAGCGGGAGAAGTCGAGGGGCTTGCCGAAGCGGATCACCACGGGGTGGATGTTCGGGATCTTCTTGCCCGGCGGCTGCGCCTCGAAGGTGCCGATCATCGCGCAGGGAATGACCGGGACCTGGGCCTTGAGCGCCATCACCGCGACGCCGACCTTGCCCTTGTAGAGCCGGCCGTCGTGGGAGCGCGTGCCCTCCGGATAGATGCCGAGGAGCTCGTCCTTGCGCAGCACCCCGAGCCCCTCGCGAATGGCGGCCTGACCCGCCTCCTTGCCGGAGCGGTCGACCGGGATCTGCCCGGCGCTGCGGAAGAAGAACGCCGTCAGCCGGCCCTTGAGGCCGGGCCCGGTGAAGTACTCGGCCTTCGCCAGGAAAGTGATGCGGCGCTTGAGGATCGCGGGCATCAGGAAGTGGTCCGAGAACGAGAGATGGTTGCCCGCCACGATGGCCGCGCCCGAGGCCGGTACGTGTTCGAGGCCTTCTATTCGAGGCCGGAAGACCAGTCTCAGCAGCGGCCCCAACAGCACGTATTTGAGCAGGTAGTAGAACAAGAGGGGGCGCTCCTCACTCTGGCGGATCGGCTCAACTGGGCGTTCTGGCAGGTCAACCGGCGTGCGGCGGGGGTGTCAGTGTAGGGGCAGCCGGTCCCCGCCGGAACCGGGCCCGGCAGCTCGGCGGGGGTCCGTGGCGCATTCCGGACGCCGACCCACAGGAGCCGTGCCCCTTCACAGGCGTACCACGATCAGTGCGGTGTCGTCGGTTGCACCTCCCGGGGGCAGCAACTCCAGCAGTACGGCGTCCGCCAGGGACTCGAGGTCCGCTCCGCGATGCCGGGCGAGGGAGCCGGCGAGCCGGGCCAGCCCGGTGTCGATGTCCTCGTGGCGCCGTTCGATCAGGCCGTCGGTGTAGAGCACGAGGGTGGCGCCGGGCGTGTACGTGGTCTCGGCCTGCGGTCTGGGGACCGGGACGGGACGGGCGTCGAGCGGTGGATCGGTGGCCTGGTCGAGGAACTCGACGCGGCCGTCGGGGTGGAGCAGGACGGGCGGCGGGTGCCCGGCGCTGCTGTAGGTGATGGTGTGGTGGTCGAAGTCGATGAAGGTGGTCACCGCGGTGCACGATTCGGCGCCGTCGACCACGTGGGAGTACCGCCCGAGGACCTCCAGCGCCTGGGCCGGGCCCTCGGCGACCCGGGAGGCGGCGCTGAGCGCGCTGCGCAGCTGGCCCATGACACCGGCGGCCTCCAGCCCGTGCCCGACCACGTCGCCGACGGACACGCCGATGCGGTCGCCGCCCACCAGGTCGATCAGGTCGTACCAGTCCCCGCAGACGTTCAGCGCGCCGAGCGCGGGCCGGTAGCGCACGGCCGTCTGGTGGTGTCCCACCTGACGGTGGGCGGGCAGCATCGCCTTCTGGAGGGCCAGGGCCACCTCGCGCTCACGGGCGTGGGCCCGGCGCAGCCGCTCGTTGAGCTCCTGGAGCTCGCGGGCGCGGGTGTACAGCTCGGCCTCCAGCACCTGGGTCCGGCCGTCGCCCCGGCCGCCGCGGGCCCGGATCAGCTCGGTGACCTCCTCGACCCGGTGCACCAGCAGCACCACCTCGCCGTCCGGTCCGAGCACCGGTGCGTTGCACGGGCTCCAGTAGCGTTCGTCCCACTCCCCGGGCCGCTCGACCGACTCGACGTCGTAGCGCTGCAGGGCCATGGCGTCGCGCTCGCCGGTGGCGAGGACGCGGCGCAGCGAGGCCTCCAGGTCGCGCATGCCGGTCGCGGTGGAGTCGTTGGGGTTGTCGGGGAAGACGTCGAACAGAAAGCGGGCGATGAGGTCCTGGCGCTTGCGCCCGGCCACGCGCAGGAACTCCTCGTTGGCGTCCGCGAACACCAGGTCGGGCGTGAGCAGGGCCACCATGCCGGGCAGGGCCTTGAACACCGCCGCGTAGTCGATCGCCGTATCCGTCATGGCTGCCGCCTCACCGCACCGCCGGGGTCACACCAGTTTCCCACGGTATGGACGAAGGGAGATCAATCCGGTGAATCCGCCAGGAACTGCTCCGCCCAGATGATCTTCCCCTCGGGGACGAACCGGGTGCCCCACCGCTGGGCGAACTGGGAGACCAGCAGCAGCCCGCGGCCGCCCTCGTCCGTGGTGCGGGGATGGCGCAGGTGCGGTGCGGTCGCGCCGCCGTCGAAGACCTCGCAGATCAGGTTCCGCTCCCTGATCAGGCGCAGCCGGATCGGTCCTACGGCGTGCCGGATCGCGTTGGTGACCAGCTCGCTGACGACCAGTTCCGTGGTGAAGGCGAACTCCTCCAGACCCCAGTCGGTCAGCTGCCGGGCGGCTCCCTTGCGGGCGTCGGCGACGACGGCCGGGTCCGGAGGCAGGTCCCAGTCCGCGACCTGTTCCGTACCGAGGAGCCTGGTGCGGGCCATCAGCAGGGCCACGTCGTCGTACGGGCGGGCCGGGACCAGCGCGTCCACCACGGCCCGGCAGCGCAGGTCGAGCGAGGCCGCGGACAGTTCCAGGGCCCGGCGCAGCCGGTCCCGGTCCGCGTCCAGGGCCCACTCCTCGCCGCGGGCCAGCAGTCCGTCGGTGTGCAACGCGAGCGTGCTGCCCTCCGCCAGGGCCAGCTCCACCGACTCGAAGGGCAGGCCGCCCACACCGAGCGGCGGCCCCTGCGGAAGGTCCACGAAGGCGACCGTGCCGTCGGGCAGCACGACGGCGGGCGCCGGGTGGCCCGCGGCGGCCATCGTGCACTGCCCGTCGACCGGGTCGTAGACGACGTACACGCAGCCGGACCCCACCGGCTGCGAGCTGTCGGCTCCCACGGCCCCTTCGGCGTCCGGCACGACGCCCTCCTCGCGGGCCGAGCGGGCGACCAGGTCGTCGAGGTGGCCGAGCACCTCCTCGGGCGGCAGATCCAGGGCTGCGAGCGTCCGTACGGCGGTTCGCAGCCGGCCCATGGCCGCCGCGGCGTTGATGCCGTGACCGGGCACCTCGCCCACCACGAGGGCGACGCGCGCGCCGGACAGCGGGATGAGGTCGTACCAGTCCCCGCCCAGGCCGGTCAGCTCGTCGGCGGGCCGGTAGCAGGCGGACACCTCCACGGCGTCCTGCTCGGGCAGCCGGTGGGGGAGCAGACTGCGCTGCAGGACCAGCGCGGCGTCGCGCTCACGGGTGTAGCGCCGGGCGTTGTCCACACAGACGGCCGCCCGTGAGACGAGGTCCTCGGCCAGGTTCAGGTCGCCCTCGTCGAACGGCTCCTGCCGATGGCGCCGGAAGAACGTGGTGACGCCCAGCGTGACGCCCCCGGCGCGGATCGGCACGATCATCACGCTGTGCAGGCCCAGCTCCAGGAAGGTGGCCCGCCGGCCGCCGGGGATGTCCGTGGCCCACTCCGCGGCCAGCGGGTCGAGGCGCTCCTCGCACCAGGGCCTGCCGGTGGTCAGGGCGCGGAGCGGGGGCGAGTCCGGCCGGTAGGCCGCCACGTTGCCGATGCCTACCACGGCCTCCGGGACGTTCTCGTTCACCGACTGGTGACCGGCCCGGCGCAGCGGCACCTGGTCCGTCTCGCTCGGCGGCCCCGCTGCGAGTTCCGCTCCCCGCAGCACCGAGTCCAGCAGGTCCACGGTGACGTAGTCGGCGAGGGCCGGCACGGCCACGTCGGCCAGTTCCTGCGCGGTCCGCTGGATGTCCAGGGTGCGGCCGATGTACTCGCCGGCCCGGTCGAGCAGGGCCAGCCGCTGCCGGGCGCGGTGCCGCTCGGTGATGTCCACGACGGTGTAGTACACGCCCATCGGGTGGCCCTGGTCGTCGTCGAGCCGGCTGAACGACAGCACGTGCGCCGTCTCCCGGAGCGGCGCGGACCGGACCTGGCCGACATGCTCGTACCCCACCACCGGCTCGCCGGTCGCCAGCACCCGGCGCATCTGCGCCTCGATCCCCTCGGTGTCGATACCCGGCTGGACGTCCGCCAGCCGCAGCCCCAGCCGCTGGCGCGGCGAACCGCCGCCGAACTTCGCCAGGGCGTCGTTCGACCAGACGAAACGGAGGTCGGTGTCCACGATCGCTATGCCGACCGGGGACTGGGCGACCATCTGCTCCAGCACCGGGCGGCTCATGTCCCAGCCGGGTGCTCCGGCCATCTCCGACAGCAGGACGAGCCATCGCGAGGGACCGGTGGGCTCGAGCGCCGAGGTGATCCGCACCATCACCCTCACCGGACGCCCGTCCCCCCGCCGGGCGGTCAGCAGTCCGGCCCAACCGCCGTCGGCACGGCACCGTTCGGCGAGCTCGGGCAGCCGCCGCGCGTCCTCGTCGGACAGCAGGACAGAGGCCTCCCTGCCCACCACCGCGGAGGCCGGATACGCCAGCAGCCGCTCGGCGTCACGGGTCCAGCTCGTCACCACCCCCCGCGCGTCGAGCAGCAGGGGCGCGGCATCGGCCACGTCGAACCGCTGCCGGGCAACGTCCTGCTCCTCGTGAGCGCCCACGGCCGACCTCTCTGTCGCTGAGAGTGGTCTACCACCTCTTGACCCCATCTTCACCCCGGACGGTGGTGCGGTGAGCGCCGAGGTGTCCTCGCCCCCGCCGCCCTTCCCGTCCCGTCCCCAGGGGGCTCCGCCCCCTGGACCCCCGCTCCTCAAACGCCGGAGGGGCTGATTTCAGCCCGTCCGGCGTTTGAGGACGAGGCCGTTCAGGCCGACAGCGGGGGTCTGGGGGCGGCAGCCCCCAGGGACGGGAATGGGAAGGGGCGGCGGGGGCGAAAACCCCAGGGCCTCACACCCTCCGAACCAGCACCTTCTCCAAGCTCCCCAGCGCCGCCCGCAACTCCTCCCCCGTAATGGTCAGCGGCGGCGCCAGCCGAATCGTCGACCCATGGGTGTCCTTCACCAGCACCCCCTCCTCCATCAGCCGCCCACTCACCGCACGCCCCGTACCGATCGCGGGATCGATGTCCACCCCCGCCCACAGCCCACGAGAGCGGAACCCGACGACACCCTTACCGACCAGCTCCGCCAGCCCGTCCCGCAGAAGGCCCCCCAACTCGGCCGCCCGACGCTGGAATTCACCGGTCTCCAGCAGCTCGACCACTGCCGTACCGACCGCCGCGGCCAGCGGATTCCCACCGAAAGTCGAACCGTGCTCACCCGGCCGCAGCACCCCCAGCACATCCCGCCGAGCCACCACCGCGGACACCGGCACGATGCCCCCACCCAGCGCCTTGCCCAGCAGCAGCACGTCCGGCACGACCCCCTCATGCTCGACGGCGAGCGTCCGACCCGTACGCCCGAGCCCCGACTGGATCTCGTCCGCGATGAACAGACACCCCTTGCGACGGGTCAGCTCGCGCACCCCGGCCAGGTAACCCTCGTCCGGGATGACGACCCCCGCCTCGCCCTGGATGGGCTCGAGCAGCACCGCCGCCGTCGTCTCGTCGACCGCCGCCTCCAGCGCGGCCAGGTCGTTGTACGGCACGATGCGGAAGCCCGGCGTGAACGGCCCGAACCCCGCCCGAGCCGTCTCGTCCGTGGAGAACGACACGATCGTCGTCGTACGCCCGTGGAAGTTCTCCGCCGCGACCACGATCGTCGCCTGGTCGGCCGGGACGCCCTTCACCTCGTACGCCCACTTACGGGCCACCTTGATGCCGCTCTCGACCGCCTCCGCGCCCGTGTTCATCGGCAGCACCATGTCCAGGCCCGTCAACTCGGCGAGCCGTTCGGCGAATTCGGCGAGCCTGTCGTTGTGGAAGGCGCGGGAGGTGAGGGTCAGGCGGTCCAGTTGGCGATGCGCGGCCTCGATCAGCGCGGGGTGCCGGTGGCCGAAGTTGAGGGCCGAGTACCCGGCCAGCATGTCGAGATAGCGGCGGCCCTCCACGTCCTCCACCCAGGTGCCCTCGGCACGGGCGACGACCACGGGCAGCGGGTGGTAGTTGTGCGCGAGGACCGGCTCCTCGGCGTGGATGAGGTCGGCGGAGGTACGAGTGCGTACGGGAGCGGTCATGGGCGGATCTCCTGAGTGCAGCACTTGATGCCGCCGCCGGCCTTCCGGAACTCGGACAGGTCGACGGGGACGGGGACATAGCCGTGCTCGCCGAGGCGGGCGGCGAGCGCCTCGGCCTGCGGCGCGATGAAGACATGGCGGCCGTCGGACACGGAGTTGAGGCCGAACGCCACCGCGTCGTCCCGGGTCGCGAGCACCGCGTCCGGGTACAGCCGGGCCAGCACCTCGCGGCTGCCCAGCGAGAACGCCTCCGGGAAATAGACGATGTTGGCGTCGTCCAGCACGAACAGCGCCGTGTCCAGGTGGTAGAAGTGCGGGTCCACCAGCGTCAGGCTGATCACCGGGTGACCGAAGAACTCCTGCACCTCGCGGTGCGCCTCCCGGGTCGTCCGGAACCCGGTGCCGGCCAGCACGTACCGGCCCGTCCAGACGAGATCGCCCTCGCCCTCGCAGACCGACTCGGGGCGGTGGACGTCGTAGCCCGCCGCCTTGAACCAGGTGTCGTAGTGCGTGGACTCGGGGCGGCGCTCGGGCGCGTGGAAGAGGGAGCCGAAGACGCGGCCGTCGACGACGACCGCCGAGTTCGCGGCGAAGACCATGTCCGGGAGACCGGGGACCGGCTCCAGGGTGTCGACGTCGTGGCCGTGCGTGCGGTAGGCGTCGATCAGCGCCTGCCACTGCTCCTGCGCCAGATCGACGTCGACGTGGGTGTCGGGATGCATCCAGGGATTGATCGCGTACTGCACGGCGAAGTGTCTGGGTTCGCAGACGAGGAAACGCCGTCGGCGCGGCACACGGGAGTCGGGCACAGAGGGGTTCCTCCGCTTCCTGTGGTGTCGACTGAGGGTTGACACCAAGGTAGGAAGTGACGGTCACGCCCGACAAGCAATGAGAATTGCGTGTCCGCGCAGGATTGCTGCGTCTTTCGCCGACTCAGCGCACGTCTGCTGCGTGCCCCGGCGTGGCCTCCGGCGCGGGCTGGCTGGCACCCGCCTCCGGGCTTTCCGGGATCAGATGGGACAGCACCATCACGCTGATCGTCTTCCGGATGAACGGCTCGATCCGGATCCGCTCCAGCACCTCCTCGAAGTGCTCGACGTCCCGTGCCCGTACGTGCAGCAGCGCGTCCGCCCCGCCGGTCACGGTCATCGCCGCGGTGATCTCGGGGTGGTTGCGGACGACCTCCGCGAGCCGCCGGGGCGGAGCCGCGCCCTCGCAGTACACCTCGACGTACGCCTCCGTACGCCAGCCCAGTGCCGCGGGCTGCACGGTGGCCGTGAACCCGGTGATCACGCCGGTGTCCCGCATCCGGTCCACACGCCGCTTGACCGCCGTCGCGGACAGCCCCACCACCGCGCCGATCTCGGCGAAGCTCGTCCTGGCGTTCGCCATCAACGCGGTGATGATCTTCCGGTCGGTCTCGTCGAACGGTGAGGGCGTGCTGCTCATGCGCGCACTGTATCCAGCCCGCAGTCGGCGCCCTACCCAGTGCGAACGTGCATACGGCCACGTGTCCAGTCGTACGAATTACTCCTACACTCCGGGTTCATGCTGCGCGCCCTGGCTGTCGACGACGAACGCCCCTCGCTGGAGGAACTGCTCTACCTCCTCAACGCCGATCCCCGGATCGGCAGTGCGGAGGGGGCCGGTGACGCCACCGAGGCGCTGCGCCGTATCAACCGCGCGCTGGAGTCGGGGCCGAACGGACCCGAGGCGATCGACGTCGTCTTCCTCGACATCAACATGCCCGGCCTCGACGGACTGGACATGGCCAGACTGCTCACCGGGTTCGCCAAGCCGCCGCTGGTCGTGTTCGTCACCGCCCACGAGGACTTCGCCGTCCAGGCCTTCGACCTGAAAGCCGTCGACTACGTGCTCAAGCCCGTCCGCAAGGAACGCCTCGCGGAGGCGATCCGCCGGGCCGCCGAACTCACCGACAACACCCCCCGTATACCCGTGCACGAACCCGACCCCGACCACATACCCGTCGAACTCGGCGGCGTGACCCGCTTCGTCTCCGTCGACGACATCACGCACGTCGAGGCCCAGGGCGACTACGCCCGCCTCCACACCGACAAGGGCAGCCACCTCGTACGGATCCCGCTGTCCACCCTGGAGGAGCGCTGGCGCTCCCGCGGCTTCGTCCGCATCCACCGCCGCCACCTGGTCGCCCTGCGCCACGTAGGCGAACTCCGGCTGGACGCGGGCACGGTGAGCGTCCTGGTCGGCGACGAGGAGCTGCAGGTCAGCCGCCGGCACGCGCGCGAACTGCGCGACCTGCTGATGAGGAGGCCGTGACGGTGCCGAACCAGGACCCCACCGAGCGCCGCGTCGTCGTCACCGGCCCGTCCCGCCGCAGCAGGCCGACCTCCGGCTACTACCGCCCACGCACCGAGATCGACGAGCAGACCACCCTCGGCCACACCTACGTCCGCTCCCTGATGCGCACCCAACTCCGCGCCGCCCTCGCGGTGTTCGCGTTCCTCGTCCTCCTCGTCGGCCCACTGCCGCTCCTCTTCGCGGCGATGCCCGACGCCCGCCGCCTGGAATGGGTGGTCCTCGGCTTCGGCCTCTACGTCCCGCTGGTGCTGCTCGCCCGCTGGTACGTGGGGCGCGCCGAGCGCAACGAACGGGACTTCGTGCGTCTGGTCGAGGACCGATGAACGGCGAGAACCGATGAACTCCAGCTTCGCCGTCCCGGCCGTCGCCCTGGTGGTCCTCGCGACCGTCTTCGTCGGCGCCTTCGGCCTGCGCATCTCCCGCACCACCTCCGACTTCTACGTCGCCTCCCGCACCGTCGGCCCCCGCCTCAACGCGGCCGCCATCAGCGGCGAGTACCTCTCCGCCGCCTCCTTCCTGGGCATCGCGGGGCTGGTCCTGGTCCAGGGCCCGGACATGCTCTGGTACCCGGTCGGCTACACGGCCGGCTATCTCGTCCTGCTCCTGTTCGTCGCCGCTCCGCTGCGCCGCTCCGGTGCCTACACGCTGCCCGACTTCGCCGAGGCCCGCCTCGCCTCCCAGGCGGTGCGGCGACTGGCGGGCGCCTTCGTCGTCGGGGTCGGCTGGCTGTACCTGCTGCCCCAACTCCAGGGCGCGGGGCTGACGTTGAGTGTGCTGACGGATGCGCCGCAGTGGCTCGGCGGGGTGATCGTCGCGGCCGTGGTGGTCGCCACCGTCGCCGCCGGCGGGATGCGCAGCATCACCTTCGTGCAGGCCTTCCAGTACTGGCTCAAACTCACCGCCCTGCTCGTCCCCGCCCTCTTCCTGATCCTCGCCTGGCAGAGCGACGGTGCCCCCCGCCACGCCTTCGAGGAACCGGTGACCTTCCGCGAGCAGCGCGTCGTCCGCGTCGACGACAGCCTCGACCTGAAGCTGGAGCGACCGCTGACCGTCACGGTGAGCGGCACGGTCGACGGCCGGCCGCACGACGACCAACGGCTCGAACTCCCCGCCGGCACCCACCACATCGAGCGGGGCACCCGGCTGACCTTCGCCAAGGGCGCCACCGTCCCGGCCGCCGAGCGCAGCAGCACCGGCGGCATGTCGACCTCCCTCGCCGCCGGCCGCGAGGAACGCCCGCTCTACGCGACGTACGGACTGATCCTCGCCACCTTCCTCGGCACCATGGGTCTGCCACACGTCGTCGTCCGCTTCTACACCAGCCCGCACGGCGTCGCCGCCCGCCGCACCACGGTCGCCGTGCTCGCCCTCATCGGCTGCTTCTACCTCCTGCCGCCCGTCTACGGCGCCCTCGGCAGGCTCTACGCCCCCGAACTCACCATCACCGGCGACGCGGACGCCGCCGTGCTGCTGCTGCCCGAGCGGATGATCGGCGGCCTCGGCGGCGACCTGCTCGGCGCACTGGTGGCGGGCGGGGCCTTCGCCGCGTTCCTCTCCACGGCCTCGGGGCTGACCATGGCCGTGGCGGGCGTGCTGACGCAGGACGTCCTGCCCTCGCGCGGCGTACGGCACTTCAGACTCGGCACCGTGCTGGCCATGGCCGTACCGCTGGCCGCGAGTGTCATCGTCGGCGGACTGCCGGTCGCGGACGCCGTCGGACTGGCCTTCGCCGTCTCCGCCTCCTCCTTCTGCCCGTTGCTGGTGCTCGGCATCTGGTGGCGGCGGCTGACCCCGCCGGGCGCGGCCGCCGGGATGCTGGTCGGCGGCGGCTCCGCGTTCGTGGCCGTGGCCGCCACCATGGCGGGCTTCCCGAGGACGGGCGCTCTGCACGCCCTGCTCGCCTGGCCGGCGCTCTGGTCGGTGCCGCTGGGCTTCCTCACCATGATGCTGGTGTCCCTGGCGACCGCGGGGCGCGTACCGGCGGGGACGGCGGCCATCCTGGCCCGCTTCCATCTGCCGGAGGAGCTGCGGGCGGAGGTGAAGGCATGAGCGGATTCCTGGCCGGGCTGTGCGTGGCGATCCTTCCGCTGCTGGCGGCGGGCTTCTGGCTCGGCAGGCGTACGGCGCGTCCGGAGAGCCTCGGCGGACTCGGCACGCCCGTCGAACACGCGACCTTCGAGACCCTGCACACGGCCTCTCTCGCCGCGCCTCCACTCAGGGCGGGCCTGACGGAGGAGACGGCCCGCAAGTCGGCCCGACGGCTGCGCACGCTGCTCGGCACGGACGCGCTGTGCCTGACCGACCAGAAGGAGGTCCTGGTCTGGGACGGCGTCGGCGGTCATCACCGCACCGAGATCATGGATCGCCTCGCCGGCCCCCTGGAGACCGGCCGTGGCGAGGCTTTCCGGCTGGAGTGCGACACCCCCGACTGCCCGGTGCGCTGGGCCGTCGTCGCCCCGCTCACCGTCGACGAACGCGTCCACGGCGCCCTGGTCGCCTGCGCACCCCGTGAGTCCGCCGTCCTGGTCCGGGCCGCCGGGGAGGTCGCTCGCTGGGTGAGCGTCCAGCTGGAGTTGGCGGACCTCGACCAGTCCCGCACCCGCCTCATCGAGGCCGAGATCAAGGCCTTGCGCGCCCAGATCTCCCCGCACTTCATCTTCAACTCGCTGGCGGTGATCGCCTCGTTCGTCCGCACCGACCCCGAGCGCGCCCGCGAACTGCTCCTGGAGTTCGCCGACTTCACCCGCTACTCGTTCCGCCGGCACGGCGACTTCACCACCCTCGCCGACGAACTCCACGCCATCGACCACTACCTGGCGCTGGTCCGCGCACGCTTCGGCGACCGCCTCTCCGTCACCCTGCAGATCGCCCCCGAGGTGCTGCCGGTCACCCTGCCCTTCCTCTGCCTCCAGCCGCTCGTCGAGAACGCCGTCAAGCACGGCCTGGAGGGCAAGGCGGTCGTGACAGGCAAGAGCCGCATCAGCATCACCGCACAGGACGCGGGTGCCGAGGCACTGGTCGTGATCGAGGACGACGGCGCGGGAATGGACCCCGCCGTGCTGCGCCGCATCCTCGCCGGTGAGGTCAGCCCGTCGGGCGGCATCGGCCTGTCCAACGTCGACGACCGGCTGCGCCAGGTCTACGGCGACGACTACGGCCTCGTCATCGAGACCGCCGTAGGAGCGGGCATGAAGATCACCGCCCGGCTGCCGAAGTACCAGCCGGGGGTGCACTCGGCGGGCCGCCTCACCGACCGGCCCTAGGCGTCATGTGCTGCGTGTGGCCACCATCCCGAGGGTGAGCAGTCCCAGCACGACCCAGCCGAACCACAGCCAGCCATTGCTGCCGAGCGCCACCGTGTAGGCCGTCACCGCGACGAGTCCGCCGACGGTGAGCACCCCCATCGCCTTGGTAGAACTGTCCGTAGAACCGGGCATCGCAACACCCTCCTCATGGTTCGTCCCCCTCCATGGTGCCCCCGTTCTGCCTCCGGACGGTGCACACGACGAAATGCGTGCCGTTCTTCCAGGGGCCGGCGCTCGTCCAGGAGCCCGCCGTGTAGACGGACGGATCGAAGCCGTAGTCGCCCGGGGGCACCTCACGGCCGCACGCCGTGTCCGACTCGGTGCGCGCCTCGGCGAGCGTGGCGTCCTCGTCCAGTTGGGTGAATCCGAGCACCTGCTCGTCGTACGAACCCTCGCAGGAGGCCAGCCGGGCGTCCCTGTTCGTGCGGACGTCCAGACAGTCCCGCCGCTGCATGGTCGCCGTGTCCGCGAAGCCCGAACCGAGCTTGCGGTGGGTGCCGAGCGGCCCGTACACCGGCCCGTTCCTGCCCAGCACCAGACAGGCCGTACGCCGTCCCGCGGCCTCGAACCCGCCGTCTCCGGGCGCGACGGCGAAGCTGTGCACATCCGCGAGCCGGTCCCGGATGTCCCGCGTCCGCTCCTCGCACAGGCCCGGCCCCAGCCGCCGCGCCTCGTCAGCCGACGCGGTCTCGACGAACGCCATGACCTGCCCGTCCGGTGCCCTGTCCACCCCGCAGGTGGGGTCCAGCGACAGCCGGGGCGTGCCCTCGAACCGGGTGCCGGGCCAGTCGGCGAGGACGCAGTCGCCGTCCTTGAGCGGCTTGGCGAGCCCGATCGTGTCGCCGTACGGCTGCTCCTCGCTCCCCTCCGTCTCCTCCGTCGACCGGTTGGCCATGGCGTACCAGACGCCACCCAGGGCGAGCACCAGCCCGAGACCGCAGGCGATGGCGGCCCGCAGGGCATGGGGGCGTTCGCGCCGCCGTCGACCGGGTGCGGGCGGCGCGGGCTGCGGCGGCGGCCCGAATCCGTGGGGAACCTGGGCCGGCCCGAATCCCTGCGGGCTCGGAGGCGGTGGCGCCTGCATCCCCGCCCAGGGCGGCTGCGATCCGATGTCCGTCTGTGTCCGGGCGTACGCCTCGGGCTGCGGCGTGATGATCCGCGACAGCGCGGCCTCCGCCTCCACCGCCGACAGCCGTTGCCCCGGATCCTTCGCGAGCAGCGCCTGTAAGACGGGCCCCAGGGCACCGGCGCGCACGGCGGGCCGCGGCTCCTCCATGACCACCGCGGTCACCTCGGCGAGGTGCGACGCGCGCTCGAAGGGGCTCAGGCCCTCGACGGAGTGGTACAGCGTGCAGCCCAGCGAGAACAGGTCGGCGGCCGGAGTGGGCGACCCGCCCGTGGCCCGCTCCGGGGCCAGATAGCCCGCCGTGCCCACCAGTACGGACGCCAGCGTGTACCGCGTCTCACCGGCGTCCGGCTGCACGGAGATGCCGTAGTCGGTGAGCAGGACGCGTCCGTACGGCGATCCGGTGCGGTCCGGCGCGAGCAGGATGTTCGCCGGCTTCACGTCCCGGTGCATGACGCCCCGGTCGTGCCCGGCGGTCAGTGCGTCCAGTACGGCGAGCCCGATGCGGGCGCACTCCGCGGGCGCGAGCGGGCCGCGCGTCTCGACGAGCTCCTTCAGGTCGATGGCGCCCGCCACGTACTCCATGACGATCCACGGCAGCCCCTCGTGCTCCAGCACGTCGTGCACGGTCACCACATGGGGGTGACCGCGCAGTCCGGCCGCGTGCCGGGCCTCCGCGCGGGCGCGGGCGACCCGGGGCTCCCGCTCGTGGTCCGCCTCGACCGCATCACGGAACACGATCTCCTTGAGCGCGACCTCGCAGGCGAGTCTCTGGTCGTGGGCGAGCCATACATGGCCCATGCCTCCGCTGCCGAGCTGGTTCAGCAGCAGGTAACGGCCGGCGATGACCCGGCCCACTCCCGACGTCGGTGATCCTGAAGGCATCCGGTGACTCCCGGGTTCTGCGGGGGCGCTACGTGGTGGCGCTGGTGCTCGGTTCGCCGGTCGCGGGTTCGCTGGTCGGCGGCGGCGCGCTGGTGGTGACCGGTTCGCTGGACGGAGGCGGACTCGTGACCTCCGGCGGTGTGCTGGTCACCTCCGGAGGAGGCGAGCTGGTCGTGGGATCGGTGCTGGGCGGTGAACTCGGTGGGTCCGGCTCCGAGCTGGACGGGCTGCTCGACTTCGGCGGCGACTCCGAGGTGGGCGCCGTACTCGACGAAGGCGGGGAGGACGAGGCCCCGGGCTTGGTGCTCGACGAGGACGGAGGCGTGGCAGGCGAGGGCGACGAGGGTGACGAGGGTGACGAGGACGACGACGAGGACGGTGGTGTAGTGGTCGTCGTCGGCCGCGAGGATCCCGACGGCGGCGGGGGAGTGGTCGTGGTCCCCCCTCCGGAGGTGGACGTACCTCCGGCCACGCTGAGCATCACGTACTGCCCGAATTCCAGCTCGGTCCCCGCCGGCGGATCGGTCGCCGTGACCTTGGCGCCGTCCGGCGGCAGCCCCTTCCCGTCGAAGCCGGCCGCCAGCCCCGCATCGGCGAGCTGCCGGCTGGCCTTCCCGAACGTCGTCCCGGCGAGGTTCGGCACCGCGCGCCGCTTACGGGTGTCGAAGGTGGAGTCGTCCTTGCCCGTCGTGCCGACCGGACGGTTGATGCCGCGGTCGGGATCCTGGACGTCGACGAGAGCGATCCGTGCCAGTGTCCGCGGAGCCGGTCGTACGGCCACCACGGAGGAACGCTCGTATCCCGTCCACTTCTTGTTGCCGTCCTCGAACTCGACGGAAATCCGGCTCGTGTCACCCTCGAAGGGCCGCAGTGGATTTCCACACGAACACTTCACAGCCGGAAGTCCCTGTTCGTCGACGAGAATCGCGATTCCCGCCTGGAGCAGGGAGTTGTACGGGACGGCCTTTTCCTTCTTGTAGTCGTGGTTCTTCACGAGAGTGTCGTGACGCAGCAGGACTGGTGTGAGTCGATCCAGGTATTCCGGGATCTCATCGGTGCCGATTTCCAGCACATCGGCCCACGCCTGTGCCTTCTTGTGATTCCTGGGATCGGTGAGGAATCGCTCGAGCTTGTCCACGTCGCAGATCGTCGGCTGCTTCGTGCCCCCGTACAGACCTGGCGTGTCACCCTGCTGCAGGCTGCCGCGCGCGGGCTGCGAGCGGATCGTGGCGTCCTTGCCGAGCCCGATGTTCTCGTCGAAGAACGGTGCGAGAGCGGGCACGCCCGCGGCGACCGCCTTGACCACCAGCAAGGGTGCGTTTCTGTCGCAGCCGCTCAGCGCGAGAACGAGAACAAGCAGACACGCAATCTTTTTCGTGAGCCTCTGCATAAATGCGCGAAGTGTCATCACCGCTCCCCCCGGCGGTTCCCCCAACGCGCTTCATGCTACTGAATGAAGAAGCCCTCAACGCCCGCGTGCGTTCAATGAGGCCAAATAGGCGTTGTATGCCTCGAGTTCCTTGTCACCGTCCCGGTCGGCGGCCCGGTCCGTGCGCTTGGCCTGCCGCTGTTCGGAGCGGTGCCACTGGAACAGCAGCGCGATCAGCACCAGCACGGACGGAATCTCGCTGAACGCCCAGGCGATGCCGCCGGCCGCGTTCTGGTCGGACAGCGCGTCGATGTGGAGCGAGGCGGGTGGGTTCCTGAACGTCTCCACCATCGGGGTCGACGCCATCATCAGCGCGATGCCGAAGAACGCGTGGAACGGCATGCCCGCGAACAGCTCCAGCATCCGCATCAGATACCCCGGCCGGTTCGGACCCGGATCCACGCCGATGATCGGCCAGAAGAACACCACCCCGACGGCGAGGAAGTGCACCATCATCGCGATGTGCCCCGTCTTGGAGCCCATCAGGAAGTCGAAGATCGGGGTGAAGTACAGCGCGTACAGGCTCGCGATGAACAGCGGGATGGTGAACGCGGGGTGGGTGATGATCCGCATGTAGTGGCTGTGCAGCAGCATCAGCAGCAGCTCACGCGGCCCCTTGCGGCCGCGCCCCGTCGCCGGCAGCGCGCGCAGCGCGAGCGTGACCGGGGCACCGAGCAGGATCAGGATCGGCGACAGCATGCTGATCACCATGTGCTGCACCATGTGCACGCTGAACATGACCATGCCGTAGTCGTTCAACCTGGTGCACATCATGAGCCCGATGGACAGCACCCCGAGGACGTACGAGACGGTCCGCCCCCACGACCACGAGTCCCCGCGCCGCCGCAGCCGCACGACCCCCCAGCCGTAGAGCCCCAGCCCCACCAGACAGGCGACGAGAAAGAACGGGTCCGCCGACCACTGAAGACCCCGTCCCAGCGTGAACGGCGGCAGATCCATGGTCATGCCGTGCCCGCCGTGATCCATTCTGTCGGCTCCTGATTCGTGGGGGGTTGTGCGATCTGTCCGCACACAGACTAGAACTGCCCCCGGTCACTCTCGTGACCGGGGGCAGGACAGCCAACCCAGGGGCGCGGACCCGCACCGCCAGACGGCTAAAGCACACACTCCGCTTCGGCGTACCGCTCATCAGGCACAGTCTTCAGCGTCTCGACAGCCTCAGCCAGAGACACCATCACGATGTCCGTACCCCGCAGAGCCGTCATGTTGCCGAACTCACCCCGGTGCACGGCCTCGACGGCGTGCCAGCCGAACCTGGTGGCCAGCACTCGGTCGTACGCGGTAGGCGTACCACCCCGCTGCACATGTCCGAGGATCACAGGCCGCGCTTCCTTACCGAGCCGCTGCTCCAGCTCGATGGACAACTGTCGAGCGATCCCGGCGAACCGCTCATGCCCGTAGACATCCTTGCCGCCCTCGTCGAAGGCCATGGTGCCGGGCCGAGGCTTGGCACCCTCCGCCGCCACCACAATCGCGAAGCGCTTGCCCGCCTCGAACCGCTCGCCGACCTTGACGGCCAACTCCTCGATGTCGAAGGGGCGTTCCGGTACGACGATGGCGTGGGCGCCGGCCGCCATGCCGGAGTGCAGCGCAATCCAGCCGGTGTGGCGGCCCATGACCTCCACGACCAGGACACGCTGGTGGGACTCGGCGGTGGTCTTGAGCCGGTCGAGCGCCTCGGTCGCGACGCCGACGGCCGTGTCGAAGCCGAAGGTGACGTCCGTGACCGCGATGTCGTTGTCGATGGTCTTGGGCACGCCCACGACGGGCAGGCCGGCGTCCGACATCAGCCGGGCCGCCTTCAGCGTGCCTTCACCGCCGATCGGGATGATCGCGTCGAGCCCGAGTTCGGCGAGATGCCCCTTGGCCCGTTCCACACCGTCCCGCAGCTGGGAGGGCTGGACCCGGGAGGAGCCGAGGATGGTGCCGCCGCGGGCGAGGATGCCGCCCACAGCGTCCAGGTCGAGCTTGAGGTAGTCGCACTCCAGGAGGCCCTTCCAGCCGTCCCGGAAACCGATGACCTCGTCGCCGTGGTCGACGACGGCACGGTGCACGACGGACCGGATGACGGCGTTCAGGCCGGGGCAGTCGCCGCCGGACGTGAGGACACCAATGCGCATAGCCCGAAAAACCTTCTCAGCGATTGAACGTGGCATGGGTCCGGACCACGTCGTCCGGCTCGAACCCCGCCACCCTAGCGGCAGGAGGGGGCGGGGCAGCACTGTCCGTCCGCCTGGTGGACGGGCCCGCTCACCTGTGCGGACACGTCGTCAGACGGGCTGGTTGAGTCTGGCTGACGCGCGGGTGAACCCGCAGGTCAGGCGGGCTGCTGCGCGGATGCGATGCGCTCGTTGCGCAGTGCCTCGTACCAGCGGTCGTCGGTCGGCGGCAGGGCGTTCACGTCCAGCGCCAGCTTCAGCAGCAGGTCGGCGATCTGCGGATTGCGCGCGAGCACGGGACCGTGCATGTACGTACCGAAGACCGTGTCGTTGTACGCGCCCTCCGTCCCGTCACCCGTGCCGTTGCCGTTGCCCAGGCGGACATTGGCGAAGGGCCGGGCGGTGGGGCCGAGGTGCGTGATGCCCTGGTGGTTCTCGAAGCCGGTCAGCGGGGGCAGGCCGAGGCGCGGGTCGATGTCCGCGAGGACGTCACCGACGCACCGGTCGCCCTCGCCGCGCGTGGAGACCACGTCGAGCAGGCCGAGGCCGGGCTCGCGCTGGCCGAGGTCGTTGATGAACTCGTGGCCGAGGATCTGGTAGCCGGCGCACACCGAGAAGACGATCGCGCCGTTGCCGACCGCCCGGTGCAGGCCGCCGTCCCGGCGCAGCCGCTCGGCCGCGAGCCGCTGCGGCCGGTCCTCGCCGCCGCCGATCAGGTAGATGTCGCCGGAGGTCGGGATCGGCTGGTCGCTGCGCACGTCGAGGCGGGCCACGTCGAGGCCGCGCTGCCGTGCCCGGCGTTCCACGACGAGGACGTTGCCCTGGTCGCCGTACGTACTGAGCAGGTCGGGATAGATCCAGACGACCCGCAGGCTGTTGTCGCTCACAAAAGTCCCCTGTGTGTCAGTTGCCGACGCGGCGGCGCAGGTCCTGGAAGGCGGTGTAGTTGGCGATGACCTCGATGCGGCCCGGCGGGCTCATCTGCACGGCCTGGTCGAGGTTCTCGCAGACCTGGAAGTGCTGGTTCGCGACCTCCAGACGCACCGCGAGGTCCAGCTTGCGGTCGCCGATCACGCAGATCGGGTGGCCGGTCAGACGCGTGTAGTCGACGTCCCACAGCCAGGAGGTGTCGGTGCCGTCGGCGCCGCGCGCGTTCACGGAGAGGATCACCGGGGTCGGCGGCGGATCGATCAGGCTGAACGTTTCGAGCCAGCCGGCCGGGTTCTTCGCGAGCAGCAGCCGCAGATCGCGCTCCTGGAACTGCACCACGTCGTAGCGCCCGGCGACCGCCTGCACCTGGTACATGCGTTCCAGGGCGACCTGCGGCGGCACGCCGAAGACGGCGGCGACGGCGGCCGAGCTGGCGGCGTTGGCCTTGTTGGCGCGGCCGGGCAGCTGGAGGTGGATCGGCCAGGCGGATCCGTGCGGGTCGAGCACGTGGTCCCCGGACAGCGCCCAGCTGGGCGTGGGCCGACGGAAACCGCACTCACCGCAGAACCAGTCGTCCCCCGGCCGCTGCATCACGCCACCGCAGGACGGGCAGGACCAGGCGTCGTCCTTCCACATCTGCCCGGCGGCGACCCAGACCACGTTGGGGGAGGAGGACGCGGCCCACACGACGAGCGGGTCGTCGGCGTTGGCCACGATCACGGCCTTGGACCCGGCCAGTCCCTCGCGCCAGTTCTCCGCGAGCATGCGGGTCTCGGCGGCGCGGTCGAGCTGGTCACGGGAGAGGTTGAGCAGGGCGATGCACTTGGGGTCGGTGTCCCGGGCCACGCCCGCGAGGTACTTCTCGTCGACCTCGATGACGCCGTACCGCGCCTCGGATCCTCCGGCGAGCGCCGAGGTGATGCCGGCGGGCATGTTGGCGCCGAGCGCGTTGGAGACGACCGGCCCCGCGGCGCCCAGCGCCTCGGCGATGAGCCGGGTGGTGGTGGTCTTGCCGTTGGTCGCCGAGACCAGGGTGACGTCCAGGTTCTGGGCGAGCCGGGCAAGGAGGTCGGGGTCGAGTTTGAGGGCCACCCGGCCGCCGATCACCGAACCGCTGCCGCGACCTGCGGCTCGGGATGCCGCCGCGACCGCCTTGCCCGCCGTCACGGCCAGCTTGGCCCGCGGCGAGAGCGGGTCCGAGTTGCCTGTCATCAGTTCTCGATCCTCCTTGCGTACACGCCGCGCCCCTGCGTCCGGCCACGTGGTGTGGACCTCAGCCTATCGAGATCCATTCGCGCTCCCGAATCTGGCGCCCGCGCGACATTCGCGTGACAGTGAGGACCGTACCCTTGCCGCCATGCGACAAGCCCCGATCCCGGGCGCCCACGGGCGCGTCCGGCCACTCACCCTGCTCGGCGACCCACTGCTGCACACCCCCTGCAAAGAGGTCACCGACTTCGGCCCCGAACTGGCCCGCCTCGTCGAGGACTTGTTCGCGACGATGTACGCGGCGGAGGGCGTGGGCCTGGCGGCGAACCAGGTGGGGGAGTCGCTGAGGGTCTTCGTGTACGACTGCCCGGACGACGAGGAAGTCCGGCACCTGGGCCACGTGGTGAATCCGCGGCTGGTGGAGGTCGACGGACTGGTGTTCCGGGGCCCGGAGGGCTGCTTGTCCCTACCGGGCCTGGAGGCGGGAACAGAGCGCTACGACCACGCGGTGGTCGAGGGTTTCACGGCGACGGGCGAGCCGATCACGGTCCACGGCACGGGTTTCTTTGCCAGATGCTTGCAGCACGAGGCCGACCACGTGGAGGGGAAGGTGTACGCCGACCACTTGACGGGCCGGCGTCACCGCAAACTGATGCGACAGGTGGCGCGAGCTTCTTGGCGCCGGTGAGGTGGATACACCCAGGGGCGCGGGGCTGTATCGATGTGCGGCTCCGTCGCGTGGGCGCGACCGGCCCCCACGGCCCCGCACCCGGGATACGACCTTCAGAACCCCGGACCGCCGACCTTGTCCCCGGCCGCCGCGAGCCGCCCCCACAACAGATCAGCCAGACTCCGCACCAACTCCGCACGCGAGCAGGGCCGTTCCCCCAGCCACCAGTCCCCGGCCGCATGCATCATCCCGACGATCCCATGCCCCCACACACGGGCCAACTGCTGACTCCCGGGCCCCAGATCCACCCGGTCCTCGATGACCTGAGCCAGCTCCTCGCCCATCCGCCGCAACAGCGGAACAGAGTGCTTCCCGACATCGAACCCCTGGTCCCCGACCTGACCCCCGTCGGCAGGATGCATCAGGAACCGGTACACCTGAGGCCGCGCCTCGATCGCCGCGAGGTACGTGTCCAACGTGGCCTCGACGCGCTCCCGTCGATCCGCGGGAGCGTCGAGCGCGGCCCGCAGCGAATCCAGCAACGCATCCGTATGCCGCTTGGCAAGCGCCGCGTAAAGTCCCCCCTTGTCACCGAAGTGCCGGTAGAGGATCGGCTTCGTGATACCGGCTTCCGCGGCGATGGCGTTCATGGAGGCCTGTGGGCCGTCACGCAGCACCACCCTGTCCGCGGCCTCCAGCAACTCTCGCCGGCGGCGGTCGGCGGACCGTTGCTGATCGGTCCGCTGTGTGGTGTCCATGAGCTCTCCCCGCCCGTGCTGAATCGGTAATGCCTGCGCAAACTAACACTCACCATGCCTCAAACATCGAACGGGCTGCCGAGAGGTCATCGGGAGTTGACTTTTCCTACCCGCGGGTAACACACTCGAGTTACCGCAAGTAACATGCAAGGCAAGTGTGCCGCTGGAGGGGACATGGCCGAGTTCACCATGGAGCTCAACGACGAACAGAAGGAGGTCCGGGACTGGCTGCACGGCTTCGCGGCCGACGTCATCCGCCCCGCGGCCGCCGAATGGGACGAGCGCGAGGAGACTCCCTGGCCGGTCATCCAGGAGGCCGCGAAGGTCGGCATCTACTCCCTCGACTTCTACGCCCAGCAGTACTTCGACCCGACGGGCCTCGGCATCCCCATGGCGATGGAGGAGCTGTTCTGGGGCGACGCGGGCATCGGGCTGTCGATCGTGGGCACCGGTCTCGCCGCCGTGGGCGTTCTCGCCAACGGCACCGAGGAGCAGATCGGCACCTGGATCCCGCAGATGTACGGCGACGCGAACGACGTCAAGGTCGCCGCGTTCTGCTCCTCCGAGCCGGATGCCGGTTCGGACGTGGCCTCGATGCGCACCCGTGCGGTGTACGACGAGGCCAAGGGCGAGTGGGTGCTCAACGGCACGAAGACCTGGGCGACCAACGGCGGCATAGCCAACGTCCACGTGGTCGTCGCGGTCGTCGACCCGGAGCTCGGCTCCAAGGGCCACGCCTCCTTCATCATCCCGCCGAACACGCTCGGCCTGTCCCAGGGCCAGAAGTTCAAGAAGCACGGCATCCGTGCCTCGCACACCGCCGAGGTCGTCCTGGAGAACGTCCGCGTCCCCGGCCACTGCCTGCTCGGCGGCAAGGAGAAGCTGGACCAGCGCCTCGCCAGGGCCCGTGAGCGCGCCAAGGCGGGCGGCGAGCGCGTGAAGAACGCGGCGATGGCCACGTTCGAGGCGTCCCGCCCGGCCGTCGGCGCGATGGCGGTCGGCACCGCCCGGGCCGCGTACGAGGTCGCCCTCGACTATGCCAAGACGCGCGAGCAGTTCGGCCGCCCGATCATCGACAACCAGGGTGTGGCCTTCCAGCTCGCGGACATGCGGACGTCCATCGACGCGGCTCGCCTTCTGGTCTGGCGCGCCTCCTGGATGGCGATCAACGGCAAGCCGTTCACCGCCGCCGAGGGCTCCATGTCCAAGCTGTTCGCGAGCGAGACGGCGAAGAAGGTCACGGCCCAGGCGATCCAGATCCTCGGCGGCAACGGCTACACGCGGGAGTACCCGGTGGAGCGGATGCATCGCGATGCGGCGATCTACACGATCTTCGAGGGCACGAGCGAGATTCAGCGGCTGGTGATCGCCAGGACGCTTTCGGGGATGTCGATTCGGTAGCGCCGTGGGGATGCTCATCGCCTGGAGATCGTGGTCACGGCGAGTACCGGGTCGAAGGGCGGCGCGAGTTCCCTGGAGGCGAGGGCCACGAGGTGAGCCGGAGCGTCCCCGTTCTGAAGAGCGGTCACGTACTCGATGACCTGCCCGTGGGACAGTGCCGGCACTGTGGCCCGCAGGGCGTGCATGGCATGGATGCGCCCCCGCGCGGCCGCGATGTCGCGTAGCTCGTCGTGCAGGTCGTCCACTGCGGTGCGTACGACCTGCGCCCGGATGCGGGTCCGATAGTCGTCCTCCCATGCCCCGGTCACCGCGGAGACGACGCCGACCTGGTGCAGCCCGCCGTCGACGCGGTCGACCAGGTACGGGCCGTTGCCGATCAGCATGGACCCCGGGTTTCGCGTGCGCACGAACTCCTCGGACTGCCAGTCGACGATCCACACCAGCTCGTGTTCGCGGGCCTGGACCACGACCAGGCCCGGTTCCAGATGCTCCTCGACGATCCGGACCGCGTCCGCGCGCTCGATCACGGGGACAGCCTGGCCGATACCGAAGAACCGTTCAACGGTGTTTCAGCGGCGTGAGCTGCTCGATGTCGTACCGCCTGCGCAGTTCCTCGATCGCCTCGTGGTCCGGTGGGCCCCCGTTTCCCAGGATCTCCAGCAGCTCCTCGAAGTACCGTTCGTGATCCGGTGGTGGGGACGCCTGGAAGAACATCTTCGCCGGGGTGTCCGTCGGGTTGGCGAATGCGTGCGGGCACCCCGGCGGTACGACGATCACCGTGCCCGGGGTCGCCCGTACCACCCGGTTGCCCGAACCCGACTCCCAGCGCTGCCAGTTGTCGGGGGTTCGTATCCGCGGCTCGAAGGCCAGGACGTCCAGTTCGCCCTCGAGGACGTAGAACAACTCCTCGCTGCGGGTGTGGACATGGGCGCCGACGTCGAAGCCGGGCGGCACGATCACCTCGAAGGTGGACGCCATGCGGGAGTGGGAGCCGGTCACCTTGAAGGTGACGTGCTGGGCGGGCGTCTGGACGACCCGGCCGTGCCCCGGGGGTACCAAGAGCCCCTCAGGAGCCGTCACCACGTCACCGGCAGTGCCTCGGGCCCGCGGATCAACGCGCCCTTCTTGAAAGGCACTTCCTCTGGCGGTACGGCGAGTCTCAGGCCAGGCACCCGGTCCAGCAGGGCGTCCACCAGGAGCTCGGACTCCAGCCGTGCCAGCATGTTGCCGGGACAGAAGTGCGGGCCGAAGCCGAAGGAGACGTGCGGGTTCGGGCTGCGTGAGAAGTCGATCATCTCGGGGTCGGGGAAGACGTCCGGGTCGCGGTTCGCGGCCAGGTAGGACACGTAGACCGCGTCGCCCGCCCGGATTCGTACACCCCTGACCTCCACGTCCTCCAGGGCGATGCGGGACAGGCCGACCGCGTTGCGGTGCGGGATGTAGCGCAGCAGTTCGTCGATGGCTCGGGGGCGCAGCGACGGTTCGGCGCGCAGGCGTTCGGCCAGGTCCGGGCGGGTCAGCAGCAGGTAGAACATCTGGCCGCTGTTGTTGGTGACCGCCTCTCCGCCGATCTGCAGGAGCACCGCGAGCCCCACGGCCTCCTCCAGCGTCACCTCGCCCCGGCCCACGGCGGCACCCAGCAGGGACGCCACGTCCTCGTCCGCACTGCCCTCCCGGAGACCGATCAGGTCGGCGAAGTAGGCGCCCATCTCGTGCTTGGCCTTCTCACTGACCTTCGCGCCGTGCGAGGAGGACAGGATCAGCTGGGTCCAGGTGTGCATGCCGTGCCGGTCGGCGGCCGGGACGCCCATCAGCTCGCAGATCACGGCGATGGGGAAGGGGCTCAGCACGGTCGCACCGAGATCGGCGGGCGGCCCGTCCTGCAGCAGCTCGTCGACCAGCTCGTCGAGCATGCGGCGGGACTTCTCCCGTACCCGCTCCACCCCACGCGCCGTGAACGCGGCGGCCACCGATCGGCGCAGCCGGGTGTGGTCGGGCGGGTCCAGGAAGCCGACCGCGCCGCGCGCCGGGATGAAGTGCGGGGCGAGCCGGGTGACGGGCCGGTCCATGACGGCCTCGCGGCTGAACCGGGGGTCGTTGGCCACCATGCGCACGTCGTCGTGGCGGGTGACCAGCCAGGCCCAGCCCTCGCCGTTGGGCAGCTTGATGCGAGTGACCGGCCCCTCGCGCATCAGCTGCTGGAGGACCGGGTCGAAGTCCACGCCGGTCAGATCGAGCGCGGGCCAGTCCCGCACCGGGGGAAGGGTCTCGGTGAGCGTCTCTTCGGTCATCTCAGGCTGTCTCATCCATGCTCTGCCAGCGGCCCAGGGACATTTCCGCGGTGATGCCGGGCCCGAACCCGGCGAGCAGCCCGCGTGCCCGGTGCTTGGCTCCGCCCTCGTCGAACAGCCGGCGCAGCGCGTCCAGGACGACGGCGCTGGCGATGTTGCCGTACTCGGTGAGGGTCGCCCGGCTGAACCGGAAGGCGTGCGGGTCGACCTGCAGGAACTTGCTGAGGTCGTCGAGTATTCGGGGACCGCCGGCGTGCACGATGTAGAAGTCCAGGTCGGCGGCGTCCCAGCCGTGCAGGCCCGCGAGGTCCTGCAACGCCGGTGCCAGGGGCTCCATGGTCGCGGGCACCCGCTTGTCCAGCTGGAAGTGGAAGCCGGTTGCCCGGACGTCGTACATGATCCACTCCTCGGTCTTGGGGATCAGGTACGACCCGTTGCGCTCCAGCGAGATGCCCTCACCGCCCTTGCCCCGCATCACGGCGGCCGCGATGCCGTCGCCGAACAGTCCGTTGGACAGCAGGTTTCCGATGCCCAGGTCGGTGGGCTGGTAGCACAGCGAGCAGAACTCGCAGGCGACGATCAACGCGTTGGCCTCGGGGTAGGCCGAGCAGAAGTCGTGCGCGCGGTTGATCGCGGCGCCGCCGGCCGCGCAGCCCAGCTGGGCGATGGGTATCTGGCGGGTGGTGTTCTCGAAGGCCATCTCGTTGATCAGCCATGCCGTCAGCGAAGGCATCATGAAGCCCGTGCACGACACGTAGATGATCACGTCGATGTCGCTGGTCAGCAGCTCCGCGTCGTCGAGCGCCCGCTGGACGACGGCCGGGACCCGGGCCTTCGCCTCGGCGACGTAGACCTTGTTGCGCTCCTCGAAGCCGGGATGCTTCAGGGTCTCCTCGATGGGCTGCACGATGTGCCGGGTGCGTACGCCGGTGTTCTCGATCAGCCGGAGGGCCAACGGCAGTTGGGGATGGTCGGCGTGGCGGGAGCGCGCCAGCTCCAGCGTCTCCTCCATGGTGATCACGTGCTCTGGAACGGACACCGAGGGTCTGCACAAAGTCGCCATGAACCGTGCCTGCTTTCGCCTCAGAGGGTGGTCCAGTCCACGATCACCTGAGGCGGAGACGATCTCGCGCCGGATTACTCCAAACGCGGGACGCCCGCATGCGCCCCAAAGGGGCGCGGGGCTGTATCGGTATGCGGCTCCTCCGCGTGGGCGCGAGCAACCACGACGAACCCGCACTGGCACACAACAGGAACTCCTACGGCGCCCCACCGCTGCTGTGCGCAATGCACGCGACGTCGATCCGGTCGGCCAGCTTCGCGAGCTCGATCGTCAGCGCAGCAACCGTGTCCTCATCAAGCCCGTCCTCCCCGGCCTCCACAAGGTGCAGCCAACGCCCACCCACCGTGCGGAGCAGCTTGCTCACATCGGCCGCAGACACCTGCAAGGTCCCGCGGTCGTCGACGATCAGAGGCAGAGTCACTTCGCGGTTCACAACCGGGATGTTAGCCGCGCAGCGCTCACGCACCGTGCCAAACCGTCGTGATGTTGCAGAACTCGCGGATTCCGTGCCCGGACAGCTCACGCCCGTACCCGGACCGCTTGACCCCGCCGAACGGGAACGCCGGATGGGAGGCGGTCATGCCGTTGAAGAACACCCCACCCGCCTCCAGGTCCCGTACGAAACGATCCACCTCGGCCCCGTCCCGCGTCCACACGTTGGAACTCAGCCCGAACGGCGAGTCGTTGGCGATGAGCACGGCCTCGTCGAGGTCGGCCGCTCGATACAGCGTGGCCACGGGCCCGAAGGCCTCCTCGCGATGGATGCGCATCTCACGCGTGATGTCGGCGAGAACGGTCGGCGGGTAGTACCAGCCGGGGAGCTCGGGCCGACGGAGCCGGTGGCCGCCGCACAGCACCGCCGCCCCACTCCGCTTCGCGTCGTCGACCAGCTCCTCCACGTCGGCCCGCCCCTGCTCGGTCGACAGCGGCCCGACGTCCGTGTCCTCCTCCATCGGATCGCCGACCTTCAACGCCTTCATGCCCTCGACGAACCGCTCGGCGAAGGCGTCGTACACGTCCGTGTGAACGATGAACCGCTTCGCCGCGATGCACGACTGTCCGTTGTTCTGCACACGCGCGGTCACCGCGATCTGCGCGGCCCGGTCGATGTCGGCGGACGGCATGACGATGTACGGGTCACTGCCGCCGAGCTCCAGCACCGTCTTCTTGACCATGTTCCCCGCGGTGGACGCGACCGCCCGCCCCGCGGGCTCACTCCCCGTGAGCGTGGCCGCCTTGACGCGTTCGTCGCGCAGGATGTCGTCGACGGCGTCGGAGCCGACGAGCAGGGTCTGGAAGACGCCCTCCGAGTAGCCGGCCTGGTGGAAGAGATCCTCCAGGAAGAGGGCGGTCTGGGGCACGTTCGAGGCGTGCTTGAGCAGGCCCACGTTGCCGGCCATGAGGGCGGGAGCGGCGAAGCGGATCACCTGCCACAGCGGGAAGTTCCACGGCATCACCGCGAGCACGGGGCCGAGCGGCCGATACTGCACGCGGACCCGAGACGCACCGGAGTCCTTGACGTCGAACTCCGCGGGTTCCTCGTCGGCCAACAGCGATTCGGCGTGGTCGGCGTACCAGCGCATCGCCTTGGCGCACTTCGTGGCCTCCGCGCGGGCCTGCTTGACCGGCTTGCCCATCTCGGTGGTCATGACCCGGCCGATGTCCTGCTGGATGTCGCCGAGGAGGCCGGCCGCCTTGTGCATGAGCGCGGCGCGGTCGGCGAACGACGTCGTCCGGTACGTGCGGAACGTCGCCTGCGCGAGCTGGAGCCGGCGCTCGATCTCCTCGGCGCCCATGGCCTCGTACGTCTTGAGCGTCTCGCCGTTCGCCGGGTTCACCGTCGCGATGGGCATGACCGACCTCCTGGAAGCGGACGGACTGTGCTTCGACCTTCCCGCGCGGCGGCGACGACCGCAACGCGTGGGCGGCTCCTCAGGGCGAGTGCTCCGCCAGCCGGTCCAGAAACGCGGCCTGCGCCTTCACGATCACGGCCCGGGCCCGGTCCAGGCCGAACCACTCCACGCGGTCCAGCTCCGGGAACTCCTGGAGCTGCCCGGACTTCGGCGGCCACTCCATCCGGAAGGTGCCCGGGGCGATCGTCGCCGGGTCGAGGTCCGCCTCGATCGCCCACGCCGTGACGACCTTGCCGCCTGTCTGCCGGACCTCGCCGAGCGGTACGGCCTCACCGTCGGGCGGTGGCAGCCCGAGCTCCTCCTGGAACTCGCGGCGGGCGGCGTCCCAGGCGGGTTCCTCGTCGGGTTCGTACTCGCCCTTCGGGACGGTCCACGCTCCGGCGTCGCGGCGGGCGAAGAACGGGCCGCCCATATGGCCGAGCAACACCTGCAGGCCGTCGTCCGTGTGCCGGAACAACAACAGGCCGGCGCTCGTCTTCACGGCGTCACCTCGGGGTGTGCGGCCAGCAGGGTCTCCACCGTGTCGGCGTCCTCCGGCCGTTTGTCCTCGCGATAGCGGACCACACGGGCGAAGCGCAGGGTGACGCCGGCCGGGTAACGGGTGGACTTCTGCAGTCCGTCGTAGGCGATCTCGACGACGAGTTCGGGGCGTACGGTCACCACGTACCCGTCGGTGTCCACGGCCAGCTCCTGGAGCCGCTCCGTCTGCCAGGTCAGCATCGCGTCGGTCATGCCCTTGAAGGTCTTGCCGAGCATGGCGAAGGTGCCGTCGGCGTCGCGTGCTCCCAGGTGGAGGTTGGAGAGCTTGCCGGTGCGGCGGCCGTGGCCCCATTCGGCGGCGAGGATCACCAGGTCGAGCGTGTGGACCGGCTTGACCTTCAGCCAGGACGCACCGCGCCGGCCCGCGCTGTAGGGGGCGTCCAGGGACTTCAGTACGACGCCCTCGTGGCCGCGCTTCAGCGTCTCGGCGAGGAACGTCTCCGCCTCGCCGGCGTCCTCGGGACCGGACACCAGCGTGCGCCGTACCCGCATCGGCTCGGGCACGAGCCGGGCCAGTTCCGCGTGCCGTTCGGCGAACGGCAGGTCGAGCAGGTCGCGGTCGTCGACGGACAGGGCGTCGAAGAAGACGGGGGAGACGGGGACCGCCTCGGCCGCCGTCGTCACGTCCACGCGGGAGCCGACGCGGCCGGCGATCTCCTGGAAGGAGCGGGGGCGCCCGTCCCCGTCGAAGGCGATGACCTCGCCGTCCAGGATGAACCGCTCGCCCCTCAACTCCAGCGCTGCGGAGCTGAGTTCGGGCAGGCGGTCGGTGATGTCGTCGAGGGTGCGGGTGTACAGCCGCACCGTGTCGCCGTCGCGGTGG
Source organism: Streptomyces fulvoviolaceus (assembly GCF_000718165.1). Classification (GTDB taxonomy): domain Bacteria; phylum Actinomycetota; class Actinomycetes; order Streptomycetales; family Streptomycetaceae; genus Streptomyces; species Streptomyces fulvoviolaceus. The sequence goes on along the minus strand of NZ_JOEY01000041.1, from coordinate 37,039 downwards.
ACCTGGACGCGGATGCCGTCCAGCTTCTCCTCGACCGCGCAGGCGCCCAGCTTGTCGACCGCCTCGGCCACCGAGGAGGCGCTGTGCGCCAGCATCGGCAGGACCGGGCGGCCGACGGTGAGCCGGAAGCGGTCCAGGGCGGCGGGGCCGTCCGTGAGCAGGGCCTCGGCGACGGTCTGGAGGGAGCCCGCGAGCATCACGGCCCGCCGTACGTCCGCCGGCGGTGCCTCCGTCGCCTGAGCGAGCCCCTCCGTGGCGACCGCGTCCAGTGCGCCCTGTCGTACCTCTCCGCTGATCAGACCGAACAGGAACCGCTGCTCGTCCTCCGTCGCCGCGCCCATCAACTTCCCGACCAGCCGGGCCCGTTCGGCCTGCGAGCCCGCGCCCGCGACCTTGCCCAGCTCGCTCAGCAGGGCGTCCACCTCGCGCACGGTCAGGGTCGGCTCGGCGGCCGGGGCGACCGGACGGCTCAGCACCTTCCAGCCGACGCCGAGCCGCCCCTGCGGCAGTCGTCCCGCGAGGTACGGGATGACGATCGGCACGTCGTCCGCCTCGGCGTCCCGGAAGAGCTCGGCGAGGAGCGCGGTCTTCCGGGAACGGGCCGAGGTCGCGGCGACCTCCTGGGACACGCGGGCCAGCCGGGCAAGCAGCATGCATCCAGGGTGCACCGGAGGCGCGCGGTCTACACCCGGACGGCGGCGTCGAGGTCGGTCATGAGCAGTTCCCCGTTGATCGTGGCCGCGGCTCGGTACCCGGCGCCGGCCGCATTGATGACCTGCTCGGCGAAGCCGGCCGCGTTGCCCGCCGCCCACACGCCCGGCACGGTCGTCTGCCCGGTCTCGTCGAGCACGGGGTACGCGCCGAACGGCGTCTCGCGCAGCTCCGCACCCAGCTGTTCGAGCAGCTCGTTCTGCGGGACGGCGCGCGGCGCGACGAACAGCACCTCACGGTCGTACGTCGTGCCTCCCCCGGAGGGGGTACCTCCGGCGAGGCGGACGCCGGTGAGCCGGTCGTCCTCGATCACCAACCCCTCGACCTCGCCCGGCACCACCCTGACCCCGGCCGCTGAGAGCCTGCGCCGGTCGTCGTCCGACAGGTCGGCCTCGGCGACCGTGTGCAGGAAGAACGTCACGTCCTTCGACCACTGGGACACGATCAGGGCCTGGTGCACGCTCATCGGCGTCGTGGCGAGCACACCGAAGGCCCGGTCGCGGACCTCCCAGCCGTGGCAGTACGGGCAGTGCAGTACATCCCGGCCGAAGCGTTCCGCGACGCCGGACACGGCCGGGAGCTCGTCCTTGAGGCCGGTCGCGATCACGAGGCGACGGGCGTGCACGACGCTGCCGCTGGCCAGGGTGATGGCGAAGTCCTGGGTGACGTCCACCGCCCGGTCCCGGACGAGTTCGACGCCGTACCGCGCGATCTCCTCGCGGCCCACGGCCAGGAACTCGGCGGGAGGCATGCCGTCGCGCGACAGATAGCCCTGCATGTGGGCGGCGGGTGCGTTGCGCGGCTCGCCCGCGTCGACCACCAGCGTGCGGCGCCGGGCCCGGCCCAGGACGAGGGCCGCGGACAGGCCCGCCGCGCCGCCACCGATCACGATCACTTCGTATGTCTCGGTCATGCCGTCACGGTCGTCCCGGGGGTGCGGTATTGACAAACTTCTTTGCCGATTCTGCAATACGTCCCATGACTACCGATGACGTTCTCGCGGAGGTCGGGCCGAGACTGCGGCGGCTCCGGAAGGACCGGGAGGTGACGCTCGCGTCGCTGTCGGAGACGACCGGCATCTCCGTCAGCACCCTGTCGCGACTGGAGTCCGGCCTGCGCAAGCCCAGCCTCGAACTGCTGCTGCCGATCGCCCAGGCCCACCAGGTGCCACTCGACGAACTGGTCGGCGCCCCGCCGGTCGGCGATCCGCGGGTCCGGCTCAAGCCGCTCGTGCGACACGGACGCACCTTCTGGCCGCTCACCCGGCAGCCCGGCGGCCTCCAGGCCTTCAAGGTGCTGGTGCCGCAGGCCAATGAGGAGCCCGAACTGCGCACCCATGAGGGCTACGAGTGGCTGTACGTGCTGTCCGGGCGGCTCCGGGTCGTGCTGGCCGAGCACGACGTGGTGCTCACGGCCGGGGAGGCAGCCGAGTTCGACACACGGGTGCCGCACTGGTTCGGGTCGACGGGGGAGGGGCCGGCGGAGTTCCTGAGCCTGTTCGGGGCGCAGGGGGAGCGGATGCACGTACGGGCGCGGCCGAAGCGGGCGTGACGCACGCAGGGGCTGCGTGGCTGCTCGAGTCTCGCCGATGCCGCGGCGTGAGAGATCAGGCCGGGCTGTGGCGCCGGTTGTCGGGCGCGGTGTGGCCGGCCTCGGCCTCGGCGAGCAGGGACAGCAGCGACGCCACGGACAGTCCCGCTTCGGCGGGGTGGCGCAGGACCTTGCCGGGCTCGATGCGGTAGGTGTTGGTGCGCCCCTCCCGGACGTGGGAGAGGTAGCCGTCCCGTTCCAGATCGGAAATGATCTTCTGGACGGCGCGTTCCGTGAGTCGGCAGTGCGCGGCGATGTCGCGGATCCGGGCGCTGTGATTGTCGGCGATCACGGCCAGCACTCGTGCGTGATTGGTGAGAAACGTCCATCCGGTGTGTGGCTCGGGCACTCCATCCATGCACCAACTCTAGCGACCAGACATTCGCGCATTCAAAAACCAGAACTTGGTTTCATGTATTGGTTGACGTCTGTGGGTCGGGGAGGGGAATCTGAAGGAGGAAGGCAGGCGAGCACACGAGGGAGAAGGGTCATGTCGGAACCTCTGCACTCGGCACAGCCCCTCACCGCGCAGGACGTCGAAGACCGTGTGGTCGACGGGAGCCCCGATCCGGGTCCACCGTGTCTGGCCGCGATCGACTCCGTGGCAGACGGCGACCGGATGATCGTCACGGTGCGTGGCGAGCTCGACTTCGGTGGCCGACGGCTCCGGCCCGCGCTCCATGACGTCCTCGGCCGCTCGGCGACCGGACTCGACCTGGATCTGACCGCGGTCGGATTCTGCGACTGCGGCGGCCTCAACGTCCTGCTCGACCTGAGGAGGCGGGCCTTCGCCCAGGGTAAGACGGTCGCCGTCCGGGCCTGCAGCCCGGTGGTCGAACGACTGCTGGACCTGACCGGCACCCGGGAGCTGTTCGCGCCCCCCGCCTCCGACGGCCCGGACGTCGTACGAGGCTCGGGCCCTGACCGTCTGGACGCCGTGCCCGGCTCCGTCCCGGAAGGCCGGAGTCGGCACAAGGGTGTCGATCAGGAGCTGCGCACGGAGGTCGCCCAGCTGCGCCGGGCGATGCGGACCCGGCCGGACATCGATCTGGCCCGCGGCATCCTGATGGCCACTTTCGGCCTGAGCGCCGAGGCCGCCTGGACCGTGCTCGTCACGGCCTCCCAGAACACCAACACCAAGCTGCATCATCTCGCCCGGGACCTGATGGGCACCGTCGACGGAGCCCCGCTGTCCGAGGCGGTACGGCAACAGATGGCGGCGGCCGTCGCCAAGGTGCAGGACGGCCCGCCGGTGTCGCCCGGCGGTGTGCCGGAGGCTGTCGTGCCGGAATCACACGACGCCCCGCCCTGCACGTAGGTCGCTTGGTCGACGTTCGTGCCTGACGTTCGTCGAACCCGGCGTGAGCCGCCGCACTCGGATGAGATGTGACGTTCCCGGCAGAGCTGTTCCCACCAATACAAGCGACCGCTTAGTATGCGAGGGACCCCGGTCGGACGACGATGTCGCGTGGAGGCACCGCATGCAGGCATGGCAAGTGCACGAGAACGGCGAGCCGAGCGAGGCGATGCGCCTCGCGGACGTGGCGCAGCCTACGCCCGGCGACGGCCAGGTCCTGCTGAAGGTGCGCGCCGCGAACATCAACTTCCCGGACGTCCTCATGGTCCGGGGCCACTACCAGGTCCGGCCGCCGCTCCCGTTCACGCCGGGCGTCGAGATCTGCGGCGAGACCGAGGACGGCCGCCGCGTGATCGCCAACCCCGCGCTGCCGTACGGCGGTTTCGCCGAGTACGCCGTCGCGGACGCCGCCGCTCTCCTGCCCGCGCCCGACTCGCTGGACGACGCCGAGGCCGCCGCCCTGCACATCGGCTACCAGACCGGCTGGTTCGGCCTGCACCGGCGGGCCCACCTGGAGGCCGGCGAGACGCTGCTCGTCCACGCTGCCGCGGGAGGGGTCGGCAGCGCGGCCGTACAGCTCGGAAAGGCGGCGGGGGCGACGGTCATCGGTGTCGTCGGAGGTGCCGAAAAGGTCGCCGTCGCCCGGGAGTTGGGCTGTGACGTGGTGATCGACCGGCGGAGCGAGGACGTCGTCGCCGCCGTGAAGGAGGCCACCGGCGGCCGGGGCGCCGACGTCATCTACGACCCCGTCGGCGGCGAGGCCTACACGCAGTCCACCAAGGTCGTCGCCTTCGAGGGCCGGATCGTCGTCGTCGGCTTCGCGAGCGGCACGATCCCCAGCCCGGGGCTCAACCACGCCCTCGTGAAGAACTACGCGATCCTCGGCCTGCACTGGGGCCTGTACAACACCAAGAACCCGAAGCTCGTCCAGCACTGCCACGAGCAGCTCACCGAGCTGACCGCCCGGGGCGCGATCAAGCCGCTGGTGAGCGAGCGCGTACCGCTGGCCGGGGCCGCCGCCGCGGTCCAGCGGGTGGCCGACGGTGTCACCACCGGCCGGGTCACCATCGTGCCCTCCCTGGAGAACGGAGCCGCCGCATGACCGACGCAGCCGAACTCAAGCGCCGTACGGCGGAGTTGCTGGCCGTCCATCCGCCCGCCACGACGGACCGGATGGACTTCCTGAAGGCCCGCTTCGATGCGGGACTGGCCTGGGTGCACTACCCCGAGGGCCTCGGCGGACTCGGCGCCCCGCGCTCCCTCCAGGTCGTCGTGGACACCGAGTTGGAGGCCGCGGGCGCCCCCGACAACGACCCGCGGCGCATCGGCATCGGCCTCGGGATGGCCGCGCCGACGATCCTGAAGTACGGCACCGAGGAGCAGAAGCAGCGTCTCCTGCGGCCGCTGTGGACGGGGGAGGAGGTCTGGTGCCAGCTGTTCAGTGAGCCGGGTGCCGGCTCCGACCTCGCCGCTCTCGGCACCCGCGCAGTCCGTGAGGGCGGCGACTGGGTCGTCAACGGGCAGAAGGTGTGGACCTCCAGCGCGCACCTCGCCCGCTGGGCCATCCTCATCGCCCGCACCGACCCGGACGTGCCCAAGCACGCGGGCATCACGTACTTCCTCTGCGACATGACCGACCCCGGCGTCGAGGTCCGTCCGCTGCGCCAGATCACCGGCGAGGCCGAGTTCAACGAGGTCTTCCTCACGGACGTCCGCATCCCGGACTCGCGCCGCCTCGGCGAGGTCGGCGACGGCTGGCGGGTCGCGCAGACCACGTTGAACAACGAACGCGTCGCCATCGGCGGCATGCGGCTGCCCCGCGAGGGCGGCATGATCGGCCCGGTCTCCAAGACCTGGCGCGAGCGGCCCGAACTGCGCACCCATGACCTGCATCAGCGGCTGCTGAAGCTGTGGGTGGAGGCCGAGGTCGCCCGGCTCGCCGGTGAACGTCTGCGACAGCAGCTCGTCGCCGGCCAGCCCGGCCCCGAGGGCGCCGGCATGAAGCTCGCGTTCGCCCGCCTCAACCAGGAGATCAGCGGCCTCGAGGTCGAACTCCGCGGCGAGGAGGGCCTGTTGTACGACGACTGGACCATGCGCCGGCCCGAGCTGGTGGACTTCGTCGGCCGGGACGCCGGCTACCGCTACCTCCGCTCCAAGGGCAACAGCATCGAGGGCGGGACCAGCGAGGTCCTGCTGAACATCGTCGCCGAGCGCGTCCTGGGCCTGCCGTCCGAGCCGCGCACCGACAAGGACGTCGCCTGGAAGGACCTCGCCCGATGACCGACCTGCTGTACTCCGAGGAGGAAGAGGCCCTCCGCTCCGCCGTACGGGACCTGCTCGCCGACCACTGCGACGCGCCCGGTGTCATCGCGCGCACCGAGTCCGACGCCCCGCACGACCTCGCCGCCTGGAAGGCCCTTGCGGACGGCATGGGTCTCGCCGGCCTCCTGGTGCCGGAGGCGCAGGGCGGTCAGGGTGCCACGCATCGCGAAGTCGCCGTCGTCCTGGAGGAGTTGGGGCGCTCGGTCGCCCCGGTGCCGTACCTCACCAGCGCCGTCGTCGCCACCGAGGCACTGCTGGCCTGTGGCACCGAGGACCTGCTCGCCGAGCTGGCGTCGGGGCGGAGGATCGGCGCCCTCGCCGTCGCGCTGAACATCGCCGCGGGCGGCGCCTACAAGGTCGTACGCCATGAAAACGGCTCCCTGCACGGGGAGTTGACCGGCATCGCGGACGCGGCGGCCGCGGACGTGCTGCTGGTTCCCGCGGACGACGGCGGGCTGTACGCGGTGGACGCGGACGCGGCGACCGTCACTCCACAGGTCTCCCTGGACCTGACCCGGCCCCTGGCGACCGTGACCCTGAACGGCGCGCCCGGTCGTCTCCTGGGCGACGCCGAACCGGCCGTACGGCGAGCCCTGCGCGCCGGAGCCGGTCTGCTCGCCTCCGAGCAACTCGGCGTCGCGGAGTGGACGTTGACGGAGACCGTGCGCTACCTGAAGGAGCGCAAGCAGTTCAACCGGCCCGTCGGCGGCTTCCAGGCGCTCAAGCACCGGCTCGCCCAGCTGTGGCTGGAGGTCGTCAGCCTCCGCGCAGCCGCACGCAACGCGGCCGACGCGCTCGCGACCGGTGCGGACGTCGAGGTGGCGGTCGCCGTCGCCCAGGCCTACGCGGCAGCCGTCGCCGTCCACGCCGCCGAGGAGGCGGTCCAGTTGCACGCCGGCATCGGGATGACCTGGGAGCACCCGGCCCATCTGTACCTGAAGCGGGCCAAGGCCGACTCGATCGCGTACGGCACGGCGGGCGCCCACCGGGAGGCCTTGGCCGAACTCGTCGACCTGCCGGCCCCCTGACCGTCACTTGGTGAAGCCCGCCCCACCTGGGGCGGGCTTCTTCGTGCGCCCCCGCGGAAGGAGTGAACAAGCAGCGGCAGTCCGGCCAACTCCTGGCATGTACAGGTTCATTGGAGCCCGGCCGGCCTCATACTCCCTGTGGTTTGGACCCGCCCCACAGGGAGGCAGAACATGTCCCTCATCACCCGTCGCAGAGCGCTCACCACGTTCGGCGCCGCCGTTGCCGCGGTGCTCGCCCCGCCCGCCGGCAGCGCGTTCGCCGACGGACAGAAGCACCGCCCCAAGCCGTTGTGGCGCGCCCACGCCCACAACGACTACGACCACCCGCGCCCCCTCTTCGACGCCCTCGACCACCGCTTCGGCAGCGTCGAGGCCGACATCTTCCTCGTCGGCGACCAGCTCCTCATCGCCCACGACGCGACCGAGCTCGACCCGACCCGCACGCTGGAGTCCCTCTACCTCGACCCGCTGGCCGCGATCGTGAAGGCCAACCACGGTTCCGTGTACCGGGGTTACCGCCAGCCGCTGCAACTCCTGATCGACATCAAGACAGAGGGCTCCTCGACGTACCTCGAACTCGACCGCCACCTCCAGCGCTACAAGCACCTGTTCACGACCTACGCCCACGGCCGGGTGTTCCCGGGTCCGGTCACCGCCGTCATCTCCGGCGACCGCGCCGCCCGCACGCCCATGGAGGCGCAGACCGTCCGGCGGGCCTTCTACGACGGCCGGCTCACCGACCTCGGCACCTCGGCCCCGGCCTCCTTCGTCCCGCTGATCTCCGACAACTGGACGCTCAACTTCACCTGGCTCGGCGTGGGCGCCTTCCCGGACGCCGAGCGGCAGAAGCTGCGGGGCATCATCCAGCAGGCGCACGCACGCGGGCAGAAGGTGCGGTTCTGGGCCACGCCGGACGTGGCGGGCCCCGCCCGGGACGCGCTGTGGACCGAACTGCTCGCCGCCGACGTCGACTACTTCAACACCGACGACCTGGCCGGCCTGGAGGCCTTCCTGGACGCGCACCGGTCGCAGTAGACACCACACGTTCGGAGTACAGGTCAGCCGCCCGGACGAACCCTCCGCTAGGCCACACTTACGGCCGAACGCCGTGAACCGGACATGCGGCGTGGCGGAGGAGGCTGACGATGGCGATTTCCATCTCTGTGGTGATGCTGCTGCTGATCCTGGCGGTGATCTTCCTGCGCAGCGGCGGACTCAAGGTCTCCCACGCGCTGGTGTGCGCGCTGCTCGGCTTCTATCTGGCCAGCACGAGCATCGCGCCCACCATCCACAGCGGCCTCACGGCGACGGCGGACATCGTCAGCGGTCTGAGGCCCTGACCTCACCCGGTGGTGAACACCCCGATGCCGTTCGGCACCGGGCGTTCCGCGCCGCCGGAGGGGTTGTTGCGTACGGTGACGGCGCTCGCGCCCGGTGCGCCGGCGACCAGCGTCGACGAACCGCCGCCGTCCAGGCTGAAGGCGTCGACCGAGCCCAACTCCCGCATGACGTCCGCCACTTCGGCGATGGTCAGGCCGGTGCGGTACTCGGCCGCTCCGTCCACCGCGAGCAGGATCAGCCGCCGCCCGCCGTTCGCGATGCCCACCGCGGTACGCACGGCCGAGGTCGCGTTGTCGAGGCCGGCCAGTGGCTGTCCGTCGTCGAGGACCGGATAGCCGCCGATCGCGAACCGGTACGGGATCCAGGACGAGGCCGCCACCAGCCGGTGCTTGACCACCACCTGCTCGCCGGTGAAGAACTTCCGCAGCTGCTGCGCGCCCGCCTCCCGGCCCACCAGCACGGTCGCCCCGGCGGCGATGGGCCCGCTGCCCGGGGTGTCGGAGGCGGACACGACCCGGCCGCCGCTGATGGTCACCTCGTAGGTGTCCGTGCTGCAGGGCGCGGCCCGGTTCGTGTCCGTGCCGCAGGTCGCGCGCACCCGGGAGACGCTGCCCCAGTCCTTGGTGAACGCCCCGATCGAACCGACCGGCAGCGCGTACTGGTTGAGTCCCCCGAGCGGAAGCTTCGCCTCGGGCGTGCTGATCGAGCCGTCGAGGGCCAGACCGTCGACGCGGGCCCGTCGGTCGGACCCCACGCCGAGCACGTCCTGTGTGCTGGTGCCGGGCGGGAGGGCGGGGCCGAAGCGCTGGCCGTCCGGCACCGCGGCCTTGAGGGCACGGCCGTTCGCGATCGCCGGGCCCACGCTCGCGCCGGTGGCCTCGACGCCGGGGTGCTGGGTCTCCGTGATGTTGAAGAAGTCGCCGTTGACACCCGCGACGGCGCCCTGCGCGGTGGCCAGCCGGGAGACCGTGGCCCGCGCGGCCACCACCCCCGGATAGAGCAGGCCCACCCGCACGCGCGGGTTGCGCAGGTCGACGCTCAGCACATGCGCGTGCGTCGGACCCTTGGCCGCCTGGATGTCGAACTGCTCGTACTGGACGCCCGGCGCGACCTGCACCCTGCTCTGCGCGGCGCCGGCCGGTGCCGCCCCCACCAGGGCCGCACCGGCCAGCGTGCCGAGTGTCGCGAGTAACGAAAGTGTCGTTCTGCCTGTTCCGAGGCGTCTTTGACGGTGCGTCACAGCTCTCCCTGAGGGCTCGTCAACTGTCCCTGGACTCAGGAGAAGTGCACCAGACGGCGATGGCCGGCGGAATGTCTACGCACCGACCACACGCGAACGGATGAGGAAACGCACCCCCTCGGGTGCCTCCAGCGAGAACCCGCTGCCCCGGCCCTCGACGACATCGACGATCAGCCGGGTGTGGCTCCACACCTCGTACTGGCTCCGCGACATCCAGAACGTCACCGGCTCCTCGACCCCCGCCACGTCCAGCTCCGCGAGCAGCACGTCCGAGCCGCCGGTGCGGAACTCGCCCGCCGGATAGCACATGGGTGCGCTGCCGTCGCAGCAGCCGCCCGACTGGTGGAACATCAGCGGGCCGTGCGCCTCACGCAGCCGACGCAACAACTCGGCGGCCGCGGGGGTCAGTTCGACGCGTGCGGATTCCTGGTCCATGGTCACCGAGTGCAGCACGGGGAAGGTTGCGAGAGGGTTGCACCCGGCTCGGAGGTCAGGTGCGGTACGGGGTGAAGTGGGCCGGCGTGTGGTCGATCGGCAGGTCCGGGCGCCAGGCGGTGAGGCCCTGGGCGCTGCACACGAACAGGTTCTCCGGCAGTCGGTCCAGGGCGAACCAGCGCCAGTCGCCGACGCGCTCGCCGGGCTGGTCCGCGGCCTCGCCGCGCCAGGCCGTCACCTGGGACGCCACGGTCATCCGTACGACACCGTCGACGTGATCGACGAGCGTGCCCAGGAGCCGTACATCGGCCGGCCGGGCCTCGATCCCGGTCTCCTCGCGCAGCTCGCGCACGACCGTCTCCGGGAGCGACTCGCCGGGTTCCACCGTCCCGCCGGGCAGCTCCCAGGTCCCGCGCCGGTGGCGGCCCAGGAGCAGCCCGCGGGGCCCGTACAGGATGGCGCCGACACCGATCGCCGCGTGCGGAACCGGCGCCCGGCTGGTGCGCGGGCGCGAGGAGACCCGGACGGGGCGGGTCACCCGGAAGATCCGGTACGAGGCGTGGTCGTCCGCGTCCGGCGCGTCGAGGACGTCGATGTGCTCGACACGCAGTCCGTGCTCGGCGAGCAGATCCGTCCAGAGCTCCGGGGCGAGCATCCACATCCGGACGGTTCTCTCGCCGTCACCGGCGAACGGCCGGGCCTCGACAGTGGAAGAGGGCCCGTCCCCTCGGGAGTCGGTGTGCGGCACGGTCAAGCACAGCGTGCCGCCCGGCCGGAGCGCCGGGGCGAGGGCGGGGAGCAGTTGCCGGGGATCCGTGTACGGGACGGCATTGACGGAGTAGATGACGTCGTACGGCTCCGTCGTGGCGCGCAGATGCTCGACCGCGTCCGCCGAGTCGACCGTGTCCACCGAGGCGCCGTGCGCACGCACGAGATGCGCCGCGTGCCGGGCCGGGCCGCAGCTGAGGACCAGGACGCGCCGCCCGCGTAGCTCACCGAGGATCTCGGCGGGGCCGGGGCCCCAGTCGAACTGCTCCACCAATGTGTCTCCCAGATGTGGCGGTCGAGGTCTCGGACCCTAAAGGAGTTTCTCCTCCACCCGTCTTGACGTGTACTTGGCATGGTGGCTTGATGGGAGCGCTCCCATGATATTCCTGATGCCTGAGTTTCTTGGCGCTCACTCCCTGGAGTCGCAGTGAGAAGAACAAGAAGCACGACACGAAAGAGCCCCTTAGCCACTCTGGTGGCCCTTCTCGGACTGGTGCTGCTCGGCGCCTTCCTCCCGGCCGCCGCTCAGGCCGCCGAGGAACCCGGCACCCGGGCCACCGGCCTCCACATCAGCAACGGCCGCCTGCTCGAAGGCAACGGCAACGACTTCGTCATGCGCGGCGTCAACCACGCCCACACCTGGTACCCGAACGAGACGCAGTCGCTGGCCGACATCAAGGCGCTCGGCGCCAACACCGTCCGCGTCGTCCTCGCCGACGGCCACCGCTGGACCGCGAACAGCGCCGCCGACGTGGCCAACGTGATCGCCCAGTGCAAGGCCAACCGGCTCATCTGCGTACTGGAGGTGCACGACACCACCGGCTACGGCGAGGACACCGCCGCCGGCACGCTCGACCAGGCCGCCGACTACTGGATCGGCCTGAAGGACGTGCTCGCCGGCCAGGAGAACCACATCGTCATCAACATCGGCAACGAGCCCTGGGGCAACACCAGCCCCGAGGGCTGGACCGCCCCGACGATCGCCGCGATCCAGAAACTGCGGGGTGCCGGCTTCGAGCACACGATCATGGTGGACGCGCCCAACTGGGGCCAGGACTGGCAGGGCGTCATGCGCGCCAACGCCCAGTCCGTCTACGACGCCGACACCACCGGCAACCTGATCTTCTCGATCCACATGTACAGCGTCTTCGACACCGCCGCGGAGATCACCGACTACCTCAACGCCTTCGTCAACGCCGGACTGCCCATCCTCATCGGGGAGTTCGGAGGGCCTGCCGACCAGTGGGGCGACCCGGACGAGGACACCATGATGGCCACCGCCGTGCAGCTCGACCTCGGCTATCTGGCCTGGTCCTGGAGCGGCAACACCGACCCGATCCTCGACCTGGCGATCGACTTCGACCCGAGCCGGCTCAGCTCGTGGGGCCAGCGCATCTTCAACGGCACCAACGGCATCGCCCAGACCGCCAAGGAGGCCACGATCTACGGCGGCGGCACCCCGGGCGACACCCAGGCGCCGACCACCCCCGGCACCCCGACCGCCTCCGCGGTGACGGCCACTTCGGCCAACCTGAGCTGGACCGCCGCCACTGACAACGTTGGCGTCGCCGGCTATGACGTGGTCCGCGTCGGCGGCACCTCCGAGACCACGGTCGCCGCCTCCACCACCAACTCCGTGACCGTGTCCGGCCTCACCGCCGCCACGACGTACACCTTCGCCGTGTACGCCCGCGACGCGGCCGGGAACCGCTCGGCCCGGTCGGCCACGGTGAACGTCACCACCGCCGACACACCCGCGGGGAGTTGCTCCGTCGGCTACAAGGTCGTCGGCGAGTGGCAGGGCGGCTTCCAGGGCGAACTCGCCATCCGCAACACCGGTACCGCCGCCGTCAGCGGCTGGAAGCTCGGCTTCGCCTTCGCCGACGGCCAGACCATCTCCAACATGTGGGGCGGGACCGCGACCCAGAGCGGCGGCACGGTGAGTGTCGCCCCCGCGTCCTACACCAACACCATCGCGGCCGGCGGCTCGGTCACCGTCGGGTTCATCGCGAGCAAGGGCGCGACCAACACGGCGCCGACCGCGTTCACCCTCAACGGCGCCACCTGCGCGACCGGTTGAGCGATCGTCTGTGCGGACCGGTGATGGCCCGCCGGTCCGCGCAGGTACCTCCCGGTCATCAGGTCAAGCGTCCCGGACTCTTGACTCGGTACGCGCCAGTAGCGATCCTCGTCGTATCTTGCGCCGGTCATGACAACCCCATGGGCAGTCAAAATGCCCTTGTCGACCGGGCTTCCCGCCGACCGAGGGACGTGGGCAGTGACCGTGACCGTGACCGGACGCCCGTACCGCAGACGCAAAGACGTCACCGTCGTCTCGCTGCTCCTCCTCGTGCTGGCCACGGTCCTCGGCCCCACGCCGAGTTCGGCCGCCACCGACTGGTGGACCCCGACCGCACGCCCCACGCCGGACGCGCAGATCAACGTCACCGGTGAGCCGTTCACCGGCACCAACTCCGCAGGTGAGGTCAGCGGCTTCGTCGACGCCCACAACCACCTGTTCTCCAACGAGGCCTTCGGCGGGCGGCTGATCTGCGGCAAGGTGTTCTCCGAGGCGGGCGTCGCGGACGCGCTCAAGGACTGTCCCGAGCACTATCCCGACGGCACGCTCGCGATCTTCGACTACATCACCCACGGCGGTGACGGCAGGCACGACCCGGTCGGCTGGCCGACGTTCGCGGACTGGCCGGCGTACGACTCGATGACCCACCAGGCGAACTACTACGCCTGGGTCGAGCGCGCCTGGCGCGGCGGCCAGCGGGTCCTCGTCAACGACCTCGTCACCAACGGCATGATCTGCTCGATCTACCCGTTCAAGGACCGCAGCTGCGACGAGATGACGTCGATCCGGCTGCAGGCCAAGCTGACGTACGACCTCCAGGCCTACATCGACAAGCAGTACGGCGGCACCGGCAAGGGCTGGTTCCGGATCGTCACCGACAGCGCGCAGGCGCGTGAGGTCATCGAGCAGGGCAAGCTGGCGGTGATCCTGGGTGTCGAGACCTCCGAGCCGTTCGGCTGCAAGCAGATCCTGGACATCGCGCAGTGCAGCAAGGCCGACATCGACGCCGGTCTCGACGAGTTGTACGCGCTGGGCGTGCGCAGCATGTTCCTGTGCCACAAGTTCGACAACGCCCTGTGCGGCGTCCGCTTCGACGAGGGCGGTCTCGGAACGGCCATCAACGTCGGGCAGTTCCTCTCCACCGGCACCTTCTGGCAGACCGAGAAGTGCACCGGCCCGCAGCACGACAACCCCATCGGCACGGCCGCGTCCGAGGCCGAGGAGGACCTGCCGGCGGGCACCGAGGTTCCGTCGTACGACGAGGACGCGCAGTGCAACGTCCGCGGGCTCACCGACCTCGGCGAGTACGCCGTCAAGGGCATGATGAAACGCAAGATGATGCTCGAGATCGACCACATGAGCGTCAAGGCCACCGGCCAGGCCCTCGACATCTTCGAGGCCGCGTCCTACCCCGGCGTGCTCTCCTCGCACAGCTGGATGGACCTCAACTGGACCGAGCGGGTCTACTCCCTCGGCGGTTTCGTCGCCCAGTACATGCACGGCTCCGAGGACTTCGCCACGGAGGCCGAGCGCACGGACGCGCTGCGCGACAAGTACGACGTGGGCTACGGCTACGGCACCGACTTCAACGGCATCGGCGACCACCCCGCCCCGCGCGGCGCGGACACGTCGAATCCGGTGACGTACCCCTTCAGGAGCGTCGACGGCGGCTCCGTCATCGACAAGCAGACATCCGGCGCGCGCACCTTCGACTTCAACACCGACGGCGCCGCCCATGTCGGCATGATCCCGGACTGGATCGAGGACATCCGGCTCGTCGGCGGGCAGGACGTGGTGGACGACCTGTTCCGGGGAGCCGAGTCCTACCTCGACACCTGGGGGGCGTCCGAACAGCACCAGGCGTCGGTCAACCTCGCCAAGGGCGCTTCCGCCACGGCCAGTTCGTCCGAGTCCAACCCGTTCACCAGCTATCAGCCGGGCCGGGCCGTGGACGGTGACGACGGCACTCGCTGGGCCAGCGACTGGAGCGACGACCAGTCATGGCAGGTCGACCTGGGCTCCACCAACCTGGTCTCCCGCGTCACCCTCGACTGGGAGAAGGCGTACGGGAAGTCGTACCGCATCGAACTCTCCACGGACGGCACCAACTGGCAGACGGCCTGGTCCACGACGACCGGCGACGGCGGCCTCGACACGGCCAAGTTCACGGGCACACCGGCCCGTTACGTCCGTGTCCACGGCCTCGACCGCGGCACCGACTGGGGATACTCGCTCTACGAGGTGGGCGTCCACAGCGGCTGACGGCAGGGGACACGCATGGCACGCAGACCGTCGGCCGAACGACGCCGGCAGCTGACGGAAGCCGCGATCAGGGCGATGGCCCGGGACGGCGTCGCGAGGACGACGACCCGGTCCATCGCGGCCGAGGCCGACGTGTCCCTGAGCGTCTTCCACTACTGCTTCGACTCCAAGCAGGCCCTGATCGAGTCCGTCATCACGGCCCTCACCGACCAGTCGGTGACCGTGGTGAAGAAGGCCCTGCAACCCAGGGCCACGCTGGAGGAGACGGTCGCCGCCGGCTTCCAGGCGTACTGGGACCACGTCCGTGCCCACCCCGACGAGCACATGCTCACCTACGAACTCACCCAATACGCCCTGCGCCAGCCGGGGTTCGAGCATCTGGCGCGTCGTCAGTACGAGCTCTACGGCGAGGCGTACGCCGATCTCATCGGCCAGTTGGCCCGGAGCATGGACCTCCGGCTCCGCGTGCCCGTCTCCGTCCTGGCCCGCTATCTGGCCGCGATGACCGACGGCCTGACCCTCAACTACCTCGTCCTCGGCGACGCGGCCGCCTGGAAGGACATCCTCGACACGGTCACCGCGCATATCGCGGGGCTGGTTCAGGACGACGACTCACGCACGGTGTGAAGCGAGTGCGGCCAGGGCCGCGTCGAGCCGGCTTGCCGCCTCCTCGGCCACGGGGCGCAGCGCTTCGAGTCCGGTGAGAGCGGTCATGGTGCCCGGGTCGATCGCCTGTACGACGGTGTGGTCGCCGTCGGCGCGTACGACGACGTTGCAGGGCAGGAGCAGGCCGATGGTGCGGTCGATCTCCAGGGCCCGGTGGGCCAGGGGCGGGTTGCAGGCGCCGAGGATCACGTAGTCCTCCATGTCGTGGCCGAGCTTGGCCTTGAGGGTCGCGGTGACGTCGATCTCGGTGAGGATGCCGAACCCCTGCTCGGCGAGGGCCTCGCGGACCGCCGCGACGGCGGTGGCGAAGTCGGTCTCGAGGTGGACAGTGCGGTCGTAGCGCATTGCGTGGATCCCTTCGGGCTGTCGTGTTGGTCTCCGACATACTCCAATATACCCCCAGGGGTATTATCCTTCTCCGTGAATACCCCGTGGGGTATTCGGTTCCGAAGGAGGAAGCATGTCCACAACCACCACCGACACACCCGGCCGCAACGCCGAGGACCCCTCACCGCCGGGCCCGGCCGGTCCGCTGGGGCGGCTCGGCGCCTGGACCGCGGGGCATTTCAAGCAGGTGCTCATCGGCTGGCTGGTCGTCGTCGCCGTCCTGGGGGCGTTCGCCCCGCAAGTGACCTCGGTGCTCTCCGGTGCGGGCTGGCAGAGCAACGGCTCGGAGTCGGTGCAGGTCCGCGAGCTGGCCGAGAAGCACTTCGGCGGCACCGGCTCCTCCGCGATCCAGGTGGTCGTGTCCTCCAAGAGCCACCAGGTCGGCGATCCGGCGGTGCAGCGGGTGATCGCCGAGGTCACCGAGGAACTGAAGGCCGACGACCGGATCAGTGAGGTCGCGGCGCCTCAGGCCGGCGCGAGCATCAGCCGTGACGGCAGGACCGCTGTCGTCCTGGGCGGTGCTGCGGCGAACACCGACGACATGGTGCGCGCCGCGGAGGACCTCAAAGAGCCGCTGCGCAAACTGTCCACGGACGACGTGACCGTCCGGGCCACCGGCTCCTCGGTCATGTGGAGCGACTTCAACACCGCCAACCTCGAGGCGATGATCCACGCGGAGATCCTGTCCTGGCCGGTGACCCTCGCCGTCCTCGTCGTGGCGTTCGGGTCGCTGGTCGCCGCGGGACTGCCGCTGCTGCTCACGATGGCGGGACTGGCGGCCTCGGTCGGCTCGCTCGTCCTCATCAGTCACGTCACGCCGATCTCCATCTGGGCCATGGACTTCGCCCTGATGTTCGCGCTCGCCCTGGGCATCGACTACGCGCTGTTCCTGGTGATCCGGTTCCGGGCCGCCCTCGCGCGCAGCGGTGACCGACGGCGGGCCGTGCAGGAGACCATGGACACCGCGGGGAAGGCGGTCCTGCTGTCGGGGCTGACCGTGCTCGTCAGCCTGTCCGCGGTGATGCTGGTGCCCGCGCCCGCCGTGCGGACCATGGCGGTCGGCATCATGCTCTCTGTCGTCTTCGTCCTCGCCGCCACCCTGACGCTGCTGCCCGCGGTCCTCGCCAAGCTCGGGCCGAACGTCAACAAGTGGGCGCTGCCCCGCACTCGCGCCGACCGGACCGAGTCGCCGCGCTTCGGCGCCTGGGGCGAGCGCCTGTGGCGGCAGCCGCTGCGTTTCGGCGCTCTCGCATTGGCCGTTCTCATCGCTCTGGCCGTGCCGGTGTTCGGGCTGAAGACGGCGATGCCGTCCATCAAGGTGGTCCCCGAGGACGACAGCTCACGTCAGGGCTACGCCCTGGTGCAGGAGAGCTTCGGCAAGGGCGCGCCGGGCATGCTGCAGATCGCGGTTCCGGACGCTCGGGCCGCCGCCACGGTCGAGGCGCTCACGTCGGCCGAAGGCATCGCGGGCGTCCTGCCGGCCCAGCAGGCGGCCGACGGGTCGGGCTGGAGCCTCATCCAGGCCGTGCCGTCCGTCGATCCGTCCGATCCCTCGCTGGCGAAGACCGTGACCACGCTGCGCGCGGAGCTCCCCGCCGAAGCGCTGGTCGGCGGCGCGGCCGTGGAGAACCTCGACCTCAAGCAGGCCCTGGACGACAAGGCACCGCTGGTCATCGGAGTCATCCTGGTGCTCGGCTTCCTCCTGCTGCTGGTCGCCCTGCAGGCCCCGCTGGTCGCCGCCATCGGCGTGCTGACGAACCTCCTCGCCACCGCGGCCGCCTTCGGCGTCGCCCGGCTGATCTTCCAGGACGGGCACCTCTCCGACCTGCTCGGCTTCGAACCGCAGGGTTTCCTCGACGGGTGGGGGCCGGTGTTCTTCTTCGCGATGATCTTCGCCATCGCCATGGACTACACCGTGTTCCTGCTCTCCTCCGCCAAGGAGAACTACGAGCGGACAGGAGACCCCAGGCAGGCGGTCGTCGGTGCCCTCGCCCAGTCGGGCCGGGTCGTCTTCGCCGCCGCCGCGGTCATGGTCGCCGTGTTCTTCACCTTCGCGCTGGCCGACCCGCTGCCGCCCAAGGAGATGGGCATCGTGCTCGGCGTCGCCGTCCTGCTCGACGCCTTCCTCATCCGGCTCGTGCTGCTCCCGGTCCTGCTCCGCCTGACCGGCCGGGCCGCCTGGTGGTCACCGGCCTGGCTGCGCCGGGTGCTGCCGAAGATCCGCTTCTCGCACGACTGAGGACGGCTGGGTCGCGCGGTGCGGGGCTTCTGGCCTCAGGCCAGTGAAAGGAACAGTTTCTCCAGGCGGGCGCGCATCTGCTCCCGGCTCTCGTCGGACTTCCCGTCGCCGTCGACATCCGTCAGGCACTGCTGCAGACCGGTGGCGATGATGGCGAACCCCGCCCGGTCGAGAGCACGGGACGCCGCGGACAACTGCGTCACCACGTCCTCGCAGTCCCGGCCCTCCTCGATCATCCGGATCACTCCGGAGATCTGGCCCTGCGCCCTGCGCAGCCGGTTCAGCACGGACTTCAGCTCCGCACCCGCGAGTTCCAGGTCCACCATCGCTCCTTACCTATACCCCTAGGGGTAAAGGTACTCCTCCGACGGTCGGAACGAACCGAGTGGTTCGGACGCCTTCGTGGTCCTGGACGACGGCGAAGCCCTGCACGTCGGCGACCCGGGCGATGGGGACACCCAGGTCGGCCCGCTCGCCGCCCTTGCCGTCGCCCGGGACGACAAGGACGCCGTGCGACTCGCGAACGCCACCCCGTACGGACTCGGCCTGAGTATCCGGACGGCCGAACCCGGCCGGGGTGTCGCCCTCGCCCGGCGTATCACCGGCGGAGCGGACTTCGTCAACGCGATCGTCGCCTCCGACCCGTGGCTGCCCCTCGGCGGGACCGGGCGCAGCGGCTACGGCCGAGATCCGGCCGCAGCCGACATCCGCGAGTTCACCGACACGCGCACCTGCTGGGCCACCGCCTGACCGGATGCGCGCCGCTGCCCCTACTCCTTCCTCAGGACGATGTCGAAGGTCGTCGAGGTCCACGCGGTCTGCAGCTGACGGCCGTCCGGCGTCGGTGTCCCGGCCTCGTGACGGTCGAAGGGGCGGATCAGTGACTCCTTCACGCCGAACACGGAGTCGTTGTCCACCCACGGATCGCCCGCGACGAAAATGTGGGTGATGAGACGCCGGAAGCCGGGTGCCGTCACCATGAAGTGCAGGTGAGGCGCGCGCATCGGGGAGCGGCCGGCGTGGTCGAGGAGCCGGCCGACGGGGCCGTCGTCGGGGATCGGGTACGGCGTGGGGGTGAGCCCCCAGAACCGGTAGCGGCCCTCGGCGTCGGTGAACAGGTGCGCGCGCCCCGCGAGTTCGCCACGGTCGTACTGGACGTCGTACATGCCGTCGTCGTCGGCCTCCCACACCTCGACGCGGGCGCCGGCGACCGGGTTGCCGCCGGGGTCCGTGACCCGGCCGCTGACCCACGACGGCTCACCGCTCGCGCCGCCCGCGATGTCCCCGCCGTGTGCGATCTCGGGCGCGTCCTGGACGAAGAACGGGCCGAGGACCGTGGACTCCGTCGAGTCGTCGAGACCCGGTTCGTTCACCGCCACGGTGAGCATGGAGACGCCGAGGACGTCCGAGAGGAGGACGAACTCCTGGCGGGTGTCGGTGGTGATGTGGCCGGCTGCGGTCAGGAACTCGATCGCCGCCGTCCATTCGTCGTCGGTGAGCCTCGTCTCGCGCACGAAGGCGTGGGCGTGCCGGACGAGCGCCTGCATGACCTCGCGGAACCGGTCGTCCTTCGCGGAGTCGAAGCTCGCGACGACCTTGTCGGTCAGCTCCTGTTCAGTCATCGTGCTGCTCTTTCGTACGGGGTCGGTGTGTCCCCGCGCCATGCGCGCCCCAGCAGCTCGCGCATCTCGTCGCGGGTCACCCGGCGCGGGTTGGTGTCCGGCACCTGTGCCATGACCAGGTCCGTGGCCCGGTCGAGTTCCTCCTCGGGAAGCCCCAACTCCGCCAGGGAACACGGTGGTTCGAGGCGCGAGTAGAGATCGAGCAGTGCGCTGAAGGGGTCCTTGGGCGAGTCGAGTGCGGTGGCGAGGTGCCGCTCCGCCTCGGGTGCCGCGGCCAGGTTGAGGCCGACCACGTGCGGCAGGACCACCGAGTGCAGTGCGGCGTGTTCGAGGTCGTACGCGCCGCCGAGGACGTGGCACACCTTGTGGTGCAGGCCGGAACCGGCCCCCGCGAAGGCGACCGCTCCGAGGTAGGTGCCGAAGAGGATCTCGCGGCGGGCCGCGACGTCCTGGCCGTCGGCGACGATGCGGGGCAGTGCGGAGGCCAGCGAGCGGACGCCCTCGACGGCCAGGGCGGAGCTGATCGGGTTGTGCCGGGGTGCCCACCACGCGTCGACGCAGTGGGCGAGGGCGTTGAGTCCCGACGTCACCGACAGGCGCGTCGGCAGCGACAGCATCAGCGTGGCGTCGTAGACGACGACGCGGGGGAGCACCTTCGGGTCGACGCCGATGCGCTTGTGGCCGTCCTCGGTGAGGCCCCAGACGGGGGTCGCCTCGGAGCCGGCGTACGTCGTGGGGACGGCGAGGATCGGCAGGCCGGTGGTGAGTGCCGCCGCCTTGGCCGTACCCGTCGTGGAGCCGCCGCCGACGCTCAGCAGCAGGTCGGCGTCGTGCTCGCGGGCGGCCGCCCGCACGGCCTCGGCCACTTCGGCCGGCACGTGCGGACGGACGGCACCGAAGACCGCCACCACGGGGATGTCCTTGCAGATGTCCTCGGCCAGGGCCCGCTCCCCGTCGGCCGCGATCACCAGGACCCGGCTCGCGCCGAGCCCGGTGACCTCGGCCGCCACGTCCTGGCGGGCGGTACCCGAGCCGAAGACGACCCGCTGCCCCCAGGACTCGTAGACGACCTTCGTCATGCCGTCACCGCTCGGACGCGAGGTACGGCGCCCGCCGCGATCGCCCCGACGAGGGCCGGTACGGCGAAGGCGTAGAAGGCCCACTCGACGTCGGCACCCGAGCTGAGGACGTACGCGCCCAGGGACGGTCCGACGATCGCGCCGAAGCGGCCGATCGACAGGGCCCAGGCGAGGCCGTTGCCGCGCAGGGCGTCGGGGTAGCGCGTCACGATGAACGCGTTGCCGAGGATCTGCGAGCCGATGAAGCCGAAGCCGCTGATGAACATGAGCACGAACATGACCGGCGTCGGCGGGCGCGTGCTCATCGCGACCAGGCTCAGCGTGCCGACCAGGAAGGCGACGACCACCACGCGCTTGGCGCCCAGCGCGTCCGCGACCCGGCCGCCGACGATGGCGCCGACGCCGACACCGAGCCACATCGCCGCCGTCTGCAGCAGCGCCGAGCCGAGGGAGAAGCCCGCGGCCTGCATGATGCTGGGCAGCCAGGTGCTGATGCCGAAGACGAGGAGCAGTCCGCAGAAGGACATCGCCCAGAAGAGCACCGTCGAGACCGCGAGCCCGCCCGTCAGCAGCGAGCCGATGCCGAGCCAGCGGCCCGGGTTCGAGGCCGGCGACGCGTCCGACGGGCCGAGGCCCAGCTGCTCCTCGACCACTCGGGCTTCGGCGGTCCGGCCCGTACGGCTGAGGTGGAAGGGGCTCTCCGGGAGCCGCAGCACGAGCGGTATGGCCAGGAACACGGGGAGGACGCCGATCACGTACAGCCAGCGGTACGAGACGTCGGGCAGCAGGGCGGTGCCGAGCAGCGGGGAGAGCAGGGCGCCGGCCGCGTAACCGCTCATGATCAGGGCGACGTTTCGGCTGCGGCGGCCGGGGTCGCTGAGGTCGGCGACGTACGCGTTGATCGTCGGCAGGACGACACCGAGACCGAGGCCGACCACGAGACGTCCGGCTCCGAACGACGGGACGCCACCGGCGAACGTACAGACCACCATCCCGAGCGAGAACACCGTGGTGCCGACGAGCAGGAGCCGGCGTGGGCCGGTGCGGTGGACCAGCGCCCCCGCCAGGGCCGCGCCGATCAGCATCCCGATGCCGACGAGCGAGCCGATGGTGCCGGCCTCGGCCTTGTCGATGCCGAGCGAGGGGTCGCCGAGGATCGCGGGCACGGTGACGCCGTACACGGCGAGGTCGTAGCCCTCGAGGGACGCGACGACCCAGGCGGCGAGCAGCATGAACGCGCTCGGGGAGATTCTGCGCGCCTTCGGGCGGATGGCTGACTGGGCGGTCTGAGCGGCCTGAGCGGACTGAGTGGTCATGGCCGGATCCCTTCTCCGACTGTGGCAGGAGCCTGCACCGGCTCGACTGCTGTGGCAAGTGTGGTGAGAAGTGCCGGGATGTCCGAGAGGACTCCCGCGGTGCCGAGGACGTAGAAGTCGGGCCGCCACAGAACGGCCGCGCGGCCGGTCTCGTCGAACCAGCGCCCGTAGACGCCGCCGACATCGGTGAGCCCCTCGGTGGTGAGGCGGCGGTCGGTGAGGTGGTGGACAGCGACGCCGAGCCCGGCGGCGAGTTCCGTGGTCGCGGGGGCGAGCGAGGCGCCCTCACGGCCGTCGACGAGGAGCACGAATCCGCGGCCGAGGACCTCGTCGAAGAGTCCCTCCGTGCCGTCCGACTCCACCCGGCCGTGCGGCATCAGGTGTCCTGCCTGCGGGGACGCGTCGTGCAGGCCCGGGCCGAGACCCGGGAAGCGCATCTTGTCGGGGCGTCCGTTCGCCCCGCGCTGGGCGATGAGCCGCGCGTCGCGCTCGGCGGCGGCCACCGGGTCGCGCATCGTCTGGACGCGGCCGAGCTCGATGCCCTTGGCGATGATGGCGCGCACATGCGGCTCGCGTTCGCTCTGGTACGTGTCGAGGAGCGCGTCGTCGGCACCCCGCAGCACGGCGTCCAGCTTGAACGCGAAGTTCTGGGCGTCCCGGATGCCCGAGCACATGCCCTGTCCCAGGAAGGGCGGCATCTGGTGGGCCGCGTCCCCGGCGAGCAGGATCCGGCCGCTGCGCCAGCGCTTCGCGACGAGCGAGCGGAACGTGTAGGTGGCGACGCGGATGAGCTCGGCCTGCCCGCGGTCGAGATAGGCGGCGACCCGTGCCCACACCCGGTCGGGCTCCCGCTCGACGGGAAAGGCGTCCTCCGAGTCGAGCATGAAGCTGAACCGGTGGTGCTCGGGGCCCAGCGAGATGATCGAGATCGGCTGCTCGGGGTCACAGACCTGGCGGGCCTTCGGGACGTCCGAGGGACCGGTCAGCCGGAAGTCGCAGACCATCCACGGCTCGGAGAACCCGTAGTCCTCCTGCCCGACGCCGAGCCAGCCGCGGGTGAAGCTGTTGCCGCCGTCGCAGGCCACGACGTACCGGGCCGAGACGACCTGGTCGCTTCCCTCGACCTGGATGTCCACGCCGTGGTGGGTGTTCTGCAGGCCGGTGACCCGGGCGTCCATGCGGATCTCGACGTTCCCGAGACCGCGGACCAGGCCATCGAGGGTGTCCTCGAGGTAGGGCTGGTACATCATGTACCACTCCGCCCAGCCCTGGCCGCCGACGGCCGCGAAGTCGTGCTCGATGAGGAGCTCGCCCGCGCTGTTGCGCCACTCGTAGTTCCGCTGGACGTGCAGGGTGGGCAGCAGGGCGGTGGAGATGCCGAGACGGTCGAAGGTCCGCATCGTCTCGTCGTCGAAGATGGCGGCGCGCGGAAGGTTGTAGAGGGTGGGGTAGCGCTCAAGGACGACCACGTCGTGGCCTGCCTGTCCGAGCAGCGCCGCGGTGACCATGCCCACGGGCCCGTACCCGATGACGGCGACGTCGTACACGTGCGTGCCCTTCCGCTCAGACACCCGCGAACGCGGGTGCGGTGGCGAGGCCGAGCAGCTTCTCGGCGTTCTGGTGGCCGATCTTGAGCCGGTCGGCCTCGCTGATCGGGGCGTTCCGCAGGAACTTCGTGGCCGTCTCGATGTCCTCGAAGGGGTAGTCGGTGCCGAACAGGATGTGGTCGGCGCCCATCGAGAGCAGGGCGGTGAGCAGCGGGGCGGGGGAGCAGACGCCGCTGGTCGTGATGTAGAGGTTGTGGCGGATGTACTCCGAGGGCCGCCCGCGCTTGAGCTCGATGCCGTGGTGCGCGTGGAAGTCCCAGCGGGAGTCCATGCGCCACATCACGTACGGCAGGCCTTCTCCCATGTGGCCGAGGAGCAGCTTGGCGTTCGGGAAGTCGTCGAAGACACCGCCGAAGATCAGGCGCAGGACGTGGGTGGCGGTGTCGACGCCCCAGCTCCACATCGGCCCGACGAGCTCGGGATGCCCGGACAGCACGTGCGCGGTGTCGACGCCGTTGGCCGGGTGCAGATAGAGCGGCACGTCGAGGTGTTCGGCGCGCTCCCAGACGACCCGCAGCTCGGGGTCGTCCAGGTACCTGCCGTGCGTGTGCGCGTTGACGAGGGCGCCGCGCAGGCCGAGCTGGGTCACCGCGCGCTCCAGCTCGTCGGCCGCCGCCTTCGGGTCCTGCAGGGGCAGGGCGGCGAAACCGGAGAAGCGGTCGGGGTGCTCGGCGATGACGCCGGTGAGGAAGTCGTTGACCGTGATCGCCTGGCGTACGGCGGCGGCCGGGTCCTTCTCCGCCTGGAGGCCGGGGGAGTTGAGCGACAGGACCTGCATGTCCAGGCCGGCCGCGTCCATGTCGTCGAGGCGTTCCTCGGTGAGGTCGAGGAGGCGGCGGGAGGCTTCGGCCCAGGCGCCGGGCTGGGCGATGGACGCGGTCGACGCGCCATGGCCCACCAGGTCGGGGGTCACGAAGTGCTCTTCGAGGCCTATCAGCTTCATTGCGGAGTGCTCCTCGGGGGATTTATGTGCTTTCACACGTGATGTCTCGTGTGCGAGGGTGCGGCGATGCCCGGCTCGGTGTGAGTGGCCGGAGCGGATGAGATGCGCGGGTGTGTGCGCCGAAGGACGAGCGGCTCGGGGCGGTCGTGAAGCGGGCCGCCGGGGGGCGGGGCAGTCCGGGGAGGAGAGCGCCACCGCTCTCGCAGTTCACCAGAACGTAACGCGTTCCGCAATAGTGAATGTAAGATCTGTTCCTGATCGGCGGCCGGCCCTCGGCCCGTCGATAGGCTGAGCACCGTCATTCACCTGCGGGAAGAGAGCTGCGCTGTGACCGAGACCGACCCCAAGGAGAACGGGGAACGGCAGGGCATCCAGTCCGTCGAGATGGCGATGCGGGTCCTGCTGGCGCTGGAGAGCGGCGGCGGTGCGCTGAGCCTGTCGGCGATCGCGCAGGCGAGCGGAATGCAGCCCAGCAAGGTGCACCGCTACCTCGTCAGCCTCGGTCGCATCGGCCTGACCTCGCAGGATCCCGTCTCGGGCCTCTACGACTTCGGGGCCGCGATGCGCCGCCTGGGTGCCGAGTCGCTGCGCCGCACCAACGAGGTGGCGGTGGTGAGCGGCCATGCGACGCAGCTCCGCGACCGCACCGGCCACTCCGTGAACCTCGCGGTCTGGGGCGACCGCGGCCCGATCGTCGTGAGCTGGGCGTACGGCACCCGCCCGCTGCCCCTGACGGTGCGCGTCGGCGCCACACTTCCGCTGCTCACGTCGTCCGTGGGCCAGGTCTTCCTGGCCCACCTGCCCGAGAGCCTCACCGACGAGGTGCTCGGCGGCGAGCTCCGAGGCAAGGAGACGGAGTGGACGAGCGCGCGCCTCGCGGCCACCAGGGCGCAGATCCGCGAGGAGGGGCACGTCGTGACGCACAGCGGCGTCATCCCGGGCATCATCTCGGTCGCCGCGCCCGTCTTCGCGGCCAACGACCCGCTGCCGCTCGCCGTCTCCGTCGTCCTGCCCGAGAGCCTCGGCACCCCGGACCACCTCGCCGAGGTCACCCGCGAACTGCACGACACCGTGGCCGCGGCCTCGCACGAGCTGGGCTACCTGTCGTAGCGCCCTGCGCGACGGGGCGCGGGGCCGTATCGATATGCGGCTCCGCCGCGATGGAGGACCCCCACGAGCGGGGGAGCGACCAGCCCCCACCGGCCCGCGGTAGACGAACCGCACAACCGGCGGAGCGCTTGGTGCCCTACGCGACGGGGCGCGGGCCGGCCACCTCGTCGAAGTGGGTCTCGGCCGACGGGCCGAGGATCTCGTGGGCCTCCAGGAACATCTCGTGCGCCTCATGGCCCACCCAGCCCGCCGGGAGCAGTTCGGTCGGCAGGTCCGGGTCGCGGAAGGGGAACTTGCGGTAGTCGTACGTCAGCCGCATGCGCTCGACCAGCGCTTCCTCGGGGCTGAGGTGCCCGGCCCGGTACGACGGCATACGGCTGCGATAGGTGCGCAGCAGCTCCCGGTAGTCCTCGTTGAGAGCAGCCAGGTCCCAGCTCCGCGCCGCCATCTCGCGGTCGACGGGCAGCCCTCCGGACTGGCAGCGCAGGGTGTGCAGGCGGATGGCTGGCTCGTCCGCGAACTTCTCCCTCACCTGCTGGAGCCGGTCGTGCGGGGAGACGTAGGTGGACGGGGCCAGGGGGCCGAAGCCCAGCCAGGCCAGATCCTTGCGGATGCGGTCGCGGACGCCTCGCTCGGTCTCGGGGACCGAGTAGATGACCATGTACCAGTGCCGGTCCCACTCGGACGGGGCCCGGTCGAAGATGCGTGAGCGGCCCTCGTCGAGCAACTGGAGACTGCGCTTGTTGAGCGCGTAGAGCGTCTCCCTGCCCTCGCGCCGGACGTCGAACCAGCCCTCTTTGCGCAGCCGCGCGAGGACCACCCGCACCGTGCTCTCGCCGACACCGAAGCAGCCCATCAGTGTGCTGAGGGTGCGCAGCCGGGCGGCGCCGCCGCGGTAGCGGACGTAGTCGCCGAACAGGTCGAAGACGATCGATCGAGGCTTCACGGAATCGACTATGTCACACGGACGGCCGTCGTGAGGATGAGCCATTGGGCCGAGAAAACTCATGGCCCTGCTGGATAAGCGACTTCGATAAAGCGCAACAAATTATTGACGCCCGTGTATCTATTGACACAGGATGCGTCCGGGCCTGAGTCTGGGCCTGTACTCGACGTGGAGGCGGAAGCCATGGTTTCTCGGATCGCTGTTGTGGGAGGCGGCCCCGGTGGGCTGTTCTTCGCGGCGCTCATCAAGCAGGCCGATCCGTCGGTCGAGGTGACGGTCTTCGAGCGGAACCGCGCGGAGGACACCTTCGGCTTCGGTGTGGTGTTCTCGGACGCGACGCTGGCCGTCATCCACGAGGCGGATCCCGTCCTGCGCACCGCGCTCGCGGACCATGGCCGGCACTGGGACGACATCGAGGTGCGGCTGAAGGGGCAGCGGATCCGCTGCGGCGGCAACGGCATGGCCGCCATCACCCGCAAGACCCTGCTCCAGTTGCTGCACGAGCGGGCCGAGGAGGTCGGGGTCGAACTCCGGTTCAGCCACGAAGTCCCCGCGGATCCCGCCGAGTTGGCCGACTACGACCTGATCGTGGCCGCCGACGGGGCGAACTCCCGGTTCCGCGACCGACTCGCCGACGTGCTCGTGCCGGAGGTGGAGGTCGCGACCGCCAAGTTCATCTGGTTCGGCACGGACTACCTCTTCGACGGACTGACCTTCGTGCACGAACACGGCCCGCACGGCACCTTCGCCGTGCACGGCTACCCGATCGACGACAGCGTCAGCACGTTCATCGTCGAGACCGACGAGGAGTCCTGGCGGCGGGCGGGGCTGGACGACTTCGACACCGCGCAGCCGCCGGGCCCGAGCGACGAGAAGACCAAGGCGTACCTGGAGAAGCTCTTCGCCGAGCAGATCGACGGACACGAACTGCTGGTCAACAACTCCCGCTGGGGCAACTTCCGCACCCGCCGCACCCAGCGCTGGCACAGCGGCAACGTCGTCCTGCTCGGCGACTCCGCCCACACCGCGCACTTCTCCGTCGGCTCCGGGACCAAGATGGCCATGGAGGACGCCGTCGCCCTCGCCGACAGCCTCCTCGCCCACCGCGACGACCTGCCGACCGCCCTGGGCGCGTACGAGGCGGTGCGGCAGCCCTCGGTGGCGAAGATCCAGGGCTCCGCCCGGCCGAGCCTGTCCTGGTGGGAGCACTTCGGGCGCTACCACGACGCCTTCGAACCGACGCAGTTCGCCTTCCACTTCATCTCCCGCAGCATCGGCAAGGAACGGATCGCGCGCCGCGACCCGGACTTCGTCGAGCAGGTCGTACGGGACTGGCGGGCGGAACACGAGGGGCTCGATCCCTTGGCCACTCCCTTCCGGGAGTTCGGCGGACGGCGGCTGACCTCCGAGGAGCTCGCGGCCTTGCGCACCGAAGGGTGCCTGTGGCTCACCGCCCCGGACGGCGAGGCTCAACTGCCGGAGTTCTACGACGAGTTGGCCGACGCCCTGAGTGGTGACACGCCCCCGGACCTGGTCGCCGTACAGGGCGGCACCCCGCTCACCCGGTCGCTGCTAGCCGAACAGGCCCGGCTGGTGCACGGCGTGCCCGCGCTGATCGTGGAGGACGGGATGAACGACGACCGGGCCGAGACGCTGCTGCTGTCCGGACGGGCCGACCTGGTGGCGGGGGAGCAGGCATGAGCACCGACCTGACGCCGATGTTCGCGCCCGAGGGCGTGGTCGTGATCGGCGCCTCGCGGCAGAGCGGCAAGCTGGGCGCCGCCATGGCCCGCTCGCTGGCGACCTTCCCCGGCGCCCGCGCCCTGGTCAACTCACGGCGCCCGGAACCCGACGAGGGCGTGTGCGCCTCGGTCGCCGAAGCCGCCGCGCACACCGACGGACGACTCGATCTGGCCGTCCTGTGCGTGCCCGCGGCCGGCTGCGCGGACGCGCTCGCCGAAGCGGCCGCCGCCGGCTGCCGTGCCGCACTGGTCTGCGCCGGTGGTTTCGGAGAGGCGGGCCCGGAGGGCGAGGAGCACGCGGAGGCACTGCTCCGCGTCGCCCAGGAAACGGGGATCCGCCTGCTCGGCCCCAACACCTCCGGCTTCTTCGCTCCCCATCTCGGACTCACGGCCAGCTTCGTGCCCGCGGCCGGTCAACTGCCCGCCGGTGACATCGCGGTGGTCGCGGCCAGCGGCGGCGTCAACCACGCGCTCTCCTTCGACCTGGTCGCCGCCGGGAACGGCATCAGCCTCGGTGTCGGCATCGGGGCAGGCCTCGACGTCACCGCCGCGGACGTTCTGGAACACCTCGCGGGGGACGGCCGTACGACAGCCGTCGCACTGCATCTGGAGACGGTGCCGGACGGACCACGGCTGGTCGAGGCCGTGCGCCTGTTGGCCGCCGTTAAACCGGTCGCGGCACTGGTCGTCGGCCGCAGCGACGTCGGTGACTTCGCCCGGTCCCACACCGGCGCGCTCGCCACCTCCTGGCGTACGACGCGTGCCGCGCTCCGGCAGGCCGGTGCGGTGGTCGTGGACGACGAACGGGAGATGGTGGACGCACTCACCGCGCTCTCCCGCATCCAGCTGCGCCCCGCCCCGGACCCGGGACTCGCCATCGTGACCGCCCAGGCCGGACCGGGGCTGCTGCTCGCGGACCGGGCCGGCGCCGACGGCATCCGGATGCCGGAGCTGGCCGGGAGCACGCAGCGGGCGCTCGGCGAACTGCTGCCCCCGCTCACGTACCAGCGCAACCCGGTCGACACCGGCCGGCCCGCCGAGACCTTCGCGCGCGTGCTGGACACGACGGCCACCGATCCCGAGGTGGACCTGCTCGCCGTCTACGCCCTCACCGAGCCCGACAGTGTCGACCTCGCCTCGGCTGCGCAGGACGCCGGCCTCGGGGCCGACTCCCCGGCCGTGGTGGTCGTCGGGGGCCTGCCCGAGGACGTCGCCGAACAGCGGGCGCGGCTGCACAAGGCGGGGATTCCGGCGCTGACCGGACCTGCCTCGGCCGCCAATGCCGTACGGGCGCTGGTGACGCATGCGCGACAGCGGGCCTTGCACACCGACGGGTCTGTGCAAGAGACGGCCGCCTCCGTGCCGTCCGGCCCGCTGGACGAGGACGCCGCCAAGACCCTCCTCGCCTCGCTCGGCATCCGCACCCCGAACCGCGTCGCCTGCGACACCCGCGCCGACGCCCACTACGCCCTGCGCCTGCTGGGCGGGCCCGTCGCCGTCAAGGTGCTCGACGCCGCGATCCTCCACAAGACGGAGATCGGCGGAGTCCACCTGGGCGTGCGCACCCCCGACGAACTCGACGCGGCGCTGGACGCCATCGGCTCCGACCGCCGGTACCTGGTCGAGGCCATGGCCCCGGCCGGAGTCGACCTCGTGCTCGGTGTGCGACGGGACCCCGTGTTCGGGCCGATCGTCCTCGCCGGGCTGGGCGGCACCGCCGCCGAGGCCCTCGCGGACGTGGCGATCCGGCTCGCCCCGCTGTCCGCGGCGGAGGCCGCCGGGATGCCCGACGACCTGGCCGCCCGTGCCCTGCTCGACGGCTGGCGCGGCGGGCCGGTGCTCGACCGCGCCGAGTTCGGGCGGGTCGTCTCGGCACTCGCCGCCGCCCTGGCCGCGAGTCCGGACACCGCCGAGATCGAGATCAACCCCTTGCGGCTCACCGCCGACGGGCTCATCGCCCTGGACGCCGTGATCGTGCCCACCACCAAGGAGACCGACCATGCCTAGGCCGAGCAGCAATGGCGCTGTGCCCTGGCCCGCGGACCACGCCGAGCGCTACACCGCGAAGGGCTACTGGGAAGGCCATGCCATCGGCGACCGGCTCCACGCCGTCGCCGACGCGACTCCCAACGCTGTCGCACTCGTCGACGGCGAACGGCGGCTGACGTACCGTCAACTCGCCGAGCACGCGGACGCCGTGGCCCTGCGCCTGGCCGCGCTCGGCCTCCGTCCGGACGACCGGCTCGTGGTACAGCTGCCCAACACCGCCGAGTTCGTGATCCTGGCCTACGGCTGTCTGCGCCTCGGCGTCATCCCGGTGATGGCGCTGCCCGGGCACCGCAGGCACGAGGTCGGGTACCTGGTCGAGCACAGCGAGGCCGTGGGCATCGCGGTGCCGGATTTCCTCAAGGACCACGATCACCAGACGATGGCGTTCGAGATCGCCGAGGAATCGCCGACTCTCCAGCACATCCTGGTCCTTGGCGACAAGGTCGGCGACGACGCCGTGGACCTGCGGGAGTTGTGCGCGGCTCCCGGCACGCCGGCGGACCGGGCCGCCGTGGACGCGTACCGCCCCGACAGCCGCTCGATCGCCGTCTTCCTGCTCTCCGGCGGCACCACCGGGCTGCCCAAGCTCATCGCCCGCACGCACGACGACTACGTCTACAACGCCCGCCGCAGCGCCGAGGTCTGTGAATTCGGCCCCGACACCGTCTACTTCGCCGCTCTCCCGCTCGGCCACAACTTCCCGCTCGCCTGCCCGGGCCTGCTGGGTGTGCTGCTGAACGGCGGCCGGGTGGTCCTCGGCTCGCCCAACCCGGAGAAGGCGTTCGCGATCGTCGAGCGCGAGGGCGTCACCGCCTCGGCCCTGGTCCCGGCCGTCGCCCAGCGCTGGCTGGACCACCACCGGGAACACCCGGGGGCCGACCTGAGCTCGTTGCGCGTCCTCCAGGTCGGCGGCTCCCGGCTCGCCGACCACGTCGCCCGCCGCGTCCGCCCCGAACTGGGCTGCACCCTCCAGCAGGTGTTCGGGATGGCCGAGGGCCTGCTCAACTACACGCGCCTGGACGACTCCGAAGACGTCATCTGTACGACGCAGGGCCGCCCCATGTGCGAGGACGACGAACTCCTCGTCGTCGACGAACTGGGCAACCCGGTCCCCGACGGAACACCCGGCGTGCTGCTCACCCGCGGCCCGTACACCCCGCGCGGCTACTACCGCGCCGAGGAGCAGAACGCCCGTGCCTTCACCGAGGACGGCTGGTATCGCACCGGTGACATCGTGCGGCTGCTGCCCGACGGCAATCTCGTCGTCGAGGGCCGCGACAAGGACATGATCATCCGGGGCGGGGAGAACATCTCCGCCGAGGAGATCGAGAACTTCACCTACCAGGTCCCCGGCGTCGCCCGCGCCGCCGCCGTGGCCATGCCCGACGCTCAACTCGGCGAGCGGGTCTGCCTCTACGTCGTACCGGAACCGGGGCACACGGTCACCCTCGACGACGTCCACCACGTCATGGACCGTGAGGGCATCGCCCGCTTCAAATTCCCGGACCGGTTGGTGACGGTCCCCGAACTCGCCGCCACCAAGGTCGGAAAGATCGACAAGAAGGCCCTGCGCGCCGACATCGCGCGCCGCCTCGACGCCGAAGGAACCCCCGATGACCAGTGACACCGACGGCATGGCGCCCGTCATAGCCCCGGAGGAGACGGACCCCGAACTCCGCAAGCTCTACGACGGCTTCGCGGCGGCCGGCCTCATCCCCCTGTGGACCGAGATCGGCAACCTCATGCCGCTCACCCCGCAGCCCGAGGCCGTCCCGCATGTCTGGCAGTGGGACACGCTCCTGCCGCTCGCCCGCCGGTCCGGAGACCTGGTGCCGGTCGGGCGCGGCGGTGAACGCCGTGCGATCGCGATCGCCAACCCCGGTCTGCCCGGACGGCCGTACGCAACTCCCAATCTGTGGGCGGCGATTCAGTACCTCGGCCCGCGCGAGGTCGCTCCCGCGCACCGGCACTCGCAGGGCGCCTTCCGGTTCATCCTGGAGGGCGAGGGCGTGTGGACGGTCGTCAACGGCGACGCGGTGGAGATGCGGCCGGGCGACCTGCTGCTCACCCCGTCGATGCACTGGCACGGCCACCACCACGTCGGCGACGAGCCGATGGTCTGGCTCGACGGCCTCGACATCCCGCTCGTGCACCGCCTGGACGCCGGGTTCTTCGAGTTCGGGGAGGACGGGGTGTCGGACCGTTCGACTCCGTCCCGGTCGCGCAACGAGCGGCTGTGGGGGCACCCGGGGCTGCGCCCGATCGGGGCGCCGGACAGCGTCAACTCCCCGCTGATGGCCTACCGTTGGGCCGACACCGACGACGCCCTCACCGCCCAGCTGGAGTTGGCGGACGAGGGGCACCCCGGTGTCATCGAGCCCGGTCACGCGGGCATCCGCTTCACCCACCCCGCCACCGGCCGCGACGCGCTGGCCAGCCTGCGCACCGAGATGCACCGCCTGCGCCCGCGCACGGCCACCGCCACCCGCCGCACGGTGGGCTCCTCGGTCTGGCAGGTCTTCCGAGGCAGCGGCACCGTCACCCTCGACGACCGCGTGATCGAGGTGACCGCCGGCGACCTGATCGCCGTCCCCTCCT
Organism: Streptomyces fulvoviolaceus; assembly: GCF_000718165.1. Classification (GTDB taxonomy): domain Bacteria; phylum Actinomycetota; class Actinomycetes; order Streptomycetales; family Streptomycetaceae; genus Streptomyces; species Streptomyces fulvoviolaceus. The sequence goes on along the minus strand of NZ_JOEY01000041.1, from coordinate 3,601 downwards.
GGTGTGCGCTGACCATCGCCGCGCACACGCAGCTCGACCTGTTCACCTTCAGCGACGCGCCCCTGTACGAGGCGCTCAACCTCGCCCGCACCGAAACGACCGAGAAGCCGGAAACGGCTGGGAACACCGGGAGCACCCTCGCATGAAGCTCGCCACCATCCGCACCGCCGACGGCACGGCGGCCGTCCGTCTCGACGGCGACCGGGCCGTGGAGACCGGTGCCGCCGACGTCGCCGCCCTCCTGCGCCGCCCCGACTGGCGTACGTACGCGGCCGCCGCCGAGGGGCCGACGCACGACGTGGCCGCCCTCGACCTCGCCCCGGTCGTCACGACCCCGTCCAAGATCTTCTGCGTGGGCCACAACTACCGCACCCACATCGCGGAGATGGGCCGCGAGATGCCCTCGTACCCCGCCCTCTTCGGCAAGTTCGCCAACGTCCTGCTCGGCGCCCGCGACGACATCGTCCACCCCGGCGAGACGGAGGAGCTGGACTGGGAGGCCGAACTCGGCTTCGTCATCGGCTCGCAGCTGCGCCGCCGGGCGACCAAGGAGGAGGCGGCGGCCGCGATCGCCGGCTACACCGTCGTCAACGACATCTCCATGCGGGACTGGCAGTGGCGTACCCCGCAGTGGCTGCAGGGCAAGGCGTGGGAGGCCAGCACCCCGGCCGGGCCCTGGCTGGTGACCGGGGACGAGATCGACGACGCCGCCGACCTGGAGATCCGCCTCGAGGTGGACGGCGAGGTCATGCAACGCTCGCGCACCTCCGACCTGCTGTTCAGCCCGGCGGACATCGCCGCGTACCTCAGCACGTTCACGACGCTGGAGCCGGGCGACCTCGTGCTCACCGGTACGCCGGGCGGGGTCGGCGCGGCCCGCGATCCCAAGGTGTTCCTGAAGCCCGGTCAGGTCGTACGGACCGTGGTCGAGGGCGTCGGGGAGTGCGTGAACACCGTTGTCGAGGACAAGCCGTGAAGGTCCTGAACTGGGTGGAAGAGGGGCAGCTCGCGCTGCAGCGGGCGGTCGACGTGCTGCCTGCCGATGCGGTGACCGAGCCGTCCGCCCTGCCCGGCTGGACCCGCGGCCATCTGCTCACCCACCTCGCCCGCAACGCCGACGCCCTGGTCAACCTGCTGAACTGGGCCCGGACGGGGATCCGTACGCCCATGTACGCCTCGCCGGACCAGCGTGCCCTGGACATCGAGGAGGGTGCGGGGCGGCCGCTCGCCGAACAACTGGCGGATGTACGAGAGTCCGCCGCCCGTTTCCTGGAAGCCGCCGGGGCGCTGACCGTCGACGACTGGTCGGCCACCGTCACCAGCGCTCAGGGCCGGGAGATCCCGGCGTCCGAGGTGCTGTGGCTGAGGGCGCGCGAGGTGTGGATCCACCTGGTGGACCTGCGCGTCGGCGTTGATGTGGACGTCCTGCCACCCGACTTCGCCTGGGCTCTGGTGCGGGATGTCGCCGGGTGGATGACGCCACGGATCGGCGCCGGCGCCGAACTGGTGGCGGACGGCCACGGCACCGCCGTACTCGGCGCGCCCGCCCCCGGTGTCACGGTCACCGGACCGCCGTACGCCCTTGCCGCCTGGCTCACCGGCCGGGGCGGCACCGAGAAGCTGCATGTGACGGGTGAACTCCCCGACATTCCACGCTGGTTGTGACAACCGACATGACCTATCGATCAAAGGAGATCGACATGAGCGAGACCTTCGTCCTGGTGACCGGAGCCTGTCACGGCGGATGGGCCTGGCGCCCGGTCGCGACAGAGCTGAGAGCCGCTGGGCACCAGGTGCACACCCCTACCCTGGCCGGGCTGGGCGCCGATGACGACCCGCGCGGCGTGACCCTCACCGACTGCGTGAACAGCCTCGTGGACTACGTCGAACGGGCCGGGCTGACCGACATCACCCTGGTCGGCCACAGCTGGGGCGGATACGTCCTGGCCGGCGCGGCGCCGAGGCTCGCCGCCCGGATTCGGCGCCTGGTCTTCTGGAACGCGTTCGTCCCGCAGGACGGCGAGTCCCTGATCGACGCGTGCCCGCCGCACTACGGCGAGATGTTCCACGCCGTGGCGGCGGCCTCCGGCAACGACACGGTGACGTTTCCCTTTGAGGTCTTTCAGCAGGCGTTCATGCAGGACGCCAGTGAGGAGACCCAGCGCCTGGTCCACTCCCTGCTCGTCCCGCAGCCCCTGGGCACCTTCACCGAGAAGCCGGACACGACGGCGTTCGCCGCACTCGACATCCCCACCGCCTACATCCTGGCCACCGAAGACCTTGCTCTTCCCGGCGAGTGGGCCTGGGCCAACCGCTTCCTGCCACGGCTCAAGGACCCGCTGGTCATCGAGACCCCGGGCAGCCACGAGGCCCTCTTCACCCGCCCCGCCGAACTGGCCGACGCGTTCGTGAGGGCCTGCGCGGTCTAGAGCGGCCCTGTCGCCATCGAGGTCTGGCCGGCCCCCGGCCAGACCTCGGTCCTACCGCTTGCGCGCCACGCCGCCGAAGTCGTCGACCTCGGCCGCCTGCTCGCCGGACCCGCCGGGGCGCCACCGGGAGACGGAGACCAGACCGGGCTCCAGCAGCTCCAGGCCGTCGAAGAAGCGGGCGAGTTCTTCCGGGCTGCGGTTGACGCGGGGGTTGTCGCTCGCCTCGTTCCACTGCTCGATCATTTCGTGCATCTGCTGCGGGTTGAGCACCTCGGTGTCGTCGCAGAGCACGAGATAGCTGCCGGAGGGGAGAGCGTCCACCAGGCGGCCGACGATGTCGTAGACGGAGTCGTCGGTGATGTGCGCGGTGATGCCCAGCAGTATCAGAGCGATCGGCTGGGTGAAGTCGACTGTCTTTGCGGCTTGTTCCAGGATGGACTCAGGATCGCGCAGGTCGGCGTCGATGTAGTCCGTGGCCCCTTCAGGTGTGCTGGTGAGGAGCGCCTCGGCGTGGACCAGGACGACCGGGTCGTGGTCGACGTAGGCGATCCGGGCCTCGGGGACGAGTCGCTGCGCGACTTCGTGGGTGTTGTTCGCGGTGGGCAGGCCGGTACCCACGTCGAGGAACTGGCGGATGCCGGCCTCGCCGACGAGGTACTCCACCGTCCGGACCAGAAACGCCCGCTGCGCCAGGGCGATGTCGAGGATCGCCGGATTGGCGCTCGCGATCTGGTCGCCGACCTCCCGGTCTATCTCGTAGCAGTCCTTCCCGCCGAGCCAGTAGTTCCAGATCCGGGCGGAGTGCGGCACGCCGCTGTTGATGACCGGGCGCTCAATTGACATGGGATCTCTCCGAGTTGGGCGGATGTCACCCCATAACCTAGACGGGCGGCCCATCCGGTGCGCGGAAGACCGGATCTTCACCGTGGCCGGCGGACCTGGTCGCTCGGGTCGGTGTCGGCGCCGCGGAGTACGACGGCGGAGCGCGCCCAGGGAGTCGGCGAACTCCTGGCAGACGGCGCATACAGGTCCTAGGCCCGGTGGCGGGCCGCGGCCGGGGCCCCGGCCGCGGTCGGCTTGCGGCGGTTCGCGATGAGGCCGCCGGCCGCGCCGAGCGAGACCAGGCCCATGCCGGCGGCGGTCGCGATCCCCTTCACGCCGTCCATGGTCAG
>NZ_JOEY01000040.1 GCF_000718165.1 Streptomyces fulvoviolaceus | reverse complement strand
CTTCTGGAAGAGGGTGTACGCGGCGGGCGCCAGGCTCATCGCCGTACCGGGATGGCCGTTACCGACCTTCTGTACGGCATCGGCGGCCAGGACACGGGCGGTGTCCACGGCCCGCTGGTCCAACTCGGTCCACTCGAGGTCTGTGGTGGTCGGCTTGGTGCTCACCCTGGGTCAGGGCTCCTCTCCACATGTCACGCATGTCGAATGCCGGTGCACTGAACGCCCCGGCCGTTGTCGAGCCTACCCCCGTAAGAACGTGCGTTTTTTCGAGTCATTCCAGACTGCCGGGACTCGTCGGGATCCGCCTCCCGACTGGGCCGTTCCGTGTTCGGCATCTGAATACGGAGCCGCTCGTCCGAGTGCTCAATCGAGTGCCGTTCAGCTCTTCCAGCGGTGCGGCTCAACACGACCCCACCCCCGCGAATGTCGGGGTATGGGCAACGTCTACAGTGGCGTGGTACGCGCGGGCCTTTACCGGGACTTCACACGGGGGAGGCCTGCTGGGATGTCTCTGTAGGGGTGTGCGTGACGGCCGTCGAATCCCGTCCAGCCGGTGTGCTGGGGGAGAGCAAGAGCTCGAGTCACCGGCCGTTCGGGGCCCGTGTCAAGGCGTTCGTGGCGCTGACCAAGCCCCGGATCATCGAGCTGCTGCTCATCACCACCGTTCCGGTGATGTTCCTGGCGCAGCAGGGTGTCCCGGATCTGACCCTCGTGCTGCTGACCTGCCTCGGCGGCTACCTCTCCGCGGGCGGCGCCAACGCGCTGAACATGTACATCGACCGTGACATCGACGCGCTCATGGACCGCACCTCGCAGCGTCCGCTCGTCACCGGCATGGTCAGCCCGCGCGAGTGCCTGGTCTTCGGTATCTCCCTGGGGGTCGTCTCCACCCTGTTGTTCGGCCTCGCCGTCAACTGGCTGTCGGCCTGGCTGTCGCTCGGAGCGCTCCTCTTCTACGTCGTCGTCTACACGATGATCCTCAAGCGCCGTACCTCGCAGAACATCGTCTGGGGCGGCATCGCCGGCTGTCTCCCGGTGCTCATCGGCTGGTCGTCCGTCACGAACTCCCTGTCATGGGCGCCGGTCATCCTCTTCCTCGTCATGTTCTTCTGGACGCCGCCGCACTACTGGCCGCTGTCCATGAAGGTGAAAGAGGACTACGCGCGCGTGGGCGTGCCCATGCTGCCGGTCGTCGCCTCCAACAAGGTGGTCGCCAAGCAGATCGTGATCTACAGCTGGGTGATGGTCGCGGTGTCGCTGCTGCTGACCCCGCTCGGCTACACGGGCTGGTTCTACACGCTCGTGGCGCTGCTGGCCGGCGGCTTCTGGCTGTGGGAGGCGCACGGGCTGCAGAACAGGGCCAAGGCCGAGGTGACCGGCGGGAAGCTCAAGGAGATGCGGCTGTTCCACTGGTCGATCACGTATGTGTCGATCCTCTTCCTGGCAGTCGCGGTGGACCCGTTCCTGCGCTAGCTCCTCCGGGCGGCCGGGGTGCGTGGCCAAGACCACGCACCCCGGCCGTCGCCGTTTGATCTACCCGTCGGTAGCATCCTGGCCATGGCAGACACGCAGCAGGTTGACGCGAAGGCCGAGCGCAAGGTGGCCCGGCTCGCCCAGCAGATCGGCGCCTTCTCCAAGGAGCACGGCGGGGCCGAGGGTCAGGTGGCCTACATCGGGGAGCGCGGCGCGCGCATCGTGCTCGTCGGTGAGGACGGCGGCTGGGGCGACCTGGTGGCCCCCTCGTACGAGATCGCCGAGAAGGCCGTCGAGAAGTCCGGCATCACTGTTCACGAAGAGTTCGACGGCGAGTTCGCCGCGAAGGTGAAGACCGGGCCGTACGAGTGGACGCGCATGGCAGGCATCCAGGTAGGTGGACCTAGCAACGACTGACCGAGCGACGGCTGAGATCTGTCGGCTTTTCGCACGGGGTGTGTGACTGCAACACCTAGTGCCCGGTTCACCCGTTAGGACCTGTAAGGAGCGCAGGCCCAGCCACGGGAGTCCGGATGATCGAAACGCCGTCCCTCGTGGACCAGTACTGCCACGGCGTGCTGCGAACGGAGCTGGGCCTCGGCACTTTCGAGGCCCAGTTGGCCCGGACCGAGGGCCCGCCCGCGCCCGGCACGACGCTCTTCGACACCCAGACGGGATTCGCGGTACGCCGCTGGTGCCCCCCGCTGCTCGGCCTGGAGCCGCACTGTCCGCCCGCCCGTTATCTCGCCCGGCGCCGTGAACTCGGCGTACTGGAGTCGGGCCGCAGGCTGCTGCGGGGCAGCGGAATCACGACGTATCTGGTCGACACCGGGCTGCCCGGCGACCTCACCGGCCCGGTCGAGCTGGCCTCCGCCGCGGACGCCGAGGCCCGCGAGATCGTGCGCCTGGAACTCCTCGCCGAACAGGTCGCCGACACCTCCGGCACCGTCGAGTCCTTCCTCGCCAACCTCGCCGAGTCGGTGCACGGGGCCGCCGCGAACGCGGTGGCCTTCACCTCGGTGGCGGGCGTACGGCACGGACTGGCGCTCGCGCCGGAGCCGCCCGGGCCGGGAGAGGTGCGCGGCGCCGTCGGCCGCTGGCTGGCGGGACGCCGGGTGGGCGGGGAACTGTCCGATCCCGTGCTGCTACGGCACCTGCTGTGGATCGCGGTCGCCTCCGGTCTGCCGCTCCAACTGCACGCCGGGCTCGGCGAACCGGGCCTGCGCATCGACCGCACGGATCCGGTGCTGCTGACGGACTTCGTCCGGGCCACGGCAGGCCTCGGCACCGACCTCGTCCTGCTGCACAGCTACCCCTACCACCGCCACGCCGCCCATCTCGCCGGCGTCTTCCCGCACGTCTACGCCGACTCCGGCGCCGCCCTGGTGCGCACCGGCGCCCGCGCGGCGACCGTCCTCGCGGAGATCCTGGAACTGGCCCCCTTCGGCAAGATCCTCTTCTCCAGCGGCGCCCAACGACTGCCCGAACTGCACGTGGTGGGGGCCCGGCTGTTCCGCGAGGCGCTGGGGCGGGTGCTGGGCGGCTGGGTGGCCGAGGGCGCCTGGTCGCTGGCGGACGCGCAGCGGGTGGCGGGGCTGATCGCGGCGGGGAACGCGCGGCGGGTGTACGGGCTGGAGTGAGCTGTACAGACTGGGCGGATGACCGCAACGGACGGCTTGCTCGACCGCTTCCTCATCGGACTGGCCCCGCTCGCACCTGTCGCCGTGTGGGCGCACGGATCGCTCGCCGGCGGCGACTACCAGCAGGGCCGTAGCGACCTGGACCTGATCGCGGTCCTGGACGGACCGGTGACGATGGCTACCGTGCGCCGCCTGGTCGTACTGCACCGCGGGCTGCGTACTGAGCCGCTCGCCGCCGACCTGCATTGCAGCTACCTCACGCCCGACACGCTGGACGACCTGGACCTACGACACCTCACCTGGGCGCACGACCACGTGATGCGCCGAACGGTCACCCCCGTCACTCGGCGCGAGCTGCACGCCTTCGGACGCGTGCTGCACGGCCGGGCCCCGGCCGACCTGCTTCCGGCTGTGCAGGACCGCGAGCTCGACGAGTTCGTCGTAGGCGATCAGCGGGACTTCTGGCGGCCCGCGGTGGACAAGGCACGCCTGTGGACGCAGGACATCTGGGTCGACCTGGGCCTGCTGACCTTCGCCCGCGCGACCGCCACCCTGCGGCACGGGCGGCTCATCTCGAAGCGGGAGGCGCTGGAGCTGCTGCCGGAGCTCGGGGCGCCCGTCGAGGTGGTCGAGGACGTCGGGCTACGGCGGTACGGGCGGCCGGTGTCGCGCGGTGCGGAGTGGACGGTGTGCCGGGGCGAGCTGACCAGGAGTTACCTGGGCCCGGCGATCGACGCGCTCGTGGCGTCGTACGACTGAGCGGGCAGGTCGGCCACCACCACGTCCGGCCGCTCCCGCAGTGCCAGCACCACCCGCAGGACCGCGATCCACACCAGGGCCGAGCCGAGCATGTGCAGGCCGACCAGGAGTTCGGGGAGGTCGGTGAAGTACTGGACGTAGCCGATGACGCCCTGGGCGAGCAGGATCAGGAAGAGGTCGCGGGTGCGGTGCAGAGGGCCCTTGGGGGCGTCGACCGCCTTGAGGATGAACCACAGGGCGAAGGTCAGCGACACCACGATCCAGGCCAGCACGGCGTGCAGCTTGGTGACGTTCTCCCAGTCCAGCGGCATGCGCTCGACCTCGCTGGAGTCGCCCGCGTGCGGACCCGCGCCGGTCACGACGGTGCCGACCAGGATGAGCAGGACGGTGGCCGCGACCAGGAACCACACCAGCTGCTGCACCGGCTTGCCGACCAGCGGGCGGGGCGCCCCGTCACCTTCACGCGTGCGCTGCCACATCACCGTGGCGACCGCGATCAGGGCCGAGGTCGCCACGAAGTGCGCCGCGACCGTGTACGGGTTGAGGCCGACCAGTACCACGATGCCGCCGAGGATCGCGTTGCTCATCACGATCCAGAACTGTGCCCAGCCCAGCCGCGTCAGGCCACGCCGGTACGGCTTCTCGGAGCGCGCGGCGATGATCGCCCAGCCGACCGCGGCGCACAGCACGTACGTCAGCATGCGGTTGCCGAACTCGATGTAGCCGTGGAAGCCCATCGCGCTGGTGGCGGTCAGCGAGTCGTCGGTGCACTTGGGCCAGGTCGGGCAGCCGAGCCCGGACCCGGTGAGCCGCACCGCACCGCCGGTGACCACGATGATCACCGACATCACGAGCGCGGACAGGGCTGCCCGCCGCACCGTTCGGGGGGTGGGGGTCCAGCGGGCGGCGATGAAGGCGAGGGGGTTGCGCACGGCAGCTACGGCGTCGGCACGGGTCAGGTTCGGCACGCGGTCCATCGTAGGCCGCCGCTTGTGCACGCTTTCACGAGGGTCCGTCGTGCCGCCTACTCCCAGCGGAAGAACCGCCCTGCCGCCGCCAGCCCCACAACCCCCCACACCGCCAGAATCCCCAGATCACCCCACGGCATCCCGGCCCCGTGCTGCAGTACATCCCGCAGCCCGTCCGACAGCGCCGAGATCGGCAGCAGCCCCAGCACGTCCTGCGCGCCGGGCGGGAACTTGTCCAGCGGCACGATGACCCCGCCGCCGACGAGCAGCAGCAGGAAGACCAGGTTGGCGGCGGCCAGCGTCGCCTCCGCCTTCAAGGTGCCCGCCATCAGGAGGCCGAGGCCCGAGAAGGCCGCCGTGCCGAGGACCAGGAGGAGCAGGACGGACAGGGGGTTGCCGTGCGGGGACCAGCCGAGCGCGAAGGCGATCACCGTCACCAGCGCCACCTGCAGGATCTCCGTGACCAGCACCGACGCCGTCTTCGCCGTCATCAGGCCCCAGCGGGGGAGCGGCGAGGCGGCGAGGCGCTTCAGGACGCCGTAGCGGCGCTCGAAGCCCGTGGCGATCGCCTGGCCTGTGAATGCTGTGGACATGACCGACAGCGCGAGGATGCCGGGGGCCAGGAAGTCGACCGCCTTGCCGGCGCCCGTGTCGACGATGTCCACGGAGCTGAACAGCACCAGCAGCAGGGTCGGGATCACGACCGTCAGCAGGAGCTGCTCGCCGTTGCGCAGCAGCATCTTCGTCTCGAGCGCCGCCTGCGTCGCGATCATGCGGGGGAGGGGGGCCGCACCCGGCCGTGGTGCATAGGTGCCGGTGGTCATGAACGCAGCTCCTTGCCGGTCAGCTCCAAAAACACGTCTTCGAGCGTGTGCCGTTCGACCGAGATCTTCTCCGGCATCACCCCGTGCTGCGCGCACCACGACGCCACCGTCGCGAGCAGCTGCGGGTCGACCTTGCCGCCGACCCGGTACGAACCCGGTGTCAGCTCGGCGGCCGCGCAGTCCGCCGGGAGCGCCTTGAGCAGAGAGCCGACGTCCAGTCCGGGGCGGCCGGTGAAGCGGAGCGTGTTCTCGGCGCCGCCGCGGCACAGCTCCTCCGGGGTGCCCTGGGCGATGACCCGGCCCGCGTCGATGATCGCGACGTCGTCGGCGAGCTGCTCGGCCTCGTCCATGTAGTGGGTCGTGAGGATGACCGAGACGCCGTCCGTGCGCAGGTCGCGCACCAGGTCCCAGGTGGCGTGGCGGGCCTGCGGGTCGAGGCCCGCGGTCGGCTCGTCCAGGAACACCAGCTCCGGGCGGCCCACCACGGCCATCGCGAGCGCCAGCCGCTGCTGCTGACCGCCCGACAGTCGCCGGTACGTCGTACGGCCGCAACTGCCCAGCCCCAGCCGCTCGATCAGCGTGTCCACGTCCAGCGGGTGCGCGTGCAGCTTGGCGACGTGGCGCAGCATCTCGTCGGCCCGCGCGCCCGAGTACACGCCCCCGGACTGCAGCATCACGCCGATCCGGGTGTGCAGTTCGCGGGACTGCCGTACCGGGTCCAGGCCCAGGACGTGCACCGTGCCGGAGTCCGGCCTGCGGTACCCCTCGCAGGTCTCGACCGTGGTCGTCTTGCCCGCGCCGTTGGGTCCGAGTACGGCGGTGACGCCCGCCTTGGCCACCAGGTCGAGGCCGTCCACCGCGGTCTTCGTGCCGTACCGCTTCACCAGGGCCTGGACCTGGACCACGGGCTCACTTCGCATGGGCCAGAGTCTAGGTACGCGAACCGCGTCTCAGACGGGCGGGTGCAGGATCTCCTCTTCCCGGGACCGGTGCAGGCCGAGCCACCGCTCCGCGTAGGCCACGGCGTCCGCCACCGGGAACAGCCGTATGCCGGCGGCGCCCACCTTTCCCCGTACGACGGGACGGTCCCGCTCGAAGTCGTGGCCCAGCTCGTCGAAGCGGTCCGAGGTGATCGACACCTCGGTGACCACATCCCAGCCGTCCGGTCCGGGACGGCCGACCTTCACGAGGGGGGTCGGTATGCGGTATTCGGCGAGATGGAAGCTCGTGCACGTGTCGTAGCCCGCGCCCAGCAGCAGCACGCGCGCGTGGAGCGCTTCAAGACGGGCGAGCGGGCTGTGTTCGCCGAGCCGACAGTCGGGGGCGTGTCCGGCGGTCACCTCGGCGGCGTGCGGGCCGACGGCGGCGAACGACGTCTGCGGGTGCGCGCTGCGCAGGGCGCCCGGCCAGGTCCGTACGGTCTCCGGGATCACGCCCACCCCGCGCGAGGGCGTGACCAGCGGGTCGTAGGCCGGCATGGTGGCCCGGATCGTCTCCCACCACTGCTCGGGCACCGGTGGGTTGCTCCACAGGGCCGGGTCGGAGAGGTCACCGGTCTGGGTGGGGACGACGAGGGTGCCGTCCGGACCGAGTGCGTCGAGCACTCCCTGGACGATTGTTACGGCACCTCCGCAGACCCAGCCGAGGGCGCTGAGGGAGGAGTGCACGAGGAGGATTTCTCCGGTTCGTACGCCTGCCTCGCGAAGCTGGGCGGCGACTGTGTCCCGGGTGACAAGTGGGCCGGTCGGAGGGGGTGTGGGCATGGTTCGGGAGTGTCCCGGAAGGGGCCTCGCCGCGCCACCGAATTGATCGATCAAAGATCGTTTCCGCAGGTCAGATTAGGTATACCTAAGTGACGGAGCGCACCGTCCCTCGGTCCGGGCACGGCTTGCCCGGTCCTGAGGAATTACGCAACAATGGCGTTGTGAAAAACGTCGGCGAGGCTCGGGAGACCCCCACGGGGACCCTCCAGGAGGAGCACGCGACCGGTGAGCGCTCCACGCGCAACCGCGTCGCGCGATCCATCCTGGACCACGGGCCGTCGACCGTCACCGAGCTCGCCGGGAGGCTGGGCCTCACCCAGGCGGCCGTACGACGTCATCTGGACGCGCTCGTCGCCGACGATGTCGTGGAGGCGCGCGAGCAGAAGGTCTACGGCGCGCGGACACGCGGACGTCCCGCCAAGGTCTTCGCGCTCACCGACTGCGGCCGCGACGCCTTCGACCAGTCGTACGACAAGCTCGCCGCGGACGCCCTGCGCTGGATCCAGGAGCGGTTCGGCGGGGACGAGGCGGTTGTCGCCTTCGCCCGCGCGAGGATCGCCGAGCAGGCCACCGAGTACCGCAAGGCGATCGAGGCCGCCGCCCCCGAGGAGCGCACCGAAGCCCTGGCCAAGGCGCTGAGCGCGGACGGGTACGCTGCTACGGCGCGCAGCGCACCGGTCGGCGAGCAGCTGTGCCAGCACCACTGCCCCGTCGCCCACGTCGCGGAAAAGTTCCCTCAGCTCTGCGAGGCGGAGACCGAGATCTTCTCCCAGCTGCTCGGAACGCACGTCCAGCGACTGGCGACCATCGCGCACGGTGACGGCGTCTGCACGACGTTCATCCCAAAGATTTCCCACACCACACATAACGCATCCGCCAGCACCGCCGGGAGGAACCCCGCATGACGCTCCCCATCGAGGAGACTGCCCACCCCGAGCTCGAGGGTCTGGGCAACTACGAATACGGCTGGGCCGACTCCGACGTGGCTGGTGCCTCTGCCAAGCGCGGTATCAACGAGGACGTCGTCCGGGACATCTCCGCCAAGAAGAACGAGCCGGAGTGGATGACCAAGCTCCGTCTCAAGGGCCTGCGCCTGTTCGACAAGAAGCCCATGCCGAACTGGGGTTCCGACCTGTCGGGCATCGACTTCGACAACATCAAGTACTTCGTGCGTTCCACGGAGAAGCAGGCGGAGTCCTGGGAGGACCTGCCCGAGGACATCAAGAACACGTACGACAAGCTCGGCATCCCCGAGGCGGAGAAGCAGCGCCTCGTCGCCGGTGTCGCGGCCCAGTACGAGTCCGAGGTCGTCTACCACCAGATCCGTGAGGACCTGGAGGAGCAGGGCGTCATCTTCCTGGACACCGACACGGCCCTGAAGGAGCACCCGGAGCTCTTCAAGGAGTACTTCGGCACCGTCATCCCGGTCGGCGACAACAAGTTCGCGTCGCTGAACACCGCGGTGTGGTCCGGCGGTTCCTTCATCTACGTGCCGAAGGGCGTGCAGGTCGAGATCCCGCTCCAGGCCTACTTCCGTATCAACACGGAGAACATGGGCCAGTTCGAGCGGACGCTGATCATCGTCGACGAGGACGCCTACGTCCACTACGTCGAGGGTTGTACGGCCCCGATCTACAAGTCGGACTCCCTGCACTCCGCGGTGGTCGAGATCATCGTGAAGAAGGGCGCCCGCTGCCGTTACACGACCATCCAGAACTGGTCGAACAACGTCTACAACCTGGTCACCAAGCGCGCCGTGGCGTACGAGGGCGCGACCATGGAGTGGATCGACGGCAACATCGGCTCCAAGGTCACCATGAAGTACCCGGCCGTCTACCTGATGGGCGAGCACGCCAAGGGCGAGACCCTCTCCATCGCCTTCGCGGGCGAGGGGCAGCACCAGGACGCCGGCTCCAAGATGGTCCACATGGCGCCGAACACCTCCTCCAACATCGTGTCGAAGTCCGTGGCGCGCGGTGGCGGCCGTACGTCCTACCGTGGTCTCGTCGAGATCGGCGAGGGCGCCCACGGCTCCAAGTCGAACGTGCTGTGCGACGCGCTGCTCGTCGACACCATCTCCCGCTCCGACACGTACCCCTACGTGGACGTCCGTGAGGACGACGTGTCCATGGGCCACGAGGCGACCGTCTCCAAGGTCTCCGAGGATCAGCTCTTCTACCTGATGAGCCGCGGTCTGAGCGAGTTCGAGGCGATGGCGATGATCGTGCGCGGCTTCGTCGAGCCCATCGCGAAGGAGCTGCCGATGGAGTACGCGCTGGAGCTCAACCGGCTGATCGAGCTGCAGATGGAAGGCGCGGTCGGTTAAGACCCGCACTCCTGAAACCAGCTAGCGAAATCTGACGTAGGAAGAGAGCAGACCGACAGCCATGGCTGAGGCTCAGAACATCCCGGTGGGGTCCACCACCGCCGGCCAGATCGCGGTGGCCGCCGAGTCGACCGTCGCCACGCGCATGAGCGCGCCGCCCTCCTTCGACGTGGCGGACTTCCCGGTCCCGCACGGCCGCGAGGAGGAGTGGCGGTTCACCCCGCTGGAGCGCCTGCGCGGGCTGCACGACGGCACCGCCATCGCCACCGACGGCGGTCTGAAGGTCGACGTGGACGCCCCCGAGGGCGTCATCGTCGAGACCGTCGGCCGTGACGACGCGCGCCTCGGCAAGGCGGGCACCCCGGTGGACCGCATCGCCGCCCAGGCCTACTCGGCGTTCGAGAAGGCCGGTGTGATCACCGTCCCCAAGGAGACGGTGCTCACCGAGCCGATCCGGATCGCCGTGCACGGCGAGGGCGGGATCGCCTACGCCCACCAGGTCGTGGAGCTGGGAGCCTTCGCCGAGGCCGTCGTCGTCATCGACCACACCGGTGACGCCGTGCTCGCCGCCAACGTCGACTACATCCTGGGCGACGGCGCCAAGCTGACCGTCGTCTCCGTCCAGGACTGGGACGACAAGGCCGTGCACGTGGGCCAGCACAACGCGCTGATCGGCCGGGACGCCACCTTCAAGTCGTTCGTGGTCACCTTCGGCGGCGACCTCGTTCGTCTGCACCCGCGCGTCGCCTACGCCGGCACCGGCGGCGAGGCCGAGCTCTTCGGTCTGTACTTCACGGACGCCGGTCAGCACCAGGAGCACCGCCTCCTGGTCGACCACAACACCCCGCACTGCAAGTCGAACGTCGCCTACAAGGGCGCGCTCCAGGGCGAGGGCGCCCACGCCGTGTGGATCGGCGACGTCCTCATCGAGGCCAAGGCCGAGGGCACGGACACGTACGAGATGAACCGCAACCTGGTTCTGACCGACGGTGCCCGCGTCGACTCCGTGCCGAACCTGGAGATCGAGACCGGCGAGATCGTCGGCGCCGGTCACGCCTCCGCCACCGGCCGGTTCGACGACGAGCAGCTCTTCTACCTGATGGCCCGCGGCATTCCGGCCGACGAGGCCCGTCGTCTGGTGGTCCGCGGCTTCTTCGCCGAGCTGGTCCAGCAGATCGGCGTGGACGACATCGAAGAGCGCCTTCTCGTGAAGATCGACGAGGAGCTGGAGGCCACGGTCTGATGGCCCCCTTCGACCGCGCCCGTTTCATTCGGGCCTGTGGGCTGAGCGAGCTGGAGGAGGACACCCCGAAGCGGGTGGAACTCGACGGCACGCCGGTCTCGGTCGTCCGTACCGAGGGCGAGGTGTTCGCGATCAACGACATCTGCTCGCACGCGAACGTCTCCCTCTCCGAGGGCGAGGTGGAGGACTGTCAGATCGAGTGCTGGCTGCACGGCTCCGCGTTCGACCTCCGCACCGGCAAGCCGTCCGGCCTTCCCGCGACGCGCCCCGTCCCCGTATACCCCGTAAAGATCGAAGGGGACGACGTGCTCGTCTCCCTCACCCAGGAGTCCTGAGGAACCCATGGCAACGCTTGAAATCCACGACCTGCACGTCACCGTCGAGGCCGACAACGCCACGAAGGAGATCCTCAAGGGCGTCGACCTCACCGTGAAGCAGGGCGAGACCCACGCCATCATGGGCCCGAACGGCTCCGGCAAGTCGACGCTCGCCTACTCGCTCGCGGGTCACCCGAAGTACACCATCACCGGCGGCACCGTCACCCTCGACGGCGAGGACGTCCTGGAGATGTCCGTCGACGAGCGCGCCCGCGCGGGCCTGTTCCTGGCGATGCAGTACCCGGTCGAGATCCCCGGCGTCTCGGTCTCCAACTTCCTTCGTACGTCCGCCACCGCGATCCGCGGTGAGGCGCCCAAGCTGCGCACCTGGGTGAAGGAGGTCAAGGAGACCATGCAGCGTCTCAACATGGACCCGGCCTTCGCCGAGCGCAACGTCAACGAGGGCTTCTCCGGCGGCGAGAAGAAGCGCCACGAGATCCTCCAGCTGGAGCTGCTCAAGCCGAAGATCGCGGTCCTCGACGAGACCGACTCCGGCCTTGACGTCGACGCCCTTCGCATCGTCTCCGAGGGCGTCAACCGCGTCCGCGAGACCGGCGAGGTCGGCACCCTGCTGATCACGCACTACACGCGCATCCTGCGCTACATCAAGCCCGACTTCGTCCACGTCTTCTCCGGCGGCCGGATCGTCGAGTCCGGCGGCGCCGAGCTCGCCGACAAGCTGGAGAACGAGGGCTACGAGGTCTACACGAAGGGTGGCGCATCCGCGTGACATTGCTGCCGGGCCTCCTCGACACAGAGGCGATCCGCAAGGACTTCCCCATCCTGGACCGACAGGTCCACGACGGTAAGAAGCTCGTGTACCTGGACAACGCGGCGACCTCGCAGAAGCCGCGCCAGGTGCTGGATGCCCTGAACGAGTACTACGAGCGCTACAACGCCAACGTCCACCGCGGTGTGCATGTGCTCGCCGAGGAGGCCACGGCGCTGTACGAGGGTGCGCGCGACAAGGTCGCGTCGTTCATCAACGCGCCGAGCCGCGACGAGGTGATCTTCACCAAGAACGCCTCCGAGTCGCTCAACCTCGTGGCCAACATGCTGGGCTGGGCCGACGAGCCCTACCGCGTGGACCACGAGACCGAGATCGTCATCACGGAGATGGAGCACCACTCCAACATCGTGCCGTGGCAGCTGCTGGCGCAGCGCACGGGCGCGAAGCTGAAGTGGTTCGGCCTGACCGACGACGGCCGGCTCGACCTCTCCAACATCGACGAGATCATCACGGAGAAGACGAAGATCGTCTCCTTCGTGCTGGTGTCGAACATCCTCGGCACCGTGAACCCGGTCGAGGCGATAGTCCGCCGTGCACAGGAGGTCGGTGCGCTCGTCTGCATCGACGCCTCGCAGGCCGCGCCGCACATGCCGATGGACGTGCAGGCGCTGCAGGCCGACTTCGTGGCCTTCACCGGCCACAAGATGTGCGGTCCGACGGGCATCGGCGTCCTGTGGGGCCGCCAGGAGCTGCTCGAGGACCTGCCGCCGTTCCTGGGCGGTGGCGAGATGATCGAGACGGTGTCGATGCACTCGTCGACGTACGCTCCCGCCCCGCACAAGTTCGAGGCGGGCACTCCGCCGATCGCGCAGGCGGTCGGTCTGGGTGCGGCGATCGACTACCTGAACGCGATCGGCATGGACAAGGTCCTCGCCCACGAGCACGCGCTCACCGAGTACGCGGTGAAGCGGCTCGGCGAGGTCCCGGACCTGCGGATCATCGGCCCGACGACGGCCGAGGACCGGGGCGCGGCGATCTCCTTCACGCTCGGCGACATCCACCCGCACGACGTGGGCCAGGTCCTCGACGAGCAGGGCATCGCGGTCCGGGTCGGCCACCACTGCGCGCGGCCTGTCTGCCTGCGGTACGGAATTCCTGCGACCACGCGAGCGTCGTTCTATCTGTACTCCACGCCGACCGAGATCGACGCTCTGGTCGACGGCCTGGAGCACGTACGGAACTTCTTCGGCTGAGGAGCTGGCTGAGTCGTGAAGCTTGATTCGATGTACCAGGAAGTCATCCTGGACCACTACAAGCACCCGCACGGGCGCGGTCTTCGGGATGGCGACGCCGAGGTGCACCACGTCAACCCGACGTGCGGCGACGAGATCACCCTGCGCGTGAAGTACGACGGCGAGCAGATCGCGGACATCTCGTATGAGGGCCAGGGCTGCTCGATCAGCCAGGCCTCCGCCTCCGTGCTGAACGACCTCCTCGTCGGCAAGGACCTCGCCGAGGCGCAGAAGATCCAGGAGACGTTCCTGGAGCTGATGCAGTCCAAGGGCAGGATCGAGCCGGACGACGCCATGGAGGAGGTGCTGGAGGACGCGGTCGCGTTCGCCGGTGTCTCCAAGTACCCGGCCCGGGTCAAGTGCGCCCTCCTCAGCTGGATGGCGTGGAAGGACGCGACGGCCCAGGCACTGGGCTCGGACGCCGCCGAAAGGAAGACGGCATGAGCGAGACCATCGAGATGAAGCCGGCCTCTGAGGAAGAGGTCCGCGAGGCCCTGTACGACGTCGTCGACCCCGAACTGGGCATCGACGTCGTCAACCTCGGCCTGATCTACGGCATCCACATCGACGACGCGAACATCGCGACCATCGACATGACCCTGACCTCGGCGGCCTGCCCGCTGACGGACGTCATCGAGGACCAGGCCAAGTCCGCCACGGACGGCCTCGTCAACGAGCTCCGCATCAACTGGGTCTGGATGCCGCCGTGGGGCCCGGACAAGATCACGGACGACGGACGCGAGCAGCTTCGGGCGTTGGGGTTCAACGTCTGAGCCGTTCGGTCACCGAGACCTCACGCGCATGATCGAAACGGCCCCGCCTCAAGGCGGGGCCGTTTCGCTGTGCGCGGATGCCCGGTTGGCAGGAGCTCCCCCCAGAGAAGGAGCGTGAAGGCGTCATCCGGTCGGACCGGTCCGCGCCCAGCGGGATCTCCAGGGGGGGCGGGGGCCATCCCCCAGAAAACGCAGCACGCTGGTGCGGGACCGGAAGGCCGTCGAGGACCGGCTGTACTTCCGACCGTGCCGCCTACGACCAGGCGGCTATGGGCGAGCGGAATCCGCGGCGTGCTGCGGCCCGGGGCGTCACCCGTCGCCTTCCGGGACGCGTAGGTGTGTCCGGTGTGGTCTCAGTCCAGCCCGCCCACCAGCCGGAACGCCGAGTCCGCCTGGTACAGGGAGCTGTACTCGAAGCGTTCGAGGCGGAGCACGAAGTCGCGGTGGCGGAGGAAGTAGCCCGGGTAGTTCACCGACTCCAGGGTGACCGCGCCGGAGTAGGAGGAGGAGCGGGGGCAGAAGGTGGCGTCCTTCTTGAAGACGGACGAGCCGTCGCCGCGGTCGGTGCGCAGGACGAAGTTGCGGTGGCGCAGGTACTTGCCGTCGTGCGTGGCGAAGGAGTAACAGGAGCTGTTGGCCAGCCCCTTGACCAGTTTGAAGGTGGAGTCCTCGCGGGATTCCGAGCCGCGGGGCGCGTCCAGCCGCACGGTGCTGTCGCTCACGTGCCAGTAGCGGTCGGGGTAGTTGACCGAGCGGACCGAGCGCCAGGTGGTGGTGGGCTTCGGCTTGGCCGAACTGCTCCTGGAAGGCGACGACTTGGGCGGCTTCGCGGAGGCGGTGACCGTGGCGGAGGGCGTCGAGCCGTGCTGGCCGGGGGCCCGGGTGGTGGCCGGTAAGGATGCCAGGCCGGCCTTGCCGGGGGGCGGGGTGGTCGCGGTGGACGGCGAGGCGAAGGAGATCAGTCCCGCGCCGTCGTTCCGCGGCGATCCTGACGGATCGTCAGGATCATTCTCCGTCACGGCTATTGCCGCGACGCACGCGACGATCGTGGCCACCGCCAGCGCCCCGGCCAGATAGAGCCTGCGCGTGCCGGGTGTCCGGGAGGTGTCCTGGGTCCAGCCGTTCTCCCAGGGGTGCTCCTGAGGCGGCTGGGACTTGCTTTCGGGCATGCGCTGTTCCTCCAGCGGCGCCTGACGATGGCCGCGGCTGTGATGGCGCGGTATGTGAACGGTGAAACACTAGTGGTTACCGAGGGTCGTGAGCAGCCCTTTGAAGCGAGCGGTTTCCACAATCCTGGCCCAATCCGGCCGACCTTTCGGGCGCTTTCCACATTCCTTTCTCAGGGTGCTCCCAGTCCCGGCTCATCCCGTGGCGGCAGCGTGGCGGTGTGGCTACCTCTGCACCTACCTCCGTACGACCCGTCTTCGTGCTCGGCTGTCCCCGCTCCGGGACCACCCTGCTGCAGCTCATGCTGCACGCGCACCCGCGTATCGCCCTGCCCCCGGAGACCCGCTTCGTGCTGCCCGCCTACGAGGGCCGGCTGCGCTTCGGCGACCTGCGGGACCCGGGCAACCGGGCCGGGCTCGCCGCGTGGATCACCGGGCGGAAGGAGACCCGGTTCGACGAGCTGGGGCTGGATGCCGACACCGTGGCCGAGCGGATCGAGGGCGGGCCGCCCACGCTCGGCTCGGCACTGGGGATCACCCTCAGGTCGTACGCGGAACGGCACGGCAAAGTGCGCTGGGGTGACAAGCGGCCGGCGTACGCCCTGCACGTCGAGGAGATCCTGCGGCTCTTCCCGGACGCCCAGTTCGTGCACCTCGTCCGCGACGGGCGCGACTGCGTCGCATCGCTCATGGGGATGCCCTGGTGGCACCGCGGCTTCCACGAGGCCGTCGCCACCTGGGCGCAGGTGATGGACGTGACGCGGCGGTACGCCCGCAGGCTGGGCCCGGACAGCTGGCACGAGCTGCGCTTCGAGGACCTGGTGGCCCACCCGGAGCCCCAACTGCGGGAGCTGTGCCGCTATTTGGGCGAGGAGTACGACCCCGGGATGACCGAGCCGCGCCGGGTGGCCGAAAAGGCCGTACCCGCCCGCAAGACCTGGCACCGGCGCACCCACGGCGCCCTCGACACCACCCGGGCGGGCAGTTGGCAGCAGCGGCTGACGCCCGATCAGATACGGCTGTGCGACGCCGTGTTGGGCGACCGGCTGGTCCGCAACGGATACGAACTGAGTGGAGCGGTCCGGCCCGACCCGGCCGAACTGCTCCACTACCGCAGGGTGGCGGCCCTGCGCCGCGCCGCCCACGCCAAGCGGCGGATGCTCGACCGCCTGGCGCGGGTGCGCGAACCGGGGCCCGTGTCGGCGGCCCCGTCGTTCACGACCTCCGAGTTCAGGGCGTGATCCGGGCGACCTGCGGGTCGTGGTCGCTGGTCTGGCCCGAGAACTCGCTGTTGATGTGCGCGATGTCGTAGTCGTACGACGTGATCGACGAGCTGACCAGGGTGTGGTCGAGCACCTGCGAGTTGCCGTCGTGGACGTACGTGTACTGCTGCGAGGCCGGCAGCGTGTCCACCAAGTTGGTCAGCACCCCGCCCTTCAGCGTGGAGAGCGTGGTCGAGAACTGGTAGTCGTTCAGGTCGCCGAGCACGATCACGTTGGCGTCGGACTGCGCCGCGAGGATCGAGTCCACGAAGGAGTTGACGACCGAGGCCTGGCTGGTGCCGTCGTCGCCGTGGCGCTGCCGCGTGAAGTGAAGCCCACCCGTGCGGAGTTGTAGAGGTAGGCCTGGCGGATGTCGCCGCCGGTCTCACCGCCGTCGGTGTCGTTCGTCGGTAGGCGCTCAGCGTTACGGCGCAACGGGCGGAACGTGTTCTGCGCGCGTTGCTCGAAGCGTGGGAGCGGCCGGGAGCGTGCTGTGGGAACACTGATATGTACACCCGTACGCAACGATGTGTACACTCGTACGCATGGGATACGTGCTGCTCGCCGGAGCCATAGCCGCAGAGGTCGCCGCCACGACCGCCATGAAGTACAGCGACGGCTTCAGCAGGCTGTGGCCCTCGCTGGTCACCGTTCTCGGGTACGTCATCGCCTTCGCGCTGCTCGCGCAGACCCTGAAGTCCGTGTCGGTCGGCACGGCCTACGCGATCTGGGCCGGCGTCGGCACCGCCGTCATCGCGGCCATCGGCATGGTGTTCCTCGGGGAGGGCATGAACGCCGCCAAGGTCGCCGGCATCGCGCTGATCATCGGCGGCGTGGTCGTGCTGAACGTGGGCGGAGCGCACTGATGGCCCGTCGCTACGACCCCGAGCGCCGGCAGCGGATCATCGACGCGGCCATCCGGGTCGTGCGGGAGAAGGGCCTGGCGGGACTGAGCCACCGCACCGTCGCCGCCGAGGCCGATGTGCCGCTCGGCTCCACGACGTACCACTTCAAGACCCTCGACGAGCTGATGGTCGCGGCCCTGCGGCAGGCGAACGAGAGCTGCGCCAAGGCCGTCGCCGCGCACGGTGCCCTCGACGACCCCCGGGGCGACCTGGCCGCGGACCTCGCCCGGATCCTGGGCGAGTGGCTGAGCGGCGACCGCGCGGGCGTCGAGCTGGAGTACGAGCTCTATCTCGCCGCCCTGCGCCGCCCCGCCCTGCGCCCCGTCGCCGCCGAGTGGGCCGACGACCTCACCGAGCAGCTCTCCCGGCGCACGGACCCGGTGACCGCACGGGCACTCGTCGCGCTGATGGACGGGATCTTTCTGCAGGTGCTGCTGACGGGGACGCCGTACGACGAGGGGTATGCGCGGGAGGTGCTGGGGCGCGTGATGTCCTGACGCCCGCTTCCCTGTTTTCCCCGGCCCTGTTTTCCCCGGCCTTGTTTTCCCTGGCCCCGCACCGTGAACTCTTCTGCGCCCATCGGGGAACAGGAGGTGACACGCGCGCACTGACGAACCAGGGGACCGCTTGTGAGCGGACCACCTCCGTCCACGGCGCGGACGGCGGACGACGCGGAGATCGTCGCGCAGTCACTCGGGCAACCGGAGCTGTTCGCCCGGCTCTGCGACCGGTACGCGCCCGACATCCACCGGTACGCGGCCCGCCGCCTCGGTGACAGCGCGGCCGACGACGTCACCCAGCGCTCGCCGCGCAGGATGTACCAGGTCATGGCCGCCCTGCCGGCCGACGGGGAGCAGACGCCGAAGGTGCTGCGCGAGCGGAACGCCGTCAAGGACATCAGGTCAAGGACCCAGGCGCGGAACGACTACAGCGCGATCAGCGACCTCCCGAACAGCGACCTGATGCCCGCCAAGGGGATGGCCTCCCTCTACCGCGATGAGGCCGGCGACCGCACCTGACACCGCTGTGGCCTGGGCGGCCCGTACCGCGGGGGAGTGCGGGCCGCCCACCACCCGAGACGCCCCGCCCGCTGGTTCGCATCCCCGGCCCCCCGCCGGTTAGGTTGCCCTCATGACCGACACGACTGCACCCCGTACCACCGGCGCTGTTGCCGCCGGGCTCGCCACCGTCGCCGCCGACGGCACTGTTCTCGACACCTGGTTCCCCGCGCCCGAGCTCTCCGTCGAGCCCGGCCCGTCCGGCACCGAACGGCTCTCCGCCGAGCAGGCCGTCGACCTGCTCGGTGACGGTGCGGCGAAGGCGATCGGCCCGGACGCCCGCCGTGGCGTCGAGGTGGTCGCGGTCCGTACGGTCATCTCCTCCCTCGACGAGAAGCCGATCGACGCGCACGACGTCTACCTGCGCCTCCACCTCCTCTCGCACCGGCTGGTCCAGCCGCACGGCCAGAGCCTGGACGGCATGTTCGGCTTCCTCGCCAACGTCGCCTGGACCTCGCTCGGCCCGGTCGCCGTCGACGACATCGAGAAGGTGCGGCTGAACGCCCGCGCCGAGGGCCTGCACCTCGCCGTGACGAGCATCGACAAGTTCCCGCGCATGACCGACTACGTCGCCCCGAAGGGCGTCCGCATCGCCGACGCCGACCGGGTCCGCCTGGGCGCGCACCTCGCCGAGGGCACCACCGTCATGCACGAGGGCTTCGTCAACTTCAACGCCGGCACGCTCGGCACCTCGATGGTCGAGGGCCGCATCTCGGCCGGCGTCGTGGTCGGTGACGGCTCCGACATCGGCGGCGGCGCCTCCACCATGGGCACGCTGTCCGGCGGCGGCAACGTCCGTATCACCATCGGTGAGCGCTGCCTGGTGGGCGCCGAGGCGGGCGTCGGCATCGCGCTCGGCGACGAGTGCGTCGTCGAGGCCGGTCTGTACGTCACCGCCGGCACCCGCGTCACCATGCCCGACGGCCAGATCGTCAAGGCCCGCGAACTCTCCGGCGCCTCGAACATCCTCTTCCGCCGCAACTCGGTCACGGGCACGGTCGAGGCCCGCCCGAACAACGCGGTGTGGGGCGGCCTGAACGAGATCCTGCACAGCCACAACTGAGCGCTCCAAGATCACGTACGGGTTACTCAGCGTGACCTCGAGGTCGTTTCGGCAGATGAACGGGTGGACGCAGTGTCCGATCAGACGCCGAAACGACGAACGAGGGGCCGAGCGATGAGGAACGAGCGGGCGAGAACCGTGGCGCGCTGGCTGACCGGAGTGCTGACCCTGGCGGTGGCCTGCTGGCTGCCGGCCGGGAGCGCGTACGCCGACGAGACCAACACGGCCTCGCACAACGGCCCCCGGATCGGACTGGTCAACGTCGGCCAGGTCGACGATCCGATGGAGGACGTACTGGAGCACGTACTGCTGATCGGCGACGGGTACACCTGGAGCTGACGCGCACGAGAAGTCGCCGTAGAAGGCTGTGGTCTTCTACGGCGACTTTTTTTCGTCGTGGTGGCATAGCGGTGGGTACCGGCACGCGTCACAAGGGGCAGAGGGGCGGGGCACCGGCGCCGTCGGGGAAGAGAAGGTGACGATGAATGCCGAAGGGCTGGAGAGTTTCCGGGACTTCGTGGACAGCAGGTCGTCCGCCCTGCTGAAGACCGCTGTGCTGCTGTGCGGGGGAGACCGGCACGCCGGTGAGGACCTGCTGCAGAACGCCCTGGTCAAGGTGGCCGGACGGTGGCAGCGGATCGACGAGCCCGAGGCTTATGTACGGCGGATCCTCTACCGCCAGCAGGTCAGCCGCTGGCGGCTGAAATGGCCCGGGCGGGAGGTGAGTGTCCCCGAGCCGCCCGAGGTGGGCGCGCCCGGCACCGACGCGGCGGCCGCGACCGAACTGCGCCTCGTGATGCGTCAGGCGCTGTCCCGGCTCACCGCACGCCAGCGCACCGTGCTCGTGCTGCGCTACTTCGAGGACCTGCCCGAGGCCGACGTGGCCCGACTGCTGGGCTGCTCCGTCGGCACCGTACGGTCCACCACCCACCGCTCGCTGGCCCGGCTGCGCACACTCGCGCCCGAACTGGCCGCCCTCGGCCCGGCCGACGCCGAGCGGCTCGCGGCCCGTGACTACTCGCCCGTGGAGGTGCGGCCGTGAACGTCGACGAACTGTTGCGCGACGCCCTGCGCGAGCAGGCAGCCGAACAGACCCCGGCGACAGCGGGGTTCGCCGACCGCGTCCTCGCCGTGCGTCGGCGCCGCGGCAACCGCAGGCTCGCGGCCGCTGCCGCGGCGACCGCGGCCGTGGTCGTCGCGGTGGCGGTACCGCTGCTGGACTCCGGCAAGCAGGACGTACGCCCCTCGGGCGGCGGCATCGTGGTGGAGAAGAAGGACGTGAAGGCCCACCCCGACCAGTCGCCGCCGCGTGAGGAGATCTCCGCCGGGGGCACGACCCTGGCCGGGTACTCCCTCGCGGAGACGGTCGAGAAGTCCGCGGACACCGCCGTCTACCAGCGCACCTACCACCTGCTGAACCCGAAGACCGGCAAGTACGCCAAGGCCGCGGACTGGTCCTGGGTCGCCGTCGCCCCCGGCATGAAGACCGCCGCCGTCCTCGAACAGGACCTGCCCGCCTCGCGGATCGGCCTGCTCGACCTGACCACCGGCAAGGTCGAGCGGTGGATCCCGGTCGACCACGGGGTCGGCGGGCTCGCCTTCTCCCGAGACGGCCGCAAGCTGGTCGCGACGACGTACGGCAAGAACCCCGATCTGCGGGTCAGGACGGAGGGCTCCGACGACTGGGGCCAGGAATGGACGTCGAGCCGCACCGGCTTCTACGTCCTCGACGTGGCCTCCGGGAAGGGCGCCTGGACCGAGGTCAAGCTCGCGAGCGACCCCGACGACCCCATGGGCGGCACCTTCCTCAACACCCGCCAGGACTTCGCCCTCGCCACCGACGGCCGGCACGTCTGGTCGGGCAACCCCATGGGGGACATCGGCAAGCAGTTCTACGACTTCACGGGCAAGGAGGTCCCCGTGCCGGCGGGAGACAAGTACCTGTCGTGGTCCGTCGACGCGGGCAGGTCGCCGAGCGGGAAGCTCGTCGCCGGTGACTTCGCGGGCAAGAAGTGGAAGACCTCCTCCTACGTCCTGGACGCCGCGACCGGGGCGAAGACCGAGGTGCACGGGCAGCAACTGCTCGCCTGGGTCGGCGACAAGCAGCTCATCGCCTGGGACATCGGGAAGGACGACAAGAACGAGTTCCACAACCGGCTCGTGCTGGTCACCGTCGGCAGCGACAAGACCGTTCCGCTCACCGGCTTCCGCGAGGGCAACGACGGCGCCGCCGGGCGCTGGGACCCTCTCTTCGCGCAGCCCTGATCAGGCCGGTCGGGCGGCCACCAGCCGTTCGTACTCCGTCAGCAGCCCGTCGACCGCATCCCGGTCGGCGGGCCGCAGCGGGGAGCGGACCGGGCCCGCCGGCAGGCCGAGTCGGTTCAGGAGGGCCTTGGCGGTGACCGTGCCGGGCAGTCCTGAGGACATCATCAACTCGATCAGCGGCGTGGCCCGTTGTTGGAGGCGGGCGGACACGGGGGTGTCGCCCGCCTCGAACGCGTCGAGGACCGCGCGGAGTTGGGCCGGGACGATGTTGGCGACCGTGCTGACGTACCCGGCGGCGCCCACCGCGTACAGGGCGAGGATGTGCTCGTCGCAGCCCGCGTAGTACGCCAACTCCGTGCGGTCCAGCACCTTCTGGGTGCCGAGGAAGTCGTAGGAACAGTCCTTGACCGCGACGATCCGCGGGTGCTCGGCGAGGCGGATCACCGTCTCCGGCTCGATCCGGGTGCCGGTGCGGCCCGGGATGTCGTAGAGCATGACCGGCAGTCCGGAGGCGTCCGCGATCTCGCGGAAGTGGGCCTCCAGCGCGTCCTGTGGTGGGCGGCTGTAGTACGGGCTGACCACCAACAGGCCGTCCGCGCCCGCCTTTTCGGCCGCCAGGGCCAGCTCCACGGTGTGCCGGGTGTCGAAGGTGCCCACCCCTGCCACGATCGACGCCCGCGTGCCCACCGCCTCGCGGACGGCGGTGACGAGCGCCGACTTCTCCGCGTCCGTCGTGGTCGGTGACTCACCCGTCGTACCGGACAGGACGAGACCGTCGCAGCCCTCGGCCACCAGCCGGTCGGCGAGCCGCTGGGCGCCGTCGAGGTCGAGCGCGCCGGCCTCGGTGAAGGGCGTGATCATGGCGCAGAGGGAGCGGCCGAAGGGGCGAGTCGTCGTCATGGGGGTAGTCTCGGCGTGCCGACAGTGAAGCTCCACTTAATTCTTCTACGAGGTATTGATAAGCAATGCTGCGAGGTGTGTGATGGGCCCCATGTCCCACGCCCTATGTCCAATACGGCCCTCATGAGCCACCATGGCGAGAACGGTCATGGATCCCTGGTCCTTCATGGGAGGCGTCATGAAGCTCGGCAAGGCACTCGCCACCGGAGTCGCGGAAGAGCGGCCGCAGGCCCAAGCGGAAGAACCCGAACTCGAACTCCCCGAGGAGATCAAGGAACTGAAGGCGCCCGAAGAGGTTCCGGCCGCCCGATGAGGCTGCGGCTTCCGGAGGAACGCCCTGCGGAGCCGCCGACCGGATACAAGATCGCCCACCCGGTGCTGTCCCAGGACGGCACCCGGGCCGGGTTCACCGGTGTGTCGCTGGGCGGCGCGCTGCCGTACGGAGTCGTGGCCGACGCGTCCTGCGTCTACGGCCTGCGTCACAGGGCACCGCACCGCCGCTGCGACTGCGGCTTCCACTGCGTGCACGACCGCACGGTGGCCGAGGCACTGCTGTGCACGGCCGAACACCGTACGGCCGTCCTGCTGGAGGTCTCGGTCCTCGGCCGCTACCTCCGCTTCGAACTCGGCTTCCGCTACGCCCGCCAGCGCGTGCGCACGGCCACGGTCGGACCCTGCGCCTGCGGCACGGTCGCAGCGGCCCTGGCCGACGCGGGCTGGGGCAGACCCGGCTGGCGCGGCCTCGCGCCGTCGTGCGCGGGCTGCCTGCGCGGCCGTACGTCCGTCTCGTTGGCCGGATTCGCGAGGCTGGCGGGGGAGGGGCTGCGGGTGGTGGCGGGCAGTGGGGCAGCGGTGGCGGATCTTCAGGCGGACGGCCTCGGCGTATCCGAACTCACCGCGGAGGCGGCCCTGTTGCAGGCGCGGCTGGACTGGTTCCAGACCCAGCTGGCGAGGTTGGGGGAGCGCGGGCACGGCGAGGGCGACGGTCCGGGGGCGCCCTGAGGGGCGCGGGCCGGGTCGATTTGCGGCCCCGCCGCGATGGGGGTCCCCGCCCGTGGGGGAGCGACCGGCCACGACGCGCCCGCGGACCGAACTCGAGAAGCAGCGCTTGGTGGGATCGCGCCCGGGTACCCGTATCCGAACTGAGAGGAGGCGGCCACCGTGACCCACTCCACGACCCCCAGCCCTGCGCAGCACTCCGTGGGCGAACTCGTCGGCCAGACCGCCGAACAGCTCTCCCGGCTCGTACGGCAGGAAGTGGCCCTCGCCAAGGAGGAGCTGGCCGAGAAGGGGCGGCGTGCGGGGCGCGGCGGCGGGCTGCTGGGCGCCGCGGGCGTGATCGCCTACGCCGGACTGCTCGCCCTGGCCGGTACGGCCACCGCCGCCCTCTCGCTGACGCTGCCCGTCTGGGCCGCGGCGCTCATCGTCACGGCCGTGCTGTTCGCCCTCGCGAGCCTGCTCGCCGCGATCGGCCGTGCCCAGTTGCGCCGCGCCGCACCGCCCACGCCCGAGGAGACCCTCGGCAGCGTCAGGGCCGATGTCGAGGAGATCAGGGAAAGGTCGCACCGATGACGGACAAGGCAGCTCAGGGCGTGGGAGGCGGGGCCAAGGGTCCCGATGAACTGCGCCGGAAGATCCAGGAGACGAGGGGCCAACTCGGCGACACCGTCGAGGAGTTGGCGGCCAAGGCGGATGTGAAGGGCCGAGCGCTGGCCCGGGCCGCCGACCTCAGGGACAAGGCGGGCGCGATGACCGTGCAGCTGCGCACCACCGCGGCGCAAGCCGGTCACACCGTCCACGACAAGGCGACGCACGCGGGCCACGCCGTCGAGCACAACGCGCCGCGCCCCGTGCGCACCGTCGTCCAGGCGGGGCTCCGGCATCCGCGGCCGGTGCTGATCGCGGGCGCGGTGGTGGGAGCGGTGGCCGTGGAGGAGATGCTGCGGCGGCGGCACAACGGCCGCCATTGACCTGCTCCCGAGAGGGACTTGACCTGAATCTTGGTTGAGGTCGGAGAGTCGTCGGTACACGGCAGCCGAGCAGTGGAGACCGACATGACCCGTCGTACCGACGATCACCCCGACCTGACCGACCCCCGGACGGGAGCACCCTTCTTCAGCACATGGCGCGTGGGCACGCCCGAGCGGCAGCGGCAGACCGTCGAGGCGATCGACCGGACCTGGCAGCGCCGAGCCTGGCCGACCGCGGACCTGCGCGGCTACCACGTCTACACCGGCCATGACGGCTCCACGCTGCTGCACTACTCGCAGTGGACGAGCGAGCCGGCGTACGAGTCCTTCGTCGAGGCCCACCGCCAGGAGCGCGTCGACGAGATCGACACCGCCGTCCCGGGGATCGAGAGGGTGGCGCTCGGCCGGTACCGGCACTACCGCAGCGGCACCCGGGAGGGCGACATCCGCGTGCCGGGGTGCGTCGTGATCGTCGACATCGAGTTCGAGGGCCCCGACCCCGACCGGCAGCGCGCCTGGGTGGACGCCGTCTTCGAGGCGCTGGAGAGCGAGCCGACCCCGCACCCCGGCGGCATCTCCGCCCACTTCCACCTGAGCACCGACGGCACCAGGGTCCTCAACTACGCCGAGTGGGAGAGCGCTCAGGCGCACATCGACGCCCTCGCCGCGCCCGGCGACGGCATCGGCTCGGCCACGGCCCGGTGGCAGCGCGTCCAGAGCTGGCCCGGCCTCAAGAGCAGCACGGTCAGCCGGTACGACCATGCGCTGGGCCTCGTTCCGGGCTGAGCCGAGCCGACAACTCGAACCGTCTGGACAAAAAAAGTGTTCGGTGAGACGGTGGACCCATGCTGGACGTGACCGTCATCGAGGACCCCGAGGCCGCAGCCGTCTCCCTGGACCCCATAAGGGCGCGGCTGCTCGCCGAGCTGGCGGCCGGCCCCGCGTCGGCCGCCATGCTGGCCGGCAAGGTCGGGCTGCCGCGGCAGAAGGTGAACTACCACCTCAAGGCACTGGAGCGGCACGGCCTGGTCGAGCTGGCCGGAGAGCGCCGCAAGGGCAACGTCACCGAGCGGCTGATGCGGGCGACCGCCGCGTCGTACGTCATCTCGCCGCTCGCGCTGGCCGCCGTACAGCCGGATCCGGACCGCTTCCGCGACCAGCTCTCCGCGCGCTGGCTGCTGGCGCTCGGTGCCCGCCTGGTGCGGGACGTCGGCTCGCTGATCACCGGCGCGGCGAAGGCCCGCAAGGGGCTCGCCACCTATGCGCTGGACGGTGAGGTGCGCTTCGCCTCCGCCGCCGAACGGGCCGCGTTCATCCAGGAGTTGACGGCCGGGGTCAGTGCCCTGATCCGCAAGTACGACGCCCCGGACGCCGACGGCGGCCGTGACCACCGGATCGTCGTGGCCGTCCATCCCACGCTCAAGCAGACCGAGTTGGAATAGCCAGGAGCCCGCCATGTCCGAGGAAATGTCCAAAGAGTTCGAGATCGCCCGCGAGTTCGAGGTCGACGCCACGCCCGAGGAGGTGTGGGAGGCGATCACCGCCGGGACCGGAGGGTATCTCTGGCCGATGGAGCCGCCGGAGCCCAAGGTCGGTGGCAAGGGGCCCTTCGGGTCCACCGTCACCGCCTGGGACCCGCCGCACCGCTACACCAACCGCGTCGAGGACGTCGAGGGCATCTCCGAGCAGACCGCCAACCAGCTCGACTACACCGTCGAACCCCGCGACGAGGGCCGACGGGCCTGGGTGCGGTACGTGCACAGCGGCATCTTCGTCGACGACTGGGACAACCAGTACGACGGCGCCGCCAAGCACACCGACTTCTATCTGCACACCCTGCGCGAGTACCTCACCCACTTCGCGCCCCGGCCGGCCGCCTTCGCCACCTTCGACGGGCCCGAGGCGTCGAAGGCCGCCGACGCGCTGGTCGCCGTAGGACGGGCACTCGGTGTCGGGGAGGACGTGGCCGCCGGTACGCGGGTGACGGTCCGAGGGCCCGACGAGTTCGACGCCGTGGTCGACTACCGCGACCCGTACTTCATCGGGCTGCGTACGGACCGGGGCCTCACCCGCGTCTTCGGGCGCAACCACTGGGGCTACCCGGTCGGCATCTCGCTGCACGACTTCACGCCGGGGGCCGACATCAAGGAGTGCGAGGCCGCCTGGCAGACCTGGCTGAACGGGGTGTTCAACCAGGCCTGAACCAGTGGGAGTTACGGCTTGAAGCGCAGCACCTGCGGGTCGTGGTCGCTGATCTGGTCGTTGAACTCCGCGTTGATGTGCACGCTGTCGTACTCGAAGTCGCAGGAGCGCCGGATCGACGGGCTGACCAGGATCTGGTCCAGGACCTGGCTGTTGCCCTGGTAGTCGTAGGTGTAACGCTCGCTCTTCGGCAGCGACTTGATCGCCGACCAGAGCGCGCCGTCGCCCTCCAGGATCTTGGCGGTGCCGGAGAACTCGAAGTCGTTGATGTCGCCGAGGGTGATGACGTCCGCGTTCTTCTGGGTGTCGAGGATCTCCTTGACGAACGCGTTCACCAGGGTCGCCTGCTGGTGGCGCTGGGTCTCCGAGCTGCGCGGCACCGGCTGGTACTGCGAGGTCAGACCGTAGTCGCCGCCCTTGGAGTTGAAGTGGTTGGCGATCACGAAGACCGTCTTGCCACGGAAGACGAACTCGCCGGCCAGCGGCTTGCGGCTGGCGTTCCAGGCGGTGTCGGTCGGGTCGACACGGCCCGGGGAGGCCGTCAGCTGCGCCTTGCCGTTGACCTTCGTGACGCCGACTGCCGTCGTGGCGTCGCCGCCCGCGCGGTCGGTGAAGGACACCCGCTCCGGGTTGAACAGGAACACCTGGCGGATGTTGCCGCCCGGCTCGCCGCCGTCGGTGTTGTCCGCCGGGTCGATGGAGCGCCAGTCGTACGTCGGGCCGCCGGCCGCGACGATCGCGTCGATCAGCTTCTGCACCGTCTGGTCGGCGGCGGTCGTGCCGTCGTTCGTCGCGCCGTTGTTGTCCTGGATCTCCTCCAGGGACACGATGTCGGGCGACTGCAGGTTGTGCACGATCGCGGAGGCGTGCTCCTCGAAGGTGGCGTCGGACGGGTCGAGGTTCTCGACGTTGTACGTCGCGACCGCCAGCTCGTTCTTCGTCTGCTTCTGCGTGGTCTCCCGCGCGAGGCCGGCGCTCTTCAGCGTGCCGATCTGGTTCGCGACCAGGGTGTAGCCGCCGTACTGGTTGAAGTCCAGGGGGCCCGTGGTGGCGCCGGTGAGGGTGTCGCCGACGTTGGCGACCGGGAAGTCGGCCGTGGCACCCAGCGACTGGATCTGCAGACGGCCGGTGTTCTGCGAGTCGTAGGAGCCGTACAGCGTGCCACCGCGCTTGGTGGCGTTCTCGCGCGGCTTCACCGTGACCCACAGCTCGCTGTACGGGTCGGTGGCGGTGACCACGCGGGCGTCGGCGACCTGGACGTTCATGCCCTCGAGGGACTCGTAGTAGTCCAGGGCGTACTTCTTCGGCTGCAGCGTCAGACCGTTGACCGAGTTGCTCGCGGCGCTGTCGCCGGCCGGGGTGTAGGCGGCCGGGACCGACTTGGCGTCGACGACCGTGGCGGCCGGGACCGTGTTGCCGCTGGAGACGACGGTGGTCACCGGCTTGGTGATCTCGGTGATCGACTGGTTGCCGGAGGAGGAGCCGCCCGGGACGTACTCCGAGACCGTGCCGGAGACCGTGACCAGGTCGCCGACCGCGACGCCCTTCGGGGTGGAACTCGTGAAGACGAACACGCCCTCACTGGTGGCCGGGTCGGCGTCCGGGTTCGCGTCCTGGATCCAGAAGCCTCGGGACGAACCGTAGGTGCGGATGCCGGTGACGACTCCGGTCACGTCCGTCACCGCCTGGCCGGCGTAAGGGGATATCCGGGTCGTGCCCTGGATGTCATGGATGCTCACCGCGGCTGCCTGGGCGGGCGAGGTGAGGACGACGGCCGAGGCCGCGGAACAGACGGCGGCGACGGTGAGCGCGGCGAGGCGCGCGGAAGACTTGCTCGGCAACGGGATCCCTCCGGGGACGTGCATGGGCGCCGGGACGAGGGTGGAGCGTGGAGACGAGGGTGGAGCGTGGAGACGAGGGTGGAGCGTGGAGACGAGGGTGGAGCGTGGAACGGTGGGAGCCGCGACCGGTGGAGCGGTGCGACGCGCGTAGAAAATACAGTGAACAGGTGTCCAACAGATGTCTACGCGCGTAATCTCCTGCCTGGTCAGGCCACTTGTCAAGGTTTCAGCCATGTACGACCCCTGTCGGGGAGATGAACCGGGCGGCATGGGTGGATATCCGTCTAGGCTGAGCGACTGAGTCGTACGGCGGCCAGGTGGTCGTACGTCATGTCGTACGTCGTGTCGTACGTCGTTCAGAGGCGTCCTAGGAGAACCAGCCGATGTCAGAGAGTTCCCCCCTGCCGCCGGTGCGGCTGCACCCCGAAGCGGAGCTGGCGCGGGACGCCCTGTCCACGCCACTGCTCGCCCGGGCCGCCCGGCTCGCCCGCTGGGCCGGACCGGACACCCGGGTCGACGCCGGTGCGGGGCTCGTCGACGAGCAGCTGCCCGCGGCGGCCGAGGTCCTCGGGCTGAGCGGGGACGACGCCGCGGCCCACGCGAGCGAGGCCTGGCGGGTCGCCGTCGACACCGGGCTCGTCGAGGTCGTCGACGAGGAGGAGGGCACCGTCGCGACGGGCGAGGAACTCGACGTGCTCACCGGCGGTTCGCCGCTCGACGTGCTCGGAGTGTGGCTGAACGCCCTGGACACGGTGCTGGCCGACGCGAGCGTGCCCGACCTGGACGACCTGGTCGGCGCGATGGACGCGGGTGGCGAGGTCGACCTCTCCTCCGTGGACTGGGACCCCGAGGTCGAGCAGGAGTTCCTGGACGGCGTGCTCGGCAACCTCTACCTCCTCACCGTCAGCGAGGACGGACCGGGCGACGGTCCCGTGCCGCTGCCCGCGCTCGCCGCGTCGATGATCGTGCCCAGCGACATGGGGGAGCCCACCAACGACGTGCTGGAGCAGGTCTCCGACGCGATGATGCGGCTGGACGACCAGTTCCGGATCCTGGCGCCGGTCGGGCTGGTGGAGTACCAGCCGGTGGACGAGGCGCTGATGGCCGACGCGGACGAGGAGCCGTCCTCCCAGGTCGACGACACCGACGTCAGCCGCTACGGCATGGTGCGGCTGACCCCGCTCGGGCTGTACGGGTTGCGGGCGCGGCTCCTGGAGGCCGGGGTCGCGGCGCCCGCCGTCGGAGACCTCGCCGACAAGGGTGCGGACGCGCTGCTCGACGGGACGGCGACGTTTCCGCCGGCGGCGGCGCAGGCGGAGACCGAGCAGTGGTTGGCTCGCCGTGAACCGCTTGCGGCGGCGCGGGAGTTGCTGGCGGCGGCTCGGGGTGCGGACGCCGGCGGGCCGCTGCGGCGGCTGCGGTGCCAGCAGGCGCTGTCGCTGGTGGGTGCGGAGGCGGAGCCCGCGCTGCGGGAGGTGCTCGGTGACTCGGAGCTGGGTGGGCTGGCCCGGGTCTGGCTGAGCGAACAGGGCGCTTCGGACGTACCGGCCCCCTCGGAGGCGATGGTCTTCTGGCTGACCGTCGACACCCTGGCCGCACAACTGGCCGCCGAGGGCAACTCCGAGGAGCTGCAGGCCCTCGTGGAGGGCCTGGCCCAGCAGCACAGCGGCTTCTTCGCCGCCGCGTGGCGGGTCGAGCACCCGGCCACGGCGGACGTGCTGGAGGCGATGGGGCGGCTGCACCCGGACAAGAGGATCGCGAAGGAAGCCAGGAAGGCGGCCTTCAAGGCGCGTTCCCAGCAAGGGAGTTGACATGACTGCGCGGTGCGGCGGGGAGGTTGTCGGCATCCCCGCCGCACCGCTCAGACGTTCACTGACTCAGTGGTACACCGACTCAGCAGTGGTAACGCGTCGTGTGCTTGAACGACGACGTCGCCCCGTTGAAGCCGTACGTACCCCGGTAGGCCGGCGGGTTCTGGAACTCGCCGACGAGGGTCATCGTGTGGGCGTGGGAGCCCTGGCCGGTGTGCTTCGCGTCGAGGCGAATCGTTTCGCCCACGAAGCCGCCTGTGATGTCCCAGGGGGCGCCGCTGATGCCGGAGGTGATCTTGCCGCCGGTCACGACGT
Organism: Streptomyces fulvoviolaceus; assembly: GCF_000718165.1. Classification (GTDB taxonomy): domain Bacteria; phylum Actinomycetota; class Actinomycetes; order Streptomycetales; family Streptomycetaceae; genus Streptomyces; species Streptomyces fulvoviolaceus. Next base: position 77,016 of record NZ_JOEY01000040.1, on the reverse strand, counting down.
GCGGGTAGGTGTTGGGGTTGTACTTCACCTCGATGGCGAAGGTCACCGTCCCGTTGTGCAGCTCCAGCTTGGCGGACGTGGAGACCGCGTCGGCGGAGACGTCCTGCTGTGCGGCGAACGCCTCGTCACGCGTCTTGACTTCCGCGCCCTGGGGATTGTGGAAGCGGTGTTCGGAGCCGGCTTGGCTCTTCTGCCGCTTGGCCTGCGTGGTCATGCTGATTCCCTCTTCCCGTACGGGTATTGAGTGACCGTCAGGCCAGCTGCTCGGCGATCTCCACCCGCAGCAGTGCGCGAACGTTTTCGATGTGGTTGGCCACGGTGACGACCGAGGAGCCCGCGAAGAGCAGACCGGTCGCGACGTTGTCGAGGGAGGTCACCAGCGAACCGGAGTCCCCGCCCGCCGAGATGGCCGTCGTCAGGATCTGGTCCTTGAACCGGGCCGTGCCCGCCGTGCCGTAGCCGACGTCGATCGTGGCGTCGGTCGCGATGATCCGGCCGAAGCTGATGTTCGTCGTACGGCCGGTCTTCTTCACCAGGTCGCCGACCGCGACGTTGGCCTTGCGCCGCCAGGCGCGCGGCGCACCGCTGAAGTACTGCTCACGGGTGGCGTCCTGGAACTCCACCGCACCGAGCGCGCAGTCCACGACGTTGTTGTGGCGCTCCACCGGGGTCTGCGGCGCGAACTGGATCGGGATGAACCGGTCCAGGGTCGCGATGCGGTCCGCCGGGTCCGTGCCGCCGTCGAACGTTCCGGGCTGCAGGATCGGGCTGCCCAGCTGCGCGCGGTTGGAGTCGGCCAGCACGTGGTTGTTGGAGAGGATGTAGAACTTCGACGGTGTGCCGAGGCCGGGCCCCGGGGGGTCGACGGTGGCGCCCGGCAGGAAGTCGTACACCACGCTGCCCAGCGTGCCCGCGGTCACCCGCACGTTGCCGACCGAGAAGCCGGAAGGGCACGGGCGCATACGGCGCTTGAGGAGCTGCGGCTCGAACTGGCCGAGCCCGCTGAGCTCTTCCAGCAACGGCTGCGAGAGGCCCGCGAGTTGCTCGGCCACACTGCCGTCGGGCTGGTAGGAGGCACCGCGGTCCTCGGAGCGGCCCGAGGCCCTGCGCTGCTGCTGACGCTGCGCGGCGACATGGCCGACCGCTATGACGTCGGTGGGGGTGCCGTCGTCCATCACCCGCGGGATGACATCCCGCTCGGGAAGCTGGGACTCCGGAACCTTCTGGGTCACGAACACCAGCACGGCTGCCTCGCCCGTGGCCTGTCCGTCGATCCACTTCACGCCGTGGCCGAAGCCCACGACGTTGGCCAGCGGCGACTGCGGCCGCAGGAAGTCTGAATTCGCTTGCTGGCGGGAGCTGTCACTCAGCTGACCACCAGTCGGTCCTCGCATCATTTCGGGCTGGCTCACGCCAGACCACCTCTTCAGTTTTCGGCTCTGGGTTCCTTGTGGGCCGCGGCGCGGTGACTCAGCGCTCAGAGCGGCTCACAAGTCCTCTCCCTGAGCGCCCACTTCACCGATCGCGAGCACGCGCACCGGTACGCCGTCGAGCTCGTCCGGAACCACGTCTTCTTGAAGGAGCCGGTCACGGGGCACTTTCCGGGTGACGAAGACGATGATCACGTCCTGTCCCGAGTGCTCGTCCCTCCCGGTGCCGACTCCACTCACGTTGGCCAGCTTCATGAGCCGGCCTTCATGGAGGCGACTCACCCGCTTTGCGTCCATCGGGCTCGCCTCCCCTTCGGGTGGTGTGCTCTTCCGGTCTATGTCCCGGGGCTCCGAGAGTCAAGGCATTCTGAAATGAATCACGAATTTCATTGCGATTCACGCCTATTGACCTTCTTTACGAAGATTATTCCGCCCATCGGTTCGAACACGGGCGGTCTGGCGGATTCATGGAACCGGGTCCCCCGAAGCCGCCCCGTGTTCAACTCCCGTTCAGGCGTGGGCGGGACGGTGGCGCCGAACCGAGGTCCGCCACCCTCCACGGCACACCCACCGTCACAGGAGACACCATGTCGCTCACCCGCAGGGACTTCGCCAGAAAATCCGCGATCACCGGTGCCGGTGTCGCGCTGGCCGGCAGCGCCGGCGTCCTCGCCACCGCGCCGAACGCCCTCGCGTCCACCGACACCGAGAGCACCGAGGAGGGGGCGGCGGACAGCTATGGCGGCGGTGTCGGTTACGGGCCCCTGATCCCCGACCCCGACGGCATCCTCGCGCTGCCCGCCGGCTTCAAGTACAAGATCATCACGTACAGCGGCAAGACCAAGCTGGAGTCGGGCGAGTTCACCCCGTCCAACCACGACGGCACGGCCACCTTCGACGGTCCGCGCGGCACCACCCTCCTCGTCAACAACCACGAGCTGAAGGGCCCGCGCGCCAACTGGACCCACCCGGTCCCGCTCACCGAGGGCCTCGTCTACGACCCCGCCGCGTCCGGCGGCTGCACGGTCGTCGAGGTCCGCCCCGACGGGCAGGTCGCCGAGTGGGTCGGCATCGCCGGCACCTCCACCAACTGCGCGGGCGGCAGCACCCCTTGGGGCACCTGGCTCACCTGCGAGGAGAACTCCGACAAGGCCGGCGTCAACGGCATGACCAAGGACCACGGCTACGTCTTCGAGGTCGACCCCCGCGACCACCGGGCCAACAAGAGCCCCAAGCCCCTGAAGTTCTTCGGCCGTTACGACCACGAGGCCGTCGTCATCGACCCCAAGCGCGGCCACGCCTACCTCACCGAGGACGCCGCCGGCCCCAACGGCCTCTTCTTCCGCTGGACCCCGCCCCAGGGCTTCGCGTACGGCCGCGGCAAGTTCCGCGCCCTCGCCGACGACGCCGGTGTCCTCCAGGCGCCCAGGTGCTACGACTCCGGCGGCAAGTTCGTCGACGACCTCTCCCGCGCCACGAAGATCGGCACGGTGTACGGCGTCGACTGGATCGACGTCCCCGACCGCGACGCGCAGACCACGCCCGTGCGCAAGCAGTTCGCCGACGGCGACATCACCCGCGCCCGCAAGCTGGAGGGCATGTGGTGGGGCGACGGCGGCGCCTACGTCGTCTCCTCGTACGCCCGTGAGGAGAGCCCCGTCCAGCACGACGGCCAGGTCTGGTTCTACGACCCCAAGCGCCGCACCCTCACCCTCAAGGTCCTCCTCGGCGTCAACCCCGACCCGTCCAAGGACGGCGCCTTCGACGGCCCCGACAACATCACGGTCTCCCCCTACGGCGGCCTCGTCATCGCCGAGGACGGCGAGGGCATCCAGCACCTGTTCGGCGCCACCGACAGCGGCCGCACGTACCCCATCGCCCGCAACGAACTCAACGCCGGCACCGAAGAGGAGCCGGAATACAGCGAGTTCACCGGCGTGACTTTCTCGCCCGACGGAAAGACACTGTTCGCCAACATCCAGACGCCGGGGATCATGCTGGCGATTACTGGTCCGTGGAAGCGGCAGAAGCGGTAACCGCCCGCTCCGGCCGAGTCCGCTGCCCTTCTCCGCGTCCGGCTGACCCACCGGTGGCCTGCCGGCCGCCGCCCGGCGCGGAGAGGGACAACGGGCGGACCGCCTCACAACCTCCTGGCAGGAGGGAAGAGCCGGTGTTCCGCGGCGATCCTCACCAGGGGTATCTCGCGCCCGAGGAAGAGCTCGTCGGTGTAAGGGCTGTACCGGTCGCCGGACTCCTTGCTGTGTGTGATGGCGCACCGCACCCGGTAGATGCGATCGGCCGCATGTCCCCTGAGCGCTGCCTCGTCGGCCTGCCCGAAGTCCAGCTGAGGCACCTGTGTGAAGGGGACGGCGCCGTTGGCGAAGTAGTCGGCCGCGCCGGTGAGATACCGGTCGAGGTCGGTGGCGAGCGCGCCGATGTCGACATGCCTGTGCATCACCGCGTGCAGAGCCTTCAACTCACTCCACTCGATGGTGTCCGTGCGGACCCCGAGGAGCTGCGCCGCGATCTTGGCGGCTTTCTTGATGGGGCCCGCGGGCCGTTCCAGGACACCGCCCGCGGCTTCGACTCGGTCGCGCAGCGCCTGGAACCACTCCTCCTCCATGCTGTACTCCAGCACGTGGTAGTACCCCATGTACGCCGCGAAGGGATCGCTCGCGGCGATCGCACGGAGATACCGCTGGGACAGTTCCTCTTCCATGTCGTGAGAATCGCCGAGAAGTCGGTCGCCGATGTGCCCCGGGGGCGTTCCCCGGCCGATGGCGTCGGCGAACTCCGTCGCGCGGAGAGGTAGCTGACGGACCAGCCTCGGCTGGGAGGATCCGTCGAGGCGGCTGACGTCCAGGACCGGAGCCAGGACGATGTCGCTTTCGTAGGCCAGCCGCACCCGGAAGGCTGTCGCCGCCTGCTCCAACTCGCCCGTATCCGTAACCTGAGGTCCGTCGAGCCGCAGTGCCAGCAGGCGCGGTCGAGCAGCCACCCGAAGCACGCATTGCGCTGAGATCCGGGCGGCGGAGCCCTCGGTGATTCCCCGTCGCTCCTCCTGCTCGACGAGGTGGACGAAGAGCGCCTCTCGGTCGAGTACGGCCAGCCTCGCCATGCCGGAGCGTCGCAGCGCCAGGCGTAGCAGCAGGGCGGCTGAGGGCGGGCCGACCGTGACCGTGAGCGGTCCCCGCGGTGTCGCCATGTCGTAGCGGGTAACCGGAATGTCAGCGGTGAGCGGGACGGAGCCCTTGGTCTCGTCACGGACCAGCATCTCGAGGCTCGACGACCCGGCGATCTGCGTGTCGGGACGCTGCCGCGAGTCCACCAACGTCCGGGCCAGAGCCGCGACTGCGTCGAAGCTGGCCTCCACCTCCCATCTGACGCGGGGCCGGTCGTCGAATCCGAGGTACTTTTCCCTCAGTACTTCATCGATTTCGGCGATGCCGGTACCGCCGCGCTCGATGTCCGCGCTGACGGTGAGGACGACACGCTGCCCGTCCTCGTCCTTCGGCTCGTGATCGGTGACGAGGTCGCTCAGCACGCCGACGACAGCTTCGGCTACCTCCTGTACGTCCGTCAGCTCGGTCGGCACCTCGTAGCCGCTCTCCCCGGTGTCATGTGTCCGCTCGTCCATGCGTCCCCCTGTCGACTCGCGACCGATCAGAGTAGCGAGAACCGCCGCAGACTCGCAGGCCTTGTGGAGCGGCATATTGATATCTAACATTTCAGTTGTGGAAGCCATCCGGCCGGTGGGCCGCACCCTCCTCAGGGACCGCGCCTACGAAGCCATCCGGGACGCCATCGTGGCCGGGGAGATCGAGCCCGGTGCGGTGGTGCGGGACGCCGATCTCGCCGAGCGGCTCGGGCTGTCCCGGGCACCGGTGCGGGAGGCCTTCTCGCGGCTGGTGGACGAGGGGCTGCTGGAGAGCAAGCCGCAGAGCTACACGCGGGTCACTCCGGTCGTGGCCGCCGAGGTACGGGACGCCGCCGCCGTGGTCGGCGCCATGCACGAGCTGGTCACCCGGGTCGCCGTGCCCCGACTGTTCGCCGCTGACGTCGAGGCGATGCGTGCGGCCAACGAGCGGTTCGCCGCCGCCGTGCGCGACGGAGACGTGGACACCGCCCTGCGGGCCGACGACGAACTCCACGACGTCCTCGTCCGCGTCAGTGGCAACCACGCGGCCGCCGCCACCGCCGCCCGCTACACCCCCCTCATCCGCCGGCTGGAGCGACGCCGCTTCGGTGAGGGCGGCAACTGCCGTTCGGCCGGCCTGCACGACCGGCTCATCGAGGCCTGCGCGGCCGGTGACGTGGACGAGGCGGTCCGGGTCACCGCGGAGATCTGGCGAGGGCTGGCCGAGCTCGCCGACAGCGACTGAACCCGACCCCGGGAGGACCCATGTCCCTTTCTTCCTACGACCGTTACCCCCTCCTCTTCGGGCCCTCGCCCGTGCATCCGCTGGAGCGGCTCACCGCGCACCTCGGCGGTGCCGCCCTGTGGGCCAAGCGCGAGGACTGCAACTCCGGGATCGCTTACGGCGGCAACAAGACCCGCAAGCTGGAGTACCTGGTCGCCGACGCGCTCGCGAAGGGGTGCGACACGCTCGTCTCGATCGGCGGGGTGCAGTCCAACCACACCCGTCAGGTCGCGGCGGTCGCCGCCCGGGCCGGGCTCAAGTGCGTGCTCGTACAGGAGAGTTGGGTGGAGTGGCCCGACGCCGTTTACGACAAGGTCGGCAACATCCTGATCAGCAGGCTCGCCGGAGCCGACGTACGGCTGGTGAGGGCCGGGTTCGGGATCGGGTTCAAGGAGAGCTGGGAGCAGGCGCTGCGGGAGGTCGAGGAGGGGGGCGGTACGCCGTACCCGATTCCGGCCGGTGCCTCCGACCATCCGCTCGGCGGTCTCGGATTCGCCGGGTGGGCCTATGAAGTGGCCGAGCAGGAGCGGGAGTTGGGCGTCTTCTTCGACACCGTCGTCGTCTGCTCCGTGACCGGGTCCACCCAGGCGGGCATGGTCGCCGGGTTCCGGGCGCTGGAGGAGGCGGGCGGGCGGACGCGGCGCGTGCTCGGCATCGACGCGTCGGCGGCACCCGCCCGCACCCGGGAGCAGATCGCGCGGATCGCGCAGAACACCGGGCAACTCATCGGCGTGGAGAAGGAGTTGACGGAGGCGAACGTAGAGCTCGACGAGCGATACCACGCGGGGACGTACGGCGTTCCCGACGAGACCACCCTCGCCGCGATGCGGCTCGCGGCCCGCACCGAGGGGATGGTCACCGACCCCGTGTACGAGGGGAAGTCGATGGCCGGGATGGTCGACCTGGTCGAGCGCGGGGAGATCGACCGCGACTCGACCGTGCTCTACGCGCACCTGGGCGGACAGCCCGCCCTCAACGCGTACAGCGCGCTGTTCTAGCCCACGCCTGGATCCCGTTCACGTGATGGCCGGATACAGTGCACAGCGTGTGGGCCGACAAACAGCAGCGGGATCCGGGTGCCGACGAGCCTGACGGTCCGCGGCGCCGGGCCACGATCCATGACGTCGCCCAACTGGCCGGAGTGTCCCGCCAGACGGTCTCCCGGGCGGTCAACGACAAGGGTGAGATCGACCCGGCGACCAAGGAGCGGGTGCTCGAGGCCGCCCGTCTGCTGGACTACCGGCCGAGCCGGTTCGCGCGCGGGCTGGTGCAGAAGGGGACGGTGACGGCGGGGCTGGTGATCCCGGACCTGATGAACCCGTTCTTTCCCGAGGTCGCCGCCGGTGTGCTGGAGGCCGCCGAACAGCGCGGCTGGCAGGTGGTGGTGTGGGACACCCGTACCGACGACGCCCGGGAGCGGGAGGCGCTCGACATGCTGTCCCACCAGGCGGACGCGGTCGTGGGCTACTTCAAGAACAAGGACGACGTCCTCGCCCGGCACCTCGGCGGTGTGCCGCTCGTCCTGCTCGAACGCGGCCCGCAGCAGACCCGGTTCGCGGCCGTGGGCATCGACGCCGCCGCCGGCCTGGCACGGGGCGTCGCCCACCTGGTCCGCACGGGACACCGCAGGATCGGCATGCTGGACGGCGACCGGCTCGACGCCCCCGGTCCCCGGCGGGAGGCCTTCCTGGCCGAGGCCCGGCGGCACGGCCTGCCCGTCGACGACAGCTGGGTCGTGATGTGCCCCGAGCACAGTGTCGCCGGCGGTGAGGCGGGCATGGAGCAACTCCTGGACGCTCGGCCCGAGATGACCGCGGCCTTCGGTTTCAACGACCTGATCGCCGTCGGCGCGATGCGTGCCGCCCGTCGCCGCGGCCGGCGGGTGCCCGACGACCTGGCCGTCATGGGCTTCGACGGGCTCTCGCTGGGTGAACTGGTGGAGCCCGCCCTGACCACCCTGCACCTCGACAAACGGCGGCTCGGACGGCTGGCCGTCGAACAGGTCGCCCGTCTGCGCGCGGGCGAGGAGCCGCTGAGCGGCGCGGACGCCTGGGTGATCCCCGAGCTGGTGGTACGGGCCTCGGCCTGACGCCCCAGCACCTCTGACAACACGTCAACAGATAGCGCTTGCACACGTCTTGACTCTCGTTTTCGGCCACCCCAATACTCGTCGGCAACGTTCACGTGAACGTTCACGGAGCTCTTGACATCGTTGTCCTCCGAAAGCGAGTGCGCGCCCATGCCACACCGAACGCTGTCCCGCCGACGTCTGCTGGGGGCCTCCCTCGGCGGCGTCGGCGGAGCTCTGCTGGGCCTGTCGGGATGCGGGGCGAGCGCCGGCTCGGCCTCCGCGGGAAGCGACCACCTCAGCCTCTGGTACTGGAAGGGCTCGCTCAGCGACGAACTCCTCGCCACCGCCGAGCGCGGTGTCCCCGGGGTGTCGGGGCTGAAGGTGCAGGGCGCGCAGATACCCGACAGCGACATCGACTCGAAGGTGCGCACCAGCCTCTCCGCCCGCGCCTATGTCCCGGACATCACGGTCGCCAACTCCGACAACCTCGCCACGTTCTTCCCCGACGAGAACGAGTTCCTGGACCTCAGGACGCTCGGCGCGGAGTCGGTCCGCAGCGAGTACCTCGACTGGAAGTGGAAGAGCTGCTTCACCCCGTCGGGCCGGATGATCGGCTTCCCCCTCGACGCCGGCCCCACCGCGCTCTACTACCGCAGGGACCTCTTCCAGAAGGCCGGACTGGCCCACGAACCGGAGGAGGTCGGCGAAGCGGTCCCGACCTGGGAGAAGTTCATCGCCGCCGGGAAGACGCTGCGGGCGAAGGTGCCGGGCAAGCCGTACCTGGTGAGCAACATCGGCAACGTCTTCCAGCAGGTCCTGCTCCAGAGCACCAAGCAGTTCGTGGACGCCGACAACCGCTTCATCGGCGACCAGGCGCACATCAAACGCGCCTGGGACCTGTCCGTGGAGATCCTCCACCAGGGCCTCAGCGCCCGGATCACGGACGGCACGCCCGACTACAACGCGGCCATGAGCGGGGGCCGGGTCGCCACCATGACCACCGCGGTGTGGGCCATCAACGGCCTCAAGGACACCGCGCCGAAGACGTCCGGTGCCTGGCGGCTGACCACCATGCCGGACGGTCCGGCCAACTACGGCGGCTCGTACATGACCCTGACCCGCTACTGCCGGGACCCGGAGGGCGCCTTCGCCTTCCTGAAGTGGCTGCTCAGCCCGGAGAACCAGCTCAAGAGCTACCAGGAGATGGCCCTGTTCCCCACCACTCCGGCCGCCTACGCCGATCCCGCGATGCACACCTCCGACCCCTTCTTCGGCGGTCAACGGCCCATCGACGTCTTCGGCCCGGCCGCCCAGAAGGCTCCGGTCGTCTACTTCAGCCCGTACGAGGAGACCGCCAACACCCCGTTCTTCCAGGAGCTGACCAACGTGGAACTGCTGGGCAAGAAACCCGACAGGGCCTGGCGGGACGCGGTGAACACCGCCGAGACCACGCTGTCCCGGCTGGGGGTGAGCTGACATGGCCACGGTTCTCGACCCGCCGACCGACAAACAGCCTCTCGTCCGCCGTACGCGATCCACCGCCCCGGGCGGACGCAGACGCCATGTCTCGCCCCTCCTCGCCATCTCCCCGTTCTATGTGCTGTTCGCCGTCTTCGGCGCCTTCCCGGTGGTCTTCTCCCTGTACCTGTCCTTCCAGGACTGGGACGGCATCGGCGACATGCGCTTCGTCGGTCTCCAGCAGTACGGCTGGCTGCTCGAGGACTCGGTGTTCTGGCACTCGGTGCTCAACACCTTCGAGATCTGGTTCCTGTCCACGGTGCCGATGCTGTTCCTGGCCCTGGTGCTCGCGTTCCTGCTGCACTCGCAGGTCCGGTTCACCGGCGCCTACCGGGTGGCGTACTTCATCCCCAACGTCACCTCGATGGTCGCCATGACCGTCGTCTTCGGCTCGGTCTTCGCCCAGACGGGCCTCGCCAACTCGGGCCTGCGGGCACTCGGGTTGGACGGCATCGGCTGGCTGTCCTCCGAGTGGGGGATCAAGTCGTCGATCTCCCTCATGATCATTTGGCGGTGGATCGGTTACAACGCCCTGATCTTCCTGGCGGGCCTCCAGGCCATCCCCACCGAGCACTTCGAGGCCGCCCGCGTCGACGGCGCGAACAGCTGGCAGACCCTCTTCCGGGTCGTGCTGCCGCAGCTGCGGCCGGTGGTCCTCTTCGCCGCCGTCACATCCACCATCAACGGCCTGCAGATCTTCACCGAGTCCCAGGTGCTCTTCCAGTCGACCGACGTCGGAACCACGGGCGGTCCGGGCCAGGAAGGGATGACCATCGTGCGCTATCTCTGGCAGAAGGCCTTCAAGGACCACCAGTTCGGCTACGGGGCCGCGATGGGCTGGCTCCTCTTCGCGATCATCGCGGTCTTCACCGTCATCAACTGGCGGCTGGTCGCCGGCTCCGACCACGACGACCGCGCGGGCATCCTGCGCTCGCTGCGCCGCAAGAAGGGGGCCCGCAATGGCCGTTGACGAGCGGACGACCGGCAGCGCGGGCCTCGCCATCGGCGCCGGCAGCAGGCTCACCCGGATCGGTGTCCGGGCGGCGCTGCTGCTCGGCGTACTGATCTCGCTGTTCCCCTTCTACTGGCTGGTGGTAATGGCTTCCGGCACCACCCAGGACATCTACCGCTACCCGCCCAAGCTGGTGCCGGGCCCGCATCTCCTGGACAACATGCGGCGGGTGCTCGACACCGTCGACTTCTTCGGCTCGCTGTTCAACACCGTCGTCGTCGCCGTCCTCGGCACCGCGCTGGTGCTGTTCTTCGACTCGCTGGCCGCGTTCGCCTTCGCCAAGTACGAGTTCCCGGCCAAGAAGTTCCTCTTCGGCACGCTCCTGGTCACGTACATGATCCCGGCGCAACTCTCCCTGGTGCCGCAGTTCGTCACCATGGCCGAGTTCGGCTGGGCCGGTTCACTGAAGGCGCTGATCATCCCCGGCGCGGCCAATGCCTTCGGCATCTTCTGGATGCGCCAGTACGCCCAGAACTCGCTGCCCGACGAGCTGTTGGACGCCGGGCGGATCGACGGCGCCGGCTTCTTCCGGCTGTACTGGACGGTGGCGCTGCCGCTGTTCCGGCCGGCCCTCGCCTTCCTCTGCATCTTCACGTTCATCGGTCTCTGGAACGACTACATCTGGCCGCTGGTCGTCCTGATCGACCCCGACAAGGTCACCCTCCAGGTCGCCCTGGCGAACCTCAACGTCCTCTACAACACCGACTACTCCCTCGTGATGGCGGGCGCCCTCATGAGCGTCATTCCGCTGATCATCGTCTTCGTGCTGGGGGCGCGGCACTTCCTGCGGGACCTGGCCGCGGGGGCGACGAAGATTTGAGGGCGGCTCAGGCGGTGGTCTTCGGGCGGTTGCCCTTGATCACCGCCCCGCAGACCAGCAGGGCCGTGAGGGCGATGAGGGCACCCACGCCGAACGCCCTCGCGGAGCCCTCGGTGAGGATGTCGGACGGTGACCCGGTCGCGTGCCGGGTCGCCGTGCCGTAGACCGTGACGAGGATGGACAGTCCGAGCGTGCCGCCGAGCCACTGCAGGGTCTGCAGCAGGCCGGATGCGGCGCCCGCCTCGTGCGGCTGGACCCGCGCGAGGATGGTCGCGTTGAGCGGCATGAGGCTCAGACCTATGCCGACGCCGAGCAGCAGCAGCGGACCGAGCAGGCCGGAGAGGTAACCGTCCCCCGGTTCCAGGCGCCACAGCCATCCGGCCGCCACGACGACCAGGCTCAAGCCGGTGAGCAGCACCGGCTTGGCGCCCACGCGTGCCAGCAGCCGTGGCACGAAGCGCACACTGGTGAACATGGCCAGCGTCATCGGCAGGAAGGCGAGGCCCGCACGCAACGGGCTGTAGTCCAGGACCTGTTGGCTGATCAGGGTGAGGAAGTAGAAGGCGCCGAACATGCCGGCCGGCACCAGCATGACGCCCACATAGGCGCCCGCCCGATCGCGGTCGGCGAACAGCCGCAGCGGCAGGATCGGTTGGTCGGCCCGGGACTCGATGAGGGTGAAGCCGACGAGCAGGGCGGCCGCCACGCTGAAGCCGAGCATCGCCTGGGTGTCGCTCCAGCCCTCTTCCGAGACCCGGATGAACGCGTACACCAGCGAGGTCGTCCCGGCCGTGCCGGTGAGCGCGCCAGCGGCGTCGAACCGGCCCGCGTGGCGCGGGGTTTCGGCGACGAAGCGGGGCAGGGCGAGGGCGACCGCGATGCCGATGGGCACGTTGATCAGCAGGGCCCAGCGCCAGGACGCCCAGGAGGTCAGCATGCCGCCGAGGACCAGGCCGACGGAGGCGCCGATGCCCGCCGTGGAGGAGTAGATGCTCAGGGCGTGGTGGCGGCGCGGGCCCTCCGGGAAGTTGGTGGTGATCAGGGCGAGGGTGCTGGGGGCGGTGAGGGCGGCGCCGACGCCCTGGAGCGCGCGGGCGGCCAGCAGCCAGGCGTTGTCGGTGGCGAGTCCGCCCAGGAGGGAGGCCGTGGCGAAGAGCAGGACGCCCAGGGTGAGGGTGCGCCGCCGTCCGACGATGTCTCCGACGCGGCCGCCGAGCAGCAGCAGGCCGCCGAACGCGAGGGTGTAGGAGTTGAGGACCCAGGACAGACCGGTGCGGCTGAAGTCGAGGTCCTGCTGGATGTCGGGGAGCGCTACGTTGACGACAGTGGAGTCGACGCCGACCATCAGGTAGGCGGTGACGACGACGAGAAGGACGGTGCCGAGCCTGGCGGGTGGGCGCGGGGCGGAGAGTGGGTCGGTGGTCGTGGACGGTGCGGACGGGGTGGACATGGTGTTCTCCCGTGCTGGCGTCCCCGGCTGAGGAGTGCGCGGGCAGGGCGAACTGTCCGCGGAGATCGCTGCAATAAGCGGGGACTGTCTCCGTTTAATGCTCGATAAGATACGGAGAGAGTCCCCGGTTTGCAAGGAGTATCTGGATGACGCAGGGAAGGCCCATGCGCGCGGACGCTCGCCGCAACTACGAGCGGTTGCTGAAGGTGGCGGCGGAGGCCTTCGCCGAGCATGGGGAAAAGGCGTCCCTCGACGACATCGCCAAGCGGGCGGGCGTCGGGTCCGGCACGCTGTACCGGCACTTCCCGACCCGGCAGGCGCTGCTGGAGGCCGCGTACGTCGACCGCGTCGAGGAGTTCGCCAGGCGGGCCGACGAGATCGCGAAGGAACTGCCGCCGGGCGAGGCGCTGGTGGTGTGGCTGAACGAACTCTGCGTCGGCACGATTCAGGTGCGCGGCCTGAAGGCCCTGCTGGGCTCGGCCGTCACCGACGGCAGCAACGCCGTGATCACCGCCTGCGGCACCCATATGAAGGGGGCGGTGGAACGGCTGGTGGTGGCGGCGCAGAAGGAGGGCACCCTGCGCCAGGACATCGAGCCGATCGAGGTCCTCCGGCTCGCCCACGGTGTGGTCACGGCGTCGGAACTGGCGAACGGGCAGGGGAAGGCCATCAGCCGGTATCTGTCGCTGCTGTTGGAGGGGCTTCAGCCCGGGTCCGGGAACTGAAGCCGGGCGCCCCCTGGATGGATCGGGGGCGCCCGCAGCTGTCGTACGGCTTCCTACAGGGCCTGCGCGGCCGGCTTCACCATCCCCCTCACCGTGCGGGACTTCACGAAGTCGCCCATCGCCGTCATGTCCCACTCGCCGGAGAACTGCTTGATCAGCTTCGCCATCATCACGCCCGTCTGCGGTTCGGCGCTGGTGAGGTCGAAGCGGACGAGTTCCTCGCCGGTCGAGGCGTCGAGGAGACGGCAGTACGCCTTGGCGACCTCGGTGAACTTCTGGCCGGAGAAGGAGTTGACCGTGAAGACCAGGCCGGTCACCTCCTGGGGGAGGCGGCCGAGGTCGACCACGATCACCTCGTCGTCGCCGCCGCCCTCACCGGTGAGGTTGTCGCCGGAGTGCTTGATCGCGCCGTTCACGATGGACAGCTTGCCGAAGTAGCAGCTGTCGATGTGGTTGCGCTGCGGGCCGTACGCGATGACCGAGGCGTCCAGGTCGATGTCCTTGCCGCGGTACGCCGGCTCCCAGCCGAGGCCCATCTTGACCTGGGAGAGCAGCGGGCGGCCGCCCTTGACCAGGGAGACGGTCTGGTTCTTCTGAAGGCTGACCCGGCCCTTGTCGAGGTTGATCTTCCCGGCGCCGGCGGGCGGCGGCGGGGGAGTGGAAAGGGGCGGGGCCGGCGGGGCGACCGGGGGCTGCATGGTGGGCGGGGGCGGCGGCGGGGTTACCTGCTGCGGCGGGGCGACGGGGGTGGGCGCGGGTGCGGGCTCCTCGACCGTGACGCCGAAGTCCGTGGCGATGCCGGCCAGGCCGTTGGCGTAGCCCTGGCCGACCGCGCGGGCCTTCCAGGCGCCGTTGCGCAGGTAGATCTCCACGATCACCAGGGCCGTCTCGGTGCCGAGCTGCGGGGGCGTGAACGTCGCCAGGACGCTGTTGTCGTCGCCGCTGCGGATCGTGGCCGTGGGTTCGATGCCCTGGAAGGACTGGCCGGCTGCGTCCGGGCTGGCGGTGACCACGATCTTCTCGATGCCCGGGGGCACGGCAGCCGTGTCGACCGTGATCGCGTCGGGGGCGGTGCCGCCGCCCGAGCGGTACGTCACGCCGGGGCCGTTCGGCTGGTTGTAGAAGATGAAGTCGTCGTCCGAGCGCACCTTGCCGTCGGCGGTGAGCAGCAGGCCCGATACGTCGAGGCGCACGGGCGCGGCGACGTCCACCGTCACGCGGGCGGCGGACAGGGGGATGTTCGAGCCGGGGGTCATAGCTGTCATGCCCGGTGAACGATCCAGGCCGCTTTACCGTTCCCTTACCAGCGGCCGTTCGGGTCAGTGGGGGTGCGGCCGTTTTTTCGCCCCCGCCGCCCCTACCCTTCCCGTCCCTGGGGGCTGCGCCCCCAGACCCCGCTTCGGCCCTGAAGGGGCCTCGTCCTCAAACGCCGGACGGGCTGAAAGAACTCAGCCCGTCCGTCATCGAGGAGCGGGAATCCCCTACGGCACCACCACGATCTTGCGGCCCACCCCCGCCGCGAACTGCTCCAGCGCCTCCGGGTAGCGCTCCAGTGGGATGCGGTCGCTGATGAAGATGTCGGGGTTCAGGACACCGTTCGCGAACAGTTCCGCCGCTCGTTCGAAGCTGTGGAGGACCGCCATGGAGCCGGTGATGGTGATCTCCTGGTTGTAGATGCGGTACGGGTCGATCGTCACGCGCGTCGCGTAGTCGGCCACTCCGAACTGCAGGAACGTGCCCGCCTTCGCCACCCGGTCCAGGCCGTCCTGGATCGCCGCCGCGTTGCCCGTCGCGTCGATCACCACGTCCCAGCCCTGTGGGCGGTCCAGCTCGTCCGGGTTCGCCGCCGACGCCGAGACGCCGAGCGTGCGGGCCGTTTCCAGGCGGGTCGGGTTCAGGTCCACGACGTCCACGCTCGACGCACCCGTCCGCTTGGCCAGCTCCAGCATCATCAGGCCCATCGTGCCGGAGCCGTAGATCAACACGTGGGCGCCCAGGCGGGATTGGAGCACGTCGTAGCCCCGGACCGCGCAGGACAGCGGCTCCACCAGCGCCGCGTCCTGCGTACGGACGTGCTCGGGCAGCCGTACGCAGTTCGCCACCGGCGCCACGGCGTACCGCGCCGCACCCCCGGCCGTGGTCACGCCGATCGCGGCCCAGCGTTCGCAGAGGTTGTTGTGGCCCGTACGGCAGTACCGGCACTCGTAGCAGTAGAGGGACGGGTCCACCGCCACCCGGTCGCCCACCGAGATCTCCGTGACCTGGGTGCCCACCCCGACCACCTCGCCCGCGAACTCGTGCCCGGGGACGATCGGCAGCTTGGGTGCGAACTCGCCCTGCAGGATGTGCAGATCGGTCCCGCACAGGCCGCAGGCCGCGACCTCGACCACGACCTCGCGCGGTCCGGGCGTCGGGTCCGGGACCTCGGTGACGACGGCACGGCCCACGGACTCGATGACGGCGGCCTTCATTTCACGGCTCCCAAGGAGAGGCCCTGGACCAGCTTGTCCTGGGCGGCGAACCCCGCGGCGAGCACCGGCAGGGAGATGACGAGCGACGCGGCGCACACCTTCGCCAGGAACAGGCCCTGGCTGGTGATGAAGCCGGTCAGGAAGACGGGGGCGGTCTCGGCCACGACACCGGTGAGCACCCTCGCGAAGAGCAGCTCGTTCCAGCTGAAGATGAAGCAGATCAGGGCCGTCGCGGCGATGCCGGGCAGGGCGATCGGGGCGACCACCCGCGCCAGGATCGTCGGCAGCCGCGCCCCGTCCACCCGGGCGGCCTCGATGATCGCCACCGGGACCTCGGCCAGGAACGACTGCATCATCCACACCGCGATCGGCAGGTTCATGGAGGTGTAGAGGATGACCAGCAGCCAGATGTTGTCCAGCATCCCGGCGTTCTTGGCGAACAGGTAGATGGGCAGCAGGCCCGCCACCACCGGCAGCATCTTCGTCGACAGGAAGAAGAACAGGACGTCCGTCCACTTCTTCACCGGGCGGATCGAGAGCGCGTACGCCGCCGGGAGCGCGAGGAGCAGGACGAACAGCGTCGACGCCACCGACGCCACCACCGAGTTGATCAGCGCCGGCCAGGGGCTCGCGCCGCCGCCCGTGCCGAAGAACTCGCGGTAGCCGTCCAGGGTGAGGGCGGCGCCGAAGGACGGCGGATTGGTGGCCGCGTCCGCCTCCGAGTGGAAGGAGGTCAGCGCCATCCACGCGATGGGGAGGAAGAACAGGATTCCCAGGAGCCAGGCCACGAGGCCCAGGCCGGCTCCCTTCTTACGGCTGGCTCGTACGGCGATGCTGCTCATGCCCGGCCCACCTCCTCGCGGAACAGGGACGACACCACGCGCAGGGCGAAGGTCGCGATGATGATCGAGCCGATGACGACCAGGACGCCGGCGGCCGAGGCGAGGCCGTTCTCGTGGGCCTGGTAGAAGCTCTGGTAGACGGTGTAGGGGAGGTTCGCGGTGCCCAGGCCGCCGGACGTGATCGTGAAGACCGCGTCGAAGTTCTGGACGATGTAGATCGAGCCGAGCAGAGCGCCCAGTTCGAGGTAGCGACGCAGGTGCGGGAGCGTCAGATAGCGGAAGATCTGCCAGTCGCTCGCGCCGTCCACCCTCGCCGCTTCCATCTGCTGCTGGTCGCGGCTCTGCAGGCCCGCGAGCAGGATCAGCATCATGAACGGCGTCCACTGCCAGACCAGGGACATCTCGACCGCGAGCAGCGGGGTGTTGGAGATCCAGTCCGGCTGTGGGCCGCCCACATAGTGCAACAACCCATTGAGCAGGCCGTATTCGGGGTTGTAGAGTACATGCTTCCAGAGCAGGGCCGCCGCCACCGGGACCACCAGGAAGGGGGCGATGAGCAGGGTGCGGACCACGCCCCGGCCCCGGAACTTCCGGTCGAGGAGCAGGGCCAGGGCCAGGCCCAGCACCAGGCTGACCAGGACCACCGCGACCGTCAGCAGGACCGTCGTCCACACCGAGTGGCGCAGATCCGCGTCGGTCAGCACCTGCTGGTAGTTGTCGATGCCGGTGAAGTGGCGGGCCTTGGGATAGAGGGCGTTCCAGTCGAAGAAGGAGATCACCAGCGTGGCCACGAACGGGAGTTGGGTGACCACGATCATGAAGACGAGGGCGGGGAGCAGCGGGGCGCGGGTGGCCCAGGCGCGCAGGCGGGCGGAGGGCTGCCGCACGGGGCGTACGTGTGGGGTGGCCAGTGGGGCCGTGGTTGTCGCGGTCATCGTCCCTCGTACTCCTCGGAGATCCGCTCGGCGATCTGTTGGGACTTCTTCAGGGCCGACTCGACGGACTGGCGTCCGGCGATGGCCGCGCTGATCTCCTGGGAGACCTTGGTGCCGAGATCGGTGAACTCGGGGATGCCGACGAACTGGATGCCGGGCGCGGGGCGCGGCTGCACGCCGGGGTCATTGGGCCGGGCGCCCTCGATGGCCTCCTTGGTCATCTCCTGGAAGGCGGCGGCCTCCTTGACGTAGGCCGGGTTCGTGTACGTCGACGCGCGCTTGCCGGCCGGGACGTTGGACCAGCCGATCTGGTCGCCGACCAGTTGCTCGTACTGCTTGCTGGAGGCCCAGGACACGAACTTCCAGGCCTTGTCGGGGTTGCGGGACGCGTCCTGGATGCCCCAGGCCCAGGTGTAGAGCCAGCCGGCGGACTTGGTCTCCTCGACGGGGGCGGGGGCGTAGCCGAGCTTGCCCTTGACCGGGGAGTCCGACGCCTCCAGGGAACCGGCCGCGGAAGTGGCGTCGTACCACATGGCGACCTTGGCCTGGGTCATGTTGTTGAGGCATTCGGCGAAGCCGGACTGGGGGGCGCCGGACTCGCCGTGCTCACGGACGAGGTCGACATAGAACTTCGTCGCCTTCTCCCATTCCGGGGAGTCGAGCCGTGCCTTCCAGTTCTTGTCGAACCAGGTGCCGCCGAAGGTGTTCACGACGGTGGTGAGCGGTGCCATGACCTCGCCCCAGCCCGGCAGGCCGCGCAGGCAGATGCCCTTCATGCCCGGCTCGGCCCCGTCCAGCTTCGCGGCGAGGTCGGCCACCTGGGTCCAGGTGGGGTGCGCGGGCATCGTCAGGCCCTCCTTCGCGAAGACGTCCTTGCGGTACATCAGGAAGGAGGACTCGCCGTAGAAGGGCTGGCCGTAGAGCTTGCCGTCGTCGCCGGTCAGCGACTCGCGCATCGGCTTGAGGACGTCCTGTTCGTCGTACGCCGGGTCCTTGGCGACGTAGGAGTTCATCTCGCGCAGCCAGCCGTTGCGGGCGTAGATCGGGATCTCGTAGTTGGAGAGGGTGGCCACGTCGTACTGGCCGGCCTGGTTGGCGAAGTCCTGGCTGATCTTGTCGCGGACGTCGTTCTCGGGCAGAACGGTGAAGTTGACCTTGATGCCGGTCTCTTCGGTGAAGCGGGGGGCGAGCTTCTGCAGCTCGATCATCTGGGGGTTGTTGACCATCAGGACGTTGATCGAGTTGCCGCCTGATCCCGCCCCGCCGGCTCCGACCCAGCAGCCGGAGAGCAGCGGGGCGAGCAGCGTCCCTGCGGCGGCCATGGCGAGCGTGGCTCGCGGCGGCCGTCGTCGGCTCTGGGTTCGCATGGATCGCTCCTGGACTTATGGGGAGATAAAGGGCGCTCCTAGGCGTAGGGTGCCCCATTTAGTGGTGAGTTGTGTTTTCAAACTTGAGGGATCGGGTGCGTCTGGTTTTCAGACGCGGATGACCTGCGGCCCCTGCAGTGAGTAGCGGTGGGCCTCGGCCGAGGGGAGCAGCGTGCTCGTCACGATCGTCTCCAGTGCGCCGATGTCCGCGAACCGGCAGAAGCTGACCGCTCCGAACTTGGTGTGCACGCCCGCGAACACCGTGCGGCGCGCGGCCCGGATCGCCTGCGTCTTGACCTCGCTGACCGCGGGGTCGGGCGTGGTCAGTCCGTGTTCGCGGGAGATGCCGTTGGCGCCGATGTAGGCGAGGTCGACGACGAAGCCGGCCAGCATCTTCGTGGTCCAGTGGTCCACGGTGGCGAGGGTGCCGCGCCGGACCCGGCCGCCGAGCAGCAGGACGGAGGTGTTCTCGGCCTCGGCGAGTGCGCCCGCGACCGGGAGGGACGCGGTGACCACGGTCAGCGGCCGGTCCCCGGGCAGTGCCTCGGCGATGAGCTGCGGCGTGAAGCCCTCGTCGACGAAGACCGTCTCGGCGTCCCCGAGCAGCTCGGCCGCGGCGGCCGCGATCCGGCGCTTCTCGGGCACGTGGCTGGTGGCGCGGAAGGCGAGCGTCGTCTCGAAGCCGGCGCTCTCCACGGGATAGGCCCCGCCGTGCGTACGGCGCACCAGACCGTGGTCCTCCAGGGCGCGCAGATCCCGTCGTACGGTCTCCTTGGCCACGCCCAGTTCGGTGGCGAGCGCGGTGACGTCGACCTGGCCGGAGGCGCGCGCGGCCCGCACGATCTCCCGCTGGCGTTCCTCTGCCGTCCTGATGTCCATGGCCGACACCTGCCTCCGCGCTTCCTTGCCCGTTCGGGCCCTGGTGGGGCCCATGGGGGAAGTTCTACAGCGGGTGCGCGGCACTGACCAGGTCTGTTGCAGGCCCGATGCTGCCCGTGTCTGCCCGTTTGCGGAGCGGAGTGCCCGCCTCGGACCTGCGTCGCTGTGAATCGTCGCGTGAGATCGGGCAGGTGTGGTGCCCGAACACGACGGCGGGCGGGCCCGTTCGGTGCCCGCCCGCCGTGAAAGTGCCTTCGCGCAAGTGTCAGTACGGCCAGATCGGCGGGTCGCTCACGAAGTGGCCGCCGAGGTAGGCGTGCGCGATGTTGTCCGGCTCCAGCTCGCCCTGTTCGGCGATCAGTTTCTCGGCGTACGGCTCGGAGTCGTCCTGCGGGTCGTAGCCCAGGGACCGCGCGGTGGTCAGGTCCCACCACAGGCGGGTGTTGGCGGAGGAGCCGTAGACGACGGTGTGCTGGACCTCCTCGGCGGTCAGGGCCGCGTGGAAGAGGCGGGCGCCGTCGGCGGGGCTCATCCACAGCGACAGCATGCGCACGCTGGTCGGCTCGGGGAAGCAGGAGCCGATGCGGACGGAGACGGTCTCGAGGCCGTGCTTGTCCCAGTAGAGCTGGGCGAGGTCCTCGCCGAAGGACTTGGACAGGCCGTAGAAGGTGTCCGGGCGGCGGGGGACGTCGATGGGGATGAGGGGGGCGTCGCCCTGGGGCCGCGGGGTGAAGCCGACGGCGTGGTTCGAGGAGGCGAAGACGATGCGCGGGACGCCCTCCTCGCGCGCGGCCTCGTACAGGTTGTAGGTGCCCTCGATGTTCGCCCGGAGGATCTTCTCGAAGGGGGCTTCCAGGGAGATGCCCGCGAGGTGGATGATCGCGTCGACGCCGCGCACGGCCTCGCGCACCGCGTCCTTGTCGCCGAGGTCCGCGACGAGCGCGTCCGGCTCGCCCTCGATGGGCCGCAGATCGAGCAGGCGCAGCTCGTAGCCGTAGTCCGGGAGCAGATCCCGCATCAGGGTGCCGAGCCCGCCGGCGGCGCCGGTGAGCAGAACGGTGCGGGGCGCTGGCATCCTCGGTTCTCCTTGAGTCGAAGGCTGCATGAGTGCACGGTATTCACATTCGTGGACAAGTTAAGGATCATTGCCGTGCCCAGTCAAGGGTGGCGTGACCCCTGTTCATAAATATAAACTCTGATCAGAAGCCTGCACATTCCCGTTCCTGTTCTCGTTCTCGTTCTCGTTCTCGTTCTAGGGAGAGCCCGTGACGTCTGCCGACCTGGCCACTCGACTCGGCATCCCCAGCGGGCCGCTGTTCTTCCCCGTCACGGCCTACGGCCCGGACGGCTCGGTCGACCTAGACGTGTACCGCGCGCACGTGCGCCGCGGGGTCGAGGCCGGGGCCGCCGCCGTCTTCGCGTGCTGCGGCACGGGGGAGTTCCACGCGCTCACGCCCGAGGAGTTCGAGGCGTGCGTGCGGGCGGCCGTCGAGGAGACGGCGGGCCGGGTGCCGGTCGTCGCGGGCGCCGGATACGGCACCGCGCTCGCCGTGCGGTACGCGCGCGTGGCCGAGGGGGCCGGCGCCGACGGACTGCTCGCCATGCCGCCCTATCTCGTGGTCGCAGGGCAGGAGGGACTGCTGCGGCACTACCGGGAGGTGGCCGCCGCGACCGCGCTGCCCGTCATCGTCTACCAGCGCGACAACGCCGTGTTCACCCCGCAGAGCGTCGTCGAACTCGCGCGCACCGACGGCATCATCGGGTTCAAGGACGGGCTCGGCGACCTCGACCTCATGCAGCGGATCGTCAGCGCCGTTCGGACCGAAGTCCCCGGCGACTTCCTCTACTTCAACGGACTGCCGACGGCCGAACAGACCCAGCTCGCCTACCGCGCGATCGGCGTCCCGCTCTACTCCTCGGCCGTGTTCTGCTTCGCGCCGGAGATCGCCCTCGCCTTCTACCGGGCGCTGCAGTCCGGCGATGACAGGACGGCGAACCGCCTCCTCGACGGCTTCTACCGGCCCTTCGTCGAACTGCGCGCCCAGGGCCGCGGCTACGCCGTCGCCCTCGTCAAGGCCGGCGTACGGCTGCGCGGGCTCGACGTGGGGGAGGTCCGGCCGCCGCTGCACGAGCCGAGCGAGGATCATGTGAAGCAGCTCGCGCAGATCATCGAGCGCGGATACGCGCTGCTGGAGGAGGGCACCAAGTGAAGGCGTCGACATTCGTCTACCCCTGGGACGTCAACGGGGACCCGGAGGCCGCGGCGCGCATCGCCTCCCTCGGCGTCCAGCAGGTGACCCTCGCCGCCGCCTACCACTCCACGCGCGCGCTCACGCCCCGCCACCCGCGCCACCGCATCGTCACCGCCGAACACGCGGCGGTGCTGTATCCGACGGACGGCCGCTGGGAGGGCCGCGAGCTGCGCCCTTACACGGCCGGCGACTGGGCGCCCGGCGACGCCTTCGGCGAGGCCGCGGAAGCGCTGACGGGCGCCGGTCTGGAGGTGCACACCTGGGTCGTACTCGCGCACAACTCCCGCCTGGGCGCCGAGCATCCGGGCACCTCGGTCGTCAACGCCTACGGCGACCGCTACCCGTGGGCCCCTTGTATCGCGCAGCCCGCCACGCGCGCGTACCTCGTCGACCTGGCCGCCGAGGCGGCGGTACGGCCCGGCGCGCGCGGCACCGAGCTGGAGTCCCTCGGCTGGTACGGACTGCAGCACCTGCACGCCCATGACAAGACCGGCGGGGTGCCGCTCGGCGACGCCGGGATGTACCTGATGGCGCTCTGCTTCTGCGCGGTCTGCCGGGAGGGCTACGGCGCACAGGGCCTGGACGCCGACGAACTGGCGGCCGCCGTACGGGCCGCCCTGGAGCCGCTGTGGCAGGGGGCGCCGGACGACGGGGGCTGGGCGGGGGTCGAGAAGCTCCTCGGGGAGGCGAACGCGGCCGCCACGCGCGCGTGGCGCGACGAAACCGCCCGCACGCTCCAGGAGACGGCCGTCGCCGCGGTCCGCGCGGCCGCCCCCGAGGGCTTCCAGATCCTGCTGCACGCCGACCCCGTGACGTACCACGTCGGCGCCAACCCCGGCGTCGACCCGGCGCACGTCCTGTCCGTCGCGGACGGCGTGGTCGTGCCGTGCGCGGGCGGGCCGGGCCTGCTGACGCCGTTCGCGGAGACCCGGAAGGACGCCGAGCCCCGGAAGGACGCCGAGCCCCGGAAGGGCCCGGAGCCCCGGAAGGACGCGGTGATCGCCGCCAACTTCGGTGTGGTGTCCGGCATGGGCGGCAGCCCGGGGACGCTCGCGGCGGACGTGGCCCGGGCGCGGGAGCTCGGCGCGACGGAAATCCGGCTCTATCACGCCGGGTTGGCGTCGGACCGTGACTTGGAGGCGGTGCGCCCGGTGCTCGCCGGGTTCTGAAGCAGGGGCACGACGGTCGCGAGCCACAGCACGCCCAGTACGGCCGACAGCGGCCGCTGGTCGAGGAGTTCGACCAGGACGGCTCCCACGGCCAGCCCGAGCACGTTCGGCGCGAACACCAGCGTGTTGGCCGTGGCGACCGTACGGCCCAGCAGGGCGTCCGGTGTCTCGCGCTGTACGGCCGTGAGCGCGGCGATCAGCACGCAGGGCAGCCCTACACCGCTCGCCGCGCTGCACGCGAGGGCCACCGGGTCGGAGGGGAGCGCCCGCAACCCCGTGGCGACGGCCGTCAGAGCGATGCCGTACGCCGCGAACCGGCGTTCGCCCAGGCGGCGCAGGGCCGGGCCGGAGAGCAGTCCGACCGCCACGGAACCGGCGCCCTGGGCGGCGTACAGCACGCCGGTCCAGGCGGGGGAGTGGCCGAGGCCGTCGACGACGGCGTAGATCAGCGCGCCGTTGAGGCCGGCGAAGAGCATGGTGGTGCCGCCGGCCAGGACGAGGGCGCGCAGCGCGGGGTGCGACCAGAGGTGGCGGGCACCCTCGGTGGCCGGCGTGCGCTCGGACGGCTCGGGCCTGCTCTCGCGGACGCGGAGAGCGGCGTACAGGGCGGTGGCGATCACGAAGGTCACGGCGTCGAGGAGGGCGACGCTCGGGCCGCCGTACGCCGCGTAGAGGCCCACGCCCGCCAGTGGGGCCACGAGCTTCATGCCCTCCGTGATCGCCATCCGCAGTCCGTTGAAGTCGCCGAGCAGGGACGGGGCGACGGCGGTGGCGACGAGGGCGGACTCGGCCGCGTCGTGGACGACGCCTGCGGCGCCGTAGAGGAACAGGACCGCGTAGAGGAGCCAGACGCGGTCGGGGGAGTCGACGGTGAAGAGGGTGGGGAGCAGGGCGGCCAGGAGCAGATTCGTGCCGATCAGGAGCGGCTTGCGGCGGACGCGGTCGGCGAGCGCGCCGAGGAGGGGGCCGGCGAGGGTGGGCGCCCACATCGCGAGCATGCAGAGCGCGGCCAGGCCGTCCGAACCGGTGAGGTCCTTGACCCACACGCCTGACGCGAGCCACAGCGCGGAGGTGCCGAAGCCGGAGATCAGGACGCCGGCGAGGTAGAGGCGGGCGTTGCGGTCGCGTAGGAGGACCCGTGTCCTGGTGGTCGTCATGCCTGGCCATCGTGGGTCTAAGGCGGGGGCGTGCGGATGGGGAAGGCGCCCTAGAGAACAAGGGTGAACAGTGGGCCAACTAGCTGTGTGCGTCGGTAATTTGCCCGTGACGTGAGGCCGGGTGGTGATGTAACCTTCAAGCAAAGAAAAGGTAAAGCGCAAAGGAAGCAATATGTTCGATCTCCGTACGGAAGCGGAAATGAGGCTGCACTCGGACAAGATGGCCCGGGAGCTCGCTCTGAAGAAGCAGCGGGAAGAGGGCGGCGAGACCGATGAGAACACTGCACTTCGGCCTGAGAGTGACGAATCCTGAGCGGTCGCTCGCCTTCTACACGGCCGTCGGCTACGAAGTGGTCGGGAGCGTCCCCGCGACCCCGCTCGGGCGCCTGACCATGCTGAAACTCCCCGGCGACGAGTTCGTCAGCATCGAACTCGTCCACGACCCCGACGGCGGCGAGACCGCCGTCGGCACCGGCCTCAGCCACTTCGTCATCAAGGTGGAGTCCATGGCCGCCACCCTCACCGAGCTGGCCGCCCGCGGCATCGACACCGGGGCGCCCGGATCGCCGGACGGCTCGGACGACTTCCTGACGACATGGCTCACCGACCCGGACGGCAACCGGATCGAGCTGGTCCAGTGGCCGACGGGTCATCCCGAGGGCATGAGCGCGGCCGACTGGTCGGACTGAGTTCCGGAGCGGGCGCGGCCTGCGATGAGTTTCCGCCGCGTGGACGGTCTACCCCTCAGATCCCCCGAACTCTGAGGAGCAGCGGATGACCGACACGACCCTCGACCTCGGACCGCAGACCCGTGTCGTCGCGCGCCTCGCGGCCGGCGTGACCGACGAACAGCTGGCCGACGCCACACCGTGCCCGGACTGCCCGGTGCACAACATGCTCGGCCACCTGGTCCACCTGTCCGCCGCCTTCCGCGACGCCGCCCGCAAGGACCTGGGCGTCACGACCGACACCGACCCCACCGCCGCCGTGCCGGACATCGGCCCCGGCTGGCGCGAGGAGCTCCCCAAGGTCCTCGACGAACTCGCCGAGGCCTGGCGCGACCCGGCCGCCTGGACCGGCATGACCCGCGCGGGCGGCATCGACCTGCCCGGCGAGATCGCCGGCGCCGTCGCGATCGACGAACTGGTCATCCACGGCTGGGACCTGGCCCGGGCCACCGGTCAGCCGTACGACCCCGACCCCGCCGCACTCCAGGCGTCGCACGACTTCCTGCTCGCCTCCGCCGACGACCCCGACCGGGGCGGCATCTTCGGCCCGGTCGTGCCGGTGCCGGAGGGCGCCTCGCTGCTCGACCGGGCGGTAGGGCTGAGCGGGCGGGACCCGGGGTGGACCCCGGGGTCGTAATCGGGAGGCGTACGGCCCGGGGCGACCGTACGCTCCCCGCATGCCCCTCGCCCTCACCGTCCTCGGCACCGCCTCCCCGCACCCGCAGCCGGACACCCCGTGCTCCGGTTACCTGGTACGCGGTGGGGGCGCCGAGGTGTGGGTGGACGCGGGGTTCGGGAGCTTCGCGGAGTTGCAGCGGCACACTGATCCGGTACGACTCGACGCGATCTGGATCTCGCATCTGCACGCCGACCACCATGCCGATCTGCTGGCCGCGGTGTACGGGTTGGCCTACGGAGGGCTCAACCCGTCCGTCCCCCTTCCCGTCTACGCCCCGGACGGCTGCGCACAGCGCCTCGCCGGGTTCTTCGGGCGGGCCGACACCGGCTTCCTGAGCGGCATCTTCGACTTCCGGAAGCTGTACGACGGACACACCGCCCGGCACGGCGACCTGACCCTCACCGCCCACGCCGTCACCCATGATGTCGAGGCCTACGGGCTCCGCGCCGCAGCCGACGGGCGGGTGCTCGCGTACTCCGGGGACACCGGACCCTGCGCCGCGCTCACCCAACTCGCCCGCGACGCCGACCTGTTCCTCTGCGAGGCCGACATCGACGTCCATCGCGAAGGTGAACAGGTTCACCTGACCCCGGAGGATGCCGGAAGCGTCGCCCGCGAGGCCGCCGTACGGCAGCTGCTCGTCACGCATGTCGGGCCCACTCTCACCCCCGAGGCCGCCACCACCCGCGCCGCCTCCGTCTTCGGCGGGCCGACCGCCGCCGCCCGGGTGGGCGAGACGCGCACCGTCTGACGCAACCTCAACTTCCTTTGTCAGAAGCATTGACGAAACACGGGGCCCCTCCTACCTTCAACGCGTCGTACTTCGTACGTCATATATGAGACGCGATACGCGAGATCAGATACGAGACCGCGAGATCCGAGAGGCGCGCATGACCTCTGTGCCCACCCCGATCCCGTCCCGCACGCAGTACGTGCTGGACGCGATCAAACACCGCATCCTCACCGGGCAGTTGACGCCCGGTCAGGCCCTGGTCGAGACCGAGCTCGCCGCGCAGTTCGGGGTGTCGAAGACCCCCGTGCGCGAGGCGCTCAAGACGCTGGCCGGGACCGGACTCGTCGTGATGAGCCAGTACAAGGGCGTCACGGTGCGCATGGTGGACGCGGACATGGCGCGCGAGGTGTACGACGTGCGGCTGCTCCTCGAACCCCAGGCGCTGAAGCGGTCCGTGAAGCGGGGCGCCTCCCTCGACGCGGCACGGGACGCGCTGACCCGGGCCGACGACGCCACCGACACCGCCGAACGCTCCCTCGCCAACCGGGAGTTCCACCGCGCGCTCTACCTGCCCTGCGGCAACCCGCTGCTCGGCCGGATGCTCGACGAGGTCCGCGACCAGGCGGCCCTCGTCTCCGCCGTCGCCTGGGCGGCCTCGCCCTCCTGGGAGCGGGAGGCCGGTGAGCACCGGGAGATCCTGCGGCTCGCGCTCGACGGTGACGCCGACGGCGCGGCGCGCGCCCTCCACGCCCACATCGCTTCGTTCGTGCAACGGGCCTACCCGGGGGTCCTCGAAGAGCTCCAGGCAGAGGAAGGTCAGGAATGAGCAGCGTGACGTTCGAGACCCAACGGGCGGCCCTGGCCGACGTGGTGGCGATCCCGGTGACCCCGTTCGCCGAGGACGGCTCCATCGACCAGGACGCCCACCGGGCCCTGCTGCGTCGCCTGCTCGACGGTGGGATCAGGATCCTGACCCCCAACGGGAACACCGGCGAGTTC
Source organism: Streptomyces fulvoviolaceus (assembly GCF_000718165.1). Taxonomy (GTDB): domain Bacteria; phylum Actinomycetota; class Actinomycetes; order Streptomycetales; family Streptomycetaceae; genus Streptomyces; species Streptomyces fulvoviolaceus. The sequence goes on along the minus strand of NZ_JOEY01000040.1, from coordinate 49,358 downwards.
TACGCCCTGACGCCCCAAGAGCGCCAGCTGGTCACCGAGTTGACCATCGACGAGGCCGGCGACAGCGCCGTGATCCTCGTCGGCGTCGGCCACGACGTGCCCACCGCCGTCGCCTCCGCCCGCCACGCCCGTGAGCTCGGCGCCCGGATGGTGATGGTCCACCAGCCGGTCCACCCGTACGTCTCCCAGGGCGGCTGGGTCGACTACCACCGCGCCATCGCCGAGGCCGTGCCCGAGCTGGGCGTCGTGCCGTACATCCGCAACGCGCAGCTGTACGGCGCCCGCCTCGCCGAACTCGCCGACGCCTGCCCGAACGTCATCGGCGTCAAGTACGCCGTCCCGGACGCGGCCAGGTTCGCCGCCTTCGCGCGGGACGCGGGGCTGGAGAGATTCGTCTGGGTCGCCGGGCTCGCCGAGCCCTACGCCCCCTCGTACTTCTCCGCGGGCGCCACCGGCTTCACCTCAGGACTCGTGAACGTCGCCCCGTCCGTTTCGCTGAACATGATCGAAGCGCTTCGATCCGGCGACTACCCGGCCGCCATGAAGGTCTGGGAGCAGATCCGCCGCTTCGAGGAACTCCGCGCCGCCAACGGCTCCGCCAACAACGTCACCATCGTCAAGGAGGCCCTCGCCTCCCTCGGTCTGTGCCGCCGCGAGGTCCGTCCACCGAGCAAGCCGCTGCCCGAGGACGAACGGGCGGAAGTCGCCGCCATAGCCGCCGGGTGGTCCATGTGAAGCGGCCCGAGGAACTGAGAAGTCACCAGTGGTACGGCACCGAAGGCCTCCGCTCCTTCAGCCACCGCGCCCGGACCCGCCAGCTCGGCTACCTCCCCGAGGAGCACCTCGGCAAGCCGGTCATCGCGATCCTCAACACCTGGTCGGACATCAACCCCTGCCATGTGCACCTGAGGGACCGCGCGCAGGCGGTGAAGCGAGGGGTGTGGCAGGCGGGAGGCTTCCCGCTGGAATTCCCGGTCTCCACCCTCTCCGAGACCTTCCAGAAGCCGACCCCGATGCTCTACCGCAACATGCTCGCGATGGAGACCGAGGAGCTGCTGCGGTCGTACCCCGTGGACGGGGCCGTGCTGATGGGCGGCTGCGACAAGTCGACCCCGGCGCTCCTCATGGGGGCCGCCTCCGTCGACCTCCCCGCGGTCTTCGTGCCCGCCGGGCCCATGCTGCCGGGCCACTGGCGCAACGAGGTCCTCGGCTCCGGCACCGACATGTGGAAGTACTGGGACGACAAGCGGGCCGGCCTCATCGGCGACTGCGAGATGACCGAGCTGGAGAGCGGCCTCGCCCGCTCGCCCGGCCACTGCATGACGATGGGTACGGCGTCCACGCTGACCGCCGCGGCGGAAGCACTCGGGGTGACCGTCCCGGGTGCGTCCAGCATCCCGGCCGTCGACTCCGGGCACGACCGGATGGCCGCCAAGGCCGGCATGACCATCGTCGAACTGGTCCACAGGGACCGGAAGTTGTCCGACATCCTCACCCCGGACGCCTTCGAGGACGCGGTCACCACCGTCCTCGGCCTCGGCGGCTCCACCAACGCCGTGATCCACCTGATCGCCATGGCGGGCCGGGCGGGCGTCGAGCTCACCCTTGACGACTTCGACCGCATCGCCCGCACGGTCCCGGTGCTCGCGAACGTACGGCCCGGCGGACAGACGTACCTCATGGAGGACTTCCACTTCGCCGGCGGCCTGCCCGGGTTCCTCTCCCGGATCCCGGACCTGCTCCACCTGGACCGGCCGACGGTGTCGTACGACACCCTGCGCGAGCAGATCGACGGCGCGCAGGTGCACGACGACGACGTCATCCGGCCCCGGGACAACCCGGTCGCGGCCGAGGGCGGGGTCGCCGTACTGCGCGGCAACCTCTGCCCGGACGGCGCGGTCATCAAGCACATCTCCGCCGAGCCGCACCTGCTCAAGCACACCGGTCCCGCGGTCGTCTTCGACGACTACCGGACCATGCAACGCACCATCAACGACCCCGAGTTGAACATCACCGCCGACAGCGTGCTGGTGCTGCGCAACGCCGGGCCCAAGGGCGGTCCGGGCATGCCCGAGTACGGCATGCTGCCCCTCCCCGACCACCTGCTCAAGCAGGGGGTGCGGGACATGGTGCGGATCTCCGACGCCCGGATGAGCGGCACGAGTTACGGCGCGTGCGTGCTGCACGTGGCGCCCGAGTCGTACATCGGCGGACCGCTGGCCCTCGTACGCACGGGTGACCCGATCACCCTCGACGTCGAGGCCCGCACCCTCCATCTCCACGTGGACGACGAGGAGTTGGAGCGCCGCCGGGCCGGGTGGACACCGCCGCCCGCGCGCTACGAGCGCGGCTACGGCGCGCTCTACAACGAACAGATCACCCAGGCCGACACCGGCTGCGACTTCGAGTTCCTGGCCCGCCCGGGCAAGGTCGCCGACCCGTACGCCGGCTGAGCCGAAGCAGCACGACAGCACCACCTCGCACACCGCTGTCCAGAGAGAAAGCGCTTCCCGCACGACGCAAGCACACGCAAGCACACGCAAGCACACGCACTCCCCGCACGACGTACCTCCCGCACGACGTACTGAGATCGGAGAACTGTCATGGCCCAAGCCGCAGCCGTGGCGAAGCCGCCCGCGCCACCCCGGCGGCGCCGGGCCTCCGCCACGCCACGCAGGCTGCCGTACCTGCTGATCGCACCGGCGGCCCTGCTGATGCTGGGCTTCATCGCCTACCCGGTCATCAGCGTCTTCTACTACAGCCTGCAGAACTACAACCCCACCAAGCCGTGGCGGAACGGATACGCGGGCTTCGACAACTTCGTCCACGCCTTCACCAAGGACCCCGTCTTCTGGGACACGCTGACCTTCAGCGCCAAGTGGGTCTTCGTCGAGGTCGGGCTCCAGCTGATGTTCGGTCTGGCGCTGGCCCTCATCGTCAACCAGACCTTCGTGGGCCGGGCGATGGGCCGCGCCATGGTCTTCTCCCCGTGGGCCGTCTCCGGTGTGCTGACCTCCGCGATCTGGGTGCTGCTCTACAACTCCCAGACGGGCATCACCCGTTACCTCGCCGACATGGGCATCGGCTCCTACGGCACCAGCTGGCTGTCGGACACCTCAACTGTCTTTCCCGCGGCGATAGTTGCCGACCTCTGGCGAGGCGTCCCCTTCTTCGCGATCCTCATCCTCGCCGACCTGCAGTCCGTCTCGAAGGACCTGTACGAGGCCGCCGAGGTCGACGGGGCCAGCCGTCTCAAGCAGTTCTGGCACATCACGCTGCCCCATCTGAAGGACGCCATCGTCCTGTCCACGCTGCTGCGCGCGGTGTGGGAGTTCAACAACGTCGACCTGCTCTACACGCTCACCGGCGGCGGCCCGGCGGGGGAGACCACCACCCTCCCGCTCTACATCGCCAACACCAGCGTCGACGCCCACAACTTCGGTTACGCGTCCGCCCTGACCACGGTCGCGTTCGTGATCCTGCTCTTCTGCTCGATGGTCTATCTGCGGCTGAGCAAGTTCGGAGGCGAGAAGTGATCACCAAGGAGGCCACCAAGGTGGCGCCCGCCCCCGCACGCCGGCCCGCCGATCCCCCGCGGCCGCTCAAGGCCGGCCGCAACTGGGACGAGGTCCCGCGCTGGCAGATCTACCTGCCGCTGTCGATCTACCTCGTCTTCACCCTGATCCCCTTCTACTGGATCCTGCTCTTCGCCCTGCGCCCGGCAGGCTCCACCTCGCTCGTGCCCTGGCCGATGACCTTCGACCACTTCGAGAAGGTGTGGACGGAACGGCAGTTCGGCACCTACTTCGAGAACAGCGTCCTCGTCGGCGTCGCCACCCTGCTGATGACGACGCTCGTCGCCCTGGCCGGCGGCTACGCCCTCGCCCGGTTCAACTTCAAGGTCAAGCGGGCCTTCATGCTCGCCCTGCTGTGCTCGCAGTTCGTGCCGGGCGCGCTGCTCCTGGTGCCGCTGTTCGAGATCTTCGCCGAACTGCAGATGATCAACTCGCTGGGCAGTGTCATCCTCGCGGAGACCGTCTTCCAGCTGCCGTTGTCGATGATCCTGATCAGCAACTTCATCAAGAACGTGCCGTACTCCCTGGAGGAGGCGGCCTGGGTCGACGGCTGCAACCGCATGACGTCCTTCCGCATCGTCGTGCTGCCGCTGCTGCGCCCCGGTCTGATCGCCGTCGGCTCCTTCGCCTTCGTGCACTCCTGGAACCACTTCCTGTTCGCCCTGATGTTCCTCAACAACCAGGACAAGCAGACGATCCCGGTCGGCCTCAACACCCTGATGAGCGCGGACAGCGTCGACCTCGGCGCTCTCGCGGCAGGCGGCATCATCGCGGCCGTACCCGTAGTGATCGTGTTCGCCTTCATCCAGAAGTGGCTGATCACCGGCTTCAGTGCGGGGGCGGTGAAGGGATGAGACTCCGTCAGATAACGGTCTTCACCGCTCTGTTGGGGCTCCTTTGTGTCCCCGCCCACGCCGAGGCCCGCGACATCAGCCGCGACACCCTGCCCGCGAACGACGGCTGGGCGTCGGAGGGCGCGGGCACGACCGGCGGCGCGGCCGCCGACGACGCACACGTCTACACGGTCACCGACCGGGCCGGACTCGTCCGCGCCCTCGACGGCGGCAGCGCCACCCCGAAGATCATCAAGATCGCCGGGACCATCGACGCCAACACCGACGACGACGGCGATCACCTGGACTGCGCCGACTACGCCACCGACGGCTACGGCCTGAAGAAGTACCTCGCCGCGTACGACCCCCGCACCTGGGGTTCCGCCAAGCCCAGCGGCGAGCAGGAGGACGCCCGCCAGGCCTCGGCGGCCAAGCAGGCCGAGCGGATCGTCCTGCCGGTCGGCTCCAACACCACGATCGTCGGACTCGGCGACAAAGCGGTCCTCAAGGGCGCCAGCCTCCAGGTCAAGAACGCCGACAACGTCATCGTCCGCAACCTCGACCTGCGCGACGCCTACGACTGCTTCCCCGTCTGGCAGCCCAACACCGGCGGCCTCGGCGACTGGAAGACGGCGTACGACAACATCTGGCTGACCGGCGCCACCCACGTCTGGGTCGACCACATCACCGCGAGCGACAAGGGCCACCCGGACGCCGCCGAGCCCACTTACTTCGCCCGCAACTACCTGCGCCACGACGGCCTGCTGGACATCACCAACGGCTCCGACCTGGTCACCGTCTCCTGGAGCCGGTTCGCCGACCACGACAAGGCGATGCTCATCGGCAGCGGCGACTCGGCCACCGGCGACCGCGGCAAGCTCCGGGTCACCCTGCACCACAACCAGTTCGAGTCCGTCGTCCAGCGAGCGCCCCGCGTCCGCTTCGGACAGGTGCACGTCTACGACAACCGGTACGTGGTCGACTCGGACGACTACCGCTACTCCCTCGGCGTCTCCACCGAGTCCGGCATCTACGCCGAGAACAACGCCTTCACCACACCCGGTGAGATCGAGGTCGCCGACCTGGTCAAGAGCTGGAACGGCACCGCCCTGCACCAGACCGGCACCCTCTTCAACGGCTTCCCGGTGGACCTGCTCGCGATCTACAACGCCTACAACTCGGGCAGCGAGCGTGACCTCACGGCGGACGTCGGCTGGACGCCTACCCTGCACACAAAGATCGACAGCGCCGAAGTGGCCGACCGAGAGGTGGCACGCGGCGCGGGCGCAGGGAGGATCCCATGAGCACCGACATCGTCCTGGCGGGCGCACGAGGCCACGGCCACTGGCACCTGGACAACATCCGCCGGCTCCAGGACAAGGGGATCGTGCGGCTGGCAGGCATCTGTGAGCTGAGGCCTCTCACCAAGGACGAGCTCCCCGAGGGCCTCGGCACGCCCGAGCAGTCCGCCGACTTCGGCGCCCTGCTCGACTCCACGGGCGCGCGGATCGCCGTGATCTGCACACCGATCCCGACCCACACGGACCTGGCGCTCGCGGCGGCTCAGCGAGGAGTGCACCTCCTCCTGGAGAAGCCGCCCGCGCCCTCCTACGCCGAGTTCCGCCGCATGGCCGACGGGGTCGCCGAGGCCGGCGTCGTCTGCCAGATCGGCTTCCAGTCGCTGGGCTCGCACGCCGTGCCCGCGATCCGGGAGCTGATCTCCGAGGGCGCGATCGGCGAGGTGGTCGGCATCGGCGGGGCCGGGGCCTGGGCGCGTGCCGAGGCGTACTACCGGCGGGCGCCCTGGGCGGGCCGGCGGCGGCTGAACGGCGTCGACGTGATCGACGGCGTGCTGACCAACCCGCTCGCGCACGCCGTCGCCACCGGCCTCGCGCTGGCGGGCGCCCCGCGCGCCGAGGACGTCACCGGCATCGAGACCGAGCTGCTGCGCGCCAACGACATCGAGTCCGACGACACCTCGTGCGTCCGAATCACTACGGCGAACGGCCGCACGGTCACCGTCGCCGCGACCCTGTGCGCCGAGGACCCCGACGAGCCGTACGTCGTCGTGCACGGCAGCCGCGGCCGGATCACCTTCTGGTACAAGCAGGACCGCGTGCTGCTCCAGCGGGCCGGCCACGGCCCCGAGGAGTACGAGTACGGCCGCACCGACCTGCTGGAGAACCTGGTCGACCACCTCACCGACGGCACCGACCTCCTCGTCACTCCGGACGAGACCGGCGCCTTCATGAAGGTCGTCGAGGCGATCCGACTGGCCCCGGACCCGGCCCCGCTGCCGGCCGGGGCATGGCACCTGATCCCCGACGAGGGCCGCCGGGTCGTGCCCGGCATCGACGGCCTCGTCGCGGCCGCCGCCGACACCCTCTCCCTCTACTCCGAGCTGGGCGCCGGCTGGACCCTTCCCAAAGAGGTGAGCACTTGATGACGACCACCGACTCCCCGGTCCTGCGCGTCGCGGGCCGCCCGGTCGGCCGCTACGTCACCCGGCCCGAGCTGCCCGCCCGGCTCTCCCCACGCCCCTATCTGCACCCCGTCACCACCCTGGCGGGCACGGCGGTGACCGAGCTCAGCCCCGCCGACCACACACACCACCTCGGCGTCGGTGTCGCCGTTCCCGACGTCGAGGGGTACAACTTCTGGGGCGGACGCACCTACGTCCGCGACCAGGGCCCGACCGAGCTCGACAACCACGGCGCCCAACGGCACAACTCCTTCCAGCTCCGGGACCCCGACGGCTTCGTCGAGGAGCTGCGCTGGGTGGCCTCCGGAGCCGAGCTGCTGCGTGAGCGCCGTACGGTCGCGGCCGCCGAACTCACCGACACCGCCTGGGCGTTGGACTTCACCTTCTCCCTGACGAACGTCACCCCCGACCCGCTGTCGATCGGCAGCCCCGCCACCAACGGGCGTCCGGGCGCCGCGTACGGCGGCTACTTCTGGCGGGCCCGCAAGGAGGCGACGGCACCGGACGTCTTCACGGCCGAGGCCGAGGGCGAGGACCAAGTCCACACCCACCGCGCCGACTGGCTCGCCCTCGCCGGCTCCACCTGGACGCTGGTCTTCGCCGGCGCCACCGAGCAGACCCGCCGCGACCCGTGGTTCGTGCGCACCGGTGAATACCCGGGCGTGGGCTCGTCGTTGGCGTACGACGAACGGCTGCCGATCGAGCCGGGCGACACCGTCGTACGGCGGATCGTCACCGTCGTCGCCGACGGCCGTCTGGACCGGGACGGGGCCGCGGCCCTGATACGCAAGGCGGTGAGCCTGTGACCACCGACGAGACGCACGAGACGTACACGAACCCGATCCTCGACGCCGACTGGTCCGACCCGGACGTCGTCCGCGTCGGCGACGACTTCTACCTCACCGCGTCCAGCTTCGGCCGTGTCCCCGGCCTGCCGTTGCTGCACTCGCGCGACCTGGTCAACTGGACACTGGTCGGCCACGCGCTCGAACGCCTGGAGCCTGCGAAGGAGTTCACGAAACCGCGCCACGACTGCGGAGTCTGGGCCCCTGCGCTCCGGTACCACGACGAACGCTTCTGGATCTTCTGGGGCGACCCCGACCAGGGCATCTTCCAGATCAACGCCCCTGAGATCAGGGGCCCTTGGACCCGCCCGCACCTCCTCAAGGAGGGCAAGGGCCTCATCGACCCCTGCCCCCTGTGGGACGAGGAGACCGGCGAGGCCTACCTCGTGCACGCCTGGGCCAAGTCCCGCTCCGGCGTCAAGAACCGCCTCACCGGCCACCGTATGCACCCCGACGGCACCGAACTCCTCGACGAGGGCAAGCTGATCGTCGACGGCGACCGGATCCCCGGCTGGTTCACCCTCGAAGGCCCCAAGCTCTACCAACACGACGGCTGGTTCTGGATCTTCGCCCCCGCCGGGGGAGTGGAGACCGGCTGGCAGGGCGCCCTCCGCTCGCGCGGATTCTTCGGGCCGTACGAGGAGAAGGTCGTCCTGGAGCAGCGGGACACCGAGGTCAACGGCCCCCACCAGGGCGGCTGGGTGCGGACCCCGTCCGGCGAGGACTGGTTCGTGCACTTCCAGCAGAAGGGTGCCTACGGCCGTGTCGTCCACCTCCAGCCGATGAGCTGGGGCGCGGACGGCTGGCCGGTGCTCGGTGACGCCGGCGCCCCCGTCGCCGTACACCCGAAGCCCGACCTGCCGCCGCAGCCGGCCGCCGCACCCGCCACCGACGACGACTTCCCCGGCGGACGGTACGGCCGCCAGTGGCAGTGGACCGCCAACCCGCAGGACGGCTGGGCCACCCACCACTCCGGTGACGGGCTCCGGCTGACCTGCGTCCGCTCGGCCGACGCGCACGACCTGCGCAAACTGCCGAGCGTGCTCACCCAGCGGCTGCCCGGCACTCCGTCCGCCGTCGAGGTCGAAGTCAAGTTGCACAGCGAGGAAGCGGGCTCACGGGCCGGACTGGCGGTCCTCGGGGACGCGTTCGGCTGGATCGGACTCCAGCGGGGCGCGGACGGGGCGGTCCACCTCGTACACCGGTTCGCCGAGGCCGTCGCCGAGCAGGAGCGCGACGCCGACCACCCGCGACTCGCTCCCGAGGGAAGTGTGCGACTGCGGATCGAGATCGGCGCGGGGGCGCGTTGTCGCTTCTTCTACGACATCGGGGAGGGGCCGCACCCGTCCGGTCCCGTCTTCGCCGCCACCCCCTGGCGCTGGGTCGGCGCGCTGCTCGGCCTCTTCGCCCTCGCACCCGTCGGCTCGGGACACGCCGGCGCGGCAACCTTCTCGCACTTCAGGATCGACCACCTGTAACCCACCGCACCCGTATGCCTGTTGGGAGCCGCAATGACGCAGCACCTTCATAGCAAGCGCTTGCAGAGACCGGGGCTCGGCAAAGTCGTGGCCGCCGTGCTCGGTCTCGTGGCCGCGCTGAGCCTCGGGGCGGTCGGGGAGGCGAAGGCCGGTGTTCAGACGCCGGCCTCCGTGGACCGCTTCGACGACCAGCCGCACGGTTTCGCCTCCCTCGCCGGTGGCACCACCGGCGGGGCCGGCGGCAAGGTCGTGACGGTCACCGACCAGGCGTCGCTGGCGAAGTACGCCGCCGCCGAAGAGCCGTACGTCATCCGGGTGTCGGGGGCGATAGCCGTCGAACCCTTCGGCTCGGACATCGTCGTGACCTCGAACAAGACGGTCATCGGCGTCGGCGACACCGGCGAGATCGTCCACGGCGAGCTGCACCTCAACCCCGGTACGAGCAACGTCATCATCCGCAACCTGACGATCCGCGACTCGTACGTCGAGGGCGACTGGGACGGCAAGACCACCGACTTCGACGCCATCCAGATGGACACCGTCGACCACGTCTGGATCGACCACAACCGCTTCACGCACATGGGCGACGGGCTGCTCGACATCCGCAAGGACAGCCAGTACATCACCGTCTCCTACAACCAGTTCACGAACCACAACAAGGCGTTCGGGATCGGCTGGACGACCAATGTGCTGACGCAGATCACCATCGACCACAACTGGTTCACGGGCACGAAGCAGCGCAATCCCTCAGCGGACAACTGCGCCTACGCCCACCTCTACAACAACTACCTCTCGGCGCAGGTGGCCGACGGGGACCCGGTGTGGACGTACGGGAACTGGTCGCGCGGCAAGACCAGGATGGTCATCGAGAACAGTTACTACGACGGGGTCCAGCATCCCTATCAGGCCGACGCCACCGCGGAGTTGGTGCAGCGCGGGTCGATTCTGAAGAACATCAGCGGGCGTACCGACGAGTGGGGTGCCGCCTTCGATCCGCGGGAGTTCTACCCGTATCGGCTGGATCCGGCCGCCGCCGTACCGGCGTTGGTCGAGCGGTTCTCCGGGCCGCAGAAGCGGATCGGGGTGACCCTGCACGTCCCGGGTGACTACCCGACCGTGCAGGCCGCCGTGGACGCCGTGCCCGACGGGAACGCTGTTCCGGTGACGATCGCGGTGGCCCCGGGGACGTATCGCGCGAAGGTCCACATCCCCGCGACCAAGCCGAACATCGTGCTGCAGGGCACTGGACGCGATCGGTCCGACACCGTCATCGTCCACGACACGCCTGCCGCGTACGGCGGTTCGACGGGAAGCGCGACGGTCCGGATCGCCGCGAACGACGTCACCGCCCGCCACCTCACCTTCAGCAACGACTTCGACGAGGCCGCGGTCGAGCTGAACGGCGAGCAGGCCCTCGCGATGAAGACGACCGGCGACCGGATCGTCTTCGAGGACACCGCCTTCCTCGGCAACCAGGACACCCTGATGACCGACAGCCCCAAGCTGGACGTCATCAGCCGGGTCTACATCCGCGACTCCTACATCGAGGGCGATGTCGACTTCCTCTACGGACGGGCGACCACCGTCGTCGAGCGGTCCGTGATCCGTGCGCTGAGCCGGGGCTCGGACACCAACAACGGCTACATCACGGCCGCTTCGACCTGGACGGGCAACCCGTACGGGTTCCTGATCACCGGTTCCAAGATCGTGAGCGACGCGCCGGCGGGGAGCTTTCACCTGGGGCGGCCCTGGCACCCCGGCGGTGAACCCGCCGCGATCGCCCAGGTGTTGATCCGCGACACCGAGCTGCCCGCCGCGATCAAGGCCTCGCCGTGGACCGACATGAGCGGCTTCTCGTGGAAGGACGCGCGGTTCGCGGAGTACCGGAACTCCGGGCCGGGTGCGGCCGTCACGGCCGACCGGCCGCAGATGAGCGACGAGGACGCCCGCGCCCACACCGTCGCCGACTACCTGCGAGGCAGCGACGGCTGGGCGCCGAATGCACGCCACTGACCCCCACAACTTCATATCTCAGTTGGATCCAGAAGAGAGAGCCGACCAATGAAGATCAGCATCCGCAGAAGCAGGCGTGCCGCCGTGGCCGTCGCCCTGGGCTCCGTACTCGCCCTGACCGCCACCGCCTGCGGTGACGACGGCAGCGGCGCCGGTGGCGACAAGGGCGAAGAGGGCAGCGGCAAGGGCAAGATCGTCTTCTGGGACAACAACGGCGGTGTCCGCACCGACGTCTGGAAGGAGATCATCGCCGACTTCGAGAAGGCGAACCCGGACATCAGCGTCGAGTACGTCGGCATCGCCTCCACCGAGTACCAGTCCAAGGTCGACACCGCCATCCAGGGCGGCGGCCTGCCGGACGTCGGCGGTGTCGGCGCGGCCATGATCGCGGGCATCTCCGCCCAGAACGCGCTGGAGCCGCTGGACGACCGCCTCACCAAGTCCTCCCTCAACGGCAAGCTCAACGAGGACATGGTCGAGTCGCTGAAGGCGGCCGGCGGCCGTGACGACACGCTGTACTCCATTCCGACCTCCGCCAACAACGGTGTCCTCTACTACCGCACCGACCTGTTCAAGAAGGCGGGCCTGGACGAGCCGACGACCTGGGACAAGTTCTACGAGGCCGCGGACAAGCTCACCGACTCCAAGAAGAACGAGTTCGGTTACACCATCCGCGGTGGCGCCGGTTCCATCGCCCAGGCGCTGGACGCGATGTACGGGCAGTCCGGCATCACGTCCTTCTGGGACGCCAGCGGCAAGAAGACCACGGTCAACGACGCGAAGAACGTCGAGGCGCTGGAGAAGTACGCGGCGCTGTACAAGAAGGACACTCCCGCCGCCGACCTCAACAACGACTTCACCAAGATGGTCGCCCAGTGGGACTCCGGCACGATCGGCATGCTGAACCACAACCTGGGCTCCTACCAGGACCACGTGAAGGCGTTCGGTACGGACAAGTTCCGCGGCATCCCGCAGCCGGTCGGCTCCTCCGGCAAGCGGGTCCAGGTGTCCAACCCCGTTGACGGGCTCGGGCTGTTCAAGAGCTCCAAGAACAAGGACGCCGCCTGGAAGTTCATCGAGTTCGCCACCTCGCACGCGGAGAACTCGAAGTTCAACAAGTCGGCGGGGCAGGTGCCCGCGAACAACGAGGCCGCGCAGGACTCCTGGATCTCGGAGGCCGAGCCGACGAAGTTGGCTGCGGCTGCGCTGACCGACGGTTCTACGTCGATTGTTCAGCTGCCGTACTACCTGCCGGACTGGAACACCATTTCCAAGGCCGACAACGAGCCGAACTTCCAGAAGGTGCTGCTCGGGGACATGAGTGCGAAGGATTTCCTGGACACGGTTGCCGAGCAGCTGAATGCTGCGCAGGCGGAGTGGGACGAACAGAAGAGCTAAGAGCTCGGGTGGTTTCGGTTGTGGGGGACTGCGGGTCCGGTTGTGGCTGGTCGCGCAGTTCCCCGCGCCCCCTGGTTTCTCCAATTGGCCCCTGTTGAAAGGCACATCGTCGTGTCACTTACCCGCAGACAGGTCACCGCCGCGGCCTTTGGTGCTGTTCCTCTCGCCTTCGCGGTTAACGGGGTTGCGCAGGCCGCCCCTTCCAAGAGCAAGCCCCGCACCCTCTACATCGCCGGCGACTCCACCGCTGCCCAGAAATACGCCGACGCCGCCCCCGAGACCGGGTGGGGCATGGCGTTTCCCTTCTTTCTGCACAAGGACCGGCCGGTCGCCAACCATGCGGTGAACGGGCGGAGTTCGAAGAGCTTCGTCGACGAGGGGCGGCTCGATGTCATCCTCGGGGCGATTCAGCCGGGCGACTTCCTGCTGATCCAGTTCGCGCACAACGACGAGAAGAGCGCCGACCCGACGCGCTACACCGAGCCGTGGACGACGTACCAGGACTACCTGCGGCTCTACATCGATGGGGCCCGGGCTCGCGGCGCGCGGCCCGTGCTCGCCACCTCCGTCGAGCGCAGGAAGTTCGACGCGGACGGCAACGCCGTGCCGACCCACGGCGACTATCCGGCGGCGATGCGCGCGCTCGCCGAGGAGGAGCGCGTGGCGCTGCTCGACATCCAGGCCCTGTCGCTCGCGCTGTGGCAGAAGCTCGGGGTCGAGGAGACGAAGACGTACTTCAACTGGACCGCCACCGAGCAGGACAACACGCACTTCAACCCGCCGGGTGCCATCGCCGTGGCCCGGCTGGTCGCCGGGGAACTGCTGCGCCGCCGGGTGCTGGCGCCGCAGGACGTGCGCCGGCTCGACGCCGAGATCCCCGAGTCCTGGATCACCTGGCCGCCGGCCACCGCCTGACCACCCCGCACCCTCCGCCGAAACGCCGATACGCCGAAAAGAGAGCCGCACAATGAACACAAAGAAATGGCATGGGCATGCCACAAGTGTCGCCGTGGTCGGCTGCACCGCCCTCGCGCTGACCGTCACCGGCACCACCGCCCAGGCCGCCAAGCCCCGTGACCCGGCCCGGCAGACCCTCGCCGCGAACGACGGCTGGGCCTCGTACGGGACGGGGACCACCGGTGGTGCCGCGGCCGACGCGGACCACGTCTACACCGTCACCACCTGGGCCGAGTTCAAGGCCGCCCTCGCCGACGGCGGCAGCGCGCCGAAGATCATCAAGGTCAAGGGGACGATCGACGCCGTGTCGGAAGGGTGTGACGCCTTCGCCGCGGACGGGTACGACTTCGACGCCTACCTGGCCAAGTACTCGCCGGAGGCCTGGGGGCTCGACACCGATCTGAGCGCCGAGCCCGACGACAGCCCCGAGGGGCTGCGCCGCACCTCCGCCGCCAACCAGGACAAGGCCATCAAGGCGACCGTCCCGGCCAACACCACGATCATCGGCATCGGCAAGGACGCCGGCTTCAAGGGCGCCAGCCTCCAGATCAAGGCCGTCGACAACGTCATCGTCCGCAACCTCGCCTTCGAGAGCCCCGTCGACTGCTTCCCGCAGTGGGACCCCACCGACGGCGACAACGGCAACTGGAACTCCGAGTACGACACCGCCGTCGTCTACGGCTCCACTCATGTCTGGCTGGACCACAACACCTTCACCGACGGGGCCCACCCGGACAGCGCGGCGCCCACCTACTTCGGCATGCTCTACCAGCAGCACGACGGTGAGCTGGACATCGTCCGGGGCGCCGACTACGTCACCGCCTCCTGGAACGTCTTCGCCGACCACGACAAGACGATCCTGATCGGCAACAGCGACAGCGAGTCCACGGCCGCGGGCGACCGGGGGCACCTGAAGGTGACCTTCCACCACAACCTGTTCTCGGACCTCGTCGAGCGGGCGCCGCGGGTGCGGTTCGGGCAGGTCGACTCGTACAACAACCACTTCGTCGCCAACGACGACTACGCCTACAGCTTCGGCATCGGCAAGGAGTCCCAACTCGTCGCCGAGCACAACGCGTTCACGCTGCCGGAGGGGGTCAGCGCGGCGAAGGTGCTCAAGCGGTGGAACGTGTCGCCGCTCACCGCCGCCGACAACTACGTCAACGGCGAGGCCGTCGACCTGATCGCCGTGCACAACGCGGAGATTCCTGCGGAGGCTTTGGAGTCCGGGGCCGGTTGGACGCCGACTTTGCGGACCAAGGTCGATCCGGCGAAGGCGGTTCCGGGGATCGTCGATCACTGTGCCGGTTCGGGTCGTTTGAGCTAACCGTTTGCGCCGTCGGTCGTCTGCGGCGCCGTCGTGGCTGGTCGCGCCCGCGCGGCGGTAGCCGCAAATCGATACAGCCCCGCGCCCCTGGGGGGCGGGGCTGCGCCCCGGCCCCCCATCACCCCCCACGGCGAGGTACCACCTACACACATTCAGAGCCGCAAATCCAAGGAGCACCCGCATGCCCTCGCCCCACGCCCAACTCCCCCTGTCTAGAAGGGGTTTCCTGCTGGCGGGCACCGGCGCGGCCGCCGCCCTCGCCCTCGCGCCGGTCCCTGCGCGGGCCGCCTCCCGGCCGCGCCCGTTCGGCCGCTTCGGGTCGCCGGCCGCACGCCTGACCCCGAAGACCCGGTACGTCGATCAGGCCGGCCGTGGTGACTTCAGCACCGTCCAGGCCGCGGTGACCGCCGCCACCACCGCCGGACACACCCTCGTCATCGCCCCCGGCGTCTACCGCGAGACGGTGAGCGCCGGAGTCGTCGACCCGGCGACCGGGCAGCGTACCGAGGCCGCCACCGAGATGACCTGGATCGGGGCGAGCGAGGACCCCCGTGACGTCGTCATCGTCTACGACAACGCGGCCGGCACCCAGAAGCCCGACGGCTCGGGCACCTACGGCACCACCGGGTCGGCCACCACCCTGATCCGCGCCGACGGCTTCACCGCCCGCTGGATCACCTTCGCCAACGACTGGCTGCGCGCCGACCACCCCGGCATCAGCGGCACCCAGGCCGTCGCCATCAAGGTCCAGGGCGACCGCTCGGCCTTCCACCACTGCCGCTTCCTCGGCCACCAGGACACCCTGTACGCCGACTCCTTCGCCCTGACCGTCCTCGCCCGCCAGTACTTCTCGCACTGCTATGTCGAGGGCGACGTCGACTTCGTCTTCGGGCGGGCGACCGCCGTGTACGAGCACTGCCACTTCCGCACGCTGAACCGCACCGACCTGGCAGCGTCCCCGTACGGTTTCGTCTTCGCCCCCTCGACGGCCGGTGCCAACCCGCTCGGCTACCTGGTGACGAAGGGCCGGGTCTCCAGCGAAGCCCCGGACGCCTACTACAAGTTGGCCCGCCCCTGGGTCCCCAGCTCCGACACCACCGCCCGCCCCTCGCTCACCGTCCGGGACACCGTCCTCGGCTCCGGCATCGACGCGGTCGCGCCCTACACCAACATGTCGGACGCCTTCCCGTGGCAGAGCCAGCGGTTCGCCGAGTACCGCAACAGCGGCCCCGGCGCCGAGATCACCGTCCCCGAGAACCGGCCCCAACTCACCGACGAACAGGCCGAGTCGGCGACCCGCGAGGCCTACCTCGGTGGCTGGCAGCCGTGGAAGGAGACGTGCTGACATGCGCCGACGCACCCTTCTCGCAGCGGGGATGGGCCTGGTAGCCGCAGGGACCACACCTGCCTTCGCGACCGGGGTCCGCCACGTCCTGCACGTCCGCCCCGGCGACTCCGTCCAAGCGGCCGTGGACGCGGTGACCGGGCCCGGCTGGACGATCGTCGTGCACCCGGGGACGTACCGCGAGGTCGTCAACATCCCTGCCGACAAGGCCGAGTTGACCGTGCGAGGCGCGTCCCGCGACCCGCGCGACGCCGTGATCGTCTACAACAACGCCAACGGCACCCAGAAGCCCGACGGCACCACGTACGGCACCGCCGGCTCCGCCACCTTCACCTCGGCGGCCCCCGGTCTGACCGTCCGCGACCTCACCCTCGCCAACGACTGGCTGCGCGCCGACCACCCCGACTTCACCGGCACGCAGGCGGTCGCGGCGTACCCGTACGGCGACCGCACCCACTTCGAGAACGTCCGTCTGCTGGCCCACCAGGACACCCTCTTCGTCGAGACGACCGCGCTCACCGCCTTCGACCGGCAGTACTTCCACCGCTGCTACATCGAGGGCGACGTCGACTTCGTCTTCGGGCGGGCGACGGCCGTCTTCGAGGAGTGCCACTTCCACACGCTGCAACGGGACGTCACCTTCACGCCCAAGGGCATGGTCTTCGCCCCGTCCACCGCCCGTGCCAACCCGTACGGCATCCTCGCCGTCCGCTCCCTCATCACCTCCGGTGCGGAGGACGCGGCGTACAAGCTGGCGCGGCCGTGGGTCCCGTCGTACGAGACGACCGCCTGGCCGTCCCTCGTCGTGCGGGACACCCGGATCGGGCCCGGCATCGACCCGGTAGCGCCCTACACCAACATGCGGGAGGCCTACCCCTGGCAGACCATGCGGTTCCGGGAGTACGCCAACTCCGGCCCGGGCGCGGTGATTTCGGTGCCGGAGAACCGGCCGCAGCTGACCGCGGAAGAGGCGGAACTGCACACCGAGAAGACGTACCTCGGCGACTGGCGACCCCGTGCGTAGGGCTGCCGCCGCCCTTCTCGCCGGTGTCTGCCTGCTGTGGGCCCCGGACGCCTCCGCCGCCGAGCGCGGCCCCGTCGGCTGGGCCACCGGCACCACCGGCGGGGCGGGCGGCACCACCTGGACGGTGCACACCCGCGCCGAGCTCAAGGAGGCCCTGACAAACGAAGGAGACCCCACCGCACCCAAGGTGATCCGGGTCGTCGGCGCCATCAACGGCCATGAGGCGGCCGACGGTTCACTGCTCGACGAGCAGGACTACGCGCCCGGCTACGACCTCGCCCGGTACATGTCCTGCTTCGGCGAGGACGGCACCACCTGGTCCGACACCCGCTACGACTACTGCAAGCAGCAGCGCCAGCTCCGGCAGACCGGGTCGAACAAGGAGAAGGCACAGATCCAGCTGACCGTGCCGAGCAACACCACGCTCGTCGGGGTCGGCGACGACGCCCGGCTCCTCGGTGTCTTCCTGACGGTCAACACCGGCACGAACATCGTCGTGCGGAACCTTCAACTCGAAGCCCCGGTCGACCACTTCACCAGCTGGTCGCCGGACGACGGGACGCAGGGCAACTGGAACGCCCGCTTCGACGCGATGACCGTCATCACCGGCAAGAACATCTGGGTCGACCACTGCACCTTCACCGACGGCCGCTTCCCGGACCGCGAGGCACCCCTCGGCTTTCGCGGCGAGCACGTCCAACGGCACGACGGGCTGCTCGACATCGAGGACGGCTCCGACTTCATCACGGTCTCCGACAGCCGGTTCACCGACCACGACAAGGCACTCCTCATCGGGTCGGGTGACGGGCGCGGCGACCGCGACCGCGGCCACCTCAAGGTGACCTTCGTCCGGAACCTGTTCACCGACATCGTGCAGCGCGGGCCCCGCGTCCGCTTCGGACAGGTGCACGTCGTCAACAACGTCTACCGCGGCCGGACTCCTCTCTACGCCCTGGGCGTGGGTCTGGAGTCCGCGATCTTCTCCGAGCGCAACGTGTTCGGCTATCCGGGCGGTGAGCCGTCGATCGCCGTCGCGGACTATGGCGGCGACCGCTTCCACGACACCGGCTCCTGGTTCAACGGCCGTCCGGCCCGGCTGAACGAGCTGGCGAACGGCCTGATCGACGACGTCGGCTGGGACCCGGCAGAGGCCTACGCGTACCGGGCGCTCACCTCCCGGTCGGCCGTCGAGCACCACGTCCTGACTCACGCCGGCCCGGGGAGGCCCTATGGGCACGCCTGACACCCTGTACCCGGCGCTGAAGAAGGAGCTCACCTTCCCCCTGGCCTGGGGCACTTCGCCTGTCCGGGACTTCCGTGACTGGCGGCTCATGGCCCGGGCCAAGGTCGAGGAACACCTCCTGATGGAGCGGCAGGACGAGACACCGTACGCGCCGGAGTACGGCGTACCGTCCCGGACCGACTCCTACACACAGGAGTTGGTGACCCTCTCCCTGACCCGTCACGAGCGCGTGCGAGGTGTCCTCCTCACCCCGCACGGCCCCGGCCCCTTCCCCGCCGTGCTCCTCTTCCACGACCACGGGGCCAAGTTCGACATCGGCAAGGAGAAACTCGTCCGCCCCTGGTACGACGTCACACGCCTCGCCTCCGCCCAGGCGTGGGCCGACAAGTACTTCAGCGGACGGTTCGTGGGCGACGAACTGGCCCGGCGCGGACATGTCGTGCTGTGCCTGGACGCTCCGGGCTGGGGGGATCGCGGTCCGATCGCCTACGAGCAACAGCAGGCCCTGGCAAGCAACTTCTACAACCTCGGCTCCTCGCTCGCCGGACTCATGGCCCGCGAGGACGCCCGCGCCGCCGGCTTCCTGGCCGGCCTGAACCGCGTGCGCCGGATCGCGGCCGTCGGGTTCTCCATGGGCGCCTACCGTGCCTGGCAGACCGCCGCGCTGAGCGACGACATCGCGGCCACCGCCGCCGTGTGCTGGATGACCGGGCTGAAGGAAATGATGGTGCCCGGCAACAACACCCTGCGCGGGCAGTCGTCGTACTACATGCTCCACCCGGGACTTCCCCGGTTCCTCGACTTCCCCGACGTGGCGGCCATCGCCGCCCCCAGGCCGATGTACTTCCTCGACGGCGCACAGGATCCGCTGTTCACCGCCGAGGGCATCGAGACGGCCTACGCCAAGCTGCGTGCCGTCTGGTCCTCCCGCCACGCCGAGGAGCGGCTCCGTACCGAGATCTGGCCGGGGCTCGGCCATGTCTTCACGCAGCCGATGCAGGACGAGGTCATCGACTGGCTCGACTCCGTCCTGTGAATCCCCATCCCCCCAAGAACGACGAAAGGACCCGCACTCCATGTCTCGTCGTACCGCTCTCACCGCCGCAACCGCCCTCGCGTTCGGCACCTGCCTCGCCGTCCTCCCCACCCAGGCCCAGGCCGCGACCGTCGTCGTCGACACCTCGGCCGAGCTGAGCAGTGCCCTCTCCAGCGCCACCGCCGGCACCGTCATCCAGGTCCGCGGCGGCACCTACTACCCGACGGCCACCCTCCAGTCCACGGCCAACGGCACCTCGTCCTCGCCCGTCCAGCTCACCGCGTACGGCTCGGAGACCGTGAAGATCGACGGGTCCTCGCTGCCCGACGGCGACTGGATCTTCAAGCTGACCGCCGACTACTGGAACGTCTCCAACATCACCTTCCAGAACTCCCCGGACAGCGCGGTCGTCTGCCAGTCCTGCACCGGGACGGTCTGGAACAACATCAAGACCATCAACGGCGGCGACTCCGGCTTCACGCTCACCGGCGACGGCACGGTCAACAACACGGTCAGGAACATCGACTCCTACGGCCACTACGACGCCGCCAACCACGGCGAGAACGCCGACGGCATCGCCGTGAAGTACGGCTCCGGCAGCGGGAATCTGATCACCGGGGCGCGCCTCTACAACAACTCGGACGACGGCCTCGACTTCTGGTCCTTCTCCTCGCCGGTCACCGTCGAGCACACCTGGGCCATGGGCAACGGCGTCAACCGCTGGTCCGACTCGTCCTTCGCGGGCGACGGCAACGGCTACAAGCTGGGCGGCGACGGTGAGGTGGTCGCGCACGTCATCAACAACTCGGCCGCCTGGGGCAACGCCGGCAACGGCTTCACCGAGAACTCCAACACCGGCGCGATCGTCATCAACCGCACCACCGCCTACGCCAACAGCAAGTGGGGCTACTACTTCGCCACCAGCTCCGCGAAGCTCGGCAAGAACCTCGCCGTCAGCAACGGCAGCGGTTCGGTGAACAAGGGCTCCTCGGTCACCTCGGCCGGCAACAACTGGGACAGCGGCATCAGCACCCCGTCCTTCGTCTCGACGGACGCGTCGACGACGTACAACGCCCGCAGTTCGAGCGGCACCCTGCCCGCGACGACGTTCCTGACGACGGGCAGCTCGACCATCGGCGCGACGATGAACTGACCAACCCGTACGCCCGTCAGGGCGCTTGACCCGATTTTTGCCTGTGCAGGAGGTCTCGATCAGGCAACGGGTCTCGCGCCCACCGGGGTGACGCGCGTAGAACTCCTGTCATGCATAAGCCACTGCGTATCGCAGCCGTCGCCACCGCCTGTGCTGTCGCCGGTGCCGCCCTGTACGGCGCCGGCGCGGCCACGGCCGGTCAGTCCACGGCGAACTCCACGCACGAGCCCTACAACATCGGGCTCCTGGTCAAGGACATCGACACCTACTACGGCACCACGCTCGACGCGAACGGTGTCTACCAGGCGTCCTCCGACAGCCCCTACGCCAAGGACCTGGCGGCCATCGACAAGGCCGCGAGGAAGTACATCGACCAGGCAAGCCGCAAGGCGGTCCACAAGGGCGAGAAGCCCGCGGTCGTCTTCGACATCGACGACACGCTGCTCCTCAGCCTCGACTACGAGAAGCGCTACAACTACACGTACAACTCGACCACTTGGGCCGACTACGTGAACAAGGCCGACCGCCCGGCCGTCTTCGGCAGCCCCGAGCTCGTGCAGTACGCCGAGAAGAAAGGCGTCGAGGTCTTCTACAACTCGGGTCTCAGCGAGGCGCAGCGTTCCGCCGCCGTCGAGAACCTGAAGAAGATCGGCGCCGATGTGAACCTCGACGCCGACCACGTGTTCCTCAAGGACAAGGCGAACCCACCGTCCTACCTGAGCGCCTGCGCCACGGCCGGCACCTGGAACTGCACGACCGTGCAGTACAAGTCCGGCACCCGCAAGCACATCGAGGAGGACCTCGGCTACGAGGTCATCGCCAACTTCGGCGACCAGTACTCGGACCTCGAGGGCGGGTACGCGGACAAGACGTACAAGCTGCCGAACCCGACGTACTTCGTCAGCTAGAACGCACTGGTTTCACCGACTCCAGGGTCGGCACCACCGGCTCGATGGACCCGTCCGCCCCGAACTCCAGGCGGTCGATCGTGGTCTCCCGGTGCATGCCGTCCCCGCCCGGCCTCCCCGGCCCGTTCAGGGCGAACCGGTGATAGACGATGTACCAGTCGTCGGTCCCGGGCGTGTTCACCACGGAGTGGTGGCCGGTGCCGAGGATGCCGTACTCGGGACGCTTGGACAGGATCGTCCCCTTCTTGGTCCACGGGCCGAGCGGGGACGGTCCCGTCGCGTAGGCGACGTGGTAGTTCTCGCTGCGGGTGTCGTCCTCGGACCACATGAAGTAGTACGTGCCGTTCCGCTTGATCACGAAGGATCCCTCGCGGAAGTTGTCGGGCGTGATGTCCCGCACCTTGCTCGCGTCGTACGACGTCATGTCGTCGTTCAGCGGTACGACGTACCCGTGGCCGTTGCCCCAGTACAGATATGCCTGGCCGTCGTCGTCCGTGAACACCGCCGGGTCGATCATCTGGCCTTGCAGCGAACCGCCCTTGGCGACCAGCGGCTTGCCCAGCGCGTCCTTGAAGGGGCCGGCGGGGGAGTCGGCCACCGCCACGCCGATCTGCTGCTCGGCACAGAAGTAGAAGTAGTACTTGCCGTCGCGCTCGGCGATCGCCGGCGCCCACGCGTACTTGTCGGCCCAGCTCACGTCCGGACCGAGGTCCAGGATGACGCCGTGGTCCGTCCAGTGGACCAGGTCCTTCGACGAGTAGGCCTTGAACTGCGTGCCGCCCCAGCCCTGGAAGCCGTCCGTCGTCGGATAGATCCAGTACTCGCCGTTCAGATAGTGCACGTCCGGGTCGGCGTTGAGGCCGGGGAGGGTCGGACTCCCGGTCCGTACCGCTTCGACGGTCCAGGTCCGTCTCGTGCCGTCCGCAGCCGTCACGGTGTACGTCTGCGGCTTGCGGAAGTCGCGCCGGGTACCGGACCTGGGGCTCAGCTGGGCCCCTTCACCCACCCAGAGCTTCGGAGCGAGGTCGCGCAGATCCGCGCCGGGCTGCATCGGCAGCACGACCTTCGACGCGGCCTCGGTGGCGATGGCGTAGCCCTTCTGGCCCTTCGCCGTGGCGTCCACGACCGAGGTGGGGGTCGACGGGTACGCGGCGAGGAGTCGGTCGTACTCCGCCTGCGTCACCGGCATCACGGTGCCGTGCCGCGGGCTCGCCGGCAGCTGGTAGTTCGTGGACATCGTCCACTTGCCGGAGTCGAGGTCGGTGGTCTCGAAGGGGACGTAGCCGCGGCCGCCGTACTCGTCGATGAACAGGTACCACTTCTTCTCGGTGTTCGACTTGAAGACCGTCGGCCCCTCGCCGCGGTCGATCGAGCCGCTGCCGATGCAGTCGGAGACGAAGTCGTACGAGGTGTCGGTGAGGCTCGTCGACTTCTCGCCGGTGATGAACTTCGAGCAGGGCGAGCTGGAGGACGGGTCGCGCTCGTCCTTGGTGTAGCGGTAGTAAGTGTCCTTGTACTTCACGACAGTTGAGTCGATGACGGAGTACCCCGGGTCGTCCCAGACCTTCGGCTCGCTGAAGGTGCGGAAGTCCTTCGTGGTCGCGTACAGCATCTTGTTGTACGTCGAGCCCGTGTGGTCGGGATCGTCGTCGGCGTACAGCTTCGACGCCCAGAAGACGACGTACTCGCCGAGCGAGTCGTCCCAGTAGGCCTCCGGCGCCCAGGTGTTGCCCGCGGTGTCCGGGGACACCTTCACCAGGCGCTGGTCGGTCCAGTGGACCAGGTCGGTGGACTCCCAGATCATGATCGACTTGCTGCCGTGCCGCTGGACGTCGTCCCAGCTGCCGCTGCTGTTCTGGTACATCCTGAGGTCGGTGGCGATCAGATAGAACTTGTCGCCCTCGGGGGAGCGGATCACGAACGGATCCCGCAGCCCTTTCTCCCCGATGGTGGACGTGAGGACCGGCTTGCCCTGGTTGAGCTCGCGCCAGTGCAGCGGGTCGTTGCCGCGGCTGAGGGCGTAGCGGATCTGCTCGCCGTCGGCGGTGCCCTCGCCGGTGAAGTAGGCGAAGAGGTAGCCGGCGTACTGGGACTGGTTCACGGGTGGTGCTCCGGATTGTGCGGGGGCGGTCGGTGCGGCCAGCAGGCTCAGGAGGAGGGCGAGGAACGGGACCAGGAGCGTGCGGGCGGTACGGCGTCTGCGGCGTCGCATGACACATCCTGTTGGGGTGTGGGGGTTTCTGTTGAGGTGGGGTCCTCGGAGTGTCATCGGACGAGGCCAGCGCGTCAATCGGTGCGGCTGGGGCGCGGGGGGATCGAAAGTTTCGGTTGTTCTCTCGTGGCACGGCAACCTTTTCTGACCATGGCGGCGACCAGATGTCAGAAGCGGGCCGGGGCGGCCCCTCCGGCCCGCTTCGTCCCCATCGCCTAGGAAAGGAAGCTCCGTGCTGCTCAGCACCGGACGCCACCGCCGGACCCGCACCCTCTCCATCGCCGCGGCCGTCGCCGTCGCCGCGGGGGCGGGCGGCGTCTACCTCGGCCTGTCGAACGGCGGCGCCCAGGCAGCCTCGACGACCGTCACCGTGTCCACCACCGCCCAGCTCGAGTCGGCCGTCAAGAACGCCACCGCCGGCACCACGATCCAGGTCCGCGCCGGCACCTACACCCCGGCCGCCACCCTCAAGTCCACGGCGAACGGCACCAGTTCGGCGCGGATCACGCTGCAGGCGTACGGCAGCGAGAAGGTGAAGATCGACGGGTCCAAGCTTGCCGCCGGCTCCTGGCTGGCCGGGATCTACGGTGATTACTGGACCGTTCAGAACATCACTTTCCAGAGCTCCCCGGCCCAGGGATTCGTCGTCACGTCCTCGGTCGGCGGCATCTTCAAGAACCTCGTCACCGCGAACAACGGCGACTCCGGGTTCACGCTGCGCGGCGACGGCACGACGAACAACCTCGTGCAGAACCTGGACAGTTACGGCAACTACGACCCCGCCGGGCACGGCCAGAACGCCGACGGCATCGCGGTGAAGTTCGGCTCCGGCACCGGCAACAAGATCACGGGTGCCCGCCTGTACAACAACTCCGACGACGGCCTCGACCTCTGGCAGTTCTCCTCGCCGGTCACCATCGAGCACACCTGGGCCTTCGGCAACGGCAAGAACCGCTGGAGCGATTCGGCCTTCGAGGGCAACGGCAACGGGTTCAAGCTGGGCGGCGGGGGTGTCACGGTCGCGCATGTCGTCAACAACAACGCGGCGTGGGACAACACGCTGAACGGGTTCACCGAGAACTCCAACCCGGGCGCGATCGTCCTCAACCGCAACACGGCCTACGCCAACGCGGAGGCGGGGTTCTACTTCGCCACGGGCAAGGCTCGGCTGGCGCGGAACCTGGCGGTGAGCAACAAGGGCGGGCTGTCGAAGCTGGGTTCGTCGACGGTGTCGGCGGCGAACAACTGGGACAGTGGTGTTTCCGCGCCCTCCTTCAAGTCCACGGACGCCGCCACGGCGTATGCCTCTCGGCAGTCGGGCGGGGCGTTGCCGTCGACGACGTTCTTGACCACCGGTTCTACGACTATCGGTTCCACCATGAACTGACTGTGGTTTGCGGGCTGCCGGCCGGCTGTGGCTGGTCGCGCAGTTCCCCGCGCCCCTGGTAAGCGAACGCCCCGTCGGTCGTCACCGACGGGGCGTTCGTGTGCCGGCCGAGGGGGGCTCTGACCGGCGCCGCTGGCTGAGGGGGGCTCAGGCCAGCAGATCGATGCAGTCGAACGACGTGCCCGGGCTGAGGTAGGCCGAGCCGGTCGAACCACTGACGATGTTGAGCTTCAGGATGTTGTACTGCGAGGTGTCCGTCTTCCATGCACTGGAAGGGACGTTGAAAGTGAACGTGTGGTTGTTCCCCCGGTACGAACCCGTGGTGAGAGAGCGGGTGTTGGGCTGGGTGGGAGCCGAGGGGATGGCCGAAACCCAGTCATTGATGGATACCCGCGGACGGCCGTTGAGGAACGCGTCCGTGACTCCGACCCGCAGCGTGTGCGCGGCAGCCGCCTGCGCCGCGGTCAGCTTGAAGTAGACGAGGACGCCGTCGTTGACGTCCTTCCAGACGTACGCCGGGAAGGAGGCGGCCTCGCTGCCGCTGCCGATGGTGACGTTGCCGGTCCACTTCGTCGCGCGGGCGTCGGAGGGATGCGCGTACGTCATCAGCTGGGCGTTCTTGAAGCCGCCGGGCGTGCCGTCCCAGTCGCCGAGCCGCCAGAGGGTCGAAGCAGTGGACGGGTCGCCCGTGATGGTGAGGCTGTGCAGGGACGTCGTACTCCCCGCCGTCACCTTCACCGAGGCGGTGTGCACGGCGAGTTCGCCCTTGAAGACGGTCAGCGTGTACGTCCCCGGCAGCATCCCCTTGCAGGAGAACGCACCCGTGCCGGCCGCGGCCTTCGCCCAGTACTGCGCGTCCGCGTTGGCGAAGCCCACCGTGTACGCGTACTTGGCGTCCATGCCCTTCAGGCCGACGCCCGCCACCTTGCCGCGGCCGGCCGCGCCGACCCAGCCGGTGATGCCGAGCCCGTCCACCCAGGAGGTGTCGAGGTTGGCGTGGAAGAGGGAGGACGAGGGCGTACCGCCGTCGGTGAAGGCGAGCACGTACGGGCCCTGGAGGCCGAAGCGTTGCGCCTCCGTCTGGGCCTGGTTGTAGTGCAGGATCTCGTACAGCGCGGCGCCGCCCTCGTTCGAGTGGCGCAGCAGCGAGCGGTAGAACGGGCCGCCGGAGGCCTTCTCGTGGTTGGAGCGGACGACCCACAGACCCACCGAGCCGGTCGTGAAGCCGACGTGGTCGTAGTCGATGACCCGCTTGCCCGAGTAGTGCTTCGAGTGGGTCGTGCCGTCCGACCGCTTCCACACGTCCCCGGCCTCGATCACCGAGTCGGAGGCCTCGATCCAGGTGTCCGATCCCTCGTTCGGGAAGATCCCGGGCTTGAGGCGGACGATGTAGCGGGTCGCCGTGAAGGAGGCGTCCGCCTTGTTCGTCCAGACGTAGACGTTGTTCTGGCCGCTGCGGGCCGCGTACCACTGGGTGATCGCGCCGTGTACGACCTTCACGAGGACCGTCGAGCCCGACTGCTTGATCGTGACCGTCGAGGCGCCGAGACCCGATTCGACGTGCGAGTGCTTGCCGCCGTAGCCCTCGTACTCCTTGCCCTTGTAGGCGAGGGACGTGATGTCGCCGGTCGACTTGGAGACCTTGAAGACGAGTGAGGCCCCGGTGTCGATGACGTAGTTCGTGCCGTCGTCCTTGTATCCGAAGGTCGCGGCGGACGCGGACGTGAGGAGGCCGGTGCCGCCCGCGACGGCGGCGCCGGTGGCGGCGACGCCGATCGCGGAGGCCCCGAGCACCCGTCGGCGCGTGAGGTGTCTCTTGTGCGTGCTCAAGGGGATGGCTCCGTCATGCTTGAAGGTTCACTCACTCGTACGAGATGTCAGAGGACGAGAAGTTGCACGAGGTTCCGTCGGCCCCGGTGCCGATCTCCGTCGGCTCCGCGCCCGTGTTGTTGCCCTTGAAGCGGGTGCACGTCTTGATCTTCTTGCTGCTGTCGCCGTGGATGCGGATCTTGCGCAGCGCGGCCGTGTCGCCGTAGTTGGAGTTGACGCCGACGATCGACTTGCCGGGCGCGGTGATGTCCACGTCGTTGATGATGATCGTGCGCTTGTACTGCGTCTTGCAGTTGCCGCAACTGCGCACCAGCTTGCCGAAGTTCTCGACCTGGAACTTGGTGACGACGAGCCTTCCGGCGCCGTTGAACTGCAGGACCTTGTCCGAGGCGTTCTTCGCGCCGCCGCCGTAGACCGTGTACACGGCCGAGGAGGACTTGCCCTTGAAGCTCGCGGCGTCCTCGCCGACGTCGAGCCACCACACGTTCTGCAGGGTGCAGCTGCCCGTGCAGTGGACGCCGTCCGCGGCCGGGGTGCCGATGATCACGTTCTTGAGGGTCGCGCCGTCGGCGAGCTCGAAGATCGGGTCCTGGCCCTCGTCCTGGCTGTCGCCGCCGAGGTCGCCGGAGCCGTAGAACTTCGTGAGCTTGCCGTCGTAGGTGCCGGACACCTTGATCGTCGACGACACGGCCTTGCTGCCGTTCGCAGTCGGCCAGGAGGCGGCCGCGCCCGCGGAGGAGAGCATCGTCGACGTGACGATGGCTGCACCCGTGATGCCGAGGGCCGAGACTCCGGCGATCACCGCCCGGCGCTTCGAGGGCCGGCGGCGGTGGCGGACGAGCTGTTCAGCTGGTGCAGTCATGCCCATTCCTTGCGTGGGAGAGGAACCTTGCGCTTCCTGGTCGCCACTCGTGAGGAAAGGGTTGCCGAGCCTGACGAGATTCTTTACGAATCCCCTTCGTCCGTCGCCTCGTTGTCGTCCTGGGCCGCGAAGTCGCCCTTCACGGCGAGCTGTTCGGACCCGGCCGTGGCCGACGCGAGGTAGGCGTCGTCCTTCGCGTCCCGGCCGCCGCGCTCATGGTTGTACTGGCCCGCGAACACCCACTCGCCCTTCGGGACCGTACGGCCCTCCTTGAGCACCCAGGTGTAGACGAGGAAGCCGTCCTGCTCGCCGACCGTCAGCGTGAAGTCGTCCTCGGGCAGCGAGCGCCAGGCGCCGGCGCTGGTGATGCCGCCGGTCTGCGCGATCTTCAACTGGACGGTGAGCGCGGTGAGTTGTTCGGACGTCTTGAAGGTCAGGTTGCTCTGCGCCCAGAAGTCGTTGCTGTGCGGGTCGACCGAGCCGTCCGACCACAGGGGGCCGTCCTCGTTGCCCTTGGCGGCGGGCGGCTGGGCGGAGGAACTTGCCGTCGGCGAGGGGGACTTGCTGGACTCGCGGGTCTCCTGCGGAGTGCTGCTCGGCGTCGGATCCACCGGCGGGACGGGCGCGCGGCTCGTCGCGTCCGGCGACGGAGTGGGCGTCCCCGTGGACGCGACCGTCCCCTGCGCCGGGTTCTCGTCCTTCACGGCGGACGCCACCGCGTAACCGCCGACGCCCAGCACACAGGCGACCGCGGCGGTGGCGCTCACCACCCGCACCCAGCCGAACACCGGCGGACGGGTCGCCCGGTGATCGGCGCGGGTCTGCTCGATCATGCCGCGCTCGACGCGGGCCAGGATGCGCGCGCGGTCGGGCTCGTGCTCCCCGGCCGCCTCGTGCAGCCGGGTGCGCAGCTCGTCGTGCACGTCCCGCGGCATGGTCATCGGTTCCTTCCTCCGGCTTCGGAGGTGCGTGCCATCGCGGCGTGCACCTTCAGCGGAGCTTCCTGCGTTCCGAGCAGCCGCTGCAGCTCGGCCATTCCCTTCGAGGTCTGGCTCTTAACCGTACCGACAGTTACCCCGAGGGCGAGAGCGGTGTCCTTCTCCGAGAGATCGAACGCGTGCCGCAGTACCACGCAGGCTCTCTTGCGGAACGGCAGTCTGCGCAGCGCCTCCTGGACGTCGACCACGCCCGCCACGTCCGGGTTCTCGGTCTTCTCCTCGCGCTGCGACCAGAACAGGGCGATACGCCGCCGTTCGCGGACCGCGCTGCGGATCCGGGTGCGGGCCAGGTTGGCGACGACCCCGCGGGCGTACGCCGCCGGGTGGTCGGCCGCGCGCACCCGGTCCCAGCGGTGCCAGAGCGCCAGCAGCGCGTCCGCCGCCAGATCGTCCGCGGCGTCCGACTCGCCCGTCAACAGGTGGGCGAGGCGCGACAGTTCGGCATAGTGGCGCTCGAAGAAGGCGTGAAACTCCACGGAGGCGGCGTCGTCGACGACTGTGCCCACGGGCGAGACCTCCTTGTGCCTGTCATGTGAATGACACGTGATCATCCGGAGGTGATCCGGACGAGATCCGGAAGCGTAGCAGTGATCAACTGCTTGATTCGTACAGGGCATCGAACGGAGTCTGACGGGCCGACCCCCGATTCCGTAACACGGAGAAAACCTGAAGAGCGTTCAACGCGGGAACAATCCAGCCAGCATCCGCACACAGATCATTCAGGCAACAAGGAGCAACAACCATGTCCGAGACCCAGAAGGTGGCCGACCGGGCGAGTGCCCCGCCACCGGGGGCGAACAGCGTCGACCGGTTCTTCAAGATCTCCGAGCGAGGGTCCTCCTTCGCCCGTGAGATACGCGGCGGCTTCGCCACCTTCTTCACGATGGCCTACATCCTTGTCCTGAATCCGATCATCCTCGGCAGCGCGAAGGACAAGTTCGGCCACCAGCTCGACGCGGTCCAACTGACCACCGCCACCGCCCTGGTGGCAGCGGTCATGACGATCATCATGGGCGTCGGCGGCAATCTGCCCCTCGCCCTCGCCGCCGGCCTCGGACTGAATGCAGTCGTCGCCTTCCAGATCGCCCCGCTGATGAGCTGGGACGACGCGATGGGCCTGGTCGTCCTCGAAGGCCTGCTGATCTGCGTCCTGGTGGTGACCGGCCTGCGCGAGGCCGTCATGCACGCCATCCCGCAGGCGCTCAAGCAGGCGATCAGTGTCGGCATCGGCCTGTTCATCGCCTTCATCGGCTTCGTCGACGCCGGCTTCGTCAGCCGCATTCCGGACATCGCGAGCACCACGGTCCCGGTCCAGCTCGGCGCCACCGGCACCCTCACCGGGTGGCCGATTCTCGTCTTCTGTCTCGGCGTGCTGCTGACCATCGGACTGCTCGCCCGCAAGGTCAAGGGCGCCATCCTGATCAGCATCGTGACCATGACGATCGTCGCGATGATCATCAACTCGATCGCCGACATCAAGGCCTGGGGCCTGACCACGCCCGCGTGGCCCGACAAGCTGGTCGACACCCCCGACTTCGGGCTGATCGGTCACTTCAGCCTGTTCGGCGCCTTCGACGCGGCCGGGGTCGGCGTCGTCACCGTCGTCCTGCTGATCTTCACGCTGATCCTGTCCGACTTCTTCGACACCATGGGCACGGTCGTCGGCATCAGCGCCGAGGCCGGCCTGCTGGACGAGGAGGGCAAGGTGCCCAACCTCGGCCGGGTCCTGCTCATCGACGGTGCGGCGGCGGTCGCGGGCGGCGCGGCCTCGTCCTCCTCCGCCACCTCCTACATCGAGTCGGCGGCGGGCGTCGGCGAGGGCTCGCGGACGGGCTTCTCGAACCTGATCACCGGCGGCCTGTTCGCGCTCGCCCTGTTCCTGACCCCGCTGCTCACCATCGTCCCGCTCCAGGCGGCCGCCCCGGCCCTGGTCGCCGTCGGCTTCCTGATGATGACCCAGGTCAAGCACATCGACTGGGACAAGTACGAGATCGCGATCCCGGCGTTCCTGACCATCGCCGTCATGCCGTTCACCTACTCGATCACCAACGGCATCGGCGCGGGCTTCCTCGCCTACGTCGTGATCAAGACGGTCCTCGGCAAGGCCAAGGAGATCCACTGGCTGTTGTGGGGCACCTCGGTGATGTTCCTGATCTACTTCGCGATCAACCCGATCGAGCAGATCCTCGGCGTGAAGTGACGCACTGACCTGCACGGGTGAAGGGCCGTCCTCCAGGGGTGAGAGGACGGCCCTTCGGTGTGGGGACGGGGCTCAGTTCACTTCAGCGCGGCCTGCATCATGGCCTTCGCGACCGGCGCCGCCAGCCCGTTGCCGCTGACCTCCGACCGGGCCGCGTCCGACTGCTCGACGAGGACCGCGACGGCGACCTCCTTGCCGGTCGAGTCCGACTTGCCGTACGACGTGAACCAGGCGTACGGCGTCTCGCTGTTGTTCTCGCCGTGCTGGGCGGTACCTGTCTTGCCGCCCACTGTCACACCGTCGATTCGAGCATTCGTGCCGGTGCCCTCCTCGACGACCGTCTGCATCGCCGACTGCAGTTGCTCGGCGGTGGAGGAGCTGACGATCTCCGTGGTGTCCGCCTCGTCGTCGTAGTTCTTGAGGACGTCACCACCGCTGTCGGTGATCGTCGACACCATGTGCGGCGAGACCAGCTTGCCGCCGTTGGCTATGGCCGCGGACACCATGGCCATCTGGAGCGGGGTGGCCGTGACGTCGAACTGGCCGATGCCGGTCAGGGCGGTCGACGACTTGTCCATGTCGGAGGGGTAGACGCTCTCGTAGGCCCGCACGGGCACGTCCTGCGTCTTGTTGTTGAAGCCGAACTTCTCGGCCATCGCCCTGAGCTTGTCCTGCCCGAGATCCGAGGCCATCTTCGCGAAGACGTTGTTGCAGGAGTACTGCAGCGCGGTGCGGATCGTGGCGTTCTCGCAGGGCGCGGACGAGTTCTCGTTCTTCAGCACGGTCGTCGTGCCCGGCAGTGTGTACGGATCCGGACTGTCGGTCTTCTCGTCCACCGACGAGTACAGGCCGTCCTCCAGCGCGGCTGCCGCCACGACCAGCTTGAACGTCGAGCCCGGTGCGACCGGCTGGCGCAGCGCGCGGTTGGTCAGCGGCTTGTCCGAGTCCTTGGTCAGCTTCTTCCAGGCCGTCCCGGCGGTGTTGGCGTCGGTGAGCGAGGAGGGGTCGTACGACGGGGTCGACACGACCGCCAGGATCTTGCCGGTCGTCGGGTCGATCGCGACGGCCGCGCCCTTCGTGTCGCCGAGCGCGTTGTACGCCGCCTTCTGCACGGCCGGGTCGATCGTGGTCACCACGTTGCCCGGTTCGGCCCGCTGGTTGGTGACGGTGTCCATGACGTTCGTCAGCCGGCTGTCCGTGCCGTTCAGCAGGTCGGCGTAGATGCCCTCCAGCTGGGTCGGCGCGTAGGCCTGCGAGGCGTAGCCCGTCACCGCGGCGTACAGCTCGCCGTTCGTGTACGTGCGTTTGTACTTGAGGTCGCTGTCCTTCGTGCGTGCGGAACCGGTGATCGCGTCTCCGGCCACGATGATGTTCCCGAGTGGCGAGGAGTACGTCTCGATCGCGTTCCGTCGGTTGTCGTTGTCGTCCGCGAGTGCCTGGCCGTCGTAG
Source organism: Streptomyces fulvoviolaceus (assembly GCF_000718165.1). Classification (GTDB taxonomy): domain Bacteria; phylum Actinomycetota; class Actinomycetes; order Streptomycetales; family Streptomycetaceae; genus Streptomyces; species Streptomyces fulvoviolaceus. The sequence continues at coordinate 16,803 of NZ_JOEY01000040.1, read as the reverse complement.
AACTGCACCCAGGTCGCCCGCACCAGCAGAGCGAACACCAGGAGCAGCGCGAAGACCGATGCGCGCCTGATCGTCTTGTTCATCCCGCTTGGAAGACGATCAGGGGGAAGCGAATCGTTCCCATGCGCCCGGTTTTCTCATCGTACGTTCATGCGTCCAGGGTCAGGACGACCTCGTCGATCTCCTCGCCGCGGGCGTTCGCGTACCCGCTGGCCCGGGCGGTCACCCGGAAACCGCACTTCTCCAGGACGCGCCGCGAACCGGCGTTGTCCGCCGCCGCACGCGCGTACAACGGGCGTTCCGGAACCTCCGCGATCAGGAGCCGCAGCGCGGTCGTCGCGATGCCCCGCCCCCAGTACGCGCGGTCGATCCAGTACGTCACCTCGCGCTCGCCCGGCTCGCCGTAGACCGCCGCGCTGCCCACCACGTCCCCGTCCACCAGGATCGTGCGGTGTACGGCGTCCGAGGCCCGGACGCGTTTCCAGTGGGCGTCGAACGTGTCCCGGTCTGCCGGGTCTTTCGGGGTGAACGCGGCCATACGCAGGGACTCGGGATCGTTCATCTGCCGGAAGAAGACCGGCAGATCACTGTCGTGGACCTCTCGGAGCGCGATCTGCATGCCTCAGAGCCTACGGGTGGCCAGTGTCAGCCGGTCCCGGGCGTCGAACAGCGCGTCCTTCACCATCTGCTCGTGCGCGGGGGTCAATCGCGCCACCGGCACCGAGCAGCTGATCGCGTCACGGGCCGGCGTGCGGTACGGGATCGCCACGCCGAAGCAGCGCAGCCCCAGCGTGTTCTCCTCGCGGTCCACGGAGAAGCCCTGCTCCCGGATCTGGTGCAGCTCCTCGATGAGCTTCTCCCGGTCGGTGATCGTGTGCTCGGTGAGCGCGGGGAGGGTCTCCGGCAGCATCTTGCGGACCTGCTCGTCGGAGTAGGTGCTCAGCAGCGCCTTGCCGAGGGAGGTGGAGTGCGCCGGGAGCCGGCGGCCGACCCGCGTGAAGGGGCGCAGGTAGTGCTGCGACTGCCTGGTGGCGAGGTAGACGACGTTCGTGCCGTCCAGACGCGCCAGGTGGATGGTCTCCGTGGTGTCGTCGGAGAGTCGGTCCAGCGTAGGGCGGGCCGCCGCGACCACCTCGTCGCCGTCGATGTACGAGGTGCCGACGAGCAGCGCCCGCACCCCGATGCCGTACCGCGTGCCCGTCGCGTCCGTCTCCACCCAGCCCAGCTCCACGAGCGTGCGCAGCAGCATGTACAGGCTGGACTTGGGGTACCCGACGGCCTCCTGGACCGCCGCGAGGGAGTGCATACCGGGGCGTCCGGCAAAGTATTCGAGCAGCTCAACCGTCCGCACCGCGGACTTGACCTGAGCCCCGCCCCCCGTCTCGCCTGCCGACATCGCCCTAGACCCCTTCGTTCGACGAGAAGCTGAAGATATAGTCTCCAACAGCATATTCATCATCAGAGACGGCGTTCAGTATATCGAACGACCCTGGTGAATGACCCAGATACACGTGGAGGGACCCGCGGTGGCAGCAGCACCAGTCTGGAGTGTCGACCCCCGAACCGGGAAGCAGCGTGAACAGGTCGCGGTGGAGGCCACGGCCCAGGAAGTGGACACCACCGTCCGCGCCGCCCACGCCGCACGCGCCTCCCTCGCCGACCGCACGGTCCGCTCGGCCTTCCTGCGCACCGCCGCGGCGAAGCTGGAGGCGGCCAAGGACCAGCTCGTCGAGGCCGCCGACGCGGAGACCGCGCTCGGCCCGGTCCGGCTGACCGGCGAACTCGCCCGCACCTGCTATCAGTTGCGGTCCTTCGCGGACACCGTCGACGAGGGCGACTTCCTCGGGGTGGTCATCAACCACCCCGACGGCACTGCGACCCCGCCGATCCCGGACCTGCGCCGCTACAAGGTCCCGCTGGGCGTCGTCGCCGTCTACTCGGCCTCCAACTTCCCCTTCGCCTTCTCCGTCGCAGGCGGCGACTCCGCGAGCGCGCTGGCCGCGGGCAACCCGGTCGTCGTCAAGGCCCACCCCGACCACCCGGCCCTGTCCGAGCTGGTCGCGGCGGTCCTGCGCCGGGCCGCCGCGGCGCACGACATCCCCGAGGGTGTCGTCGGCCTCGTGCACGGCTTCGAGGCGGGCATCGAGCTGATCAAGCACCCGCTGATCTCGGCGGCCGGCTTCACCGGTTCCATCCGGGGCGGCCGGGCCCTCTTCGACGCGGCCGCGGCCCGTCCGGTGCCGATCCCGTTCCACGGCGAGCTGGGCTCGCTGAACCCCGTCGTCGTCACCGAGGCCGCCGCCGCCGAGCGCGCGGAGGCCATCGGCACCGGGCTCGCGGGCTCGATGACCCTGGGCGTCGGCCAGTTCTGCGTGAAGCCGGGCCTCGTGCTGGTACCGGCCGGTGCCGCGGGCGACGGCCTGGTCAAGTCGCTCACGGACGCCGTCAGCGACACCGACCCGGGTGTCCTGCTGGACCACCGGATGCGGGACAACTTCGTCGCGGGCGTCGCCGAGCGCACACAGCTGCCGGACGTCGATTCGCCGGTCACCCCCGGTGCGGGCAGCGAGCACACGGTGAGCGCGGGCTTCCTGACGGTGGCGGCCGGCAGGCTGGCGCAGGAGGGGGAGTACGACCTCCTGCTGGAGGAGTGCTTCGGCCCGGTGACCGTGGTCGCCCGCTACGAGGACGATGCCGAGGTGCGGGCCGTGCTGTCGCGGCTGCCGGGCAACCTCACGGCGACGGTTCAGCTGTCCGCGGAGGAGGCGGCCGGTGAGGGCCGTGGCGCGGAGATCCTCGCGGAGCTGACGCCGCTGGCGGGTCGTGTGCTGGTGAACGGGTGGCCGACGGGAGTTGCCGTGGCCGCGGCCCAGCATCACGGGGGTCCGTACCCGGCGACGACCTCCACATCGACGTCGGTCGGCGGTACGGCAGTTGAGCGTTGGCTGCGGCCGGTGGTGTACCAGACCACCCCTGAGGCGCTGCTTCCGCCGGAGCTTCGGGATGACAACCCGTTGGGGCTTCCTCGCCGGTTCAACGGACAGCTGGAGCGATAGCGCCGTTGGGGCGCGGGTCGTCTGCGGGCTGCCCGCCGCGTGTGGCTGGTCGCGCCCACGCGGCGGAGCCGCATGTTGACACAGCCCCGCGCCCCTGGGTCGGTCGACTCGCCCTGCGATAATCAGTCAATGGACGTGTCGCTTCCCGAACTGCCTTTCCCCCTCCGTACCTATGGGCCCGACGGGCACTGGTCCTACGAGGAGGGTGTCCTCACCGGGTGGGCCGGGCCTCGGCAGGATCGGTTCGTGCCGCCCACTGCCGAAGCGCTTGATCCCGCCTCCGACGCGCCGCGTCTTCTGGGCGCCCCCGAAGGTGACTTCCAGCTCATCGCTCGGGTCACCGTCGGCTTCAGCGCGTCCTTCGATGCCGGGGTGCTCTACGTCCATGTCGGCGACCGGGCCTGGGCCAAGCTCTGTCTGGAGTTCTCCCCGGACGTGCCCACCGTCTGCACGGTGGTCACCCGGGGACACTCCGACGACGCCAACTCCTTCACCGTGGAGGGCAGTTCCGTCTGGCTGCGGGTCAGCCGCACCGGCCGGGCCTTCGGCTTCCACGCCTCCCGTGACGGCGAGCGCTGGACCTTCGTCCGCCTCTTCACCCTGGGCGAGGAGAAGGAGACCGACGCGGCGCTGGTCGGCTTCATGACGCAGTCGCCGATGGGCGAGGGCTGCGTCGTGACCTACGACCACATCGAGTTCCGCCCTACCTGGCCGAACGACCTGAGAGACGGAAGCTGACCGCACCCGTCACCAGCAGCAGGGCCGCACTGATGCCCAGGCTCAGCCGCATCCCGGCCTCGAACCCGTCGGAGACCAGCACTCCGAACACGGCGACCGCGAGCCCACCGGCCACCTGCCGAGCCGCGTTGAGCACGCCCGCCGCGAGCCCGGCCCGCTCGGCCGGCACGGCGTCCATCATCGCGGCCGTCAGCGGCGGCACGGTCAGCGCGCACCCGAGGGCCAGGGGAACGAGCAGGACGGCCACCACGGCGGGCGACGTCCCGGCATCGACGTACAGCAGAATCAGCAGCCCCACCACCGCCAGCCCCTGCCCCACCAGCATCGGCGGCCGGGGGCCGTACCGGCTCGCCAGCTTGCCCGAGACCACGTTCGTCACCCCGATCAGCCCGGTCATCGGCAGGAACATCAGCCCGGCGTAGAGGGCGGAGCGCCCCTGCAGCTGCTGGAAGAAGAGGGAGAAGAGGAACACCACGCCGTAGAAGGCCACACTGACCGCAGCCCCCGCCGCGACAGCGACGGAGACGGTCCGGTTGCGGAACAACCCGAGCGGTACGACGGGATGGGCCTGCCGCGCCTCGACGCGGACGAAGGCAACGGCAGCCAGGCCGGCCACCGCCAGCGCCACCAGCCCGGTCGCCCCGCCCTCGATCACCGCGAAGGTCAGCGCCGTCAGGGTCACCACCGCCGTCAGCTGGCCCGGGAGGTCCAGCGGCGCCGGGCGGCGCTCCGAACGCGGGGCCCGGACCAGCAGCGCCAGGGCCACCGCGCCCAGCGGCAGGTTGATGAAGAAGATGCCCCGCCAGTCCCAGGCGGTCGTCAGCGCGCCGCCCGCCACCGGACCCAGCGCGACGGCCACCGAGCCGCCAGCCGCCCACGCGGCCACCGCACGGGCCCGCCGCACGGGATCGCCGTACGCCTGCCGCACCAGCGCCAGCGAGGCCGGCAGCACCACGGCCGCAGCCGCCCCCTGCACCACGCGCGCGCCGATCAGCGCCGGGAGGCTCGGCGCCAGCCCGCAGGCCGCCGAGGCGAGCGTGAACACCGTGATGCCGATCGCGTACGCCCGGCTCGCCCCGGCCCGGTCCGAGAAGGCGCCGGTGGAGAGCATCAGCGCCGCGAAGGCGAGGGTGTAGGCGTCCACCACCCACTGCAGCCCCGACATCCCGCCGCCGAGCGCGGAGCCGATGGACGGCAGGGCCACGTTCACGACGGACGCGTCGAGGGTGATCAACGCGAAGCCGAGAAGGGCGGTGGTGAGGGTGAGGGCGGGGGAGGGCTGCTTCCCGGCCGGCAACTTCCCTTGCCCATCGGTCAGTTGGCAACTGTCGGCCACGTGGTTCGTTGACATGCCTCCATGCTGCGGATCTCCGGCGGCGTACAGTAGTGGCCTGAATGCCATACCCCCGGAGGTTCTGGCCATGAGGCCTCTGCGTCGTATCGCCGTCGTCGCCCCCTCGCCCGTCTCGATGTTCAACCTCGCCATCCCGGAACTGCTGTTCACCAAGGTCGAGGTGGAGGGTCGGCCCGGCTACGAGGTGGTCATCTGCGCCCCCGAACCGGGACCGGTCCCGACCACCGGCGGTCTCGACCTCCACGTACGGCACGGACTGGACGTCATCCGGGAGGCCGACACCGTGCTCGTCGCCGGCACCGGGGCGCTGTACACGGCCGACCCGCGAACGGTGGACGCCCTGCGCGAGGCAGCCGCCGACGGCAAGCGGATCGCGTCCATCTGCACCGGCGCCTTCTCGCTCGCCCAGGCGGGCCTGCTCGACGGACGCCGGGCCACCACCTACTGGAGCCACTCCGAGGAGCTGCGCCGCCGCTACCCGGACGTCGACCTGTGCGCAGACGTTCTGTACGTACAGGACGGCCCGGTCCTGACCTCCTCCGGCTACGCGGCCGGCATCGATCTCTGCCTCCACATCATCCGCACCGACTACGGCGCCGCCGTCGCCAACGAGGTCGCCCGCCTGGCCCTGGTCGCCCCCGTCCGCCCCGGCGGCCAGACCCAGTTCACCCAGACCCCGCTGCCGCCCGAGCGGGGCACCGCCTGCTCCGACACCCGCGGCTGGGCCATGCGCCACCTCGACGAGCCGCTCACCCTGACCGACCTGGCCCGGCATGCGGGAGTCTCCGTACGGACCCTCACGCGCCGCTTCCACGCCGAGAGCGGGGTCAGCCCCCTGCAGTGGCTGCTCCACCAGCGCATCGAGCGCGCCAAGGAGTTGCTGGAGACCACCACGCTCCCCATGGACCGGGTGGCCCGAGCCTGCGGTCTCGGCACGGCCGACTCGCTCCGCGGCCACCTGGTCCGGCGCACCGGCCTGACACCGAGCGCCTACCGCACGCAGTTCAGCCGCCTCGGAACCGGAATGGCTGCCGCCACGTCCTCCGCTGCATGATCCGTGACCGAGTGACCGGAAGCCGAGTGATCCGCACCGTCCTGCCCGCCGAGGCGGCAGCCGTCACCGCGCTGCACGCGCGTGCCCGGGCGACGTACTACCCGGACGGCCTCCCGGACGACGGCACCGACTGGCTCGCCGCCTGGCGCTCGGCCATCGAGCGGCCCGACGGCCATGTGCTGTGCGCCGTCGAACAGGGCCGGATCATCGGCCTGGCCTCCTTCCGCACCCCGGAGGGCGCCCCGGCAGAAACGGTCAAGCTCTTCCAGTTCCACGTCGATCCCGACCACTGGCGCGACGGCGTCGGTACGGCCCTGCACGCGGCCTGCGTCGAACAGTGGCGGGCCGACGGTCGGCGTACGGCCGTACTGGAGGTACACGTCGCCAACGACCGGGCCCAGTCCTTCTACGCCCGCTGCGGCTGGACCGCGGACGTGGCGGACCCGGGGGACCACCACCTGCACCTGAGGTACGCGGTGCCGGGACGCTCCGCTGGTAGTGCCGGGTGAGGTCGTAGGGCGTCTGCGGGCCGGTGGGGGCGGGTCGCGCCGCGGGGTGCCGGGTGAGGTCGTACGGCATCTGCGGCGCCATCGTGGCTGGTCGCGCAGTTCCCCGCGCCCCTAAAGAAGGGCGTTGCCGCGGCCGCGGATGGTGAGGACCCGGCGTGGGTGTGAGCGTCAGCCGCCGACAGTGAGCAACCCGGCACGAGCATGAGCGCCAGCCGCCGACAGTGAGCAACCCGGCGTGGGTGTGAGCGTGAGTCGCCGGCGGTCGGGGGGTGTCCGCCCGCAGCGGCGGGCGTCCGACACCGAGCACATCCCCAGCAGACAGCACCGCCGACCGAGGACGGACACCCCCCGGCACGGCCCCGACCCACCCACCGGACCGAACGCGCTACACAAGCCCCACCACACCCGCACAGGCGCCGCAGGCATGGGGAATGAACCCCGCTGGTTGAACGTTCAGGTACCAGGCGGAGGGAGCCTCCGTACCCGTACGACCTGGAGAGAGCCGTAGACATGCGCGTCGAGATCTGGAGCGACATCGCCTGCCCCTGGTGCTACGTGGGCAAGGCCCGCTTCGAGAAGGCGCTGGAGGCCTTCCCGCACCGTGACGGCGTCGAGGTGGTGCACCGGTCCTTCGAGCTGGACCCGGGCCGGGCCAAGGGCGACGTCCAGCCGGTGCTCAAGATGCTCACCAAGAAGTACGGCATGAGCGAGGCCCAGGCCCAGGCCGGCGAGGAGAACCTGGGCGCCCAGGCCGCCGCCGAGGGCCTGGAGTACCGCACGAAGGACCGCGACCACGGCAACACCTTCGACATGCACCGCCTCCTCCACCTCGCCAAGGAGCAGGGCAGGCAGAACGAGCTCATCCAGACCCTCTACAAGGCCAACTTCGCCGAGGAGCGCTCCGTCTTCTCCGAGGGCGAGGAGCGCCTCGTGGAGCTGGCCGTAGAGGCCGGGCTGGAGGCCGAGGACGCCCGCAAGGTCCTCGCCGACCCCACCGCCTACGCCGACGACGTCCGCGCCGACGAGCGCGAGGCCGCCGAACTCGGCGCGAACGGCGTGCCGTTCTTCGTCCTCGACCGCAAGTACGGCATCTCCGGCGCCCAGCCCGCCGAGGTCTTCACCCAGGCCCTGACCCAGGCATGGGGCGAGCACTCCCCGCTGAAGCTGATCGACGAGGGCGGCGCGGAAGCATGCGGCCCGGACGGCTGCGCCGTACCGCAGCAGTGACGAACACGCAGATCAGGGCACACGTATAAGCGTTCCTTAGAAGAACCACGTAAGAATTCGCAATGGACTGAGAGATGGTCCGGGCCCACAGTGGACCCATGGAGACCTTCGAGAGCCTCGTCCGCGCCGAGTTCGCCCCGAAGAACACCTACCTCAACACCGCGAGCAGCGGCCTGCTCCCCGCCCGAACCGTGACCGCCCTCCAGGAAGCGGCGCGGATCAGGTTCGAGGGCAGCCCGCTGGACCCGCTGTTCGAGGACGTGGAGGCCGCCCGCGCCTCCTTCGCAAGGCTGGCCGGCGTCCCGGTCGCCCGGGTGGCGGCGGGGGCCTCGGTCTCCTCGCACAGCGGCGTGGTCGCCGCGTCCCTGCCCGCGGGTGCCGAAGTCCTCACGGCCGAGGACGACTTCACCTCGGTCGTGAACCCCTTCCACGCCCGCGGCGACCTCAAGGTGAGGATCGTGCCGCTGGAGCGGCTCGCCGACTCCGTCCGCCCGGACACCGCGCTCGTCGCGGTCAGCGCCGCCCAGTCCGCCGACGGCCGGATCGCCGACCTGCCGGCGTTGCGCGAGGCGGCACGGGAACACGGCGCCCGGACGTACGTCGACTTCTCCCAGGCCGCCGGATGGCTGACGGTGGACGCGGAGTCGTACGACTACACCGTCTCCACCGCCTTCAAGTGGCTGCTCGGCCCGCACGGCGCGGCCTTCCTCGTCGTCCCGGAGGACTTCGGCGATCTGACACCCGTGCTGGCCGGCTGGGTCGCGGGCGAGATCCCCTGGGACAGCTGCTACGGCCCCATCGCCGAACTGGCCCATTCGGCCCGGCGGTTCGACGTCAGTCCCGCCCTGTTCACCTACACCGGAGTACGTCACTCCCTCGCCCTGATGGAGGAGCTCGGCGTGGACGCCGTACACGCCCACGACCTGGCCCTCGCCGACCGCTTCCGCGCGGGACTCGCCACGCTCGGCCACGAGCCCCTGCCGGCACCTGGCTCGGCGATCGTCTCGGTCCCCGGACTGGGCGGGAAACAACCCGAGTTGAGCGCGGCGGGCATTGAGGTCTCCGACCGCGCGGGCAACCTGCGCGCTTCCTTCCATCTGTACAACACCGCCGCGGATGTCGATCGCCTCCTGGACGCCCTCTCTCACTGAACCACTGGCGCGCGACCGCCCGGGACGCTAGGAAAGGCACAAGGGGTGGTGGTGCCGTGGAGTCCACGGACGGGACGACGTCCGTTCAGCAACCCGCCGACGCGGAACTGCACCGGCGGCTGGTCTACGGGGACGAGTCCGCGCTGGCCGAGGCGTACACGGTGTACGGCTCCCTGGTGCGGGCCGTCGCCGTGCGGGTCACCCGCAGCCGGGCCGCCGCCGAGGACGTCGCGCAGGAGGTCTTCGCCCAGCTGTGGAGCAGGCCGTACGCCTTCGACGCCGGCCGGGGCAGTCTGCGCACCTGGCTGTCGGTGCTCGCCCACCGGCGGGCCGTCGACTGGGTGCGCAGCGAGGCCCGGCACCGCAAGGACGCCCGCGCCGACGACTCCGCCCTGCAGACCATCCCTGACGCCTCTCCCGGCCCGGCCGAGGCGGTCGTCGACCGGGAGCGCTCCCTCCTCCTGCACTCCGCCCTCGCCGAACTCCCGCAGCCCCAGCGGGAGGTGGTGCACCTGGCCTACTTCGCGGGCCGCACCTACCGCCAGGCCGCCGTCGAACTAGGCATCCCCGAGGGCACCGCGAAGACTCGACTACGCACCGCTTTACGTACTTTGGCCGAGTCTTTGGCAGACCCACCCGACCCTGCGTGGGAAAGGGGCGCATGATGGCAGGCAGGGAAGGAGGCGTGTGGTGACCACGGATCACGACGGCGTACGAGACCTGCTGGCCGCCTGGGCCTTCGGCGCCCTGGAGCCGGCCGACGAGAAGACGGTCCCGCTGCACCTGGCCGAGTGCGAGAGCTGCGCCGCGGAGGCGGAGCAACTTCGCGAGACGGTACGGCTGTTGGACGGACCGCCGCTGAACGGACTGCTGCCGGACGAGCCGCTCGGCCTCCGGAACGGCACCCCCGGCGTCCTCTCCGGCGCCCTGCGCACCCGCCCCGCCGCCGCACCCCATGTGGCCGGGCATGCCGCCCCCTACGCAGCCGCCGTCGCCGGCCTCAAGGCGCTGCTGCCCGAGATCGAGGGCCGCTGGACCACCCCGGTCGTCCACGACTGGGACGTGCACGCCACCGTCGCCCATCTCCTCGCCGCCGACGAGCACCTGGCGCGGCTGCTCGGCATGGGCCCACGCGTGCCGCCCTCCCGGATCGCGGAGGACACGCGCTGGGCGGACGCCTGGGATCAGCGCACGGCCGACGTCATCACCCACGAGCACGGCCGTACGCCCGAGGAGACCGTCGCCGACTGGTCCGCGCAGGCGGACGGGCTGCTCGCGGCGCCCGAGGCCCGTGACCACGAACTGGCCGCCCGCGCCGTGATGTTGATGGGCGTGCGGCTGCCGGTCGCCGACCACTTCGTGGTGCGCGCCTTCGAGGCGTGGATCCACACCGACGACATCGGCCGCGCCCTGGGACTCGCCGTCCCGCCGCCGCCCGAGGAACACCTGTGGCAGCTGGTCCGCCTGGCCGTCCGCATCCTCGGTCTGTCCCTGGGACCCACCGCGCCGCCGGTGCTGTTCGCGGTCACCGGCGGCGAGGAGTGGGTGCTGGGCTCCGAGGACGAGCCTGTTCAGGCCGAACTCACCCTGGACCCGGTCGACTTCTGCCTCCTCGTCGGCGGCCGGTACGCCCCCGACGAGGTGCCGCGCGGCACCGCGGGCGACGAGGCCGCCGTACGGAACGTACTGGAGCGGGCGTCCCAGCTGGCCTGGCTGTAGTCAGCCCTCGCCGCCACTGCCGCACAGGTTGGTCTCGACCTTGGCGAGCAGATCCAGCAGCTGCCGCCGCTCGGGCGCGGTCAGGCCGGTGAGGGTGTTCTCCTCCAGGACCCCCCAGGCCTCCTCGACCTCGGCGAGCAGGTGCGAGCTGGCGTCGGTCGCCTCGACGAGGACCGCGCGCCGGTCCGCCGGATCGGGCAGGCGCCGGACGTGCCCGGCCTGCTCCAGGCGCTGCAGCATCTTCGTCACCGTGGACGGATCGAGGTCGAGGAGCCGGATCAGCTCCGACTGCCGGGCCGGGCCGCGCTCCCACAGGTGCATCATCACCAGCTCCTGACCGGGGTGCAGTCCCAGCCCGCGCAGCAGCTGACCCGCGGCCTTGCGGTGCAGCCGGGCCGCCCGGGAGATGGCGTGGCTGACCGGCCCGCTGCGGGCGGCCGACGGCAGCTCGGTACAGATGTGGTGGCCCTCCGCCGCCTTGATGGCCTCCATCGGAACTCCCCGTTGTCGCTCGTGCCTGCCCTGCAGGGTACTCGCCCGGAGATTTGATTGGCCGACCAAGGAATGCGCTAGGGTGGCCCCCGGTTGAATTGATTGGCCGACCATGTAAATGGCCCATGGGTCGCCAATAGATCGCCCGTAGACCCCCCATAGGCCTCCCATAGGCCTCCCGTAGATCGCTTCAGGAGCCACCATGACCACCGCGTTCGATCCGATCGACCTCTCCGGCACTCAGCTGGCCAACCGCGTGGCGATGGCGCCGATGACTCGCAGCCGTGCCGCCGAGGGTGGCCTCCCGACCGCGCTGACCGCCGAGTACTACGTCCAGCGGGCCTCCGCCGGGCTGATCGTCACCGAGGGCATCCAGCCTTCCGCGGTCGGCCAGGGCTACCCCGACACCCCGGGGCTGCACAGTGCGGAGCAGGTCGCCGCCTGGCGCACGGTGACCGACGCCGTGCACGCGGCCGGGGGCCGGATCTTCGCGCAGCTCATGCACACCGGCCGGATCGGACACCCCGCGCTGCTGCCCGACGGACTGGTCAACGTCGGAGCCTCGCCGGTCGCCGCGAGCGGCCAGGTCTTCACCCACGAAGGCCCGAAGGACTTCGTCACGCCCCGCGAGCTGACCGGGGACGAGATCCGCGCCACGGTGGGCGACTTCGTGACCGCCGCCCGCAACGCGATCGAGGCCGGCTTCGACGGGGTCGAACTGCACGGCGCCAACGGCTACTTGATCCACCAGTTCCTGGCACCCGGCTCCAACCACCGCACCGACGAGTGGGGCGGGCCCGTCGAGAACCGCATCCGCTTCGCCGTCGAGACCGCAGAGGCCGTCGCCGCCGCGATCGGCGCCGACCGCACCGGCCTGCGCCTCTCGCCCGGCAACCCGCTCAACGACATCCACGAGCCCGAGCCGGAGCCGGCGTACACCGCGCTGGTGACCGCGCTGGAGCCGCTGGGCCTGGCGTATCTGCACGTCATGGAGATGGGCGAGATCCGCGAGCTGACCCTCACCCTGCGCAAGCAGTTCAGCGGCGTGTTCGTCCTCAGCCCGGCGACCGAGGGCCCGACGGGACCGGACGCCCTCGCCCTGGTCGAGGAGGGCGTCACGGACCTCGTCGCCTACGGCCAGCTGTTCCTCGCCAACCCGGACCTGCCGACCCGACTGCGGGCGGGCGGGCCCTTCAACGCCCCCGACCGTACGACGTTCTACGGCGGGGGCGCGAAGGGCTACACGGACTACCCGGTGCTCAGCGGACGGGAGTGAAGTCCCGCGCTCCGATGAACTCGGGGCGTCGGATGGGAGCCGCGAAGGGCTCCACGGCCGCGTTGTCCACGCTGTTGAACACGATGAACACGTTGCTGCGCGGGAACGGCGTGATGTTGTCGCCGGACCCGTGCATGCAGTTGCAGTCGAACCAGGTCGCCGAACCGGCCTTGCCGGTGAACAACTTGATGCCGTACTGGGTGGCCATCTCCGTCAGCGCCTCGTCGGACGGCGTGCCGGCGTCCTGCATCTGCAGGGACTGCTTGTAGTTGTCCTTCGGCGTGGCCCCCGCACAGCCGAGGAACGTGCGGTGCGACCCCGGCATGATCATGAGGCCGCCGTTGGTGTCGTGGTTCTCGGTCAGCGCGATCGAGACCGACACGGTCCGCATGTTCGGCAGCCCGTCCTCGGCGTGCCAGGTCTCGAAGTCGGAGTGCCAGTAGAAGCCGCTGGCGCCGAAGCCCGGCTTGACGTTGATCCGGGACTGGTGGACGTACACGTCCGAGCCGAGGATCTGCCGGGCCCGCCCGACGACCCGCTCGTCGCGCACCAGGTTCGCGAACACCTCGCTGATCCGGTGCACCTCGAAGACGGACCGGATCTCCTTGGACTGCGGCTCGATGATGGAGCGTTCGTCGGCGCGGATCTCCGGGTCGGTGACGAGCCGCTCCAACTCCCGGTGGTACACGGCGACTTCGTCGTCGCTGATGATCTGGTCGACGGCGAGGAAGCCGTCGTGCTCGAACGACTGGAGGCCGATGTCGGAGATCGGGCCGGGAGTGCCCGGCGCGCCCCACACGACGGGGTCCTTGCGCGGGGTCGACACCTCGGTGGCGCCGCGGCTTGGGTAGAGATCGGTGATGGTCATGGGTGCCTCACACCTCCTCGGGCTCGGTGAGCTGGGGGTCCCCCCAGTCTTTTGGATCTGGGGGAGGGTAGACGCCGTTCTCGTCGTGGTCCTCCCGGCCGGTCACGGGCGGGTTGAAGACGCAGATGCAGCGGAAGTCCTCCTTGATCCGCATCGTGTGCCGCTCGTGGCCGTCGAGGAGGTACATGGTGCCGGGCGTGATCGTGTACTTCTGCCCGGTCTCGTCGTCGGTGAGCTCGGCCTCGCCCTCGACGCACACGACGGCCTCGATGTGGTTCGCGTACCACATCGACGTCTCCGTACCCGCGTACAGAATCGTCTCGTGCACGGAGAAGCCGACCCTCTCCTTGGCGAGGACGATGCGTTTGCTCTCCCACGTCCCGGACGCGGCCTTCACATGCCGGTCGGTGCCTTCGATGTCCTTGAACGAACGGACGATCACGGTGTTGCGATGCCTCCTAGGTGGATGTGTCTCAACCGGTCGGTTCAGACGGTTTCGCGGACGGAGCGGGCGAGGACGCTGAGCCCCTCGTCCAGCTCGTCCGAGGTGACGGTGAGCGCCGGGAGCAGCTTCACGACCTCGCCCTCCGGGCCCGACGTCTCGATGAGCAGCCCGAGTTCGAAGGCGCGGTGCGCCACCCGGCCGGCCCGGTCCTTGTCATGGAACTCCAGGCCCCACACGAGCCCGCGCCCCCGGTACTCCTTCACATCGGCGAGGTTCTCCTCGGTGATGGAGATGAGGGCCTGCTCGATCTGCTCACCGCGGGCACAGGTCTGCTTCTCCATCGCGGGCCCGTCCGCCCAGTACGCCTCCAGCGCGGCGGTGGCCGTCACGAAGGCGGGGTTGTTGCCGCGGAAGGTGCCGTTGTGCTCGCCCGGCTCCCAGATGTCCAGCTCGGGCTTGAACAGGCAGAGGGACATGGGCAGTCCGTAGCCGCTGATCGACTTGGAGACGGTGACGATGTCGGGGGTGATGCCCGCCTCCTCGAAGGAGAAGAAGGCACCCGTCCGCCCGCAGCCCATCTGGATGTCGTCGACGATGAGCAGCATGTCCTGGCGCTCGCACAGGTCGGCGAGCGCCCGCAGCCACTCGGGGCGCGCGACGTTGATGCCGCCCTCGCCCTGCACGGTCTCCACGATCACGGCGGCGGGCTTGTTGAGCCCGGACCCCTGGTCCTCCAACAGCCGCTCGAACCACAGGAAGTCCGGGACCTGCCCGTCGAAGTAGTTGTCGAACGGCATCGGCGTCCCGTGCACCAGCGGAATCCCGGCGCCGGCCCGCTTGAAGGCGTTGCCGGTGACGGCGAGCGACCCCAGCGACATCCCGTGGAAGGCGTTGGTGAACGACACGATCGCCTCGCGCCCCTTCACCTTCCGCGCGAGCTTGAGCGCGGACTCCACGGCGTTGGTGCCGGTCGGCCCCGGGAACATGACCTTGAACGGCAGATCACGCGGCCGCAGCACCAGGTCCTGGAAGGTCTGCAGGAACGCCCGCTTGGCGGTGGTCGACATGTCGAGCCCGTGCGTGACGCCGTCCCGCTCCAGGTAGTCGATCAGCGCGCGTTTGAGGACGGGGTTGTTGTGCCCGTAGTTGAGCGAGCCGGCGCCCGCGAAGAAGTCCAGGTACGCGTGGCCGTCCTCGTCGTACATACGGCTGCCCTGCGCACGGTCGAAGACGGTGGGCCAGCCGCGGCAGTAGCTGCGCACCTCGGACTCGAGGGTCTCGAAGACACTGAGGTCGGGCTGGGTGATGGTCACGACGAATCGCTCCTCGTTGCGTGGGGGGTGCAGAGGGAGTGGTCAGGCGGAGGGAGTGAGAGACAGGGGCCCGATGCGGTACAGAACCTCGGGGTCGTGCGGCCCGTCGGGGAACAGACGGGCGTCGAACAGCACCTCGCGCTCCAGCCGGGCGCCGTGACGCTCGGCGAACGCGGCGAACAGCCGCTCGGAGGCGGTGTTGCCCGGGGTGATGGTGGTCTCGACGATGCGCAGACCGCGCTCGGCGGAGACCCGCGCGGTCAGCCCGTCGAGCAGCGCGGCGGCGAGGCCCCGCCCGCGGTACGCCGCGTCCACGGCCACCTGCCAGACGAGCAGGGTGCCGGGCCGGTCGGGCCGGACGTACCCGGTGACGAAACCGACCGGCTCCCCGCGCTCGTCCCGCGCCACGGCCGTCGTGGCGGCGAAGTCCCGACACCACAGCAGATAGCTGTACGACGAGTTCAGGTCGAGGGCCTTCGAGTCCCTCGCTATCCGCCACAGCGCGGCGCCGTCCGCCACCGACGGCCGGTCGATTTGCAGGTCTGCTTGTGCGGCAGTCATGCGAATTGAATTTACCGAGGGAAATTCGAAATTGCATCGCCGGGTGGGGTTACGTGCGAGGGCTCTCTGTGTTATCACGCGGGCGCGTGCGGCCACGCGAGTGGGTACCGAAATGGGTGATTTCACCCGGTAATAATGCACATAGCGGACGCGATGTGTAACGCGTCACAACCATGTAATCCCCACGAGATCTGACCGAATTACACTGATCGGCGTTCGCGAAATCTTTGCGTTTAGGTCGAAGGAAAGCGGGCAAAAGAATACGGGAAGCTGTTCTCCGAGGAATTCAAGAATTCCCTCGAAATTAGGTTCCGGTTACTCCGTCGATCCGCTCCCGCAAGATGTCCGCGTGCCCGTTGTGCCGCGCGTACTCCTCGACCATGTGCACGAGCACCCACCGCAAGCTGACCTCCAGCCCGGCCATCGCCCCGTCGGCGATCCGCCCGGTGTCGTCCGGCGACCGCCCGGCACGCAAGGCGTCCCCTCGGGCGATCTCCCGCTTCCACGCGGCCAGCGCCTCGTCGAGTCCCCGTCCCGGATCGAGGGCGTACCCGGTCTCCTCCTCGAACACCGGCGGCACATCGAGCCCCCCGACCACCCGCTGGAACCAGTTCCGCTCGACCTCGGCGAGGTGCTGCACGAGGCCGAGGAGGGTCATCGCGGACGGCTCCGCCGATGCCAGCCGCACCTGCGCGTCGTCCAGTCCCGCACACTTCAGCTCCAACGTGGCCCGGTGGAAGGCCAACCAGCTTTCGAGCATGGGGAGTTCGTCGCCGGTCATGAGAGGGATGGGGCGTCCGTCGGGGAGGGCGAGAGGTGTGTCGGTGGTCATGCGGGCGAGTCTCTCAGCGAGAGCCCGCCCGGCAACGCGCGTTTTCGGCCCGTCCGACGGTTTTTTCTCGCCCCCGCCGCCCCTTCCCAATTCCCGTCCCTGGGGGCTGCGCCCCCAGACCCCCGCTGTCGGCCCTGAAGGGGCCTCGTCCTCAAACGCCGGACGGGCTGAAAAGATCAAGCCCCAGCCGGGAAAGTCCAGCCTCGGC
>NZ_JOEY01000039.1 GCF_000718165.1 Streptomyces fulvoviolaceus | reverse complement strand
GAACGGACGCTTCCTTTGTACTCACCCGAGAGAATCTCTCGTGGCTTTCCTCCGGGCGCTTCCCTTCGGTCTTGCGTTTCCGACTCTATCAGATCCTTTCGGGCCTGATTCCCAGTCGGACTGGGATTTCCGGAGGCCTTGGCTTTCGCCGGTCGGCCTTTCGACATTCACTACGTTAGCCGATTCCCTCGTGGACTCATAATCGAGTTCTGCGAGTTCGAATTCAGGCATGCGGACATGACGAATTCGCCCCCGCTTAGGGGTAATCGTAGGTAGTGGTTTAGCCGCTTCCGGCTGCTGACGAACGCAGTACCCGGTTCAAGCGGCTCGGGCTACGTTACGCATCTTCCAAGAGCGAGTCAACTTGAGCGACGCCTTGGGACATGGGCCCGATAGGGGCTCACCGTCGGGTTGTTGGCGGTCCAGAACCGCCACGGGTGGACGTCCCCGTTGCCGCCGTCGCCGGCCACGCCGGTGCGGGGGCCGCTGCGTACCTGGTCGGAGGCCACCGGGGTACCGGAGAGGACTCTCAGCGGTGTCTCGCCGGAGGCACAGGCGTCCGTGCCGTCCAGGGCCCGGTTCACGTCCAGGGCCGTGGCCAGGCGGGCGGGGCCTTTGGCCAGTTCCTTGTCATTTCGGGCCGAGAGTCGACGTTTGCGGGCCAGCTCGGCGCCTTCGAGGACCTCGCCGGCGCGGAGGAGGACCGCACTGGCCGTGCCCTCCGGTCCGCACACCAGGTTCATGCAGAACCACATGCCGTAGGTGAAGTAGACGTACACATGCCCGGGCGGACCGAACATCACGCCGTTGCGGGCCGTGCGTCCACGGTAGGCATGGGAGCCGGGGTCGTTCGGGCCGTCGTACGCCTCGACCTCCGTGAGGCGCAGGGTGATCGGACCGTCCGGAGTCGTCCGTACGAGGATGCGGCCCAGGAGATCGGGGGCGACTTCCAGTACGGGGCGGTCGAAGAACTCTCTCGTGAGTGGCGTACGGTCCGGGAGCGCGATCATGGCGTAGGAGCCTAGTCCAGACGGGTGTGGGCCAAGGGGTGGTCAAGGGTGTCTCTGCTTGCCAGGGTGAAGGCGCGGAACCGACCACGGCCGGATCGCGTTTGTAGGGATCAGGAATCCGCGCGTTGAAGGAGAGACATGGCGTTCAAGAAGCTGCTCGCGAGCCTGGGGGCCGGCGGGGCTTCGGTGGAGACGGTGCTGACCGAGGTCAACGTCGTCCCCGGTGGTGTCGTCCAGGGTGAGGTGCGGATCCAGGGCGGGTCCGTCGACCAGGAGATCGAGGGGCTCTCGGTCGGACTGCAGGCCAAGGTCGAGGTCGAGAGCGGCGACCAGGAGTACAAGCAGGACATCGAGTTCACGAAGGTGCGGCTCGGCGGGGCCTTCGAGCTGAAGGCGGGCGCGGTGCACGCGGTGCCGTTCGGGCTCGAGATCCCGTGGGAGACGCCGATCACGACGATCGACGGTCAGCCGCTGCGCGGGATGAACATCGGGGTCACCACCGAGCTGGAGATCGCGCGTGCCGTGGACTCCGGGGACCTGGACCCGGTCAGCGTGCACCCGCTGCCGGCGCAGAAGGCGATTCTGGACGCCTTCCTCCAGCTGGGCTTCCGTTTCAAGAACGCGGACCTGGAGCGCGGTCACATCCGGGGTACGCGACAGAAGCTGCCGTTCTACCAGGAGATCGAGTTCTTCCCGCCGCAGCAGTACCGGGGGCTGAACCAGGTCGAGTTGAGCTTCGTGGCCGACGAGAGCGTGATGGACGTCATCCTGGAGATGGACAAGAAGCCGGGTCTGTTCAGCGAGGGCAGCGACACCTTCCGCTCCTTCCAGGTGGGTCTGCACGACTACCAGAGCACCGACTGGACCGCGTACCTCAACCAGTGGCTGTCCGAGGTCGGCAGCAAGCGCAACTGGTTCTAGGCTCGGAACCACTGATTCACAGGATCCGATCAGGAGGTACCGAGGTGACCGAGCTCAAGCGGCGGCCGCTCCCCCATGACTTCCACCCGCCCGTGCCGTCGTTCGCGGTGACGAGCGAGGATGTCGCGGAGGGCGCGACGCTCAAGGACGCTCAGGTCTACGCGGCCGGCAACACCTCGCCGCAACTGCGGTGGGAGGGCTTCCCGGCCGAGACCAAGAGCTTCGCCGTGACCTGCTACGACCCCGATGCGCCTACGGGCAGCGGGTTCTGGCACTGGGTGGTGTTCGACATCCCGGCCTCGGTCACCGAGCTGCCGGTGGGTGCGGGCAGCGGCAAGTTCGAGGGGCTGCCGGAGGGTGCCGTACAGGCGCGGAACGACTACGGGTCGAAGGACTTCGGTGGTGCCGCGCCGCCGCCCGGGGACGGGCCGCACCGGTACGTCTTCACGGTGTACGCCGTGGATGAGGAGAAGCTCGGTCCGGATGCCGACGCCTCGCCTGCCTACGTGGGCTTCAACCTGCGGTTCCACGCGATCGCGCGTGCCCAGCTGATCGGTGAGTACGAAGTGCCCGCCGAAGGCTGACGTTCACGGGACGTTTGCCCGCCTCTGGTCTTGGAAGTGATCAGAGGCGGGCATTTTTATTGCGTTGTCCATCTCGGCGTGCCCGGCCAGAGTTGATCCAAGCCCGCCAGGGGGTGGGCCGGTGCGCATGGGAGGTGGGCTGGTAATGCGTGACACGCTGGTACTGAACGCGAGCTTCGAGCCGCTGTCGACGGTGACGTTGAACCGAGCCGTCGTTCTGGTGCTGCAGGACAAGGCCGTTGTCGAGCAGTCCCACCCCGAACTGCGCATGCGCGGAGCCGCGGTCGACATACCGGCGCCCCGGGTGATCAGGCTGTGCAGGTACGTACGGGTGCCGTTCCGAAGACAAGCCCCGTGGTCGCGGCGGGGTGTTCTGGTGAGGGACCGGCACAGGTGCGCGTACTGCGGAAGGCGGGCGACGACCGTGGACCACGTGGTGCCGCGGGCGCAGGGTGGTCAGGACACCTGGCTGAACACGGTGGCCTCGTGCGCCGAGGACAACCACCGCAAGGCGAACCGGACTCCGGACGAGGCGGGTATGCCGCTGTTGCGGCAGCCGTTCGAGCCGACCCCGGCCGACGCGATGCTGCTGTCGCTGGGGCGTGAGGACTTCGGCGCGCTGCCGAACTGGCTGGTTCAGCCGGCGGCGTAGCCCATACGACTCTGGGGCCCACCTCCTGACGGAGGTGGGCCCCAGAGTCGTATGGAAAGGCTTGTCAGTCGATCGACGGCTTCTCACGGCGCTCCGAGCCGCTGTTGCCGGAGTTGCCGCCGCCCCCCGAACCGCCGCCGAAGTTGCCGAAGTTGCCCATCGCGCCGGACAGGCCCTTGAGGGCGTCGCCGATCTCGCTGGGGACGATCCAGAGCTTGTTGGCGTCTCCCTCGGCAATCTTCGGGAGCATCTGGAGGTACTGGTAGGAGAGCAGCTTCTGGTCCGGGTCGCCGGCGTGGATCGCCTCGAAGACCGTGCGGACGGCCTGGGCCTCGCCCTCGGCGCGCAGGGCGGCGGCCTTGGCCTCGCCCTCGGCGCGCAGGATCTGAGACTGCTTCTCACCTTCGGCGGTGAGGATGGCGGCCTGGCGCGTACCTTCCGCGGTGAGGATCGCGGCGCGCTTGTCACGGTCGGCGCGCATCTGCTTCTCCATCGAGTCCTGGATGGAGGTCGGCGGCTCGATCGCCTTGAGCTCGACGCGGTTGACGCGGATGCCCCACTTGCCGGTGGCCTCGTCGAGGACGCCGCGCAGGGCCGCGTTGATCTCCTCGCGGGAGGTCAGGGTCCGCTCCAGGTCCATGCCACCGATGATGTTGCGGAGCGTGGTGACGGTGAGCTGCTCGATCGCCTGGATGTAGCTGGCGACCTCGTACGTCGCGGCCCGGGCATCCGTGACCTGGTAGTAGATGACCGTGTCGATGTTGACGACCAGGTTGTCCTGGGTGATCACCGGCTGCGGCGGGAACGGTACGACCTGTTCACGCAGGTCGATGCGGTTGCGGATGGTGTCGATGAACGGGACGACGATGTTGAGGCCCGCGTTGAGTGTTCGCGTGTAGCGGCCGAACCGCTCCACGATGGCGGCGCTCGCCTGTGGGATGACCTGGATCGTCTTGATCAGGGCGATGAAGACCAACACCACCAGGATGATCAAGACGATGATGACCGGTTCCATCGTGCTCCCCGTACCCTTCTCCGCCTCGGCGCTTTCGGAAGATCTTATGGTTGTTGAAGATCTTGCTGGTCGAGTCTGTCAGACCGTCGTGCAACTCGCAGTGCCTTCGGTTCAGTTGCATCCTGCGAGGTCACATGACGATCGCCGTGGCTCCCTCGATGTCCACGACATCGACTTCCTGCCCTACTTCGTAGGCGCGGTCGGTGGCGAGGGAACGGGCCGACCAGACTTCCCCGGCGAGCTTGATCCGGCCGCCGGCGCTGTCGACGCGCTCCAGTACGACGGCCTGCTTGCCCTTCAACGCGTCGATGCCCGTGACGAGTTGGGGACGCTGGGCGCGGTGCCGGACCGCGATGGGCCGTACGACGGCGATGAGGGCCACCGAGACGACGGAGAAGACAAGCACCTGGACGACGATGTCGCCGCCGGCTCCGGCAGCGACCGCGGCGGCGAGAGCGCCCACGGCGAGCATGCCGAATTCCGGCATCGCGGTCACCACGAGCGGGATTCCGAGCGCTGCCGCGCCGACGAGCCACCACACCCATGCGTCGATGTCGTTCACATGGTCATGGTAGGTCCGCGGGACCTGCCTCGGACAGGGCGCAGGGGGGCGGGAACTGGCTTCTTACCCGTGTTTTTGCGGGTACTTCACCTGATCACGACAGGGGCAGGCCCTGTGCGGTCCAGCGGTCGCCGACCTGTTCGACGACGAGCGGGAGGCCGAAGCAGAGCGAGAGGTTGCGGGAGGAGAGTTCGAGCTCCAGCGGGCCGGCGGCGAGGACCTTGCCCTGGCGGATCAGGAGGACGTGCGTGAAGCCGGGGGCGATCTCCTCGACGTGGTGGGTGACCATCAGCATCGAGGGAGCGATCGGGTCGCGGGCGAGGCGGCCGAGACGGCGTACGAGGTCCTCGCGGCCGCCGAGGTCGAGGCCGGCGGCGGGCTCGTCGAGGAGGAGGAGCTCGGGGTCGGTCATCAGGGCCCGGGCGATGAGGGTGCGCTTGCGCTCGCCCTCGGAGAGCGTGCCGAACTTGCGGTCCACGTACTCGGTCATGCCGAGGCGGTCGAGGAAGGCGCGGGCGCGCTGCTCGTCGATGTCCTCGTAGTCCTCGTGCCAGCCGGCTGTCATGCCGTAGGCGGCGGTCAGCACCGTCTGCAGGACGGTCTGGCGCTTGGGGAGCTTGTCGGCCATGGCGATGCCGGCCATGCCGATGCGCGGGCGCAGTTCGAAGACGTCGGTGCCGGGCTTGCCAAGGGTCTCGCCGAGGATGGTGGCGGTGCCCTTGCTGGGGTAGAGGTAGCTGGAAGCGAGGTTCAGGAGGGTGGTCTTGCCGGCGCCGTTGGGGCCGAGGATGACCCAGCGCTCGCCCTCCTTCACCGACCAGGAGACCTGGTCCACCAGAGCCCGGCCCTCGCGGACCACGGATACGTCCTGAAGCTCCAGAACATCGCTCATGAGCGCGTTGTCTCCCCTTGCAGTGTGGCCGGTCTCGGCGTCTCGGCTGTCGCGTGCGCCGGTGGGCGCAGCCCTCAAGGAAATCTACGCCACCGGTCGGCCGCTCCATTCCATCGGTCCGGTCCTTAGGGTGGAGGCATGCTCTCGGAACGACGCTCAGGGCGACTTGCCGCTTGGGGAAATGGTCTTTTGGCCGGACTTGTCTCGCCGGACGACGCCGTGCTCGCGATTGTGGGCGAGGACGCCGTGCACCGGGTGGAGGGGTTGCCGGGTGAGTCGGCAGCCGTCGGTCTCACGCTGGCGCTGGGGCGGCTGCGGTCGCTCGGGGTGACGGGCCTGCGGGTCGCGCTGCCCGCGCCGGGGCATCCGCTGGGGCTGAGCGGCCCGCCGGAGTTCAACGCGCGGGCGATGGAGGCCGAGGAGGCCGTGGTCTGTTACGGCGCCGCGCTCGGGTTGGTGCCGGAGGTGTACGAGGCCGGGCCCGAGGGTGATGTGCATGTCGAGGTCGTGTGGCAGGTGCTGCCGGTGCGGGAGGCTCCGCCTGCCGATGTGCCGTCGCTGGGTGAGGCCGAGCGGGAGCTCGCGGAGGCCTTGCGGGAGGCGACGGAGGTTCTCTCCCGGCTGGATGTGGCCGGGTCGGGGCCGGTGGCCGAGGCGGCGCTCGATGCGTACCGGGCGCGGGCCGAGCGGGGGCGGGAGGTGTTGGCGCCGGGGTATCCGCCGCGGGCGGTGCGGGTGCTGGAACTTGCCCAACGGGTGGGGTTGCTCGTTTCTCTGGCGTACGAGAACGGGCACGGGGCGGCGGTGACGTCCGGGGAGATGGCGGCGCGTTCTCAGGCATTGCGGCCGGTGGAGCGGACGGCTCGGCGGGCGCAGGTCGCGGCGTACAACGCGTATGTGGAGGAGCGGGAGCGCGGGGTTCGGTGAGCGTGTGTTCTGCGGTGCCCGGGGCGGGTGCCGGGCGGGGGTGGGTCTCGCTCGCAGCCTTTGGGCGAGTGCCGCTTCTGCGGGTCGGGAGCCGCCCCAAGCGGCACGACTGCCCGCAGCTACGGCGGCACAGCGACTACCCGTGGCTGGGCCAACCCACGGGCGCGGGGAACTGCGCGACCAGCCCCCACCGGCCCGCAGTCGAAGGACAGCGCTCACCTGCGCAAACATGACGAAGGGCTCCGCAAGTCGCCGTTGACCTGCGGAGCCCCTCGGTGCCTGACCCGACGTCAGTCGTTCGCGCCCGCGTTGCCGAAAGCGGGGTTCAGCAGGGCGATGAGGTTGGCGGTGTTGCCGACCACGTTCACCGGGACGTGCACCGGGACCTGGACGAGGTTGCCCGAGCCGACGCCCGGCGACTTCACGGCCGCGCCGTCGGCACCCGCGTCGGCGACAGCGGCACCGGCAGCGGCACCCGTGGCGATACCGGCAACGGTGAGGGCTACGGCGGCCTTCTTGGCGATGTTCATGAGAAGCGTTCCTCCTGCGTTTGCGTATCCGACCCGGCCGCGGGTCGTGCGCTGATCAACGCGGGAGGGATCCGGAACGGCACGGGAATTCAAGTAGTACTGCCCGTTCGGATCATTCGAGCGACAAGCTGACCGGCCCCCCGGGCGTGCCCGGGAGGCCGAAGTCACTGTCGCCGGGCGACCGGAGTCAGCGGTTGATGCCCAGGTTGCCGAAGGCGGGGTTCAGCACGCCGATGACGTTCACGCTGTTGCCCACCGCGTTCACCGGGACGTGCACCGGGGCCTGGACGAGGTTGCCCGAGACGACACCCGGCGAGCCCACGGCCTTGCCGTCGGCGTGCGCACCGTCGGTGGCGGAAGCCATCCCGGCACCGGCAGCGATCAGTCCGCCGGCCACCATCGTCACGGCCGCTGCCTTCTTCAGGTTCTTCACTTCTGAGCCCTCCCTAGCGATTGCCGCGGCAGTCGCCGCAGCACGCACTGGAGAACGGCGGAGATCGCCGAAGGATGCGCCATCCGGGGGACATTCCCACGACGGTATGAATCTCAGTCCGGAGCGGAACCCTCCGAATTGCCGGCGGATGGCCGAACACCACCGTCATCGCACCCGTTTCAGCCGGCCACACCATGACGAACCGCCCATAGCGCCGCCTGAGTACGGTCCGCCAGGTCGAGCTTCATCAGGATGTTCGAGACATGCGTCTTGACGGTCTTCTCGGAGAGGACCAACGCGCGGGCGATCTCGCGGTTGGAGCGGCCGTCCGCTATCAGCCCGAGCACCTCGCGCTCCCGTTCGGTGAGCGAACCCCCTCTCCCCTGGCCGGAGTTGTTCTCCTCCTGGGACAGCAGGGCGCCCGCGACCTCGGGCTGGAGCAGGATGTGGCCGGCGTGGACGGAGCGGATGGCGCCGGCCAGCGCCTCGGGGTCGACGTCCTTGTAGACGTACCCGGCGGCGCCCGCGCGCAGGGCCGGGACCACCGTGCGCTGTTCGGTGAAGCTGGTGACGATCAGCACGCGCGCGGGGTTGTTCAGTTCGCGGAGTTTGCGCAGCGCGTCGACGCCGTCCATACCCGGCATCTTGACGTCCATGAGGACGACGTCGGGTTTCAGTTCCTCGGCGCGGGCCACGCCCTCGGCACCGTCGGCGGCCTCGCCCACGACCTCGATGTCGTCCTGCACTTCGAGGAAGGTGCGCAGTCCCCGGCGGACCACCTGGTGGTCGTCGACGAGGAGCACCTTGATTGTGTCACCCACCGGGGACCTCCATCTCGATCGTGGTGCCCTTGCCGGGCGCCGATTCCACGGTCAGCGTGCCGCCGACGCCGCTCGTCCGGTCCCGCATGGAGACCAGGCCCAGGTGGCGTCCTGCGCGGCGTATCCCTTGCGGGTCGAAGCCGCTGCCGTCGTCCGTCACCCGCAGGACGGCTCCGCCGCCGCGCCGGTCCAGGGTCACGTCGACGTGCTCGGCACCCGCGTGCCGCAGGGCATTGTGCAGGGCTTCCTGGGCGACGCGCAGGACGGCCTCCTCCTGGGCGGCCGGCAGGGCGCGGACGCCGAGGCTCGCGAAGGTCACGCGCGCGCTGTGGGCGCGGTCGAGGACCTGGATCTGGGTGCGGAGGGTGGCGACGAGGCCGTCCTCGTCGAGGGCGGCAGGGCGCAACTCGACGACGGCGGCGCGCAGTTCGTCGGCGGCCTCCGCGGCGAGCACGGCCACCTGCTGCAACTCGCCCTTGGCGCGGGACGGGTCGCGGTCGACCAGGGCGGCGGCCGCCTGTGCGGTCAGGCGCAGGGAGAAGAGCTTCTGGGCCACCGCGTCGTGCAACTCGTGGGCGAGGCGGGAGCGTTCCTCGGCGATCGTGAGCTCGCGGCTGCGTTCGTAGAGCCGGGCGTTGGTGAGTGCGATCGCGGCGTGCTGGGCGAGGATCGTCAGGAGGTCCTCGTCCTCCTGTGTGAAGCCGCAGGCGCCCTCCGGCTTGGGGCAGTTCTTGTTCGCCAGGAAGAGCGCGCCGATGACCTCGTCGCCGTCCCGGATCGGCATGCCCAGGAAGTCGGCCATCTCGGGGTGCGCGGACGGCCAGCCCTCGAAGCGGGGGTCCTTGCGCACGTCGGCGAGGCGCTCCAGGCGGGCCTCCTGCAGCATCGCGGCGAGGATGCCGTGCTGGCGCGGGAGGGGGCCGATGGCCTTCCACTGTTCGTCGCTCACGCCGTCGACCACGAACTGGGCGAACCCTCCGTGGTCGTCGGGGACGCCGAGGGCGGCGTACTGCGCGTCGAGCAGTTCGCGGGCCGAGGCGACGATCGTCTTGAGGACGTCGCGCACCTCGAGGTGCCTGCTCATGGCCAGCAGCGCGGAACTCACCGCGGCGAGGCCGGACCGGGGGCCTTGACTCATGCCCTCACGGTACCGGCGGGGTGTGACAGTCCGTATCGGACCTGTGGCGGCCGTGGCCTGGGCCGGAGGACCTAGGGCGAAGGGCCTCGCCTCTTTCCGGCCCGCGTCCGAGGCGGCGGGGGCGGCCCGGTTCCTACGTTGGGGGCACGCCGATCAGGTGGCGGCTGGGAACGAGGGGACGTGTCATGTCGGTAGCGATCATCACGGGGGCCTCGAAGGGGCTGGGGCGGGCGCTGGCCGAGGCGCTGGCCGCGCGGGGCTGGGATCTGGTGCTCGACGCCAGAACGCCGCAGGCACTCCTGGAGACGGCGGAGTGGCTCGAGGCGCACGGGACGCGCGTGACGGCCCTGCCGGGGGACGTCACGGATGCCGGGCACCGAAGCGAGCTGGTGGCGGCGGCGTGGAAGCTCGGCGGGGTCGACCTGGTGGTGAACAACGCGAGCGCGCTGGGCGCCGAGCCGCTGGTCCGGCTGGACGGACTGCCCCTGGAGGGGCTGCGGCGGGCGCTGGAGGTGAACGTGGTGGCCGCGCTGGGCCTGGTCCAGGAGGCGCTGCCGCTGCTGCGGGCGTCCGAGGCGGGCACAGTGATCGCGGTCAGCTCGGACGCGGCCGCCGAGGCGTACGAGACGTGGGGCGGCTACGGGGCGTCCAAGGCCGCCCTGGACCACCTCGCGGCGGTGCTGGGCGAGGAGGAGCCCGGGCTGCGGGTCTGGGCGGTGGACCCCGGGGACATGGCGACGGACCTGTACGCGGCGGCCGTACCGGACGACAGGGACCCGCGGCCGGAGCCGGCCGGCGTGGTGCCGGCCTTCCTGCGGCTGCTGGACGAGCGTCCGGCCAGCGGACGCTACGGGGCGCCGTCCCTGCTGGAGGAGCGATGACGCTCGCCGTGAGGGTGCCCGAGGAGCTGTCGGCGCGGGTGCCG
The DNA here is from genome assembly GCF_000718165.1 of Streptomyces fulvoviolaceus. Classification (GTDB taxonomy): domain Bacteria; phylum Actinomycetota; class Actinomycetes; order Streptomycetales; family Streptomycetaceae; genus Streptomyces; species Streptomyces fulvoviolaceus. The sequence goes on along the minus strand of NZ_JOEY01000039.1, from coordinate 88,527 downwards.
GCCGAGCAGCGTGGGCCGGGGCTGGACCGGGACGCCGTACGGCTGCTGGTGTCGCGGGGCACGGCGGTGTCGCACCACGCCTTCGGCGAGCTGCCCCGGCTGCTGCGGGCGGGGGACCTGCTGGTCGTCAACACGTCTCCCACGCTGGCTGCCGCCGTCGACGGGCGGATCGGGCACGCGCGCGTGGTGGTGCACTTCTCCACGCGCGGGGACGACGGGCGGTGGGCGGTCGAGCTGCGGGATCCCGACGAGCGGGGCACCACGCGTGCGCGTGCGGGCGAACCAGTGGGGACCGAGGTGCGGCTGTCCGGGGGCGTGCGGCTGGTTCTGGAGGAGCCGGTGAACCCGGGGAGCGGACGGCTGTGGTGGGCGCGCGTCCCGGCGACGGGGGTGCTCGGGCTGCTGCGGGAGCACGGGCGGCCCATTCGTTACTCCTATACGGAACGGGACCAGCCGTTGTCCGTGTACCAGACGGTGTTCGCGCTGCCGTCGTCCGACGGGTCGGGCAGCGCGGAGATGCCGAGTGCGGCGCGGCCCTTCACCGCGCGGCTGGTGGCGGAGCTGGTGAGCCGGGGCGTGCAGTTCGCGCCGGTCACACTGCACACCGGGGTGGCCTCGGCGGAGGCGCACGAGCCGCCGTATCCGGAGAGGTTCGCGGTGCCGGAGGCGTCGGCGCGGCTGATCAATGCCGTGAAGGCCGGGGACGGGCGGGTCGTGGCGGTGGGGACGACGGCGGTGCGGGCCGTGGAGTCGGCGGCCGGGTGCGACGGCGTCGTACACGCGCGTGAAGGGTGGACCGATCTCGTCGTCACTCCGGAGCGTGGCGTGCGCGTGGTGGACGGGCTGCTGACCGGGCTGCACGAGCCGGAGGCCTCGCATCTGCTGATGCTGGAGGCGGTGGCCGGGCGGGCGGCGATCGACCGCGGGTACGACGAGGCGCTGCGCGGGCTCTACCTGTGGCACGAGTTCGGGGACGTACACCTCGTCCTTCCGGAGGAGAACCCTCACACAGAGCATTGCTTCAGCAACTGCTGGTGAGACTGTTACGCCGCCGATGTGAGCCCGCACATAGGGCGCAGATCACCTACTAGAAGAAATAGGAGACACGGGCTTCCCTCATGAACGGGGCAGACCTTCCAGTCTGTCCCGTTTTGGTATCCCCCGGTCCACTACCCGGGATCGTACGTCACACCTTTGCCTGGGCATTTTGCGGCCGCTAAGAATGGCTCCCGTCGCTCAGCGCCGCGGGTTCCGCCCGCGGCGTTTGTGCCGGAAGCACCCGTGTCCCCACCGGACAGCGAGCGACCTCCGCGCTATTCGAAGAGGTCCACCCGCCATGCCCAAGAACTCCACCACGCCTGGCCATAGTCGTGCGCTGACCAAGCGCCACAAGATCGCGATCGCCGGTGTCGCCACGCTCGGCGCCGCCGCCGTCGCGTTCACCGCGGTTCCGGGCAACGCACAGACGACCACGTCCGAGGCGGCCGCCGCTCCGGCGGCGTACAGCTCCGAGCAGCTCAAGGGCCTCCGGGCGAGCGCCAGCGAGCAGCTCGCCGAGGCCAGCCTGCAGGGCAAGGCCGCCGAGGCGAAGGAGAAGGCCGCGGCTGCGGCCAGGGCCAAGGCGGACGCCAAGGCCAAGGCGGAGGCTGCCGCGAAGAAGAAGGCCGCCGAGGCCGCCGCCGCGAAGAAGGCCGCGGCCGAGCGCAAGGCGAAGGAGGCCGCGAGCCGGTCCGCGCAGCGCACCAAGGTCAAGGCCGTCGCCGCGAAGACCTACAGCAACAACCTCGACGGCTGGATCAAGGAGTCCCTGGACATCATGAAGTCCAAGGGCATCCCGGGCACCTACAACGGCCTGTACCGCAACATCATGCGGGAGTCCTCGGGCAACCCGAACGCCATCAACGGCTGGGACGTCAACGCCATCAATGGCACGCCGTCGATCGGCCTGCTCCAGGTCATCAAGCCGACCTTCAACGCGTACCACGTCGCCGGCACGGCCTGGAGCCAGTACGACCCGGTCGCCAACATCACGGCCGCGGCCAACTACGCGGCCGACAAGTACGGCTCGATCGACAACGTCAACGGCGCGTACTGAGGTCGGCGCGGACCTCTTTGCGTGAGCGCCGAAGGGCGGCACCCCATCAGGGGCGCCGCCCTTCGGGTCGTACGGCAGTCATCACTTGCGCATGACCTCGGGCTCGTGGCGGCGCAGGAAGCGGGCCACGAAGAAGCCGCAGATCACGCCGAGGACGACCAGGGCGGCGATGTCCATGCCCCAGGCGCCGACGGTGTGCTCCCACAGCGGGTCGTTGCTGCCGCCCTTCTCGGGCGGGCTGATCTTGTTGAAGTCCAGCGTGGCGCCCGCGGCACCGACCGCCCAGCGGGACGGCATGAGGTACGAGAACTGGTTGACGCCGACCGCGCCGTTCAGGGTGAACAGGCAGCCGGTGAACACGACCTGGATGATCGCGAACATGACCAGCAGCGGCATGGTCTTCTCGGCCGTCTTCACGACCGCGGAGATGATCAGGCCGAACATCATCGAGGTGAAGCCCAGCGCCATGATCGGGATGGCGAGCTCGAGCAGGATCACATTGCCGAAGACCAGGCCCTGCTGCGGGATCTCCCGGCTCGCGAAGCCGATGAGACCGACCATCAGGCCCTGCAGCACGGTGATCACACCGAGCACGAACACCTTGGACATCAGGTACGCGGAACGCGACAGGCCGGTCGCGCGCTCCCGCTCGTAGATGACCCGTTCCTTGATCAGCTCACGGACGGAGTTCGCGGCGCCGGAGAAGCAGGCGCCGACCGCGAGGATCAGCAGGACCGTGGTGGCCGTGCCGTTCGGGATGATCTGGCCGGTCTTCGGGTTGGCCGGGTTGGGCAGCAGACTGTTGCCCGAGTCGATCAGGAGGCTCACCGCGCCGAGAACGGCCGGCAGGATCACCGTCAGGGCCAGGAAGCCCTTGTCGGAGGCGATCACCGAGACGTAGCGGCGCACCAGCGTGACGAACTGGGACATCCAGCCCTGTGGCTTCGGCGGCTTCATCGCCTGCATCGGCGGCAGCTGTACGGACTGCGCGGCAACGGCGTCGATGTCCGCGGCGTACATCTGGTAGTGCTGCGAGCCCTTCCAGCGGCCCGCCCAGTCGTAGTCGCGGTAGTTCTCGAAGGCGGAGAAGACGTCGGCCCAGGTGTCGTAGCCGAAGAAGTTCAGGGCCTCCTCGGGCGGGCCGAAGTACGCCACGGCACCACCCGGCGCCATCACGAGCAGCTTGTCGCACAGTGCCAGCTCGGCCACGGAGTGGGTGACGACGAGGACGGTGCGGCCGTCGTCGGCGAGGCCGCGCAGCAGCTGCATGACGTCGCGGTCCATGCCCGGGTCGAGGCCGGAGGTCGGCTCGTCCAGGAAGATCAGCGACGGCTTGGTGAGGAGCTCCAGGGCCACCGAGACGCGCTTGCGCTGGCCGCCGGAGAGGGAGGTGACCTTCTTCTCCTTGTGGATGTCGAGCTTCAGCTCGCGCAGCACCTCGTCTATGCGGGACTCGCGCTCGGCGCCCGTGGTGTCGGCCGGGAAGCGCAGCTTGGCCGCGTACTTGAGGGCCTTCTTGACGGTCAGTTCCTTGTGCAGGATGTCGTCCTGCGGGACCAGACCGATGCGCTGGCGCAGCTCGGCGAACTGCTTGTACAGGTTGCGGTTGTCGTAGAGGACGTCGCCCTGGTTGGCGGGCCGGTAGCCCGTCAGCGCCTTGAGCAGGGTCGACTTGCCGGAGCCGGACGGGCCGATGACCGCGACCAGCGACTTCTCCGGGACACCGAAGGAGACGTCCTTGAGGATCTGCTTGCCGCCGTCGACCGTGACGGTCAGATGGCGGGCCGAGAAGGAGATCTCACCGGTGTCGACGAACTCCTCGAGACGGTCGCCGACCAGGCGGAACGTGGAGTGGCCGACGCCGACGATGTCGTTCGGGCCGAGCAGCTGCGTGCCGCCCTTGGGGATCGGCTGGCCGTTGACGTATGTGCCGTTGTGCGAGCCCAGGTCGCGGATCTCGAAGCGGCTGTCGGGCGTCGCGTGGAACTCGGCGTGGTTGCGCGAGACCTGCAGGTCGGAGACGACCAGGTCGTTCTCCAGGGCGCGGCCGATGCGCATGACGCGGCCGAGCGAGAACTGGTGGAACGTGGTCGGGCTGCGGTCGCCGTAGACCGGCGGCGCCCCCGCGCCGACGCCGGGCCCGTGCTGCTGCGGGATCTGCGGAGCGGCCTGCTGAGGCTTCTGCCAGTCCGCCTGCGGTGCCTGCTGCTGCGGCGGCGCCTGCTGGGCCCAGCCGGGGTTCGCGCCCTGTGCGGCGTACGGCTGCTGCTGGGGCTGTGCGACCGCGGCCGCGGCGCCGGAGAGGTTCAGCAGCGGTCCGTCGGCGGCGTTGCCGAGGTGGACGGCCGAACCCGGGCCGATCTCCATCTGATGGATCCGCTGGCCCTGCACGAACGTTCCGTTGGTGCTGCCATGGTCCTCGATGGCCCAACTGCGGCCCCCCCAGCTGATCGTGGCGTGACGCCAGGACACCCTGGCGTCGTCGAACACGATGTCCCCCTGCGGATCGCGTCCGAGGGTGTATGGCCTGGACGGGTCGAGCGTCCAGGTACGTCCATTGGATTCCAGTACGAGTTCCGGCACTCCATACCCCATGAGTAGTCCCCCGAGTTACCCCCAACACAGGGAGTCTAGGGATGTCGAACATCGTCGGGAACTATTTCAGTCTCCACCCCCTGACCGAAAGTTGAGCCCTCCGAAGACCACGTACGCACGCTTCGCCCGGTTCCGTTGACGGGGTTGAAACCGACCCGGAGAGTGGTAATCCACGCCAGGGGGACACGCGCGGCGGTCGGCCGCGCCGCGGATCGGGGGGTCTGCCATGAGTGCGTCCATGAGCGTCGGAACGACGAAGCAGGGCACGAGGCTGCCGTGGGGAGACATCCTGCTGTCCGCGATCGCCTCCGTGAGCTGGGCGTTGATCGGGATGGCGGGCACGGCGGCGCTCGGCCTGCACCTGCTGGAGGCGGACACGGCGAGCTCGCTGGGGCCGATGACCGCGGCGGTGGTGGCCCTTGGGGCGGGTGGTTCCGTCACCCCGTCCGGAGATGTGTCCGCATTCGGTCTCACGGGCGCGGAGGCGGCGACCGCCATCGAGATCACGCCACTGGGCGTGAGCCTGGTCGGCGCGGTGCTTTTGTCCTGGTTCTTCCTACGGTCCCTGCGGGGGGCCGGAGTTGAGATCGCGCGGTCCGAACTCCTCGCGCGCGCGGGTGCGGTGGTCGCCCTGTTCACGGCGATGCTGGGCGGGCTGGCCTGGGCGGGGCACGACGTCATCACGATCGACGGGAGCGCGCTGGGGCTCGACGACCTGCCCGGCGGGGGCGGGAGCGGCATCGAGATTCCCGGCGTCGGCGACATCGGGGGGCTGCTGCCCGACCAGATCGGCGGCCTCATCGACGCGAAGGCGGCGGTGGGCTTCACGGTCGACACGGCACCGACACTGCTCGGCGGGCTCGGCTGGTCGGCCGGGATCCTGCTGATCGCCCTGCTGGCGTCACGTCGGACTCCCCTGCCGAGCGGCTGGGAGGCCGTGCACCGGGTGGTACGGCCGGCCGCGTCCGCCCTCGTGACGGTGCTGCTGGTGGCGGTGGCCGCCGGGTTCGCGGCGGCGGGGTTCGCGGCGATCAGCGACGACAATCCCAAGCGGATCGCGGGCGCGGCCCTGCTGGGCGCGCCGAACGGGGTGTGGCTGGGCATTCCCATCGGCCTGTTCGTGCCGTTCGACGGCAGGGCGACCGGGGTGCTGACGAACTTCCTGCCGGATCCGCTGGACGACCTGCTGAACTCCGACTCCGACCAGTCCGTGACGCTGGGGCGGCTGGCGGACCTCGACGGGCGGGTGTGGCTGCTGGGTGTCGCGGCGGCGATGATGATGCTGCTCGCGGGGGTGCTGACGGCGGTACGGACACCCGGGGAGGTGACCGGTGGTGTCGTACGGGATCCGGGCGCCCTCGGTTTCGCCGGGCGCTGTGCGCTGCGGCTGGGGATCGCGACCGCGTTGACCTTGCCGCTGCTCGCGTGGCTGACGGAGCTGTCCGTGGACGCCTCACTGTCCGTGCTGGGCTTCGACGCGTTCGGGGCGGGGATCAAGCTGAACGGGAACCTCGGCATGGCGCTGCTCCTCGGCGCCGTGTGGGGCGCGGGTGCGGGGGCCGCCGGGGCGTTGCTGGCGCGCGCGACCGGGGCGGCGGGGCAGCGGGCTGCGCCGCTGGCACTCGGTGACGTGGCGGGGGCGGCGGGGGCCGGGGTGCCCCGGCCGGCGAGCGTGGGAGGCGCTGGGCAGCCGTACTACGCGCGGGAGAGCGGCGGGGGCGGCGGAGGCGGGGCTGGGGCCCACCCGGGGGAGACCGGGTCCAGGGCCGGCCCGTACGCCGGTGAGTCCGGGCCATACGCGGGCGGGAGCGGGCAGCACACGGGCGGGACCGGGCAGCACACGGGCGGGACCGGGCCATACGCGCCCGGTGCGCCGTACCGGGCGCCGAACCCGGCCACCAATCCGTATCTGCAGGTACCGGAAGAGCTGCGGGAACCGGAGGACGCGCGGCCGGGCAGCGGAATCCCGCCTGCCCGAGGGCCGCGGTCGCCCGGCGGGAATCGGCCGGATCAGGGCGCAGGGCCGTCCGGGGGCACATGGCCACGGCGTGCGGCACCCCCGCCCGAAGACGCTGAACCGTCCGGCGAGGCGGGGCGGTCCGGCGACGCGGGGCGGTCCGGCGACGCGGGGCGGTCCGGCGACGCGCCACCGGGCAACGACGTGTACGGCGCGCCCACGATGGCCCAGCCGATCGAGCCGCCGCCCCGGTCGCCGCAGCAGCCCCCACGGGGGCGGCGCGGCAACCGGCGACCGTCCTCACCGGACGACGGGCCACCGCCACCACCGCCTCCCCCGCCGCCCCCGCCGCCCCCGGGGAAGCCGAAGGGTCGCCGCTGATCGGCACAGTTCGGCACGCATCAACACGGCTCGGCACACCTCGGTACGACCCGGTACGACTCGATACGACTCGATGTGGCGAAGGCGTGGCTGATCCGTAAGTTTCACGCCACCGGTCCGACACCTACTGTTCCGTGTCCGCTAGACGGACCGCAGGAGCAGGCGGCACTGCGTGCCCGTTACGGTTAGAACACCATGAGCGCTTCGCAGACCTCGCCGTCCTCCGATGTCCCCACCCTTCTCGTCAAGATCTTCGGGAAGGACAGGCCGGGCATCACGGCCGGCCTCTTCGACACCCTTGCCGCCTATTCGCTCGACGTGGTCGACATCGAGCAGGTCGTCACGCGTGGCCGAATGGTGCTGTGCGCGCTGGTGACCGAGCCGCCCTCGGGACTGGAGGGTGATCTGCGGCGGACTGTCCACAACTGGGCCGAGTCGATGAAGATGCAGGCGGAGATCATCTCCGGCCTCGGCGACAACCGGCCGCGCGGGCTCGGCCGTTCGCTGGTCACCGTGCTCGGGCATCCGCTCACCGCGGAGGCGACCGCCGCGATCGCCGCCAAGATCACCAAGGCGGGCGGCAACATCGACCGGATCTTCCGGCTCGCCAAGTACCCGGTCACGGCGGTCGAGTTCGCGGTGTCCGGTGTGGAGACCGAGCCGCTGCGCACCGCCCTCGTGACGGATGCCGCCGCGCTCGGTGTGGATGTGGCGGTCGTCGCGGCCGGGCTGCACCGGCGGGCGCAGCGCCTGGTCGTCATGGACGTGGACTCGACGCTCATCCAGGACGAGGTGATCGAGCTCTTCGCCGCGCACGCCGGCTGCGAGGACAAGGTCGCCGAGGTGACGGCGGCCGCGATGCGCGGGGAGCTGGACTTCGAGCAGTCGCTGCACGCGCGCGTGGCGCTGCTGGAGGGGCTGGACGCCTCGGTGGTGGACAAGGTGCGCAGCGAGGTGCGGCTGACGCCGGGCGCGCGCACGCTGATCCGTACGCTGAAGCGGCTCGGCTTCCAAGTCGGTGTCGTGTCCGGTGGGTTCACCCAGGTCACCGACGACCTGAAGGAGCGGCTCGGGCTCGACTTCGCCCAGGCCAACACGCTGGAGATCGTCGACGGCAAGCTGACCGGCCGGGTCACCGGGGAGATCGTGGACCGGGCGGGCAAGGCGCGGCTGCTGCGCCGGTTCGCCGCGGAGGCGGGCGTACCGCTGTCCCAGACGGTGGCGATCGGCGACGGTGCCAACGACCTGGACATGCTGAACGCGGCCGGGCTCGGGGTCGCCTTCAACGCCAAGCCGGTCGTCCGGGAGGCCGCGCACACCGCGGTGAACGTGCCGTTCCTGGACACGGTGCTGTATCTGCTGGGCGTCACCCGCGAAGAGGTCGAGGCGGCGGACGCGCACGTGGAGGACTGATCGGCAAGGGGCCCGGCACCGTCACGGTGCCGGGCCCCTGGTGCGTCTCGCGCGGGTCGGGTCGTCAGTCGGACGGCGCCCAGTAGTCGAGCAGCGTGGCCACACCGGGCTCCAGGCTCTTCCAGGAGCCGCTGAAGGACAGCACGGCGAAGGCGGCGGCCGGGAAGCCACGGCTGCTCATCCGCTCGCGCACGGCGTCCTCGGCGGAGCCCGCCAGGATGTCGGCGAGGCCCTGGATGCCCGGGTTGTGGCCGACCAGGAGGACGTTCTGCGCGTCATCAGGGGTTTCGTTGAGCAGAGCGATCAGCTCGCCGGGCGAGGCCTCGTAGATCCGCTCCTCGTACAGGGTTTTCGGCCGGTGCGGGAACTCCTGGACAGCAAGCTTCCAGGTCTCGCGGGTCCGGGTCGCCGTGGAGCACAGGGCCAGATCGAAGGGGATGCCGGTGTCGGCCAGCCTCCGTCCGGCTTCTGCCGCCTCCATTCGGCCCCGATCGGCGAGCGGCCGCTCGTGGTCGGTCATCTGGGGCCAGTCGGCTTTCGCATGCCGGAAGAGGACAATCCTGCGGGGTTCTGCGACGCTCATAGGATCCAGCTTCGCATGAAACAGGCCATGGGGCGCAGGGAGTTGACTGGCGGCTCAGCAGGTGCTCAGCGGCCTATCAGCTGCTGCATACGCTCGAAGAGATGAGTGATGGCGGGGTCGCCGGTCGCCGCGTGCGCGTCGGTCGGATTGAGGATCAGCGCCAGCAGCACGATGAAGGCCAGCGTCGGCAGCGCGAGGGCCCACCAGGGCAGCCGGATGTCGACGCCGCCCCGGGACGCCGGGCGGGGCCTCGTGTACGTAGGGGCCGACATGGGTGCCTCCGCTGGTCTTCGAGTGGTCTGCGGACCGCGATCGACGTATCGCGGTCACATCTCGAAGTTACGGAACCGGGGGCCCTCAACCCATCCGGAGATCCACCCAGTTGACCCTGACACTCGCCCCCTAGGGGATGGTGGGGCTAGCCCCACCATCGGCCGTCGAGGGGGGCTCGGATCACGGCGAGGCGATCGACGCGATGATCCCGATGATCACGAAGATGGCGAGGAACGAGCCGAAGACGAGCAGCATCTTCTTCTGGCCGTTCGGGGGGTTCGGGTCGAGCACTGGCATACGGCAAGTCTCGCACCCGCCCTCCTCGGCGGCTCCCCCGGGGTGACGTCAGCGGGCCGCCTCGTCCTCCACGGTGCGGTTGCGCCCCGCCAGCACACCGACCGCCATCTGCGGGACCATCAGGGCGGCCATGAGCCCGATCGGCAGGCCCCAGCCGCCGCTGTGCTGGTAGAGCACGCCGACCAGGAGCGGGCCCGGGATGGAGATCAGATAGCCGGTGCTCTGCGCGAAGGCCGACAGCTGGGCGACGCCCGCGCCGGTCCGGGCCCGCATCCCGACCATCGTGAGGGCCAGCGGGAAGGCGCAGTTGGAGACACCGAGCAGCACGGCCCAGGCCCAGGCGCCGGCGGCGGGCGCGAAGTACAGGCCCGCGTAGCCGGCGAGGCCGCAGACGCCGAGCGCGATCACGATCGGGCCCTGCTGCGGCAGCCGGGTGGCGACGCGCGGGATGACGAAGGCCAGCGGCACGCCCATGACCATCGTGATGGCCAGCAGCAGCCCGGCCGTGCTCGCGGACACGCCCGCGTCCCGGAAGATCTGTGCCATCCAGCCCATCGTGATGTAGGCGGCGGTGGCCTGCAGCCCGAAGAAGACGGCGAGCGCCCAGGCGGTACGGCTCCGGGTGATCCGCAGTGCGGGCGGCTCCACGCGCGCGTGCTCCCGCCGGACGGCCGGCTGCTCGGCCGGCGTCGCCCCCCGGTCCCGTACGAGCGGGATCCACGGCAGTACGGCCGCCGCGGCCAGCCCCGCCCAGACTGCCAGCCCCGACTGCCAGCTCCCGCCCAGCATCTCCGTCACCGGCACCGTGACGGCCGCTGCGGACGCGGTGCCGAGGGCGAGCGCCATCGAGTACAGGCCGGTCATGGAGCCGACCCGGTCCGGGAACCAGCGCTTGACGATGACCGGCATCAGCACGTTGCTGACCGCGATGCCCATGAGGGCGAGGGCGGTGGCGGCCAGGAAGCCGGCCGTGCTTCCCGCGTACGGCCGTACGACCAGACCCGCCGTGATGGCGACCATGCCCGCGCACACCACCGCGCCCGGCCCGAAGCGGCGGGCCAGCCGGGGCGCCATGACGCCGAAGACGGCGAAGCAGAGCGGGGGCACCGAGGTGAGGAGTCCGGCGACGCTGCCGCTCATGCCGAGCCCGTCGCGGGCCTCTTCGAGGAGGGCGCCGAGGCTGGTGATGGCCGGGCGGAGGTTGAGGGCGGACAGCACGATGCCGAGGACGACCAGGCGCGTCGCCCACGCGCGCGTGGCGGGCACCGCGGCTCCCTCCGACTCGGTCGCGGAGCTGCGTACGGTCTTGGACTTCATCGTCCGGGTTTCCTCGCTCGCCATGCCGCCCATCATAGAATCATGGGATGATTGGTTGTCCATCCCCGGGGCGCCCTCTCCCGTCCCGCTCGTGCGAAGGTGTGCCATGCCCCTGAGCCACCCCCGCCGTTCGGCTCTGTCCGAGCAGGTCATCGCCGCGCTGCGCCACCAGATCACCTCGGGCGAGTGGCCGGTCGGCTCCCGGATCCCGACCGAGCCCGAGCTGGTCGAGCAGCTGGGGGTTGCCCGCAACACGGTGCGCGAGGCCGTCCGCGCGCTCGCGCACAACGGTCTGCTGGACATCCGCCAGGGCTCCGGGACGTACGTCGTGGCGACCAGTGAGCTGGCGGGAGTGATGCACCGCCGCTTCGCCGACGCGGACCCGCGGCACATCGCCGAGCTGCGTTCCACGCTGGAGTCGTCCGCGGCGAGACTGGCCGCCGAGCGGCGCACGGAGAAGGACCTCAAGCAGCTCGACGCGCTCCTCGTACGGCGCGAGGAGGCCTGGGAGTCGGGTGACGCGGAGGCGTTCGTGACGGCGGACGCCACCTTCCACCTCGCGGTGGTGGCGGCCTCCCACAACGACGTGATGTCCGCGATGTACGCGGACCTCGGCGAGGTGCTGCGGGACTGGCTGCGCGAGGACGTCGGCGAGGAGCTGACGCCGGAGACGCACATGGATCACACGCGCCTCGTCGACGCGATCCGCGCGGGTGACGCGACGGCGGCGGCCGAGGAGGCCGCGAGCTATCCGTTCCGGTGCCGTCCGGGGCGGTTCAGCGCGCCTGCTTCCGGTGGCTGACCCACGCGGACCGGACCTCTTTCCAGCAGCGGCCGGTCAGCCGCACGGTCTGCGCGGGCCCGGCGTCGACCGCGGCCGAGTCACTGTCGACGTCCCACCAGCGGTCGCACTCGATGTGCAGCCTGACGCTGTCGGTACGCGGATACGGGTTGTGGCAGTACGCGATCACATGAGAGCCGGTGACACGGTTGCGGCACCAGGCACCGAACAGCTCCGGTTCGGTGGCTTTGGGCACCTCCACGCGCGCGTGCGGCAGCGCGTCGTACGGCAGGGACATCACGAGGCAGACGACGACGGTCACTGAGGCCAGGCTGCGGGACAGGCGCACAAGGGGGACCTCCTCGGCCGTGCTGGGGAGGGGAGGGCGAACTGAACGCGTACTCCAGAGTGCGCAGTTGTTCCCCGCCCCGCCCGGCCGGGTGGGCCGAACGGGTGATGGGTGAGGGCCCGCGTCCTTGTGGACGCGGGCCCTCACCCATCGGCCGAGTCACAGCGGCAGCGTCACGCGCCGATGGCGTGCAGACCGCCGTCGACGTGGATGATCTCGCCCGTGGTCTTCGGGAACCAGTCGCTCAGCAGGGCGACGACGCCCTTGCCGGCCGGCTCGGGGTCCTTGAGGTCCCACTCCAGGGGGGCGCGGCTGTCCCAGACGGAGGCCAGCTCGCCGAAGCCCGGGATGGACTTGGCGGCCATCGAACCGATGGGGCCCGCGGAGATGAGGTTGCAGCGGATGTTCTGCTTGCCCAGGTCGCGCGCCATGTAGCGGCTGGTGGCCTCCAGGGCGGCCTTGGCCGGGCCCATCCAGTCGTACTGCGGCCAGGCGTACTGCGCGTCGAAGGTGAGGCCGACGACCGAGCCGCCGTTCTGCATCAGCGGCAGACAGGCCATGGTGAGCGACTTCAGGGAGTACGCCGAGACGTGCATGGCCGTGGCGACCGACTCGAACGGCGTGTTCAGGAAGTTGCCGCCGAGCGCGTCCTGCGGCGCGAAGCCGATGGAGTGCACGACGCCGTCGAGGCCGCCCAGCTCCTCGCCGACGATGTCGGCCAGGCGCCCGAGGTGCTCGTCGTTGGTGACGTCGAGCTCGATGACCTTGGTGGGCTTGGGCAGCTTCCGGGCGATGCGCTCGGTCAGCGTGGGCCGCGGGAACGCGGTCAGGATGATCTCCGCGCCCTGCTCCTGGGCCAGCTTGGCGGTGTGGAAGGCGATGGAGGACTCCATCAGCACACCGGTGATCAGGACGCGCTTGCCCTCGAGAATTCCGCTCATGGTGATCAGTGACCCATTCCCAGTCCGCCGTCAACGGGGATGACGGCTCCAGTGATGTACGAGGCGTCGTCCGAGGCGAGGAACCGCACCGTCGCGGCGATCTCCTCCGGCTGCGCGTACCGGCCGAGCGGCACCTGCTTCACGATGCCCTCGCGCTGCTCGTCGGTGAGCACCTTGGTCATGTCGGTGTCGACGAAGCCGGGCGCGACGACGTTGAAGGTGATGTTGCGCGAGCCCAGCTCACGGGCGAGCGAACGCGCGAAGCCGACCAGGGCGGCTTTGGAGGCGGCGTAGTTCGCCTGGCCCGGGCCGCCGTACAGCCCGACGACCGAGGAGATGAGGACGACGCGGCCCTTCTTGGCGCGCAGCATGCCGCGGTTGGCGCGCTTGACCACGCGGAAGGTGCCGGTGAGGTTGGTGTCGACGACCGAGGTGAAGTCCTCCTCGGACATGCGCATCAGGAGCTGGTCCTTGGTGATGCCCGCGTTGGCGATCAGGACCTCGACCGGGCCGTGCTCGGCCTCGATCTCCTTGTAGGCCTGCTCCACCTGCTCGGTGTCGGTGATGTCGCACTTGACGGCGAGGAAGCCGGCCGGCGGCTCACCCGAGCGGTACGTGATCGCGACCTTGTCGCCGGCGTCGGCGAATGCGCGGGCGATGGCGAGGCCGATGCCCCGGTTGCCTCCGGTGACGAGAACCGAGCGGCTCAACGGATCACCCTTTCGATAGCGGTCTGACACACCCGCCCGAACACTGGACCGGCAGGTGGCTTCCCTCGAAACCTATCGGTCCGCCACGGCACACGGACATTCGGGCACCGACAGTGGCTCACGGGACTCGCTGTCGGGTCCCTACAGAAAGATGCCGACCGCGGTCGGAAACGTGTGGTCCCCACACCCGCTCGCGCGACATGATCGGAGCCGACAGGCGACGACAACAGGGAGACCTCCGTGCCCCATACGATCGACGAAGCCTTCACTGCGCTTCCTCTACGCGCTCTGGCCGACGCCGCGCTCGCACGCGCGCGTGCGCTGGGGGCCGACCACGCGGACTTCCGGTTCGAGCGGGTGCGCAGTGCGTCCTGGCGCCTGAGGGACGCCAAGCCCTCCGGGTCCTCGGACACCACCGACCTCGGGTACGCCGTGCGGGTCGTGCACGGCGGTACATGGGGGTTCGCGTCCGGCGTGGACCTGACGATGGACGCGGCCGCCAGGGTCGCCTCGCAGGCCGTGGCGATGGCCAAGCTCTCCGCGCAGGTGATCAAGGCGGCCGGGTCGGACGAGCGGGTGGAGCTCGCCGACGAGCCGGTGCACACCGACAGGACGTGGATCTCGTCGTACGAGATCGATCCGTTCAGCGTGCCCGACGAGGAGAAGTCGGCGCTGCTCGCGGACTGGAGCTCACGGCTGCTGGCTGCGAACGGGGTCAACCACGTCGACGCCTCGCTGCTCACCGTCCACGAGAACAAGTTCTACGCCGATACCGCGGGGACGGTGACCACACAGCAGCGCGTTCGGCTGCACCCGCAGCTGACCGCCGTGTCGGTCGACGAGTCGAGCGGCGAGTTCGACTCCATGCGGACCATCGCGCCGCCGGTCGGGCGCGGCTGGGAGTACCTCACGGGCACCGGCTGGGACTGGGACGCGGAGCTCGCCCGGATCCCGGAGCTGCTCGCCGAGAAGATGCGGGCGCCGAGCGTCGAGTCGGGCCTGTACGACCTGGTCGTCGACCCGTCCAACCTGTGGCTGACCATCCACGAGTCCATCGGCCACGCCACCGAGCTGGACCGCGCGCTCGGCTACGAGGCCGCCTACGCCGGCACCTCCTTCGCCACCTTCGACCAGCTCGGCAAGCTGCGCTACGGCTCCGAGCTGATGAACGTCACCGGTGACCGCACCGCCGAGCACGGCCTCGCGACTGTCGGCTACGACGACGAGGGCGTCGAGGGCCAGTCCTGGAACCTGGTGAAGGACGGCACGCTGGTCGGCTACCAGCTGGACCGGCGCATCGCGAAGCTGACCGGGTTCGAGCGGTCCAACGGGTGCGCTTTCGCCGACTCCCCCGGCCATGTGCCCGTGCAGCGCATGGCCAACGTGTCGCTGCAGCCGGACCCGGCCGGGATGTCCACCGAGGACCTGATCGGCAGCGTGGACCGCGGTATCTACGTCGTCGGGGACCGCTCCTGGTCCATCGACATGCAGCGCTACAACTTCCAGTTCACCGGCCAGCGGTTCTTCAGGATCGAGAACGGGCGGATCACCGGGCAGCTGCGGGACGTCGCCTACCAGGCGACCACCACCGACTTCTGGGGCTCGATGGCCGCGGTGGGCGGCCCGCAGACGTACGTCCTCGGGGGTGCCTTCAACTGCGGCAAGGCCCAGCCGGGCCAGGTCGCCGCCGTCTCCCACGGCTGCCCGTCGGCCCTCTTCAAGGGCGTCAACATTCTCAACACCACGCAGGAGGCCGGTCGATGAGCCCTCGTACGAACAAGCCGCACGAGATCGTCGAGCGCGCCCTCGCGCTGTCCCGGGCCGACGGCTGTGTCGTCATCGCGGACGAGCAGTCGACCGCCAACCTGCGCTGGGCGGGCAACGCGCTCACGACGAACGGCGTCACGCGCGGGCGCACGCTCACGGTCGTCGCGACCGTCGACGGCAAGGAGGGCACCGCCTCCGGCGTCGTGTCCCGGTCGGCCGTGACCGAGGACGAGCTGGAGCCGCTGGTTCGGGCCGCCGAGGCCGCCGCGCGCGGTGCCGGGTCCGCCGAGGACGCGCAGCCGCTGGTCACGGGCGTACCGGAGTCGCCCGACTTCACCGACGCGCCCACCGCGACGTCGTCCGCCGTCTTCGCCGACTTCGCGCCGGCGCTCGGCGAATCCTTCGCACGCGCGCGTGCGGGCGGCCGCGAGCTGTACGGCTTCGCCAACCACGAGCTGGTCTCGACGTACCTGGGCACGTCGACCGGGCTGCGCCTGCGCTACGACCAGCCCAACGGGACGCTGGAGCTGAACGCCAAGTCGCCGGACCGTACGCGCTCGGCGTGGGCCGGCCGCTCCACCCGGGACTTCAAGGACGTCGACCCGGCGGCGCTCGACGCCGAGCTCGCCGTACGGCTGGGCTGGGCCGAGCGGCGGATCGAGCTGCCCGCCGGGCGGTACGAGACGTTGCTGCCGCCGACCGCGGTCGCGGACCTGCTGATCTACCAGCTGTGGTCGGCGTCGGGCCGGGACGCGGCCGAGGGGCGGACGGTCTTCTCCAAGCCCGGCGGCGGCACCCGGGTCGGCGAGAAGCTGACCGACCTGCCGCTGACCCTGCGCAGCGACCCGAACGAGCCGGGCCTGGAGACCGCGCCCTTCGTGGTCGCGCACTCCTCCGGCGGCGACCAGTCGGTGTTCGACAACGGGCTGCCGGTCGGCTCGACCGACTGGATTCACGAGGGCGAGCTGCGACACCTGACGACCACCCGGCACAGTGCGGGCCTGACCGGGCTGCCCGTGGCCCCGGCGATCGGCAACCTGATCCTGGACGGCGGCGAGGACCGCTCCCTGGACGAGATGGTTGCGAACACCGAGCGCGGGCTGCTGCTGACCTGCCTCTGGTACATCCGCGAGGTCGACCCGGCCACGCTGCTGCTGACCGGCCTGACCCGGGACGGCGTCTACCTCGTCGAGAACGGCGAGGTCACCGGAGAGGTCAACAACTTCCGCTTCAACGAGTCGCCGGTGGATCTGCTGGGCCGGGCCGCGGAGGCCGGGCGCACGGAAAAGACGCTGCCGAGGGAGTGGAGCGACTGGTTCACTAGGGCTGCGATGCCAGCCCTGAGGGTGCCGGACTTCAATATGAGCTCTGTCAGTCAGGGCGTATAACCTCGTACCTGATTACGAGGCCGCACAAATCAAGGAGATACGAGAACCGTGACGGACATCGTCGACGAGCTGAAGTGGCGAGGGCTGATCGCCCTGTCCACTGACGAGGACGCATTGCGCAAGGCGTTCGCGGACGGTCCTGTCACGTTCTATTGCGGGTTCGACCCGACCGCGCCCAGCCTGCACCTCGGCAACCTCGTGCAGATCCTGACGATGCGCCGGATCCAGCAGGCGGGCAACCGTCCGCTGGGTCTGGTCGGGGGCGCCACGGGTCTGATCGGCGACCCGAAGCCGAACGCGGAGCGGACGCTGAACTCGCCCGAGGTCGTCGCCCAGTGGGTCGAGCGGCTGCGCGCGCAGATCGCCCCGCTGCTGGACTTCGAGGGCCCGAACGCGGCGGTCATGGTCAACAACCTGGACTGGACCCAGGGCCTGTCGGCCATCGAGTTCCTGCGTGACGTGGGCAAGTACTTCCGGATCAACAAGATGATCGCGAAGGAGGCCGTCGCCCGGCGGCTCAACTCCGACGCGGGCATCGGCTACACCGAGTTCAGCTACCAGATCCTGCAGGGCATGGACTTCCTGGAGCTGTTCCGGCGACACAACTGCACGCTGCAGACCGGCGGCAGCGACCAGTGGGGCAACCTCACCTCGGGCACCGACCTGATCCACAGGGTCGATCCCGAGGCCGTGGTGCACGCGCTGGCCACGCCACTGATCACCAAGGCCGACGGCACCAAGTTCGGCAAGACGGAGTCCGGCACGATCTGGCTCGACCCCGAGATGACCACGCCGTACGCCTTCTACCAGTTCTGGCTCAACGCGGACGACCGGGACGTCTCCAAGTTCCTGCGGATCTTCAGCTTCAAGTCTCACCAGGAGATCGAGGACCTGGAGAAGCAGACCGAGGAGCGCCCCCAGGCCCGCGCCGCGCAGCGCGCGCTGGCCGAGGAGCTGACGACGCTGGTGCACGGCGCCGACCAGACCGCCGCCGTGACCGCCGCGTCCAAGGCCCTCTTCGGACAGGGCGAGCTGGCGGAGCTCGACGAGAAGACGCTGGCCGCCGCCCTCTCCGAGGTGCCGCACACCCAGGTCGCCGAGCTCGGTCCGGTGGTCGACCTGTTCGCCGAGGTCGGCCTGGTGGCCAGCAAGTCGGCCGCGCGGCGCACGGTCAAGGAGGGCGGCGCCTACGTGAACAACGTGAAGGTCGCCGGCGAGGACGCCGTCCCCGCCAAGGAGGACCTGCTGCACGGGCGCTGGCTGGTGCTGCGCCGGGGCAAGAAGAACCTGGCGGCGGTCGAGGTCACCGGCGTCTGAGGCACCACAGAAGGGGCGGCCCTCGACCGAGGGCCGCCCCTTCGTCGTACGCACTCTCAGGTCTGCTGTTTCCTCTTGCCCAGCGTCGCCATGTACAGCATGTCGCCGACGGCGACGATGATGAGCGCTGCGACGAGCTGGAAGGCGTGTCGGCTCCAGTCGATGCCGGAGGTCGAGTCGACGCCTGCCGCCCGCGCGATGGCATTGCCGGCGAGGGCGCCGAGCATGCCGAAGATGGTGGTCAGCCAGAGAGGACTGTGCTGCTTTCCGGGAAGGATCGCCTTCGCGATCAGACCCAGCACGAATCCCACGATGATCGCCCACAACCAGCCCATGGCTGCCTCCTCGTACAGCTCGACGTGAGCATTTCGCCCAGTGTCGGTCCACCCGCCGTACGGCGCATGTCGGGTACGGCTGTACGCGCTACGGCCGAGTTCGTTCGGGCCGGCGGGAGGTCCCCCGGTCTCGTAGGCAGCGCAGGCGCGGCGTAACGTGGGAGCTGTCCGGACCCGGTATCGCCACCGGGGGCGGAGCGGGTACGGGGCGGGGAGAGTCCGATGCGGGCGGATGGTGGAATGTGATGCGGAAGCAGCATGACGGCGGCAACGCCCAGGTGTTCCGGATCACCGCAGCCCGTACGGGACTCGCGGAGGACGTCCGCGCGCGGCAGCGGCGGTATGTCATCTCGATGTCGGTCCGCACGCTGTCGGTGATCCTCGCGGCCTC
Organism: Streptomyces fulvoviolaceus; assembly: GCF_000718165.1. Taxonomy (GTDB): domain Bacteria; phylum Actinomycetota; class Actinomycetes; order Streptomycetales; family Streptomycetaceae; genus Streptomyces; species Streptomyces fulvoviolaceus. The sequence continues at coordinate 69,637 of NZ_JOEY01000039.1, read as the reverse complement.
GCTCTGGAACGTCGAACGGCACGTCGCGATCGTCGCACTGGTGCTCGGAGCGCTGCTCCCCTATGTAGCCGTTGTGATCGCCAACGCGGGGCGGGAGAACGTGCCCTCGCTGCCGTCCACGTTCGTGGCCGCTCCGACCCGGCCGATGATCACGCCGCCGCGGGCGGAAGAGGAAGTCGCGGAACCCGTCCCGGAAGACGTCGTGGCCGATCCGGCACCGGGCGCGGGGAACGAGCCGCGGGACCGGACGTGATCATTACGGGTCCGTCAGCCCTGTCCCAAGCTCAAGAAAAGCTCAGATCAATCATGTTGTTCCAGTGCCGGGCGGCGGGTTACCCGTGACATACTTCGTACGCGCTCCGCATCCCCCGTCGGAGCGACGGACCGACGCCGGGCAGCTCCCCCCGTGGCTGCTCGGCGTCGCCTTTTTTGCACCTCTGTGAGACGAATCCGTGAGTGACGAGACCCCTATCTGTTCTGCCAAGGGCTGCCGTGCCGACGCCGTGTGGGTGCTCGTGTGGAACAACCCGAAGGTCCACACGCCGGAGCGGCGCAAGACGTGGGTGGCGTGCGAGGCGCACCGGGAGCATCTGTCGCAGTTCCTCGGGGTCCGGGGCTTCCTCAAGGACGTCGTGACGTTCGAGGAGTGGCAGGCCCCCGAAGGGGCCTAGCTCCGAAGGCTCCTAGCCGCCGATCGCCGACATCGGCCGGTCCGGCTGGACGAACGTCGGGTCGTCCAGGCCCGCGCCCGCCTTCTTGCCCCACATCGCCTCACGCCAGATGCGGGCTATCTCCTCGTCGGGGTCACCCGAGCGCAGGGCGGCGCGGAGGTCGGTCTCCTCGCGGGCGAAGAGGCACGTCCGGACCTGGCCGTCGGCCGTCAGGCGGGTGCGGTCGCAGGCCGCGCAGAACGGGCGGGTGACGGAGGCGATGACGCCGACACGGTGCGAGCCGCCGTCCACGATCCAGCGCTCCGCCGGGGCCGAGCCGCGCTCCCCCTCGCCCTCCTCGGTCAGCTCGAAGCGGGTGCGGAGGGACGTCAGGATGTCGCCTGCCGTGATCATGCCGTCGCGCTTCCAGCCGTGCTGGGCGTCCAGGGGCATCTGCTCGATGAAGCGCAGTTCGTAGTCGTGCTCCACGGCCCAGGCCAGCAGGTCCGGGGCCTCGTCGTCGTTCAGCCCCGGCATCAGTACCGAGTTCACCTTGACCGGCGTCAGACCCGCCTCGCGGGCGGCGTCCAGACCCTCGATGACGTCCTTGTGGCGGTCCCGGCGGGTGAGCGTCTTGAAGACGTCGGGGCGGAGGGTGTCGAGGGAGACGTTGACCCGGTCCAGGCCGGCCGCCTTCAGGGCCGTCGCCGTCCGCCTGAGGCCGATGCCGTTGGTGGTGAGGGACATCTGGGGGCGCGGATCCAGGGCGGCGACCCGCTCGACGATCCCGACCAGGCCGGGGCGCAGCAGGGGTTCACCGCCGGTGAAGCGGACCTCCTCGATTCCGAGGGAGGTGACGGCGATGTCGATCAGCCGGACGATCTCGTCGTCCGTGAGCAGGTCGGGCTTGGCCAGCCACTGCAGACCCTCCTCGGGCATGCAGTAGCTGCACCGCAGATTGCACCGGTCGGTCAGCGAGACTCTCAGGTCGGTGGCCACCCGGCCATAGGTGTCGATGAGCACGTGGGCCCCCTCCCTCGTCGCGGATCAGTGCGGACCAACCATTTTCCGTCACCTGCGAGCCTACGTGACACGACTGACATCGACAGTGCCCGATCCCACGACGTACGAGGCGGCCGCGTCGTAGGTCTCTACGACGCGGCCGCTCGGAGGGGTGGGTCAGTGGGCGCCGGTGCCGGTCAGGGACCGGACCTCCAGCTCCGCGAACTTGCCGGCGTCCGGCTCCTCCTTGGACAGGTACGTGCCGAGGAAGCCCATCAGGAAGCCGAACGGGATCGAGATGATGCCCGGGTTCTTCAGCGGGAACCAGGCGAAGTCGACGCCGGGGAACATCGCCTTGGGGTCACCGGAGACGACGGGCGAGAACAGCACCAGGCCGACGGCCACGATCAGACCGCCGTAGATCGACCACAGGGCGCCCTGGGTGGTGAACCGCTTCCAGAACAGGCTGTAGAGGATCGTCGGCAGGTTGGCGGAGGCCGCGACCGCGAAGGCCAGGGCGACCAGGCCGGCGACGTTCAGGTCGCGGGCGAGGGCGCCCAGGAGGATGGAGACCGCGCCGATGCCGATGGTCGCCAGCCGGGCCGCCCGCATCTCCTCCTTCTCGGTGGCCTGTCCCTTCCTGATGACGTTCGCGTAGATGTCGTGGGCGAACGATGAGGACGAGGCCAGGGTGAGACCGGCGACCACGGCGAGGATCGTGGCGAAGGCCACCGCCGAGATCGTGGCGAGCAGGATCGCGCCCCAGGCCGAGTCGACGCCGCCGAGATGCAGGGCGAGCAGGGGCGCCGCGGTGTTGCCGGACGGGTTGGACGCGATGATCTCGTCCTGGGAGATCAGCGCCGCGGCGCCGAAGCCGAGGGCGATGGTCATCAGGTAGAAGCCGCCGATGATGCCGATGGCCCAGTTGACGGACTTCCGGGCGGCCTTGGCGTTGGGCACCGTGTAGAAGCGGATCAGGATGTGCGGCAGGCCGGCGGTGCCGAGCACCAGGGCGATGCCGAGGGAGATGAAGTCCAGCTTGGTGGTGCCGGTGGCGCCGTACTGGAGACCGGGCTCCAGGAAGGCCGATCCCTTGCCGCTGTTCTCGGCGGCCGTGCCCAGCAGGTCGGAGATGTTGAAGTTGAACTTCAGCAGCACCAGGAAGGTGATCAGGATGGTGCCGCTGATGAGCAGCACGGCCTTGACCATCTGGACCCAGGTGGTGCCCTTCATGCCGCCGATGGAGACGTACACGATCATCAGGACGCCGACGAGGGCGACGATGCCGATCTTGCCCGCGTCGGAGGTGATGCCGAGCAGCAGCGAGACGAGGACGCCCGCGCCCGCCATCTGGGCCAGCAGGTAGAAGATCGAGACGACGATCGTGGAGGTGCCGGCGGCGGTACGGACCGGGCGCTGGCGCATGCGGTACGCGAGCACGTCACCCATGGTGTAGCGGCCGGAGTTGCGCAGCGGTTCCGCGACCAGGAGCAGGGCCACCAACCAGGCGACCAGGAAGCCGATGGAGTAGAGGAAGCCGTCGTATCCGAAGAGGGCGATGGCGCCGGCGATGCCGAGGAAGGACGCGGCCGACATGTAGTCGCCGGAGACCGCGAGGCCGTTCTGGAAGGCGCTGAACGACCGGCCGCCCGCGTAGAAGTCGGCGGCGTCCTTGGTCTGGCGGCCCGCCCAGACCGTGATGATGAGGGTCGCCACGACGAACACCGCGAACAGACTGATGATCAGCGGCCGGTGCTCGCTGGCCTCTCCGGCCGCCAGGGTGATCGCGGGGCTCATGCGCCGCCCTCCATTCGGGTCTTGATGGCCTCGGCCTTGGGGTCGAGCTTCGCGGCGGCGTGCCGCGAGTACCACCAGGCGATGAGGAACGTGGTGAGGAACTGGGCGATACCGAAGACGAAGGCCACGTTGATGTTGCCGAAGAGCTTGGTGCCCATGAAGTCGCCCGCGTAGTTCGACAGCAGGACGTACAGCAGGTACCAGGCGATGAATCCGACGGTCAGCGGGAAGGCGAAGGAGCGGTGGGAGCGGCGCAGTTCACCGAACTCCGCGCTCTCCTGCACCTCGGTGAACTCCTCGGTGGTGGGGAGTTTGTGTTGCTCTTTCGAGGGTGGCGGTGCGTCGGTGGCCACGGAGTCTCCTCGCGTTGCGGGTGCGGTTGTGACGGGAATCGGGGGCGAGTGTCCTCGCGTTCCCTGCCCAAGGTCACGGCGGCGCGCAAGGACCGGTTCAACAACGAGGGCGTCTTTCCGAAGTCACCTCCCGTAAGTCATTGCTGGCCAGCGACTTCGGGCGATAACTTCGCCCTGCACGACCCCGTCATGTACCTGCCCGAGCACCATCTGTGTCTCGGGCGGTTTCGTTTCCGGACGATGTGGAGACCCCATGTCCCAGACGCGTTCCAGACGTCGTCTCGCGCTCGCCGTGCCCGTCGTGCTGTCGCTGACGGCCTCGCTCGGCTTCCTGCCCGCCGCGGCGTCGGCCGCCCCCTATGCGGAGACCACGGCTCAGGCCGCGGACGCGCCGAACCTGTCGTATGTCGTCAACACCAAGGTGGACCACCGCACGATCGCGTCGGTCAAGAAGGCGATCGTCGCGGCCGGCGGGACAGTGGTGATCACGTACGAGAAGATCGGCGTGATCGTCATCCACTCGGCCAACCCCGACTTCGGGGCGCAGATACGCGCCGTGCGCGGCGTCCAGTCGGCGGGTGCGACACGTACCTCGCCGCTGTCGGTCGCCGGGACCACGGACGAGGGCGCGGTACAGGTCCTGACCAAGGAGCAGGCCGCGAAGGCCGAGAGCGCCTCGGCCGCCGACGCGGAGAGCGAGCCCCTCGAGTCCGACCAGTGGGACCTCAGGGCGATCGGCGCCGACAAGGCCGCGCAGATCAACCCGGGCAGCAGCAAGGTGACCGTCGCCGTGATCGACACCGGCGTCGACGACACCCACCCCGACATCGCGCCGAACTTCTCCGCCTCGCAGTCGGCCAACTGCGACGGCGGCGTCGCGGACACCAGCGAGGGCGCCTGGCGGCCGTACACCGTGGACGACTACCACGGCACGCACGTGGCCGGTGAGATCGCCGCGGCCCGCAACGGCATCGGCGTGGCCGGAGTCGCGCCCGGTGTGAAGGTCTCGAGCATCAACGTGACCGACCCGAGCAACGGCCTCTTCTACCCGGAGAGCGTCGTGTGCGCCTTCGTGTTCGCCGCCGACCACGGCGTGGAGATCACGAACAACAGCTATTACGTGGACCCGTGGCTGTACAACTGCCTCGGCGACCCGGACCAGAAGGCGATCGTCGACGCGGTCAACCGGGCTTCGCTGTACGCCCAGAAGAAGGGCACCCTGAACGTCGCGGCGGCGGGCAACTCCAACCACGACCTGGACTCGGACGCCATCGTCGACGACAGCAGCCCCGACGACTCCACGCCGGTCGAGCGGACCATCGACCCGCACGAGTGCTTCGACGTGCCGACGATGCTCCCGGGTGTCGTCACGGTCAGCGCGACGGGCGTGAACAACGTCAAGTCGTACTACTCCTCGTACGGTTACGGCGTCGTCGACGTCGCGGCCCCGGGCGGCGACCGGCTCTACCAGATCCCGGACACCCCGTCGAAGAACGGCCGCATCCTGTCCACGCTGCCGAACAACTCGTACGGTTTCCTGCAGGGCACGTCGATGGCCTCTCCGCACGCCGCGGGCGTCGCGGCGCTGCTGAAGTCGACGCACGCGAAGGCGACCCCGGCCCAACTGCAGTGGCTGCTCAAGACGCAGGCGGACAGCCTGAACTGCCCGGTGTCGTACGACCAGGACGGCGACGGCACGCAGGACGCGGTGTGCGAGGGCGGCAAGAAGGCCAACGGCTTCTACGGCTCCGGCCTCGTCAACGCGCTGCGCGCGGTCAAGTGACCCGCGCGGCACATGACTTCACCACCCAAGGGCAGCACCCTCAAGGACCTCCCGCACGGTCCGCTCGCACCACGAACGAACTGGAGACACTTTCCTATGACAGCGCCTCACCCGCGCTACCGGCGCGCGATCGCCATCCCGCTCGGGATGGCCACGGCGACCGCCCTCGCGTTCCTGCCGGGCGCCACGGCGTCCGCGGCCACCGTGCCCGACACGGTGGCCGGTGTCACCGGCGCCGTGAACGACGTCCTCGCCTCGGTCGGTACGGCCGACGCGACCGCTCTCAGCTATGTGGTCAACGTCCGTCCCGGGTCCGGCCCTTCGGCTCAGGTGAAGAAGGCCATCGCCGACGCCGGCGGCACGATCGTGACGTCGTACGACAAGATCGGCGTGATCGTCGTCCACTCGTCGAACCCGGACTTCGCCAAGACCATCCGCAAGGTCCGCGGGGTCGAGTCGGCCGGCAACACCCGTAACGCGCCGCTGCCCGCGCAGTCGACGACCGACGAGGGGACGCCGAAGGCGCTCAGCTCGGCCGAGATCGCCAAGGCCTCGGCCGATGCCACCGCCGAGCAGGACCCGCTCGAGTCCCTGCAGTGGGACCTGCCCGCCATCAAGGCGGACAAGGCGCACGAGAAGTCGCTCGGCAGCAGCAAGGTGACGGTCGCCGTGATCGACACCGGCGTCGACGACACCCACCCCGACATCGCGCCGAACTTCAACCGGGCCGCGTCGGTCAACTGTGTGACGGGCAAGCCGGACACGACCGACGGGGCGTGGCGGCCGAGCGCGTCGGAGAGCCCGCACGGCACGCACGTGGCCGGCGAGATCGCGGCCGCCAAGAACGGCGTCGGCATGACGGGGGTCGCGCCCGGCGTGAAGGTGGCCGGCATCAAGGTGTCGACGACCGCCGGCTACTTCTACACCGAGGCCGTGGTCTGCGGCTTCATGTGGGCGGCCACGCACGGCGTCGACGTCACCAACAACAGCTATTACACCGACCCGTGGTACTTCAACTGCACGGACGACCCGGACCAGAAGGCCCTCGTGGACGCCATCACCCGGGCCTCGCGGTACGCGGAGAAGAAGGGCGTGGTCAACGTGGCCGCGGCCGGCAACGAGAACTACGACCTCACGGCCGACGAGATCACCGACCCGTCCTCGCCGAACGACGGCACGCCCTCGGACCGGGTGATCGACCCGTCCAAGTGCTACGACATACCGACCCAGTTGCCGGGTGTCGTGACGGTCGCGGCGACCGGGGCGAAGGGCATCAAGTCGTCCTTCTCCAACTACGGCCTGGGCGTCATCGACGTCGCCGCGCCCGGCGGCGACTCCACGTCGTACCAGAAGCCGGAGCCGCCCGCGACCAGCGGTCTGATCCTGGGCACGCTGCCCGGCGGCAAGTGGGGCTACATGGCCGGTACGTCGATGGCCTCGCCGCATGTCGCGGCCGTCGCCGCATTGATCAAGTCAACGCATCCGTACGCCTCTCCGGCCCTGGTGAAGGCCCTGCTGTACGCCGAGGCCGACGCCACGCCGTGCACGGACCCGTACGACATCAACAGCGACGGCAAGGTCGACGCGGTGTGCGAGGGCTCGAAGAACCGCAACGGCTTCTACGGCTGGGGAACTGTGGACGCGCTGGACGCGGTCACCAAGTAGGAGACCCACAGGGCCCCCAGGGAGACCCGGACCGGTCAATGTGTTGATTAAGTCAATACTGCATAGTGCAGTCATGACTGGTATCAACTCTGCCTGGTCCGCGGTCGGCGGCGATCCCGCCCTGCTCCCGCGCGTGACGACCGTGGTGCGGGAAGGCGCTCTCCAAGCGCGCCTTCCCGTACGGGAGTTGGCACGGGCCTGCGTCGGTGCGTGCGCGCTGGCCGGCGCCGAGTTCGGGGCACGGCGGGCCGGGCTCGCCCAGATCCCCGGAGTACGGGTGGACGACGGGGCCGTCGCGACGGCGTTCCACAGTGAGCGTCATCTGTTGATCGACGGGCGTGCACCCATCAACTTCGCTCCGTTGTCCCGGTTCTGGCGGACGGCGGACGGGTGGGTGCGCACGCACGCGAACTATCCGCATCACCGGGCACGGCTGCTGGACGTGTTGGGGGTGCGGGACGACGTGGCCGCCGTCGAGGGGGCACTCGCCGAGCGGTCCTCGCTGGAGGTCGAGGAGGCCGTGTACGCGGCCGGGGGCCTCGCCGTCGCGCTGCGGACGCCCGAGGCGTGGGCCGCGCAGGAGCAGGCCGCCGAGGTGGCCCGCCGGCCGCTCGTCGAGCGCGAGCGCCTGGACTCCGCACGCGCGCGCGTGCTCGCGCCTGTCGACGGGAATCCCCTGCTTCCTGCCGCCGGACTCCGCGTCCTGGACCTGACAAGGGTCCTGGCCGGCCCGGTCGCCACCCGCACGCTTGCCCTGCTGGGCGCGGACGTGCTGCGCGTGGACGGCCCGCGGTTTCCCGAACTGCCCGACCAGCAGGCCGACACGGGCTTCGGGAAACGGTCGACGACGCTGGATCTGGCCGTCGACCGGCGTGCGTTCGAGGACCTGCTCGCGGCGGCCGACGTGGTCGTCACCGGATACCGGCCGGGCGCCCTGGACCGGTTCGGGCTCTCGCCGGACGCGCTGGCCGAACGGCGGCCCGGAGTGGTGGTGGCGCAGGTGTCGGCGTGGGGCGCGTACGGGCCCTGGCGTGAACGACGGGGCTTCGACAGCCTGGTGCAGGTGGCCACCGGGATCGCCACCGTCGAGGGGTCGGTGGAGCAGCCGGGAGCACTGCCCGCGCAGGCCCTCGACCACGGGACGGGATATCTGCTGGCGGCGGCGGTGCTGCGGGCGCTGACCGAGCAGTCGTACGAGGGCGGCAGCCGGGTCGTGCGACTCGCGCTGGCGCGGACGGCGGAGTGGCTGGTGAACGGGGTCGGGTCGGATGACGCCATGGACGCCTCGTACGACGGGCCGGACCCGTGGCTCGCGGAGACGGACAGCCGGTTGGGGCGGCTGCGGTACGCCCTGCCGCCGGTCTCCTTCGAGGGCGGGCCCGCCATCTGGTCCCGGCCGCCGGGGCCCTGGGGAACCGACGCCGCGTGCTGGGCCTGAGCGACGGCCGGGCCGGAAACGTACCTATGGGCGGAATGCCGTACCGCCAGTTGTTTCCCTGCACTTGCCCGGTTCCGCCCGGTCTGGTGAAGATCTTGAGGTGACCTTGATAAGACCCACCGCCGGGGTGGCCGACGCTAGCGGGCCCGCGCGGCGCCCCGGTGCCGGCCGCGCGGTCGCCGTCCTCGTCCTGGTGGCGCTGGCCGCGCTGATCCCGCTGCTCGGCCCGTCCACCGCGCTGCGCGGCACCGGCGAGGCCGCCGCGCCCGGCGTCGGCGGTGTGGCGCTGCTGCGGGCGGTGCTGTTCGCGGCGCTGTGCGTGCCGGTGGGCGAGCTGTTCGTGGGCCGGCTGGGCCGTTCCGTGCCCGGCGCTCCCCCGGCCGCGCCCCGCGCCTGGGCCCCGTACGCGGCCGCCGCCGGTTTCGTCGCCGCGCTGGGGCTCGCCTCGGTGGTGGCGACCGGCAACCTGGTGCCGCACAGCCTCTCCGAGATCGACGTCGGCGGCCTCTACGAGTCGCGGGACGGCAAGCTGGCCCTGCTGGAGGTCAACGCGTTCCTCGCGGCCGGTCTCTGTGCCCTCTCACGCCGCCCCGCGACCCAGGTCTGGCCGCTGGCCGCGGTGGTCGTGGCGGAGGCCCTGCGCGCGCATCCCGCGACCGAGCACGGCGCACTGCTCGGCTCCGGGCTGACGCTGGCGCACCTGACGTGCGCGGCACTGTGGGCGGGCGGTCTGCTGCACGTGCTGCGGACGCTGCGCACCTGGGGCCCCGCGGAGGCGAGCGCGGCGCTGCTCGGCCTCTACGCGCGCGTGGCGGCCGTCCTGCTCGCCGCCATCACCGCGACCGGGGTGTGGAGTTCACTGCGCCGCATGCCGCCCGGCACCGTCCTGGAACAGCTGACGGACACGGCGTACGGGCGCACCCTGCTCGCCAAGGTGCTCCTCGTGGCCGCCGTCGCCGGGCTCGCCCTGTGGGCGCGGATCCGGCTGCGCCGGGCGCCCGACCCACTGGCTGCCTGTGTCCCCGCGCGGGCGGAGGTCGTCGCGCTGGGGCTGGTGGTCGTGGTGTCGGGACTGCTGACGGCGCTACCGGTGCCGATCCGCTGGTGAGGCCTTTTCAGCCTCAGTTGGTGACGAGCACCTTGAGAGCGGTGCGTTCGTCCATCGCCTTGTAGCCGTCGGGGACGCCGTCCAGGTCGACGGTCATGTCGAAGACGGGCGAGGCGTCCACGGTGCCGTCCAGGACGTCGGGCAGCAGCTCGGGGATGTACGCACGCACCGGTGCGACGCCGCCGCGCAGCGCGATGTTCCGGTCGAACATGACCCCGAGGTCGACACCGGTGCCGCTGCCGTGCGGCACGCCGACCCAGCCGACGGCGCCGCCGTCGCGGGCGATGTTGATCGCCGTACGCATCGACTGCTCGGTGCCGACGGCCTCGACGACGGCGTGGGCGCCCTGGCCGCGGGTGAGCTCACGGACGGCCTCGACGGCCGCGTCCCCGCGCTCGGCGACGACGTCGGTGGCGCCGAAGCGGCGCGCGATGTCCGTACGGTCCTGGTGGCGGCCGAGCGCGATGATCCGCTCGGCGCCGAGCCGCTTGGCGGCGAGCACGGCGCACAGACCGACGGCTCCGTCGCCGACGACGGCGACCGTGGCGCCCGGGCGGGCTCCGGCGCCGAGTGCCGCGTGGTGGCCGGTGCCCAGGACGTCGGACAGGGTCAGCAGGGAGGACAGCAGGTGGTCGTCGGAGGCCACCTCCTTGGGCAGCTGGACGAGGGTGCCGTCGGCGAAGGGGACGCGCACGGCCTCGCCCTGGCCGCCGTCGTATCCGACGGAGCCCCAGAAGCCGCCGTGCTCGCAGGAGGTGGTCAGCCCCTCGCGGCAGTGGTCGCAGACTCCGTCGGACCACATGAAGGGCGCGACCACGAGGTCGCCGCGGCGCAGCGTGGTCACCGCGGAGCCGGTCTCCTCGACCAGGCCGGGGGGCTACGCCCCAGAACTCGGCCCGATCCTCCCCCAGTGCCTTAAAGGCCTGGGGGGACCCCCAGCCCCGGCTGCCGGGCCGCGTCGCCGCGGTACGCCCACAGGTCGCTGCCGCAGATGCAGGCCCGCAGCACCCGGACCACGGCGTCGGTGGGCAGCTGCACGACGGGTTCGGGCACCTCCTCCACACGCATGTCGAACGGGGCGTGGATGGTGGTGGCGCGCATGGCGAGGGTCCTTCTCGATACGTCGGTGTGAGTGCGCTCAGGGGGTGGTCGAGCGCATCTCACCGTACGTCGTCGTCGGCTCCGGGCGTGCTTCGAGGGCTCGCAGTGTGCCACTGGCCAGCAGGAACTGCGCGGCGATATACGTGAGCATGATCCAGAGGTCGGGCCGCGGGAGCTGGGGCCAGCCGGCGACACCGCTCGCGATCAGGGTGTCCGAGAGCAGGAACAGCGCACCGCCCAGCCCGGCGACGAGCCCGAACCGGACGGCGGACGCGCACGCCATCGCCGTGAGCAGGACGCTGTAGCCGGCGACGGGCACGCGCAGGTCGGCGGGCAGGTCCGGCCAGAGCAGGACGACGGTGGCGACGAGGGCGGTGGCGTAGGCGGGGACCAGGAGACCGGCACGCGCGCGTGGGCTGCCGTAGGTCTTGAAGAGCGCGAGGTAGCAGACATGGCCGGCCGCGAAGGAGGTCATGCCGGCGAGAAAGGCCGGCTCGGCGTCGGACAGGAGCAGGACGTCGCCGCCCCAGCCGAGGAGGAGTGCGGCGAGGAGGAGCCGCGGGGCACCGCGTACGGCGCAGTAGGCGGCGAGGAGGGGCATCAGAAGGGGCTTGGCGACGGTGTGCGCGGCACCCCATCCGGCCGCCAGGGAGACGAGGTCGGTAACCGCCGCGAGGCCGAAGCAGGTGAGCAGGATGCGTCTCACGCGGCCACGGTCTCCTCGGCCGCGTCCGGCACTGGGGCCGGCGCCCAGCCCGGTCCCCGGAAGACCCGCCCCGCCCGCTCGCGCCAGCTCCGGGCCGCCTTGACGTCCTTGATGATCGCGGCGTACTCGTGGGTGGCCACCTTGATCGGGTTGAACGTGTTGATGTTCTTGGTCAACCCGTAGACGGGCCGGTCGGTCTCCGCGACGAAAGACCCGAAGAGCCGGTCCCAGACGATGAGGATCCCGCCGAAGTTGCGGTCCAGGTAGCCGCCCTGGGAGGCGTGGTGGACGCGGTGGTGGGACGGGGTGTTGAGGACGAACTCGAACCAGCGGGGCATCTTGTCGATGCGCTCGGTGTGGATCCAGAACTGGTAGACGAGGTTCGCCGAGGAGCAGAACGCCAGGGCGGCCGGGTGCACACCGAGGGCGATGAGGGGGACGTAGAACGGCCAGACGGTCAGGGAGGTCCAGGGCTGGCGCAGCGCGGTCGTGAGGTTGAACCTGCGGCTGGAGTGGTGGACGACGTGGCAGGCCCACAGGATGCGGATGACGTGGTGGCCGCGGTGCGACCAGTAGTAGAAGAAGTCCTGTGCGAGCAGCATCAGCGGGACGGTCCACAGGAGGACGGGCACGCGCAGGGGCGTGAGTTCGTAGATCGCCGTGTAGATCGCGACGATCGGGATCTTCCAGAGGAAGTCGAAGACGAGACTGCCCAGTCCCATGCCGATGCTCGTCGCGGCATCCTTCGTCTCGTAGCCGGCCGCGTCCTCGTCGGGATGAACGCGGACGCTGATCATCTCGATGACGGTGAGCAGCACAAAGGCGGGGATCGACCAGACCACGACGTCGGGGAGGTTCGGCATGCGTGCACCGTAGAACCGCTGGTCGGCCACGGCTAGACGTTGTTACCCACAAGTATTACCGGGGGTACGCGCTTGCTTCTTGGCGATCTCCGCCAAGTGCCCCCTCCGTCTGGCCTACGCTGCCCTCTGCCTGGACAGGGGGAGGTCGGGTATGCAGGGGCTCGAAACGGTGCTCGTCCGGCTGGCGTCGACGGTGGCCGCGACGGTCGCGAAGTCGCTGCTCAAGCCGGCATCCGGGGCAGGGCTGGTGAGCGACCCGGTGCGGCCGCTGCCGAAGCCGGCGGCGCCGGAGAAGCTGGCGCGGGTGCTGTCCGGCCGTATCGCGGCGTCGTACGCCTCGCTGCCGGAGCATGAGCGGTTGGCGGCCGTCGCCGCCGTACAGGACACCTTCGCGGCGGCGGGCCCGGTCGACGCGGACCGGTTGTTCGCGGTGGACCTGGATCCCGGGCGTCTGGCGGCCGGACTGCGCCGCCCGGTCGCGGACCTGGCCGAGCGGGCGCGCGAGCTCTACGCCGAGCTGCTGGAGCTGTGCTGCGCCCATCTCGTCGAACAGCTCACCGCCCACCCGTCGTTCGCGGCGCGGGCTGCGGTGGAGCAGACGAGACGGACCGGGCTGATGCTGCGGGACCGGACCGCCGCCGCGCGTCCGGAGGCGGCGGCGCTGGACTTCGAGGAGCGGTACGCGCGCTATCTGACCGAGACGCACGGGCGGCTGGAGCTGTTCGGGCTGACGCTCGGCCGGTCGGGCCGGGACTGGCCGCTGGACACGTCGTACATCAGCCTGGCGGTGAGCGGGGACGGCGGGCGGTCGACGGGTTTCGGGCTCCATCAGGGGCTCGCGACGCTCAAGGCCGAGCAGGCGCTGGAGAGTTCGGACCGGGTGCTGCTGCGCGGGTCCGCGGGTTCCGGGAAGTCGACGCTCGTGCAGTGGCTGGCGCTGAACGCCGCGCGGCGCGGCTTCGGGCCCGAACTGGCCGACTGGAACCGGTGCGTGCCGTTCGTACTGCGGCTGCGGTCCTTCACGGCGGCGGAGTCGCTGCCCCTGCCGGAGGACTTCCTGCGCGCGTCGGGCGTACCGCTGTCGCCCGCGCCGGGCTGGGCCGAGTCGCTGCTGACCCAGGGGCGGGCGCTGGTCCTGGTGGACGGCGTGGACGAGGTGCCGAGCCGGCTGCGCGCCCGTACGGAGGACTGGCTGAAGTCGCTGGTCGCGGCCTTCCCCGAGGCGCGGTACGTGGTGACGACGCGGCCGTCGGCGGTGCCGGAGGACTGGCTGGGACAGCAGGGCTTCGTCGCGCACTCGCTGTTGCCGATGGGGCGGGACGACATCCGGGCGTTCGTCGCCCGCTGGCACGGGTCGGCGCGGCTGGAGTGCCGGGAGGACGGCGATCGGGAGCGGCTGGACACGTACGAGAACTCGCTGCTGCGTGCGGTGAAGACCCGGCGGGATCTGGGGCGGCTGGCGACGAATCCGCTGATGTGCGCCCTGCTGTGCGCGTTGAACCGGGACCGGCGTATGCAACTTCCGCGTGCGCGCAAGGAGTTGTACGACGCGGCCTTGGAGATGCTGCTCGTGCGACGCGACACCGAGCGGGAGATCCTGGGCGTCGAGGGCGTCACGCTCACCCGGGACGAACAGACCCTGCTGCTGCAGAGACTGGCGTACTGGCTGATCCGGAACGGCCAGGTGGAGGCGGCGCGGGACGAGGCCGTCGAGATGATCGACGAGTGGCTCGCGGCGATGCCGCAGGTCGAGGGCGACGCCGGACAGGTGTTCCAGCACCTGCTGATCCGGAGCGGGTTGCTGCGCGAACCGGTGCCGGGTGCGGTCGACTTCGTCCACCGCACCTTCCAGGACTATCTCGGCGCGAAGGCGGCGGTGGAGGCGCGGGACTTCGGGGTGCTGGTGCGCAACGCCCATGACGACCAGTGGGACGACGTGGTGCGCATGGCCGTAGGGCACGCGCGCGTGGAGGAACGGGGGCGGCTGCTACGGCAGTTGCTGCGCCGGGCCGATCGGGCACCGCGGCTTCGGCACCGGCTGGTGCTGCTGGCTGCCGCCTGTCTGGAGCATGCGCCGGAGTTGGAGCCGGAGGTGCGGGCGGAGGTGCAGGGGCGGGCCGGGGAGTTGGTGCCGCCGCGGAGTCTCACGGAGGCCGAAGAGCTGGCGAAGGTCGGGGAGTTGGTGCTGGAGCTGCTGCCGGGGCCCGACGGGCTGAACGAGCGGAGCGCGGGGGCGGTGGTGCGGACGGCGGCGCTACTGAAGGGGGATGCGGCACTTTCGGTGATTTCGCGGTATCGGGAGGACACCCGGACAGGGGTGGCGGACGAGTTGTGCAACGCCTGGGGCTCGTTCGACACACAGGCCTACGCCGAGGAGGTGCTGGCGGGCAGCCGCTGGGACGCCGCCTCCCTTGATGTGCGCACGCCGGAACAACTCCAGGCGCTCCGTCTCCTGCCCAACACCCGGTCGGTGCACTTGATGGGCAACCACACGGACCTAGGACCGCTGCACGCCCTGAGAGAGCTGAAGGACCTGTACCTCAGCAACAACGAGAAACTCAAGGATCTGTCGGCCCTCACGTCCATGACGACGATCAGCAATCTGGGCCTGTTCAACCTGAGCCACGAAACGTCCCTGGAAACTCTGCGGGACATGCCCGAACTCAGGGTCCTAGGTCTGGCCTTTCCGGTCCTCATGGAGAGCGTCGCCGAACTGCCTGTCGGTACTCAGCTCACCATGCTCAGTCTCTTCCCGCAGACCCGATACCTGAGGCTGGACGGCATCGAGCGCTGGCCGCACCTCACATCACTCGGGCTCTCGAGCGCGACGCAGACAGGCGAGATCTCGCGTCACCGCTCGCTCGATTCATTGGCCACTCTGAGCCTCACGGATCTGGACCAGTTGGACCTCGGCTGGATCACGCATCTGACCGACCTGCACACTCTCCGGCTGTTGCGGTGCGACATCCCCCAGGGCCTCGGTGCCCTCCGTGAGCTGCCGGCGCTCAAGTCCCTGATCCTCGACGCCTGCACTCAGTCCGGCGAACCCGTCGACCCGAGTCCCCTCGCCGACCGCGAAGACGTGACCGTCACCCTGGAGGGCGCCGACACCCCCGACTAAACCCCCGCCGCCCCCAACAAGGCCCCCACCGCATACGTGACCCCCATCGCCAACGCCCCGCCCGTCACGTTCCGCACCACCGCCCTGCCGGAAGCCGCCGCCCCCAACCGCGCACTGCTCCACCCCGTCAGCACCAGCGCCCCCAACACCGACACCACGGTCACCGGCACCCGCCACCCCGCCCCCGGCAGCACGATCGCCAGCAGCGGCAGCAGTGCCCCCACCGTGAACGCCAGGAAGCTCGCCCACGCCGCGTGCCACGGATTGGTGAGGGCGTCGGGGTCGATACCGAGCTCCACGCGCGCGTGGGCCCGCAGAGCGTCCCGTTCCGTCAACTGGACGGCCGCCTCCCGGGCCACCTCACGGGTGAGGCCCCGCTCCTCCAGGAGCTCCGTCAGCTCCTCCAGTTCGGCCTCCGGCTGCTCCTTCAACTCCCGCTTCTCCACGGCGAGTGCGGCCTTCTCGGAGTCGCGCTGGGCGGAGACGGACACGTACTCCCCCGCCGCCATCGACAGGGAGCCGGCCAGCAGACCCGCGAGGCCCGCCGTGAGCAGGGCCGATCGGTCGCTCGTCGCGCCCGCCACGCCGACGACCAGGCCGGCGGTGGACACGATGCCGTCGTTCGCCCCGAGGACGGCCGCCCGCAACCAGTTGAGGCGGGCGCCGAGCGCGCCCCCATGGGCCTCGTCATGCGTTGGTTCGGTCACACCGGGAGGATCGCACCGCGGGTACCCGCGGCCCGGTACCGACGCTCCCCGTGAGGGACTGTCAGTCGCGGCCCGTATCCTCATGAACCATGCTCGAAGACTCCACGACCGCAGTGTCCTCCCCCACAGCGTGGCCGACCGCGTACCCCAAGGGATACGCGGTCGTTGACGTGGAGACCACGGGCCTGGCCCGGGACGACCGGATAATCTCCGCGGCCGTGTACCGGCTGGACGTACACGGCGAGGTCGAGGACCACTGGTACACACTGGTCAACCCGGAGCGCGATCCCGGCCCGGTGTGGATCCACGGGCTGACGAGTGACGTGCTGGAGGGCGCGCCCCTCTTCCAGGAGATCGCCGAGGAGTTCTCGGCCCGCCTGGACGGCCGGGTGCTCGTCGCGCACAACGCCGTCTTCGACTGGCAGATGATCGCCCGCGAGTACGCGCGCGCGGCGCGCGAGGCGCCGGTGCGGCAGCGGCTGTGCACCATCGCGCTCTCCAAGGAGCTGGGCCTGCCGCTGCCCAATCACAAGCTGGAGTCGCTGGCCGCGCACTTCGGCGTCGTACAGCAGCGGGCGCACCATGCCCTCGATGACGCGCGCGTGCTCGCGGAGGCGTTCCGGCCGAGCCTCAGGGCCGCGGCCGCGGGCGGCGTACGGCTGCCACTGCACGAATGCCGGCCGCTGACCGAGTGGACGGACCGGGCGGTGCCCCGGCAGCAGCAGCCGAGCTACGGCAGTTACCAGCCCACCAGTTGGCGCCCCGCCCGCAAGAGGCCCGCGTGCCCCTACCCCAACCCCGGGCGGTACGAAGAGGGCAAACCACTCAAGCAGGGCATGCGCATCGCGTTCTCCGGGGACACGTCGATCGAGCGCGACCTCCTGGAGGACCGCGCGATCGAGGCCGGACTGCACGTCGCCACCAGCATCTCCCGGCTGACCAGCCTGCTCGTCACGAACGACCCGGACTCGGGCACGTCGAAGGTGGTCAAGGCGCGGCAGTTCGGCACACCGGTCGTCGACGAGGCGGCGTTCGGACAACTCCTCGGCAACGTGGAGCCGGCGTCGGAGGGATGACCATAAAGCCGTAGAGATGACCGTACGGACGGGTGATTGCCGGGCGACTCGCCCGGCGCCCGCTCGCCCGCGTCGCGTCGACGGCTCACCCTGTGGCCCATGGCGACCTGCGAAGTATGTGGCAACAACTACGGAATGACCTTCGAGGTGCACGCGCAGGGTGCGGTGCACGTCTTCGACTGCTTCTCCTGCGCGATCCACCGCATGGCACCCATCTGCGAGCACTGTCGTGTGCAGATCATCGGTCAGGGCGTCGAGGTCGAGGGTCAATGGTTCTGCGGCGCCCACTGCGCCCGCGCGGAGGGAAAGGTGGGCATCGTCGACCGCGTCTGAGCACCCCCCTCCGGAAACACCCCACGGCCCGAGTTGTACGGTCGTGGGGTGTACCGCTTCCTGTTGTCCCGGCAGTGGGTGATCCTCACGCTGGTCTCCCTCCTCCTCATCCCCACGATGATCAGGCTGGGTATCTGGCAGATGCACCGCTACGAGGAGCGCAGCGCCCGGAACCAGCTGGTCGCCGACGCGCTGTCCGCCGACCCGGTGCCCGTGGAGAAGATGACCTCCCCGGGACACACGGTCACCACGAACGAGCGGTACCACGCGGTGACCGCGAAGGGTCACTTCGACACCGACGACGAGGTCGTCGTCCGCCGCCGCACCAACTCGGACGACGAGGTCGGCTACCACGTCCTGACCCCCTTCGTCCTGAACGACGGCAAGGTCGTGCTCGTCAACCGGGGCTGGATCCCCGCGGACGGCGCGAGCCAGACCGCGTTCCCGAAGGTCCCGGCGCCCCCGAAGAGCGAGATCACCGTCACCGGGCGGCTGATGCCCGACGAGACGACCGCGGCGAGCGGCATCAAGAACCTCAAGGGCCTGCCGGACCGGATGGTCATGCTGATCAACAGCGAGCAGCAGGCGCGGCGCCTCGGCGTCCAGGTACTCGGCGGCTACCTCGCCCAGACCGCGCCCGAGCCGAAGGGCGACACCCCGGAGCTGATGGGCAAGCCCGGCAACGAGGACGCCGCGCTGAACTACGCGTACGCCTACCAGTGGTGGCTGTTCTCCATCGGCGTCCCGATCGGCTGGGTGGTCCTGGTCCGTCGGGAGCTCCGCGACCGGCGGGCGGCGGAGGCCGAGGAGACCACGGAGGAGACGGAACCGGCGACGGTGTAGGGACACCGGAACGAACCCCGTTTCACCCGCCCGGCCCCGCCCCGGATTGCCGCACCGCAGGTCCGGGAACCCGCACTCCGTGCACCCCCGTATCGAGGACTACGCCCTCATCGGCGACGAACAGACCGCAGCCCTGGTCGGCCTGGACGGCTCCGTCGACTGGCTCTGCCTGCCCCGCTTCGACTCGGCGGCCTGCTTCGCCAGACTTCTCGGCGACGAGGAGAACGGCCACTGGCGGATCGCTCCGAAGGGCGCGGACCGGTGTACGAGGCGTGCCTACCGCCCCGGCACCCTCGTCCTGGACACCGAGTGGGAGACGGACGAGGGCACGGTGCGTGTCACCGACCTGATGCCGCAGCGCCACCGCTCCCCCGACGTCGTACGCATCGTGGAAGGTCTCGGCGGCCGGGTCACCGTGCGCAGCACGCTCAGGCTGCGCTTCGACTACGGCTCGATCGTGCCGTGGGTGCGCAGGTCCGGCGGGCACCGGGTGGCCGTCGCGGGGCCCGACTCGACGTGGCTGCGCAGCGAGCCCCCGGTGCGTACCTGGGGCGAGCACTTCGGAACGCACTCCGAGTTCACCGTCGAGAAGGGCGAGAAGGTCGCCTTCGTGCTCACCTGGCACCCCTCTCACGAGCGGCGCCCGCCGCTGATCGACCCGTACGAGACGCTGGAGAGCAGCGTCGCCGACTGGCAGGCGTGGGCGGCCCGCTGCCGCTACGACGGTCCGCACCGGGACGCCGTGGTCCGTTCCCTGATCACCCTGAAGGCGCTCACCTACCGGCCGACCGGCGGCATCGTGGCCGCGGCCACCACCTCGCTGCCCGAGGAGCTGGGCGGGGTGCGCAACTGGGACTACCGCTACTGCTGGCTGCGCGACTCCACTCTCACCCTGGGCGCCCTGGTGTCCTGCGGCTATCTGGAGGAGGCCGAGGCCTGGCGGAACTGGCTGCTGCGCGCGGTCGCCGGCGACCCGGCGGACCTCCAGATCATGTACGGGCTCGCGGGCGAGCGCCGGCTGCCCGAGTACGAGCTGCCGTGGCTGTCCGGTTTCTGCGGCTCCAAGCCCGTACGAATCGGCAACGAGGCCGTGAAACAGCTCCAGCTGGACGTGTACGGCGAGGTCATGGACTCGCTGTCGCTGGCCCGGCGGGCGGGCCTGCCCGCCAAGCCGCACATGTGGTCCCTGCAGAGCGTCCTGCTGAAGTTCCTCCGGTCCTCGTGGCGGCAGCCGGACGAGGGGCTGTGGGAGGTGCGCGGCGGCCGCCGTGACTTCGTCCACTCGAAGGTGATGGTGTGGGTCGCCGCCGACCGCGCCGTGCGTGCCCTGGAGAACTACCCGGATCTGAGCGGCGACGTGGACGGCTGGCGCGCGCTGCGCGACGAGGTGCACGGCGAGGTGTGCGCGAAGGGCTACGACCCCGGGCGGAACACCTTCACCCAGTACTACGGCTCCCGCGAACTCGATGCCTCGCTGCTGCTGATCCCGCGCGTCGGCTTCCTGCCGCCCGACGACCCGCGCGTGGTGGGCACCATCGACGCGATCCGCGCGGAACTGGACCACGGCGGCCTCGTACGCCGCTACAGCGCCGAGGAGACCGCCGTCGACGGACTGCCCGGCGGCGAGGGCACCTTCCTCGTGTGCTCGTTCTGGCTCGCGGACGCGCTGCACATGACGGGCCGGACGAAGGAGGCGCGGGAACTGTTCGAACGGCTCCTGGGCCTCGCCAACGACGTGGGACTACTGTCCGAGGAGTACGACCCGGTGGCCGCCGTCCAGCTCGGCAACTTCCCGCAGGCGTTCAGCCACATCGGTCTGGTGAACACCGCCCTCACCCTGTTCGGGGGCGAGGAGGCAGGATAGGGACCATGGATCTTGGACTGAAGGACCGTGTGTACGTCGTCACCGGAGCCACCCGCGGGCTGGGCAACGCCGCGGCGCGCGAGCTCGTCGCCGACGGGGCGAAGGTCGTCGTCACCGGGCGGGACGAGAAGCGGGCGGTTGCCGCGGCGGGCGAGCTGGGAGCGAACGCCGTCGGAGTGGCCGTCGACAACGCCGACCCGTCGGCGCCGGAGCGACTGATCGCTGCCGCGCGCGAGCACTTCGGGGGCTTCGACGGCATCCTCGTCAGCGTCGGGGGGCCGGCGCCGGGGTTCCTCGCCGACAACACGGACGAGCAGTGGGAGTCCGCGTTCGAGTCGGTGTTCCTGGGGGCGGTGCGGCTCGCGCGGGCGGCTGCCGCCGAGTTGGACGCGGGCGGGGTCATCGGGTTCGTGCTGTCCGGGTCGGTGCACGAGCCGATTCCGGGGCTGACGATCTCCAACGGGCTGCGGCCGGGGCTCGCCGGGTTCGCCAAGTCGCTCGCGGACGAGCTGGGGCCGCGGGGGATTCGGGTCGTGGGGCTGCTGCCGTCTCGTATCGACACGGATCGCGTGCGCGAGCTGGACGGGTTGTCCGCGGATCCGGAGGCCACGCGGGCTGCCAACGAGTCGCGGATTCCGTTGCGGCGGTATGGGATGCCGGAGGAATTCGGGCGTGCGGCGGCGTTCCTGCTGTCGCCGGCCGCGTCCTATCTGACGGGGATCATGTTGCCTGTCGACGGTGGGATGCGGCACGGGTTCTGAGTTCCCTCAACTGACCCTTTCCGCACGGTGCTTGACGCCCGTCAGCCGCACCTCTGCCGGAAGTGACGCCAAGCCCGCCGAATCCCTCGCGTGTGTCAGTGCCTCCGTCGTCAGGTGGTACAGGACCGTCCCCGGATCCGCGTGCGGCTCCAGCCGGAGTCGTACGCGGGCCTCCGGGGCCGTGCGTCGGCCGGTCAGCTGGACCTGAGCATGGGCCACGCCGTCCGACTCCCCCGCCCCGCCCGCGAGTACGCCCTCCAGGGCCCGGCCCCGCAACAGCGCGCCCTCGCCGTCGCCGGTGTCGACGAGGACCTCGGTGAGGCGGTGGCGGCGCAGTACCGCGGTGACCCACCACAGGGCGAGCAGCACGAGGACGGCGAGCACGGCGAGGACCGTCGGCCACCACCAGCCGGCGTCCTGCCAGCGGGTCCGCTCGGAGTCGTCGAGGAGGACGTCGTGCCGGCCGTCGTGGATCCACCAGGACGGCGGGTTCAGGCCGAGTCCGACGGCCAGCGCCGCCCCGCCGACCACGACCAGCACGAGCCCGACCACCCCGATCAGCACTCGGTTGACGGTCCTGAGCACCGCGCTCACCCCTTCCGTCCGCTGCGGGCCACGCGCACCGACAGCGCGGGCGGCCGGACAAGCCCCAGCCCCCTGATCGCTTCGGCGAGCGTGGCGTCCAAGTCGGCGCGTACGTCGTCCAGTTCACGGAAGTGGGAGACCGCGCGGACGTCGGCCTTCGAGCGGCCCATCCGCACCCGTACGGACTGCACGCCGGCGACCTCCATGGCCCGGTCGCGCAGCACCATGGCGGCCGCGTCCCGGTGCAGCCCGGCGCGTACGTCGGCGTGGGCGCGGCGCATCGGCAGCACGGCCCGCAGACCGGGCGTGGCCGCCAGCACGATCAGCCACAGGCCGAGGGCCAGGGCTACGCCGGCGCCGACGAGCACCCAGGTGTCGTCCAGGGGCCGTTCGGCGAGCTGCCGGGCCAGTTCGCGGCGCCAGCTCATGGCCGGCCGGTCGGCGCGGACGCTTGCGATGTCGTACAGGAAGAATCCGGCGACGACCAGGAGCAGCAGGGCGACGATGCCCGCGGGCACGCGCCGTGCCGACCAGAAGCGCCCGTCCCCGCCTCCTTCGCCCTCCAGGACTGGTGGTGGCCCGTAGGCGGCCGCCGAGGCCGCCTGGTCGAGCTGGTCCGTGTCGGCCGCCTTCTCGATGACCGGCAGTCGTTGTGTGGTGCCCTCGGAGCCCTGGGGCTCGCTCATCGCGTCCTCCCCTGTGCCGCGCCGTGTGTCGGCACCGGATGCAGCCGTTCCACCTGGACGGCGACCTCCGGTACCTCCATGCCCACCAACGCGCCTACCCGCTCGACCACTTGATGACGCACCCGACGGCAACGGGCGCCGATGTCGCAGGGGTAGTCGAGTTCGAGATGGAGGCGGATCCGGGCGACGTCGTGGTGGACCACGACGGTGGCGTACGGGGGCGCGGCATCGGCGGGCAGCTCACCGACCGCCTCGCGCGCCGCCTGCGAGGCGATCTTCGCGACGACCCGGTCGGCGATCCGGGTCGCTCCGCGCTCGCCGGGCGCGACGGCGGTCAGGGGTCTGCGCAGCTCGCCGGCCTCGCTGCTCACTGGGGTCACGGTCGTCACGGCCGCCGGTCGCGCCGGTCGTCACGGGTACGGAAGAAGTCGCCGATCTCCAGGTCCCCCTCCAGGAACCGGCCGACGACAAAACCGATGGCGCCCAGCGCCGCCACCAGCAGGAAGGCGCCGAACCCGCCGAAGTACCCGGCGAAACCCAGCGCCATGCCGGCGATCATGCCGACCACAGCCATGCTCATGGTGCCTCCCTTCGTTCTTCGGTCACGGATGCGTCACTGGAGCCGGGACTCCGGCTCCTCGTCCTCTTCGTCCGGCAGCTTCACATCACTCACGGCGATGTTGACCTCGACGACCTCGAGGCCGGTCATACGTTCCACCGCGGCGATGACGTTCTCCCGTACGGCCCGGGCCACGTCGGCGATCGACACGCCGTACTCGACGACGATCTCCAGGTCGAGCGCGGTCTGCACCTCGCCGACCTCGGCCTTGACCCCGCGGGTCACGGACTTCGACCCGCCGGGCACCCGGTCCCGCACCGCCCCGAAGGTACGGCTCAGTCCGCTCCCCATCGCGTGCACGCCGAGGACGTCCCGGGCGGCGAGCCCGGCGATCTTCTCCACGACACCGTCGGCGATGGTGGTCCGCCCGCGGGTCGCCGGGTCCCCGCCACCGCGTTTGACGGTCTTGCGGGGGCTCTGTGCCTGTGGCTCCTTCTCGCCCTCGGGGGCCTGCGCGCGGTTCGGCTCCGTCATGTCGGTCATCGCCGTACGTCCCTTTCGGTCGTCGTCCTTGAACCACCGTAAGTGGGGTTGCGCGTTCCCGCGCCGGGGATGCGGCAGGCTGGAGGAATGACGGCTGAGCGGTGGACGCAGGCGGTACGACATCAGCTGGGGCTCGGCAGACTTCTGCCCCTGGGCGGCCCGAGCGACGGCGCGTGGATCTCCGAGGACGCGGCCGGAGCGGTGCTCCGGCGTTCGGTGGACGAGTTGCGGGACGTACGGCTGGGTCCGGTGCGGATCGGCCTCGCCGACCCGGAGGACGCGGACGAGCCCGTCGTACCGCCTCCGCCGAGCGCGCTGCCGCCCGGACCGCTGCGCCTGACGGCGGAGTTCGAGGCCGCGCCGACGGAGCCACTGCCGACGACGGCGGCACGCGTGCGTGCGGTTCTCTCGACGGCCGCGGCGGAACACCTCGGTCTGGCCCTGGCGGAGGTGGACCTACGGGTGACAGCCCTGCTGGACGAGGGCGCAGAGCCGTCTCCCGTACGGCAGCCCGAAGCGCCGCGTCCCGCGGAGGCCGGCGATGGTGACGAGGGCCGCGCGGCCGCCGCCGCTCTGGAGGTCGCCGGCGTGGCCTGCCTGACCGGCCGCCTGCTGGGCCGGCCGGTGCACATCGGGGAACGGGAGTCCGACGGTGCTCTGCCGCGCCGCCATGTCCGGATCGAACTGGCGGTGGGCGCGGGCCTCCGGGCACTGGACGTGGCCCGGGAGGTCCGCGCGAGGGTGGAGCAGGCGCTACCGGATCACCCGACGGTGGCCGTGCTGGTCACCGCTCATCTGCCTCATTAGCCTCATTCGCCGATGCCGGCGAGGTCCCGCAGCCGTCGGGTCTGAGCCGCCCTTTCGGCGCCGCGCTGCTCGTCGTAGGTGCGGTCCTGTGCGCCGCGCAGCAGCGCCTTGGTCTCGATGACGGCGTCCCGGGGGGCGGCGAGAAGCGCTCCCGCGAGGTCGCGTACCGCGTCGTCGAGCTGGTCCGCCGGGACGGCGAGGTTCGCGAGGCCGGTGCTCACCGCTTCCTCGGCCAGCACGGAGCGCCCGGTGGCGCAGATCTCCAGCGCCCGGGCGTATCCGACGAGGCCCATCAGGGGATGCGTGCCGGTGAGGTCCGGCACCAGCCCGAGGCTGGTCTCGCGCATGGCGAACTGCACGTCGTCGGCGACGACGCGCAGGTCACAGGCCAGGGCGAGCTGGAAGCCCGCGCCGATGGCGTGCCCCTGGACCGCGGCGATGGACACGATGTCGCTGCGCCGCCACCAGGTGAAGCCCTCCTGGAACCCGGCGATGGCAGCGTCGAGTTCGGCGTCGCCACTGCGCGCGAGTTCGATGAAGGACGGCTCGCCCTCGATCCCCTCGGGCGTGAACATCTGCCGGTCGAGCCCGGCGGAGAAGGACTTGCCCTCGCCGCGGAGCACGACCACACGGACGGTGCCCGGCAGCAGCTGCCCGGCTTCGGCCAACGCCCGCCACAGAGCGGGACTTTGGGCGTTGCGCTTGGCCGGGTTGGTCAGCGTGACCGTGGCGATCGCGTCGTCGACGGTGAGCCGGACGCCGTCCTTGTCGAGCAGGGGACCGAGGTCCTGGCCGGGCGAAGCCATAAGGCGCCTCCGATGAGTGCGGTCAGCAGAGCAAAGCTAAGTGACTGCACAGTAACCACCCGGCCGGTCGACTGACCGACCGGGTGGCCACCATCGAAAGCCGATGGCCGCCCGAATCAGGACGTCGCGGCCTTCTTGCCCCGGGTCGCTCCGCCACGCCCACGAAGCGTGACGCCCGACTCGCTGAGCATCCGGTGCACGAACCCATACGAGCGGCCGGTTTCCTCGGCCAGCGCTCGGATGCTCGCACCGGAGTCGTACTTCTTCTTCAGGTCTGCCGCGAGCTTGTCGCGCGCGGCGCCGGTTACCCGGCTGCCCTTCTTCAGAGTCTCGGCCACCCGTGCCTCCTCATGGGAAGTGCGCTCTGGTCCTCTCATGATCACCCCTCCGAGCGTTCATGGCCACCCATTCGGCAAGGTCCGTAAGACACGGTTTTGACGACAGGAGCGAGTCCCCACAAGTGGAATCTGTAATTCCACACAGTGGTGTTCGTTCGGCCGAACGGGTTTTTCTGCGAAGTGCCAGGTCAGGGACGCACAGCGGCCGAGCCCTTGTCGATAAAGGGCTCGGCCGCGAAATTGATGTAGGACACACCTCAGTACGAGGAGATCTCACACAGATGATGGATCACGGATCGGCCGAATGATCCATACGCCGTGGATCACGCCGTGGATCACGCTTTCGATCAAGCGGTACCGGCTCTCGGGCGAGGCTCAGGCGAGAGAGACCAGATCCGCGTAGTCCGCGCCCCACAGGTCCTCGACGCCGTCGGGCAGCAGGATGATCCGCTCCGGCTGGAGGGCCTCGACCGCGCCCTCGTCGTGCGTGACCAGGACGACCGCGCCCTTGTAGGTGCGCAGCGCGCCGAGGATCTCCGCGCGGCTGGCCAGGTCGAGGTTGTTGGTGGGCTCGTCGAGGAGAAGCACGTTCGCCGAGGACACGACCAGGGTCGCGAGGGCGAGGCGGGTCTTCTCGCCGCCGGAGAGGACGCCGGCGGGCTTGTCGACGTCGTCGCCGGAGAACAGGAAGGAGCCCAGGACCTTGCGGACCTCGACCAGGTCCAGGTCGGGGGCGGACGAGCGCATGTTCTCCAGGACCGAGCGCTCCGGGTCGAGGGTCTCGTGCTCCTGGGCGTAGTAGCCGATCTTGAGGCCGTGGCCGGGGACGACCGCGCCGGTGTCCGGCTGCTCGGCACCGGCGAGGAGCCGCAGCAGGGTCGTCTTTCCGGCGCCGTTGAGGCCGAGGATGACCACCCTCGAGCCCTTGTCGATGGCCAGGTCGACGTCGGTGAAGATCTCCAGGGAGCCGTACGACTTCGACAGGCCCTCGGCCGTCAGCGGGGTCTTGCCGCAGGGCGCGGGGTCGGGGAAGCGGAGCTTGGCGACCTTGTCGGAGACCCGTACGGCGTCGAGGCCGGCGAGCAGCCGGTCGGCCCGCTTCGCCATGTTCTGCGCGGCGACCGTCTTGGTGGCCTTGGCACGCATCTTGTCGGCCTGCGAGTGCAGCGCGGCGGCCTTCTTCTCGGCGTTCTGCCGCTCGCGCTTGCGGCGCTTCTCGTCGGCCTCGCGCTGCTGCTGGTAGAGCTTCCAGCCCATGTTGTAGACGTCGATCTGGGCGCGGTTGGCGTCCAGGTAGAAGACCTTGTTCACGACCGTCTCGACCAGGTCGGCGTCGTGAGAGATCACGATGAAACCGCCGCGGTAGGTCTTGAGGTAGTCGCGCAGCCAGACGATCGAGTCGGCGTCGAGGTGGTTCGTCGGCTCGTCGAGGAGCAGCGTGTCCGCGTCGGAGAAGAGGATGCGGGACAGCTCGATACGGCGGCGCTGACCGCCGGAGAGAGTGTGCAGGGGCTGGCCGAGCACCCGGTCCGGCAGATTGAGCGCGGCGGCGATGGTGGCGGCCTCGGCCTCGGCGGAGTACCCGCCCTTGGTGAGGAACTCCGTCTCCTGGCGCTCGTACTGCCTCAGGGCCTTCTCGCGGGTGGCACCCGAGCCGTTCGCGATGCGCTGCTCGTTCTCCCGCATCTTGCGGATCAGGGTGTCCAGGCCGCGCGCGGAGAGGATGCGGTCGCGGGCGAGCACGTCGAGGTCGCCGGTGCGGGGGTCCTGCGGGAGGTAGCCGACCTCGCCGGAGCGCGTGATGGTGCCGCCGGCGGGGATGCCCTCGCCGGCGAGGCACTTGGTGAGGGTGGTCTTGCCGGCGCCGTTGCGGCCGACCAGGCCGATGCGGTCGCCCTTGGCGACACGGAAGGTGGCGGACTCGATGAGGACGCGGGCGCCGGCACGCAGCTCGATACCGGAGGCGGAGATCACGGACAGACTCCAGGGCGGGTTGTTTGGCGGGGTGGACGGCTGAGGACGTTCCCGCCGTCTAATGCGCGAGGAGAATGGCCATGGGCCAAGTCTAACGGGGCCGTGCAAGCATTTTTTCTGTGTGCGGGTGTTCGAGCCGCGCATCACACTGTCCCTCGTTCGGGTCAGCGCCCGGCGCTCGGCCAGGGGGTGCCGGGCGACGATGACGACATGCAGTTCGACGACGACGCCAGGCTGGACACCTCCGAGGTGCAGGACGTGCGCGGCAGCCGCATCCCGGGCGGCAGGGCGACCGTCGGCGGCATCGCCGGGCTGATCACGCTCCTTCTGGGGCTCTTCCTCGGGGTCGGGCCGGACCGGCTCGGGCTCGCCGAGGGGACCGGCCAGCCCGTGGCCACGGTCTCCGCGCTCGCTCAGGTCCAGCAGAGCTGCCGTACCGGACAGGACGCGAACACCAAGGACGACTGCCGCGTCGTGGCGGTGGTCAACAGCGTGCAGGACTACTGGGACCAGGAGTTCGAGCGCCGCAGCGGCACGTACACGTCCTCCCCGACGGTCTTCTTCGGTCAGCGGGTGGGCACGGCGTGCGGGTCGGCGAGCACCGCGGTCGGGCCCTTCTACTGCCCCGGCGACCGGAAGGTCTCTCTCGACCTGGGGTTCTTCGACGAGCTGCGGACGACGTTCGGCGCGAGCGGCGGGGCGTTCGCGCAGGCGTACGTCGTCGCGCACGAGTACGGGCACCATGTGCAGGACCTGATGGGCACGCTGAGCCGGTCGCAGGACGGGCGGACGGGTGCGGACAGCAACGCCGTGAAGGCGGAGCTGCAGGCGGACTGCTACGCGGGCGTCTGGGCGCACCACGCGACGACGACGAAGGACGGTTCGCCGGGCGGCCGCTGATCACCAGCCTCACCGACGCCGACATCACCGACGGTCTGGACGCGGCGGCGGCCGTGGGCGACGACCGGATCCAGGAGCGGTTCCAGGGGCGGTTCCAGGGGCGGGTGACGCCGGAGACGTGGACGCACGGGTCGGCCGGGCAGCGGCAGCAGTGGTTCCGGCAGGGCTTCCGGACCGGGGACATGGGGCGGTGCAACACGTTCCGCTGAGGTCGCGGGTCCGCGGTCGGCGGGGCATTGTCAGTGGGCGCTGCAAGACTGGGCAGCAGACGGAATTTCCGGCTTTTTGGTCACAAGGGAGTGATCGACATGGCAGGCACGAGCGGTGGGCGTCCGAGCATCTATCCGACGCTGCTCTACACGGACGCGAAGACGGCGATCAGGCAGCTCACGGAGGCCTTCGGGTTCACGGAGCTCTCGGTGTACGAGGGTGAGGACGGCTCGGTGATGCACGCCGAGCTGGTGCAGGGCAACGGCGCGGTCATGATCGGCTCCAAGGGCACCGGCAGCTCCTTCGACGCGGTGATGAAGGACGCGGGCACGACCGGGGTGTACGTCGTCGTGGACGATGTCGACGCACACCACCGGCGCGCCGTGGAGCACGGCGCGGAGATCCTGATGCCCCCGACGGACCAGGAGTACGGCTCACGGGACTACATGGCCCGGGACGCCGAGGGCAACGTGTGGAGCTTCGGCACGTACGCCCCCGAGATCGGGGGCTGACGGCCCGCTGTCAGCTGCCGCCGGTGTGCACCTGGAAGGCGGCCCGGCGCACGGCCTTCGCGAGGGCCGGGTCGGGGTGCGCCGCGGCGAGCGCGACCAGGACCTGCACGGTGCGGGGGTGACCGACGGCGCGCACCTCGTCCAGCAGCATGGGGACGGTCGGCTGCACCGCGGACTCCAGGTGCCGCACCAGCATCGGTGCCTCGCCGTGGTCGGCGACGGCGGCGGCGGTGTCGACCCACAGCCAGGTCATTTCTTCCCGGGTGAGGACCTCGTGGGCATCCTCCGGGTCGATCCCGTCGTGCTCGGCCAGCCAGAGCAGGGCGTACGGCCGCAGGGTGGGCTCGTCGGCCACGGAGCGGACGTCGGGCTCGGCGGGGGCGCCGACCACGCGCAGCGCCTCGAAGGCGAGGCCGCGCAGCAGGGCGTCGTCGCCGCGGGCGGCGCCGATGAGTTCGGTGACGGCGCTGCCGACGGGGCGGGCGGCGAGCCAGGCGCGGTATTCGGCACGGGCCGCGTTGGGGCGCAGCTGGGCGCAGCCGCGGAGCATGCCCTCGGCGGCCTGCTCGATGTTCCCGGCGGGGCTCTGCGCGGCGACGCAGATCTGCTCCAGCTTGACCCAGACCGCCCAGCTGCCCAGCGGGGTGAGCGTGGCCTGGGCGTCGCCGTAGGTGAGGGCGCCGACGGAGGCGAGGGCCTGCAGGGCCCATTCGAGAAGAGGGGCGAGGGGGGCGAGGGAGATGTCCTCGGTGCTCGGCTCCGGCTGGGGGCCGTAGGGGATCTCGCAGCGCTCGGTGCGCAGCTCGGTGACGCGCTGCTCCAGGAGGTCCAGGAGCTGCTCCACGGGGACGGGGCCGGCGGACAGCTGGAGGAAGGAGAGCACCTGGGGCATGGCCGAGACGACCTCGGCGACGGCGCCGGGCTCGCGGTCGGCGGACTCCGGGTGGGCGAGCGACCAGGCGTCGAAGAGGGCGACCCAGCCGCGCAGCACGGCACTGTCGTCGCGGTCCCAGGCACGCAGCCGCCAGCCGGGGCGGGCGGTGTCGCCGTGCACCTCGACGAGGCCGGCGAGGCGGGCGGTGTCCCAGTCGGCCCGGACCTGAGCCACGGTCAGGCCCAGGTCGCCGGCCGCCCGTTGGGCGGTCTCGTCGGAGAGGGTGCCCTTGCCGTCGGAGTTCGAGCCGTCACGGCCGAGGCGGAGGGCGGCGTCGGCCCAGTGGGCGACGCGGGCCGCTGCGGCCAGACCGGAGCGTGCCATTCTGGCCAGTTCCGCGGGAGCCGGTGTGCCTTCCGGGGGGCGGGGCGCAGGGCGGCGCGGGCGCCGCTGGTTCACGGCTCGGGGGGCGGCGGCCAGGGGTCGCGGGCGGACGAGTCGAAGCCTGGAGTCGCGCGGGATACGGGACGTCACGGGTGCAGTCTTCCGGTTGACGGTCCGAAAACCCAAACGGAATGCCACGGGGGGCGAGGGGGATGGTCAACGCCGGGGCCTCGCCGGGGGTCATAGGCCGAGATCAGGCCACTGGTACGCGCTTAAACGGAACCCGGGGTGCCGGGATCGGAAGGGGGTCACATCAGCGGGGTGAGGAAGCGGCGCAGCGCCTCTTCGTAGGCGTCGGGGTCGGCGTTCCACATGGCCGCGTGGGGAGCGTGCCGGACGGTGTGGAGGGCGATCCGGTTCGGATGGGCGGCCGCGAGACTGCGGGAGGGACCCCAGGGAGCCACCGTGTCGTCCGGACCGTGGACGATCAGGGTCGGCGGCAGGGACCGGCTGTCGGCGAAGGGCCGGGCGGCGCGGTCGCCGTACAGGCCGGTGCGACCCTGTGCTGCGCGTACCGCGAGCGGGAGCAGGGCACCGGGCGTACGCCGGGCCGCGACGAGGGCCCGCAGGGTGGTCTCCCAGCTGAGGACCGGAGAGTCCAGGACGAGTCCCGAGATCCGCTCGCGCAGGCCCGCGTGCGCGGCGGCGCGCAGCGCCATGGTGGCGCCGGTGGACCAGCCGTGCAGGACGACCTGCCGGGCGCCGTGGCTGACGGCGTAGCGGATCGCCGCGTCCAGGTCGCGCCACTCGGTCTCGCCGAAGTGGTTCAGGCCGTCCGGCGGGCGGGGGGCGCCGAGGTCGCCGCGGTAGGCGAGGGCGAGCACCGGGAAGCGGTGGCGGTGCAGGAACTTCATGATGTTCATGGGGTGTTCGCGGGTGGTGCCCAGGCCGTGCACCGCGATGACCCAGGTGTCCCGGACGCCGGGCACGAACCACGCGGGCAGGGTGCCGAGTTCGCCGGGGATCTCGACGTCGGTGTGGTCCAGGTCGAGGGCGGTGCTCGGGGTGCCGACGTGCACGGTCGGGGTGAACCAGACCTTGTCGCCGGGGTGCAGGGTGCCGCGCGTGACGCGCTCCAGGCGGCGTACGACGGTGTCGGCGGAGTGGGCCTCCGTGCCGAGGACCGCGCCGACGACCGCGTGCGAGGCGTCGCCGTCGAGGCCGTAGGTGCCGGGGCGCAGGGCGGCCAGGTCACGGGTGAGCGCGATCCGGCCCGCGGCCGTCGCGTGCACGGTGAGCCGGGGTTCGCCGGGCAGTGGCCGGCCCGGCGGCGCCTTGAGCGCGGCGTCGCTGGCGAGCCGCCCGGCGACGACACCGGCCGCGCCGGCGGCGAGGGCTGCGGTGACGGCAGCGGCCGTCGCTCTGACATTGCGCACGGGTCCAGTGTCCTGGCGGACCCGGTGACCGGCCAGCGGGAGGACGGCTCGGGGTGACCTTTCCTGAGAGGAATGAGCGGCCCAGTGAAAGGAATGAGCGCACCGCCATGCCGGAGGAAAGCCCTCAGCCCCGCTGTCCGTACCCCCTCAGCCGCTCCCCCGCCTCGTTCACCTGATCCTCGGACAGCAACGAGGGGGCCAGACCCGGGACCGAGGACGCCGTCAGCCACAGGCGGCACATCCACTCCAGCTGGGCCGTGCGGTCGTAGGCCTGGGCGAGGGAGGTGCCGTAGGCGATCGTGCCGTGGTTCTGGAGGAGGCAGGCGGAGCGGTCGGCCAGGGCGCGGAGCATGTTCTCGGCCAACTCCTCGGTGCCGTACGTGGCATACGGGGCAACCCGGACGGAACCGCCGAGCGCGCCGGCCATGTAATGGATCGCCGGAAGCTCGGGGACGAGGGTGGAGACGGCCGTCGCGTGCACGGCGTGGGTGTGGACGACGGCGCGGGCGTCGGTGCTGCCGTAGACGGCGAGATGCATGGGCAGTTCGCTGGTGGGGACGAGCGTACCGAGGACCTGCCGGCCGTCCAGGCCGACGCCGGTCACGTCATCGGGCGTGAGCCGGTCGTAGGGGACGCCCGACGGTGTGACCAGGACGGTGTCCCCGACGCGCACCGAGACATTGCCGGAGGTGCCGACGACCAGTCCGTCGGACACCGTCCGGCGTGCCGCGTCGACGAGTTCCTCCCAGGCGCGCGCCTCCTCGGCGCCCACACCTTTCCCCCGCGCCTCCGGCACATCCTGTGCGCCGCCCCGGGCACCCCGTTCGCCCCGCGGGTCCCGTCGTTGCTCAGCCATGCCGCGATCCTGCCAGTCAGCCCGTCAACCCGCCGCCGGGCGGAGGCACTTTAGGCCGGAAGCCGGTCCTCCGAAAGAGCGCATATCGGGATACATCCCTCTCTTCCATGGCTTGGCCTGAGAACGCCGAGGATTCGCCGATCTTCCAGTAATCTCCGAGGGATTTGTCGTGCACGACGCCATTCCGGGGGGACATATGGCACGTGATCGCAAACCATCCCGCCGCCACCGCCGCGCCATAGCGGCATCCGTGGCGGCACTCACCGTCTCAGGGGTCGCCCTCGCCGAGACGCCCGCCTCCGCGGCGAGCCTGCCGAAGGGGCACGACGTCTCTTCCCACCAGAAGAACGTCAACTGGTCGAAGGCCAAGGCCAAGGGCGCCAAGTTCGTCTACGTCAAGGCGACCGAGTCCACCAACTACCGCAACCCGTACTTCAACCAGCAGTACAACGGCGCACGCAACGCGGGCATCATCCGCGGGGCGTACCACTTCGCACTGCCGAACAAGTCGTCAGGCGCGGCGCAGGCGAGATACTTCGTGCGCAACGGCGGCGCCTGGACCGGGGACGGCTGGACTCTGCCGCCCGCGCTCGACATCGAGTACAACCCGTACGACAGCAGGCACAAGTGCTACGGCCTGAAGAAGGCCAAGATGGTCAGCTGGATCAAGTCGTTCAGCAACGAGGTCAAGCGACTCACCGGCCGCCGACCGGTGATCTACACGACCGCCCACTGGTGGAACACGTGCACCGGCAGGAGTGGCGCCTTCGCCTCGAACCACGCGCTGTGGGTGGCCCGCTACAACTCCGCCGACGCGGGAGCGCTGCCCGCCGGCTGGTCGTTCTGGACGATCTGGCAGCACGACAACAGCGGCAGCCTGCCGGGTGACCAGAATCTCTTCAACGGGTCCGGGACCCAGCTGAGGAAGTTCGCCCGAGGCTCGTAGTCATGGGGCGTCCGGGCCGTACGGGATCATGGGAGCCCGACGGAGCAACAACCGCCGGTTCCGGACACCGTGCGGCCTGCCCCAGTTCACCTTCCGTTCACTCAGGTTGCCTACGTTCAATCAGCCAATGACCTCGAACGATTGCCTGGGTAAATGGAAAACTTCTCGCTGATCCTCGCGATTGTGGTCGTAACCGCACTCGCGTTCGATTTCACGAACGGTTTCCACGACACCGCCAACGCGATGGCCACCACCATCTCGACCGGTGCGCTCAAGCCCAAGGTCGCGGTGGCCATGTCCGCCGTGCTGAACCTTGTAGGCGCCTTCCTCTCCGTGGAGGTCGCCAACACGA
Source organism: Streptomyces fulvoviolaceus (assembly GCF_000718165.1). Classification (GTDB taxonomy): domain Bacteria; phylum Actinomycetota; class Actinomycetes; order Streptomycetales; family Streptomycetaceae; genus Streptomyces; species Streptomyces fulvoviolaceus. The sequence goes on along the minus strand of NZ_JOEY01000039.1, from coordinate 35,698 downwards.
TCTCCAAGGGTCTCGTCGACGAGACCGGCATCCGTCCCGAGGTCATCTTCGCCGCCCTGGTCGGCGCGATCCTCTGGAACCTGCTGACCTGGCTGGTGGGTCTGCCCTCCAGTTCCTCGCACGCCCTCATGGGCGGTCTGATCGGCGCCACCATCGCCTCGGCCGGCGCGGGTGCCGTCCACGGTGACGTGCTGGTCACCAAGGTTCTGATCCCGGCGATCGCGGCCCCGCTGGTCGCGGGCCTCGCCGCGATGCTCGCGACCCGCCTGTCGTACAGCCTCGGCAAGAAGGCCGACGGCAAGGCCGCCGCGAAGGGCTACCGCACCGGCCAGATCGCCTCCGCGGGCCTGGTCTCGCTGGCCCACGGCACGAACGACGCGCAGAAGACGATGGGCATCATCACCCTCGCCCTGGTCGCCGGCGGCGCCGTCGCCCCCGACTCCGACCCGCCCACCTGGGTCATCCTCTCCGCGGGTCTCGCCATCGCGCTCGGCACCTACCTCGGCGGCTGGCGCATCATCCGCACCATGGGCAAGGGCCTGACCGACCTCCAGCCGCAGCAGGGCTTCGCCGCCCAGACCAGCGCGGCCACGGTCATCCTGGCCTCCTCCCACATCGGTTTCTCCCTCTCCACCACGCACTCCGTCTCCGGCGCGGTGATGGGCGCGGGTCTCGGCCGCAAGGGCGGCGTGGTCCGCTGGTCGACGGCGACCCGGATGTTCGTCGCCTGGGGCCTCACGCTCCCGGCCGCGGCCCTGGTCGGCGCGCTCGCCGAGTCCGTCACCGACCTCGGTGACTGGGGTACGGCCGTGGTCGCGGTCTTCCTGATCGCCTCCAGCGCCGCGATCTGGAAGATCTCCCGCCGCGAGGTCGTCGACGCGACGAACGTCAACGAAACCGGGGAGCCGGCCGGCGTCGTCACCACGGCGATCGCCGCCGTGACCCCGCCGCCCGCGGGCACGGTGACCGATGACCTCACGGCGACGATCCCGGCGCCGGCCGCCACCGTGACCGCCGACCCGGCAGCCCCGCCGGCCGCCACCACCGTCTGAGCCCCGAGCCAGGTACGAAGGAAGAAACAGCATGAAGATCGACTGGGCAGCTCTCGGCTCCGTCTTCGGCGTCAGCCTCGTGGTCACCGTGGGCCTGGTGACCCTGTTCACCCTCGGCGTCATGGGCCTCTCCCGCCGCGAGCGGGCGAGCGAGCAGGGCGGGTCCGCAGCGCTGGCGCTGACCGGGGCGTACGTCTGCTTCGGGGCTTGTGCGGCGGCGGTGGCATATGGAATCTCGTTGATCGTCGTCTGACGCTTCGGCCTCGCGTCGACCCAAACCCCCGTGAGTCACGACCATCGGTCGTGACTCACGGGGGTTTCCCTGTTCAAAGCCATGTCGGCAGCCCACCGGGCGGGCGGCACTGCGGACGCAGGGTGTCCGTCCGACGCATGCCGGACGGGCATATCCAAATCACCGAAAGCCATTCCGACATGTGTCATATAGAGGTGTACCCTTCTGATAGGGTCAGCGCGACACAAGTCTAGTGGACAGGCAGCACTTCGCCACATATCGAGGGACCTGCACTCGCTTGGCCAGGAGCGCCGCCGGCTCGCTATGAGCAGCAAAGGAAGAGGCATGCGCAGGGAAGTGGACCCGAGCCTGAATCGCCGCAAGCTCCGCATCGCACTGCGTCGAGCCCGCGAGGAAGCCGGCCTGACCCGGGAAGAGGCGGCAGGCCTGGTGGACTGGTCCGTCTCGAAGCTCAACCGCATCGAGACAGGAACGGTCAGTGTCGCGCTGACCGATCTCCGCGCCCTCGTTCAGCTGTATCGGCTGGAGGACCCTGAGACGGTGGCAGACCTGGAGAACGCCGCGCGCAACTCCAAGGGGCAGTCCTGGTGGGCACCCTTCGCCGGACTCACCGCTCCGCGCTTCTACGAGTACCTCGGCTTCGAAACCGCGGCCACGTCCCTGCGTACCTACCACCCCGTCGTGCTGCCCGGCCTTCTGCACACCGCGGACTATGCGGACGCCTTGGGCGCCCCCGAGGTGCCCGATGCGGCTCTCCGGCGCAGGATCGTGGACTTCCGCACCGCCCGACAGGAGCGGGTCTTCGACGAAGACACCGGCATCGGCGAATTGCACTTCGTCGTGGACGAGGCGGCCCTACGGCGCAGAATCGGCGAACCGGAAGTCATGCGCCGCCAGTTGCAGCACCTCAGGAACATGGCCGAGCACCCGCGTGTCACTCTGCAGATCCTGCCGTTCTCGGCGGGGGCCCTGTTGAGCACACAGACCGCGTTCATTCTGCTCAGCTTCAAGGACGAGGAAGACTTGATCTACCTCGAATTCTCCCAGGCAGGCGCGATCGCCACCCGGGACAACTTCGAACTCGTGGCCAACTTTCAGGACTCCTTCGAGCAGTTGCGGAACCTCGCCTACAGCGGGAGCCGGGCGCTCGACCTGATCGACGAGGCCAAGGAAGCCTTCAGCGTGGTCTGACCCCGGGCCCACGGCTCGGGCACGGCAGGGGAGGGCCGGCGATGCCGCTCTTCGATTGGACAGGGCTCGTGCGGCGCTTCCTCACGGCCTTGACCACCTCGGTCGGCCAGAGCCGGGCCGCGCCCACCGGAACACAGACCACAGGAACGCTTCCCGCACCCGAAAGCACAACACCCCAGGATCCCGCGGAAACGCCGACCACCGCCGAGAACCAGTCCCTTCAGGAGCCGTGGAGCCATCACACGGTCCATGACCTGTTCGCCCTGGGAATGAAAGACCGGAACCAGGCCGACACTCTGGACGGCCTGCTGAACTCCGAGCACGAGCGCAGCCTCCACAGAAACGACCAGGAACTCAAGGGCTTCCTGGCCAAGGCCGGCTGCCTCACTCTGTGCATCTCCGTGCTCGTGGGAAGCCTGGTGGTGTCCGTGCACATAGCAAAGGGACTCGACCTTCAGGAGGCCAGGCTCTCACCCACCGCGCACGTGGCACTGGTCTCGGTGGGAAGCGCGTTGCTGACCGGGACCGTCGGTTGGCTCCTGGGCAAGCTGCGGAACCGTCGAGCGCCCACCGGTCGGCCACAAGGCCGAACCGGCCCCGCGGGCCTCAACGACCCGATGAGGAACGGAGATCGTCCCGCGAACGAGAGGCGGAGCGATGCCCCGCAGCGAGACAGCGGAACGTGACGGGCCCCAAACCCCAGACGACCCCGGCACCCGCGGCGACCACTGCCGAGGTGACGAGCCAAACGGCCAGTTTCTCCTGGACGCCGTCGACCAGGAGAGAAGCCAGGGCTCCGACGGCCGTGGCCACGGCTCCGCAGACGCCGCAGTACGACGCCAGCGCAAGCCGCTTCGTGTGCGCCGCGCCTCCCCTGCCCGGCGGCGGCCGTCCCTTCTCAACCACCATGTGCCCCCAGCCTCCCGTGACTCACGCTGGACGGATCACGTCGCCCCCGGCTCTCCCCGACGCCACCGCTGTCACAAACGTCGACCACGCCGCCCTGGTCACGACCATATGCAGCTCCCGGCGGTTCTTGGAGTCGCGCACCCAGACCTCGTCGCCTGGATTGGCGACCTCGACGCAGTCCCCGGACATACTGGTATAGCTGCTCTTCCGCCAACGCCCCGCGGACGACCCGTCGGCCACACCGCCTCCCCCATGTCCGAGAGTCGACCCCGGTCGGAGCACGTTCATCCGGTCGACGCACGCTAGCCCTGAAGGGCAAGGACACGGCACCGAGTCGCCGGATTGACCGAACCGGGCCCAGACCGGACAGGACCTGTCCACGAGTGTTCCGTGCCGCTCCCCTGATGTTGTGTCCAATTCTACGAATTGCGACTCGGCGTTGCCTAGCCGTAATCCGGTCCCGTGTGGGTCTCAGCACACTCTCCCGTCGCAGGTCAACAGCAAGTTGACGGCTGTTCTCGGCCCGTGGTGGACTGCCGGAGCCATGTACGGCGGCAGAAGAGGAAGCCGGTGTGAATCCGGCGCGGTCCCGCCACTGTCACCGGGGTAGGTAGCCCCGGGAGCCAGGAACTCTCGCCGTCGGTCTCGTCGAACCAGGGCGTGGACACCCTGAGTGAGGACATATCGCCATGTTCGGCTGCCGTTTGAGGTGCGTCACCAGGTCGCTGCCCGACCCCACGGCCGGCTGAGCCGATGCGTGCCGATCGCGTCTTCGCGTACGGCGCCGCCGCCGGCCTCCTAGGTGACCTTCTGCTCGGCGATCCGCGCCGCGGGCATCCGGTGGCCGTGTTCGGGCGGGCCGCGGGTGCCGTGGAGCGGGGGTTGTGGCGGGACCACCGGGGGTGGGGGGCGCTGCACACCCTCGTGTGTGCCGGTGGCGTCGTCGCCCTCGGGGCCGTCGCCGCTCGTACCGTACGTACCTCCCCCGCCGCTTCCGTCGCGCTGACCGGTGCCGCCACCTGGGCCGTCGTCGGGGGGACTTCGCTCGCCCGGGAGGCCCGGACTGTCGGGCGTGCCCTGGAGGCGGGGGACGTCGACGGGGCCAGGGCACGGCTGCCGCATCTGTGCGGGCGGGATCCGCAGGCCCTGGACGCCGACGGGATCGCCCGGGCCGTCGTCGAGTCCGTTGCCGAGAACACCTCCGACGCCGTCGTGGGGGCGCTCGTGTGGGGGGCTGTCGGTGGGGTGCCGGGGCTTCTCGGGTTCCGGGCCGTCAACACCCTCGACGCCATGGTCGGGCACAAGTCGGCCAAGTACCGGCGGTACGGGTGGGCTTCCGCCCGGCTCGACGACCTCGCGGGATGGCCGGGGGCGCGACTCACCGCCGTACTCGCCGCCCTGACCGGTCCGGATCCGCGGGGGGCCGTACGGGCCTGGCGTGCCGATGCCGCGCAGCATCCGAGTCCCAATGCCGGGCCCGTGGAGGCCTCGTTCGCGGGGGCGCTGGGGGTGCGGCTCGGCGGGACGCTGTCGTATGCGGGGCGGGTCGAGCACCGGCCTGTGCTCAATCAGCGGGGGCGCACCGTCGCCACCCAGGACATCGAACGGGCCGTACGGCTGTCCCGTCGCGTCGGCTGGTGCGCGCTCGGCGTCAGCGTCGCCGCACGGCTCGTGGTGACGGGTCGAAAGGGGCGTACCTCATGAGCGGTGGTCTTCTCGTCGCGGGCACCACCTCCGACGCCGGCAAGAGTGTCGTCACCGCCGGGATCTGCCGGTGGCTGGTGCGGCAGGGGGTCAAGGTCGCGCCCTTCAAGGCGCAGAACATGTCCCTGAATTCGTTCGTGACGCGGGAAGGTGCCGAGATCGGGCGGGCTCAGGCCATGCAGGCGCAGGCCTGTCGGGTCGAGCCGACCGCGCTGATGAATCCCGTGCTGCTGAAGCCGGGCGGCGAGCAGAGCAGCCAGGTCGTGCTGCTCGGGAAGCCGATCGGTGAGCTGAGCGCCCGTGGCTATCACGGGGGACGGCAGCAACAGCTGCTCGGCACCGTGCTCGACTGTCTCGCCGAGTTGCGGGGCACGTATGACGCGGTGATCTGCGAGGGGGCCGGGAGCCCGGCTGAGATCAACCTCAGGCGCACCGACATCGTCAACATGGGGATCGCCCGGAATGCCGGGCTGCCTGTGCTGGTGGTGGGTGACATCGACCGTGGGGGCGTCTTCGCCTCCTTCTTCGGGACCGTCGCCCTCCTCTCCCCCGAGGATCAGGCGCTCGTCGCCGGGTTCCTCGTCAACAAGTTCCGGGGGGATGTCAGCCTCCTGGAACCGGGGCTCGACATGCTCCACGGGCTCACCGGGCGGCACACCTACGGTGTCCTGCCCTTCCGGCACGGCCTCGGCATCGACGAGGAGGACGGGCTGCGGGTGTCGTTGCGGGGGACGGTACGGGAGTCGAACACGGCCCCGCCCGTCGGCGAGGACGTCCTGCGCGTCGCCGTCTGCGCGATCCCGCTCATGTCCAACTTCACGGACGTGGACGCCCTGGCCGCCGAACCGGGCGTCGTCGTACGGTTCGTGGACCGGCCGGAGGAGTTGGCCGACGCCGATCTGGTCGTCATTCCGGGGACCCGGGGGACCGTACGGGCCCTGGAGTGGCTGCGGGAGCGGGGGCTGGCGGAGGCCATCACTCGAAGGGCCGCCGAGCACAAGCCCGTTCTCGGCATCTGCGGCGGCTTCCAGGTCCTCGGCGAGCACATCGAGGACGAGGTCGAGAGCCGGCAGGGTCATGTCGAGGGGCTCGGGATCCTTCCCGTCCGGGTGCGGTTCGCCCGCGAGAAGACCCTCACCCGGCCCGTCGGCGAAGCCCTCGGTGAGCATGTCGAGGGGTACGAGATCCATCACGGGGTCGCCGAGATCGCAGGCGGGGACCCCTTCTTGGACGGCTGCCGGGTCGGTCAGACCTGGGGCACGCACTGGCACGGTTCGCTGGAGTCCGACGGGTTCCGGCGGGCCTTCCTGCGCGAGGTGGCGGCCGCCGCGGGCCGCCGTTTCGTGCCGGCGCCCGACACTTCGTTCGCCGCGCTGCGCGAGGAGCAGCTCGACCGGCTCGGCGACCTGATCGAACAGCACGCGGACACGGACGCGCTGTGGCGGCTCATCGAGTCCGGCGCGCCTCAAGGACTGCCTTTCATCCCACCGGGAGCGCCCGCATGAGCACAGTGTTGTTGTTGTCGACCGCCGACACCGATCTGTTGGCGGCCCGGGCCGCCTCCGGTGCCTCGTACCGGATCGGCAATCCGACCCGGGTGGATGTCGCGGAGGAGCTGCCCGCGCTCGTCGAGGGCGCGGACATCGCCGTCGTACGGCTGCTCGGTGGCAAGCGGGCCTGGGAGGACGGGCTGGCTGCTCTCAAGGCCGCCGGCATTCCGACCGTCCTGCTCGGTGGCGAGACCGTGCCCGACGCCGAGTTGATGGCCGAGTCGTCCGTGCCGGCCGGTGTCGTGGCGGAGGCGCTGCGCTATCTCGTCGAGGGCGGGCCGGCGAACCTGGTGGAACTCGCCCGGTTCCTGTCCGACACCGTGCTGCTGACGGGCGAGGGGTTCGTCGAGCCGCAGAAGATGCCGGAGTACGGCGTCCATGGCGAACCCACCATCCAGGCAGGCCGGCCGACCGTCGGCGTGCTCTTCTACCGGGCCCACGAACTCAGCGGCAACACCGCCTTCGTGGACACCCTGTGCGACGCGATCGAGGCACGGGGGGCCAACGCCCTTCCCGTGTACTGCGGTTCGCTGCGCGGGGCGGACGCCGAGCTGTACGAGATCCTGGGCAAGGCCGACACCCTCGTCGCCACCGTCCTCGCCGCCGGCGGTACCCACGCCTCGCAGGCCTCGGCCGGCGGTGACGAGGAGGCCTGGGACATCGGGGCGCTCGCCGACCTCAACGTGCCTGTGCTGCAAGGGCTTTGCCTTACGTCGTCGAAGCAGGCGTGGGACGAGTCCGACGCCGCCCTCTCCCCCATGGACGCGGCGATGCAGGTCGCGATCCCGGAGTTCGACGGACGCCTCATCACCGTGCCGTTCTCCTTCAAGGAGCAGGGCCCGGACGACGTCCCGGTCTACGTCGCCGACCCCGAGCGGGCCGCGCGGGTCGCCGGAATCGCCGTACGGCACGCGCGGTTGAAGCACAAGCCGAACGCGGAGAAGAAGCTCGCGCTCGTCTTCACCGCGTACCCGACCAAGCACTCGCGGGTCGGAAACGCCGTGGGACTGGACACGCCCGCCTCGGCCATCCAGGTCCTGGACGCGCTGCGGGACGCCGGGTACGTCGTCGAGGGCCACCCCGACAACGGCGACGAGCTGATCCACACGCTCATCAACGCCGGTGGCCATGACGTCGAATGGCTCACCGAGGAGCAACTGGCCGCCGCTCCCGCGCGCGTGCCGCTCGCCGACTACCGGGCGTGGTTCGACAAGCTCGACCCCGAGCTCCGGGACGGGATGTTGGAGGCGTGGGGCGAGCCTCCGGGCTCGCTGTACGTCGACGGGGACGAGATCGTGCTCGCCTCGCTGCAGTTCGGGAACGTCGTCGTGATGATCCAGCCGCCGCGCGGCTTCGGCGAGAACCCGATCGCGATCTACCACGACCCCGACATGCCGCCGTCGCACCACTACATGGCGGCCTACCGTTGGCTGGAGAACAGCTTCGGCGCCGACGCCATCGTCCACATGGGCAAGCACGGCACGATGGAGTGGCTGCCGGGCAAGGGACTTGGGCTCAGCGGTGGTTGTGCGCCGGACGCCGTCCTCGGTGAACTCCCGCTCATCTACCCGTTCATCGTCAACGACCCCGGCGAGGGCACCCAGGCCAAGCGGCGTGGCCACGCCACCGTCGTCGACCACCTGGTGCCGCCGATGGCGCGTGCCGACACCTACGGCGACCTGGCCAAGCTGGAGCAGCTCCTCGACGAGTACGCGCTCGTCTCCGACCTGGACCCGACGAAGGCGCCGGCCGTGCGCGCGCAGATCTGGACGCTGGTGAAGGCGGCCGAGCTGCACCACGACCTGCACGTCGAGGACCAGCCGGACGACGAGACGTTCGACGAGTTCGTCATGCACATCGACGGCTATCTGTGCGAGATCAAGGACGTGCAGATCCGGGACGGGCTGCACATCCTGGGCGGCGGTCCGGTCGCCGAACCGCGCGTGAACCTCGTGCTCGCCGTGCTGCGCGCCTCGCAGGTGTGGGGCGGGCAGGCGAACGCGCTGCCGGGGCTGCGGGCCTCGCTGGCCGCCCATTTCGGGCTCGTCGAGAAGGAGTTGCTCGCCGAGCCGGGCGCTCCGGTGAAGGCGCCGGTCGAGCTGACGGACCTGGTGGACGGGCCGTCGCGCAGCGCCGCCGACGCGATCGACCTGCTGGAGCAGCTGTGCCGGCGGCTCGCGGAGGGCATGGAGGAGCGGAGCTGGGCGGTCGCCGAGAGCGCACCCCTCGTACGGGAGGTGCTCGGCACCGAACTCCCCGACGCCGTCGCGGTGTTGGAGTTCGCCTGCAACGAGGTCGTGCCTCGCCTGGCGAAGACCACCGACGAGATCGACCACATCCTCAAGGCACTTGACGGCGGTTACGTGCCGGCGGGCCCGTCCGGCTCGCCGACCCGCGGGCTCGTCAACGTCCTCCCGACCGGCCGCAACTTCTACTCCGTCGACCCCAAGGCCATTCCGTCCAGGCTGAGTTGGGAGGTCGGGCAGTCCCTCGCGGACTCGCTCGTGCAGCGGTATCTGCAGGACACCGGCGACTACCCGAAGTCCGTCGGCCTGACGGTCTGGGGCACGTCCGCGATGCGCACCCAGGGCGACGACATCGCCGAGATCCTGGCGCTCCTCGGCTGCCGCCCGGTGTGGGACGACGCCTCGCGCCGCGTGACCGGCTTCGAGATCGTCCCGCTCGCCGAGCTCGGCCGGCCTCGCATCGACGTCACGGTCCGTATCTCCGGCTTCTTCCGGGACGCGTTCCCGCACGTCGTCGGTCTGATCGACGACGCCGTACGGGCCGTGGCCGAGTTGGACGAGCCCGGCGAGCAGAACTTCGTGAAGGCGCACACCGACGCGGACACCGCCGAGCACGGTGACCGGCGGCGCGCGACCGCCCGTATCTTCGGCTCCAAGCCGGGCGCGTACGGCGCCGGTCTGCTGCCGCTGATCGACGCCCGCAACTGGCGTTCGGACGCAGACCTCGCCGAGGTGTACGCGGTCTGGGGCGGCTACGCGTACGGGCGCGGGCTCGACGGACGGGCGGCGCGCGGGGACATGGAGACGGCGTTCAAGCGCATCGCCGTGGCCGCGAAGAACGTCGACACCCGCGAGCACGATCTCGTCGACGCCGACGACTACTTCCAGTACCACGGCGGCATGGTCGCCATGGTCCGGCATCTGACGGGGGCGAGTCCGGAGGCGTATGTGGGTGACTCCGCGACGCCCGACCAGGTGAAGACCCGCACCCTCGGCGAGGAGACCCACCGCGTCTTCCGCGCCCGCGTGGTCAACCCGCGCTGGATGGCGGCGATGCGGCGGCACGGCTACAAGGGCGCCTTCGAGATGGCGGCGACCGTCGACTACCTCTTCGGCTACGACGCCACCGCCGGGGTCGTCGACGACTGGATGTACGAGAAGCTCAGCGCGGAGTACGTCTTCGACCAGGAGAACCGGGACTTCATGAAGAAGTCCAACCCCTGGGCGCTGCGCGGCATCACGGAACGGCTCCTGGAGGCCGCCGACCGCGGACTGTGGGCCGAGCCGGACGCCGACACCCTGGAACGGCTGCGGGCCACCTACCTGGAGCTGGAAGGCGACTTGGAGGGCGACGACAAGTGAGTACCCCCTTTCCGTTCACGGCCGTCGTCGGCCAGGACGACCTACGGCTCGCGCTGCTGCTGAACGCCGTGTCCCCCGCCGTGGGCGGTGTGCTGGTGCGCGGCGAGAAGGGCACCGCCAAGTCGACGGCGGTGCGGGCGCTCTCGGCGCTGCTGCCGGAGGTCTCCGTCGTCCCCGGGTGCCGTTTCTCCTGCGACCCCGCCAAGCCGGACCCCGCCTGCCCGGACGGGCCGCACGAGGCGGGAGCGGGGACTTTCCGAGCGTCCCGCATGGTCGAACTCCCCGTCGGCGCCTCCGAGGACCGGCTCGTCGGCGCCCTCGACATCGAGCGCGCGCTCGCCGAGGGCGTGAAGGCCTTCGAGCCGGGGCTCCTCGCGGACGCGCACCGCGGCATCCTCTACGTCGACGAGGTCAACCTCCTCCACGACCACCTGGTCGACCTGCTGCTGGACGCGGCCGCGATGGGGGCGTCGTATGTGGAGCGGGAGGGTGTCTCCGTACGGCACGCCTCGAAGTTCCTGCTCGTCGGCACCATGAACCCCGAAGAGGGCGAGCTGCGGCCGCAGTTGCTCGACCGGTTCGGGCTGACCGTCGAGGTCGCCGCCTCACGGGAGCCCGACCAGCGGGTGGAGGTCGTACGGCGGCGGCTCGCCTACGACGACGACCCGGCCGGTTTCGCCGAGCGCTGGGCGGACGAGGAAGCGTCCGTACGTCAACGCATCGTCGCCGCACGGGAGTTGTTGCCGTCGGTGCGGCTCGGCGACGGGGCGCTGCGGCAGATCGCCGCGACCTGTGCGGCCTTCGAGGTGGACGGCATGCGGGCCGACATCGTGATGGCACGTACGGCGACCGCGCTGGCCGCGTGGGCCGGGCGGACCGAGGTGCTCGCCGAGGACGTGCGACAGGCGGCGCTGCTCGCGCTGCCGCACCGCAGGCGCCGTAATCCCTTTGACGCGCCGGGACTTGACGAGGACAAGCTCGACGAGACGCTGGAGGAGTTCTCCGGGGAGGGCGAGGGCCAGGGCGAGAACGACGAGGATCCCGATCCCGACGGGCCCGGTGGAGGCGGCGGACAGTCCCCTTCCGACTCCGACGGGCCGCCGCAGGACGGGGACACGGGCGCTCAGCCCGAGGCCGGTGAGGACGGGCAGCCGCAGGCCTCCGGGGCCGGGGAGCAGCAGCCCGTGCGGGCCTCCGAGCCCTTCCGGACCAAGGTGCTGAGCGTGCCCGGTCTCGGTGAGGGTGCCGCCGGGCGGCGTTCGCGGGCGCGGACCGAGCACGGGCGGACGACCGGGGCGCGGCGGCCCCAAGGGGCGCTGACCAAGCTGCACCTGGCGGCGACCATCCAGGCGGCGGCGCCGCATCAGCGGGCGCGTGGGCGGTCGGGGCGCGGGCTCGTCGTACGCCGGGACGATCTGCGGCAGGCCACCCGGGAGGGGCGTGAGGGGAACCTCGTGCTGTTCGTGGTCGACGCGTCGGGGTCGATGGCGGCTCGGCAGCGGATGAGTGCGGTGAAGGGGGCTGTTCTTTCGCTGCTGCTGGACGCCTATCAGCGGCGGGACAAGGTGGGGCTGGTGACGTTTCGGGGGTCCGCCGCCGATGTCGCGCTGCCGCCCACCTCGTCGGTGGACGCGGCGGCGGTTCGGCTGGAGTCTCTGCCGACGGGTGGGCGGACGCCGATCGCCGCCGGGCTGCTTCGGGCGCACGAGGTGCTGCGGGTGGAGCGGCTGCGGGATCCGGCGCGGCGGGCGTTGGTCGTGGTGGTGACGGACGGGCGCGCCACGGGTGGGCCCGAGCCGGTCGCCCTCGCCGGGCGGGCGGCGCGGCTGTTCGCCGCCGAGGGTGTTGCCTCCGTGGTCGTCGACTGCGAGACCGGGCCCGTGCGGCTCGGGCTCGCCGGGCAGCTCGCCGGTGAGCTGGGGGGTACCGCGGTGACGTTGGACGAGCTGCGGGCGGACTCGATCGCCGGGCTGGTCAAGGAAGTTCAGGGCAATTCGAGGAGGGCCGCGTAGTGCCGCAGGGACAGCCGAGTGTGGTGCCGGACGACGGCCTGACTACTCGTCAGCGTCGTAATCGGCCTCTTGTCGTGGTGCACACGGGGGTGGGGAAGGGCAAGTCCACCGCTGCTTTCGGGCTTGCTCTGCGCGCCTGGAACCAGGGGTGGCCCATCGGGGTGTTCCAGTTCGTCAAGTCGGCGAAGTGGAAGGTCGGCGAGGAGAACGCGCTGCGGGTGCTGGGCGCCAGCGGTGAGGGCGGGTCCGTCGACTGGCACAAGATGGGCGAGGGGTGGTCCTGGGTTCAGCGGGACTCCCAGATGGACAACGAGGAGAAGGCCCGGGAGGGCTGGGAGCAGGTCAAGCGGGACCTCGCTGCCGAGACGTACAAGTTGTATGTGCTGGACGAGTTCGCCTATCCCATGCACTGGGGGTGGGTCGACGTGGATGAGGTCGTCTCCGTGCTGCGGGATCGGCCGGGCACCCAGCATGTGGTCATCACCGGGCGGAACGCGCCCGAGAAGCTCGTCGACTTCGCCGACCTCGTGACCGACATGTCCAAGGTGAAGCACCCCATGGACGCCGGGCAGAAGGGGCAGAGGGGCATCGAGTGGTGACGTCTTCCGTCCCTCGACTGGTCATTGCCGCGCCCTCGTCGGGCAGTGGCAAGACCACCGTTGCCACGGGGCTGATGGCCGCGTTCGCCTCGCGGGGGCTTGCGGTGTCTCCGCACAAGGTGGGGCCGGACTACATCGATCCCGGGTATCACGCGCTCGCCACCGGGCGGGTGGGGCGGAACCTCGATGCGTATCTGTGCGGGGCGGAGCTGGTCGGGCCGTTGTTCCTGCACGGGGCGCGGGGGTGTGACCTCGCGGTCGTCGAGGGTGTCATGGGGATGTACGACGGGGCTGCGGGGGAAGGTGAGCTGGCGTCCACCGCGCATGTCGCGAAGTTGTTGCGGGCGCCGGTGGTGCTGGTCGTCGACGCGTCGTCGCAGTCTCGGTCCGTTGCGGCGCTGGTGCATGGGTTTGCCTCGTGGGATCCGGAGGTTCGGGTCGGGGGCGTGATTCTGAACAAGGTCGCGTCTGATCGGCATGAGGAGTTGTTGCGGGAGGCGTTGGAGCAGGCTGGAGTTCCTGTTCTGGGGGTGCTGCGGCGCGTACGGCAGGTGGATACGCCTTCTCGGCATCTGGGGTTGGTGCCGGTTGCCGAGCGGCAGGCTGCTGCGGTGGAGGCTGTGGCTGCGATGGCCGCGCAGGTCGAGGCAGGGTGTGATCTTGAGGGGCTGCTGGCGCTTGCGCGAAGTGCGGGGGCGTTGTCGTGTGCGGCTTGGGATGCGGCTGAGGTCTTGGCTTCCTCGCCCCCGCCGCCCCTTCCCGTCCCGTCCCTGGGGGCTGCGCCCCCAGACCCCCGCATCGGCCCTGAAGGGGCCTCGTCCTCAAACGCCGGACGGGCTAAATCAGCCTCTCCGGCGTTTGAGGAGCGGGGGTCCGGGGGCGGAGCCCCCGGGGACGGGAACGGGAAGGGGCGGCGGGGGCGAAAACATCACGCGCCGGACAGGCTGAGGGTTGCCGTTGCCGGTGGAGCAGCGTTCACGTTCTCCTACGCCGAGCACGCCGAGCTGCTCGCCGCCGCCGGTGCCGAGGTCGTCACCTTCGATCCGCTCCGGGACGAGCAACTGCCCGACGGGACGGCCGGGTTGGTCATCGGTGGCGGGTTCCCCGAGGTGTACGCGGCCGAGCTGTCCGCCAACGAACCGCTCCGCAAGTCCGTCGCGGCCCTCGCGGAGAGTGGCGCGCCCGTTGCCGCCGAGTGCGCCGGGCTGCTGTATCTCTGCCATGAGCTCGACGGGCAGCCCATGTGTGGGGTGCTCGACGCCACTGCGCGGATGGACGAGCGGCTCACCCTGGGGTATCGGGACGCCGTGGCCGTGAGCGACAGTGTGCTGGCGGTCGCCGGGACTCGGATGCGAGGGCACGAGTTTCATCGGACGGTCGTCGAGCCCGGCTCGGGGCCGGAGGCCGCCTGGGGTGTGCGCACTCCGAAACGGCGGCTCGAGGGTTTTGTACAGCGTGGTGTGCACGCGAGTTATCTGCACACGCACTGGGCGTCCGAGCCCGGTGTCGCCCGTAGGTTCGTGGAGAGGTGCCGGACGTCATGAGCAGCAGCAGGTTGATCGGAGTCGGGGTGGGCCCGGGCGATCCCGAGCTGGTGACCGTCAAGGGCGTCAACGCTCTGCGTGCCGCCGATGTCGTTGTCGTACCCGTGATGGCTGCGTCTGATGGAAAAGATGGCGGGGAGCGGGGACGGGCCGAAGCCACCGTGCTGCACTACGTGCCCGAGGAGAAGGTCGTCCGGGTGGTGTTCGCGCTCAACGAGCGCAGCGACCGGGCGCGGCGGGAGGCCGCCTGGGACGCGGCCGGGGCGCGGGTCGTCGAGCTGCTCGACCGGCACGCTGCCGTCGCCTTCGCGACCATCGGCGACCCCAACGTGTACTCCACCTTCACCTATCTCGCGCAGACCATCGCCGAGCTCGTGCCCGGCGTCGTCGTCGAGACCGTGCCCGGGATCACCGCCATGCAGGACCTTGCCGCGCGGTCGGGGGCTGTTCTCACGGAGGGGACCGAGCCGCTGACCCTCGTTCCCGTGACCGCCGGAGCCGCCGCGCTCAAGGACGCCCTCAACGGGCCCGGGACCGTCGTCGCGTACAAGTTCGGGCGACAGGCCGGCGAGGTGGCCGAGGCGCTGCGGGAGACCGGGCGGATCGAGGACGCCGTATGGGGGTCGGCGCTGGGGCTGGAGTCCGAGGACATCCGGCCGGCCGCCGAGCTCGACGGGGCTGCCCTGCCGTACCTGTCGACGCTCATCGCGCCCGCGCGGCGCGAGGGCGGGCGGGGCGGAAAGCTGTGACCGGCCCCAGATCCGGATCAACCTGCGATCCCCACCACCAGCCAGATGAATCCCACCCCCACGACCGTGCACAACAGGGTCGAGCGGGCGGGGTGTTCGTGGTGGGCCTCGGGGAGGATCTCGGCCGCCGCCAGGTAGAGGAGCGCGCCGCCGAAGAAGCCGAGATAGCCGCCGAGCAGCTGTTCCGGGATGGTGAAGAAGAGCGTGGAGGCCGCGCCGACCACCGGGGCCGCCGCGTCCGCGAGCAGCATCGCGATCGCCTTGCGGCGGGCGTTCCCGTACAGGCTCGTGATCGTGTACGTGTTGAAGCCGTCCGCGAAGTCGTGGGCTACGACGGCCAGCGCGACCGCCGTACCCATGCCGCCGCCCACCTGGAAGGCCGCGCCGATCGCCACGCCGTCCATGGCGCTGTGGCCGACCATCGCGGCGGCTGCCGTCAGGCCCACCTCGGGGGCCCGGCCGTTGTGCTCGTCGGCGCCGTGCGCGGCCTGCCGCACCGCCAGCAGACGTTCCACCAGATGGGCCAGCAGGAAGCCGGCCACGAAGAGGAGCAGGGCCGCGGGTACGCCGAAGACCTCGGTGCCGGCCGCGTCCAGCGCCTCCGGCAGCAGATCCAGGCCGACCACACCCAGCATCAGGCCACCGGCCAGGCCCAGGACCAGATGACGGCGGTCGGTCACACGCAGTGCCGTCCAGCCGCCGGCCAGCGTCATCAGGAACGCGCCGAGCGCGACGAAGACCGCCATAGGCCCTTGGTATCCGATCAAGCCCCGTTCGCGCACATCCGGCGGCGACAGCCGCAGCACTCGTAAGACCCAGAGCTTTACCAGAGAGGACCGATCCCATGGCCGATGCCCCCACCGGCAAGGTGACCTTCGTCGGTGCCGGCCCCGGCGCCGCCGACCTGCTGACGTTCCGTGCCGCGCGCGCCATCGCCGAGGCCGACGTCGTGATCTGGGCCGCGAGCCTGGTGCAGGCGGAGGTCCTCGAGCACGCGCGCGAGGGCGCGGAGATCCTCGACTCGGCGACGATGTCGCTCGAAGACGTCGTCGCCGTTTACGAGCGGGCCGTCGCCGAGGGCCTGCACGTCGCCCGTATTCACTCCGGCGATCCCGCCCTCTGGGGCGGTACCCAGGAGCAGCTGGACCGGTGTGCCCGGATCGGCATCGCGACCGAGGTGATCCCCGGCGTCTCCGCGTTCTCCGCCGTCGCCGCGCTCGCGCAGCGCGAGTTGACCATCCCGGAGGTCGCGCAGTCCGTCGTCCTCACCCGGCTCGGCGGCGGCAAGACGCCGATGCCGCCCGGGGAGGAGGTGCGGGAGTTCGCCAAGCACGGCACCACCATGGCGATCTTCCTGTCGGCGGCGCGCAGCGGGCAGCTCGTGCGGGAGCTGCTGGAGGGTGGTTATCCGACCTCCACTCCGGTCGTGGTGGCCTACCAGGTGACCTGGCCGGAGGAGCTGATCGTGCGGTGCACGATCGAGACGCTGGAGGAGACGGTCAAGGAGCACAAGCTCTGGAAGCACACGCTCTTCCTGGTCGGCCCGGCGCTCGACGCCGAGGGCACGCGCTCGCATCTCTACCACCCCGGTCACTTCCACGGTTACCGCAGGGCCGACCCGGCGGCCCGCAGGGCTCTGCGCGAGCGGGGTGCGAGTACGTGATCACGGTTGTCGGCACGGGGACGGGGGCGCCGGTTCCGGCCGAGGCACTGGCCGGGGCGCGGCTCGTCGTGGGCGGGCGGCGGCATCTGGCCGCCGCGCCGGTCCCCGACGGCGCCGAGCAGGTCGTCCTCGGTCCGCTGGCACCGGCGCTGGACGTCATCGAGCGGCATCTCGACAAGCAGAGCCCGGTCGTCGTGCTCGCCTCCGGGGATCCCGGGTTCTTCGGGATCGTGCGGGTGCTGGCCGAGCGGTTCGGTTCCGCCGCGCTGGACGTCCGGCCCGGTGTCTCCTCCGTCGCCACCGCCTTCGCGCGTGCGGGACTGCCCTGGGACGACGCCGTGGTCGTCAGCGCGCACGGGCGCGATCTGCGTACGGCGGTGAATGTGTGCCGCGCCCGGCCCAAGGTGGCCGTGCTGACCGGGCCGGGGGCCGGACCGGCGGAGCTCGGCACCGCGCTCAGGGGCGATGCGCGCGTCCTCGTCGTGGCTTCCGCGCTGGGCTCCGCGGACGAGCACGTCGAGCGGGTCACGCCCGCCGAGGCCGCTGCCCGGGACTGGGGTCCGGCGGTGAGCGTGGTGCTGTGCCTGGACGAAGCGCGGGCGCTCGGCGCCGTGCGTACCGTCGCCGGGCCGCCTGCCGGGCCCACCCGATGGGCCCTGGAGGAGGGCGAGTTCGCCCACCGGGACTCGATGATCACCAAGTCCGAGGTACGGGCGCTCGCCCTGGCCCGGCTCGGGCCGCGCCTCGGCGACCTGGTCTGGGACCTGGGCGCGGGCTCCGGGTCCGTGGCCGTCGAGTGCGCGCGGTTCGGCGCCGCCGTCATCGCGGTCGAGAAGACCCTGGACGGGGTCGAGCGGATCCGTGCCAATGCCGCCGCGCACGGCGTCGACGTACGCGTCGTGCACGGGGCCGCGCCGACCGTGCTGTCCGATCTCGACGATCCCGACGCCGTGTTCGTCGGCGGCGGAGGGCGTGAACTGCCCGCCATCGTGACGGCGTCCGCGCGGCGGGCCCGGCGGACCGTCGTCGTCGCCATGGCCGCGCTCGACCGGGTGCCGGCCGTGCGTGCGGCGCTCACCGGCGCCGGGTTCGACTGCGACGGGGTGCTGCTGCAGTCGTCCCGGCTCGCGCCGCTGCCGGGGGACGTGACCCGGCTCGCGGCGACCAATCCGGTTTTCCTGCTGTGGGGTAACAGAAACCCCGTACATCCCGTATATCCCGTATATCGAGAAGGAGTTGCCCAGTGATCGGCCTCATTTCCGCCACCTCGGCGGGGGCGGCGGCGCGCGACCGGCTGGCCGCGGCGTGGCCGGACCGCACGCGCGTGTACGACGGTCCCGTCGGGGACGCCGTACGGACCGCGTTCGCGGAGTGCGAGCAGCTCGTGTGTTTCCTGGCTACGGGAGCAGTCGTACGGCTGATCGCGCCGCTGCTCGGCGACAAGGCGTCCGACCCGGGTGTCGTGTGCGTCGACGAGAGCGGGCGGTTCGCCGTGTCGCTGGTGGGCGGACATGGCGGCGGGGCCAATGAACTCGCCCGCGAGGTCGGGGAGTTGCTGGGCGCCGAGCCCGTCGTGACCACGGCGACGGATGCGGTGGGGGTGCCCGGTCTGGACACGCTCGGGTTCCCCGTGGAGGGCGATGTGGCCGGGGTCTCCCGGGCCATGCTCGACGGTGAACCGGTGGCGTTGAAGGCCGAGTTGGCCTGGCCGCTGCCTCCGCTCCGGGTCGGCGAGGAAGGCGCGTACGCGATCCGCCTCACGGACCGTCTCGTCGAGGCCGCCGAGCGCGAGGTCGTCCTGCGGCCGCCGTCCCTCGTCGTGGGCGTCGGCGCCTCGAAGGGGGCGCCGGTCGACGAGGTGCTCGGGCTGATCGAGAGCGCGTTGGGGGATGCGGGACTGTCCCGCCGTAGCATCGCCGAACTCGCCACCGTCGACGCCAAGGCCGAGGAGCCCGGCATCGTGGCGGCCGCCCAGCGCCTGGGCGTGCCCCTGGTCACCCACTCCGCAGAGGAGTTGGCGCAGGTCGAGGTGCCCAACCCCTCCGACGCGCCGCTCGCCGCCGTCGGCACCCCTTCCGTCGCGGAGGCCGCCGCGCTCGCCCGCGGGGGTGAACTCCTCGTCCCCAAGCGGAAGTCGGAGCGCGCGGACGGGCAGCCCGCGATGGCGACCTGTGCCGTCGTACGGCGTTCCGCGCGCGGCCGGCTCGCGGTCGTCGGGCTCGGACCCGGCGCCCGGGACCTGGTGACGCCCCGCGCGAAGGCGGAGCTGCGGCGCGCCTCCGTGCTCGTCGGGCTCGACCAGTACGTCGACCAGATCCGCGATCTGCTGCGCCCCGGCACCCGGATCCTGGAGTCGGGGCTCGGCGCGGAGGAGGAGCGGGCGCGGACGGCCGTGGAAGAGGCCCGGAAGGGGCAGGCCGTCGCGCTGATCGGCAGCGGGGACGCGGGCGTGTACGCCATGGCCTCCCCCGCACTCGCCGAGGCGTCCGACGACATCGACGTGATCGGTGTGCCGGGCGTGACCGCCGCGCTCGCGGCCGCCGCGATCCTCGGTGCGCCGCTCGGGCACGACCACGTGTCGATCAGCCTGTCCGACCTGCACACGCCGTGGGAGGTCATCGAGCGGCGGGTGCGGGCGGCGGCCGAGGCGGACATCGTGGTCACCTTCTACAATCCCCGCTCGCGCGGCCGGGACTGGCAGCTGCCCAAGGCGCTGGCGATCCTCGCGGAGCATCGGGAGCCGACGACGCCGGTCGGTGTCGTACGGAACGCGTCGCGCCCGGACGAGTCCAGCCGGCTGACGACACTGGCCGCCCTCGACCCGGCGACGGTCGACATGATGACGGTCGTGACCGTGGGCAACACGGCGACCCGGGACATCGCGGGGCGCATGGTGACGCCGCGCGGCTACCGCTGGCAGGCATCGCAGGAGGACACCAAGTGAACCCCACTTCGCTTTCCGAACTTTCCGAGCTCTCCGAGGAGAAACAGTGACCACCCCCCAGCCCGCCCTGCTCATCGCCGGCCACGGCACCCGGGACGAGGGCGGAGCCGAGGCCTTCCGCGACTTCGTCCGGGAGCTGGGGCGCCGTCACCCCGAACTGACCGTCGCGGGCGGCTTCATCGAGCTGTCCCCGCCACCGCTGGGCGACGCCGTCACCGAGCTGGTGGAGCAGGGCGTACGGCGTTTCGCCGCCGTGCCGCTGATGCTGGTGTCCGCCGGGCACGCCAAGGGTGACATCCCGGCCGCGCTGGCCCGCGAGAAGGAGCGGCACCCGGGGATCTCCTACACCTACGGGCGTCCGCTGGGCCCGCACCCGTCGCTGCTGAACGTGCTGGAGCGGCGGCTGGACGAGGCGCTGGGCTCCGCCGTGCGGACGCCCGCGGACCGGGAGGACGTGACCGTGCTGCTGGTCGGCCGCGGCTCGACGGACCCGGACGCCAACGCCGAGGTGCACAAGGCGGCCCGGCTGCTGTGGGAGGGGCGCGGGTACGCGGGCGTGGAGACGGCGTTCGTGTCGCTGGCGGCGCCGGACGTGCCGAGCGGGCTGGACCGGTGCGTCAAACTGGGCGCCAGGCGGATCGTCGTGCTGCCGTACTTCCTGTTCACCGGGATCCTGCCGGAGCGGGTGACGCAGCAGACGGAGGGCTGGGCGGCCGCGCACCCGGAGATCGAGGTGCGGTCCGCGGAGGTCATCGGTCCGGAGCCGGAGCTGCTCGACCTGGTGATGGAGCGGTACCGGGAGGCCCTCAAGGGCGACCTGCGGATGAACTGCGACTCGTGCGTGTACCGCATCGCGCTGCCCGGGTTCGAGGACAAGGTGGGACTGCCGCAGCAGCCGCACTTCCACCCCGACGACGACGGCCACCATCACCACCACGGACACCACCATGGCGCGCCCTCCCATGCCCACTGAGAGACACGACCTGCGGCACCACGGGGACGCCGAGGTCCGCGACGACGGAGCTCAGCTCACGGACCTCGCCGTGAACGTCCGGGCGGACACGCCTCCGGCCTGGCTGCGGGAGCGGATCGCGGGCTCTCTCGGCGAACTGGCCGCGTATCCGGACGGGCGGACCGCACGGGCGGCCGTGGCGGCGCGGCACGGGCTCCCGGTGGAGCGTGTGCTGCTGACGGCGGGCGCGGCCGAGGCCTTCGTGCTGCTCGCCCGTGCCCTGAAGGTCCGTCAACCGGCTGTCGTGCACCCGCAGTTCACGGAGCCGGAGGCCGCACTGTGGGACGCCGGCCACACGGTCGACCGGGTCCTGCTGCGCGAGGAGGACGGCTTCCGGCTGGACCCGGCGGCCGTCCCCGAGGACGCGGACCTGGTGGTGATCGGCAATCCGACCAACCCCACGTCGGTCCTGCATCCGGCCGCCGTCATCGCCCGACTGGCCCGTCCTGGGCGGACGTTGGTGGTGGACGAGGCGTTCATGGACGCGGTACCGGGCGAGCGGGAGGCGCTGGCCGGGCGGACGGACGTGCCCGGGCTCGTGGTGCTGCGCAGCCTCACCAAGACGTGGGGGCTGGCCGGACTGCGCATCGGCTATGTCCTGGCCGCCCCGGAGACGATCGCGGAACTGGAGCGGGCCCAGCCACTGTGGCCGGTGTCCACGCCGGCCCTCACGGCGGCGGAGGTGTGTGTCTCCTCGCAGGCCCTGGCGGAGGCCGCCCACGCGGCCCACCGCATCGCCGCCGACCGGGCCCATCTCGTCGCCGGGCTACGGGAGTTCGGCCCGGACGGCCTGAGGGTCGTCGAGCCCGCCGAGGGTCCCTTCGTCCTCATCGGCCTGCCGCGGGCCGCCGCCGTACGACGGCACCTGCGCAACCTCGGTTTCGCGGTGCGGCGCGGGGACACGTTCCCGGGACTCGGCGAGGAGTGGCTGCGGCTCGCGGTACGGGACCGGGCCACGGTCAACTCGTTCCTCCAGGCGCTGGACCAGGCGGTGACGCTGGCGGACCGGTGAGAGCCTGTGAACAAACCCCCGTCGTCCGCCCGAAGGGCGGGCGCTGCGGCGTCTGGTGCGTGCGATCGCAAGGCGCCGGAGCGTCCTCGATGGGGGTCCACCCGCGCGAGGTTGTTCGAGCGTGGGGGAGGAGCCACGTGGGCGTTTCGGCAACGCCGCTGGGGGTCCACCCTCTGGGGGAGTGCGTGCCAGACGCCGCAGCGCAGGCGGGGGTTTGTTCACAGGCTCTCAGGGGGAGACACCCGCTCCCTGGTCCCGTCCGGGAAGCGGATCTCGACCGTGCCGTCGCCGGCGACCGTGGCGCCGGCCCCCGTGATCGACACCTGGGGGTCGGCGCTGAGCACCACCAGCGTGACCAACACAGGTACCGCGGCGGCCAGTTCGAGGCAGGGCGTCGCCGAGTGCTCTCCTACGGCGTTGGCGCCGACGACGTGCACCACCGTGCCCTCGGCGCCACCCCAGCCGTACAGGCCGACGAGCGCGCTGGTCAGTCCGTCGGCACGGCGGGCCCACGCCCGGCCGGGACCGGTCCGACTCTCCGCCGGAGTGCTGTCATCGGCGATGGCCCAACCCCCCTCCCGTACCGGCGAGTCGGGCGGCCCGTCAAGCCGGTGCACCCGCACCTCCCACGGCCCGTGCACCACGCTCACCGTCTCGATGCCACCGTGCCGGGAAGCGGCCCGACGCCCGTCGGCGCCGAGGGGATGGATACGGCCGCGCGGCGAAGGCGTGCCGTCGGCGGCGAGCAGGGCGAGGTGGTTGTCGGGGCCCGCCGGGGTCTCCGGGGCGGTGGCGCTGGAGTAGGCGAACCGTGCGTAGTGCGGGCTGTCCTCGGCCGTCGCGGGCGGGGGCGGGAGCCGGTTGCTGCCGTGGTTGACGAGCCGTACGATCCCGTCGGCCGCCGTGGAGTGCAGGAGCCAGCCCGGTGCGGGCAGGGCAAGGGTGGTGTCGGCCGTGTCGACGGGGCCGGGCTCCTCGGTGGCCGTCCAGACGGGGTGGGCCTCGGGCAGGAGCAGGCCGAGGAAGGCCTTGCTCGCCCAGTACGGGGAGGCCGGGCCCGAATAGCGCTGGGAGACGGGGAGGAAGGGCCGGTACCAGCCGAGGCTGAGCAGCCCGCGCTCGTCGGGCACGCCCCGCTCGGCGAAGTGCTTCAGGGTGCCCGAGGCGAGGCGGCGGGTGCGGCCGGGGGGCAGCGGGGTGGCGTCGGCGAGGGCGCCCGCCCAGAGAGGGGCGGCGGTCGCGAAACGGTAGGTGAGGGAGCGGCCCTGGTGGACCGGGGCGCCGTCGGAGCCGAAGAAGTGCTGGTGTACGCCGAGGAATTCGCGCAGTCGCGTGCGGTGCCGGGCGACGGTGTCAGGGTCCGCGCGCGGGCCCGCGATGCGCGCCCACAGGACCGGGTACAGGTGCAGGGCCCAGGCGTTGTAGTAGTCGAACTTACGGCCGTCGCCGTCGGTGTACCAGCCACCGCCGCGGTACCAGTCGTCGAGACGGGCGAGCCCGGCGTCGATCTCGGCGCGGCTGTGCGGGGCGCCGACGGAGGCCAGGAACTCCTCCGTGATGACCTGGAACAGACGCCAGTTGGAGTCGTTGACGTCGGCGCCGACGAAGTGGCCTAGCCATTCGACCACTTGGCCACGTACTGGCTCATCCAATTGGTCCCACAACCACGGCCGGGACTCGTGCAGCGCGATGGCGATCGACGCTGCCTCGACCATCGGCTGGGCCCGATCGGTGATGGGCGGCCAGCGCTCGGTGTGGTGCGGATCGGTACCGGCGGCGAGCCCGGTGGCGTACCGCTCGATGAGGGCGGGTCCGACTCGACCGCCCGAGCCGGCGATCCGGAAGGCGGCGAGCAGAAAGGAGCGCGCGAAGCCTTCGAGCCCGTCGGACCAGGGGCCGGAGTGGCTGGGCGGCCCGGGAAGGCGGTACTGGGCGAAGCCCGGGGTGGCATACGGCAGGAGCCCGTCGAGGAGACGGTCGGCGAGCGCTTCCCAGTGGACACGGGTCCAGCCGGTCAGAGGAGACAAACCGTGATCGGAAGGCGGAAGCAGGTGCGTCGGGTCACCGGGCAGCGACACATGCGGCGCGGTCATGCGGGGTAGGTCCTCCATCTGTCGGTGCGGTCAACGTCCCTAGGGGCGCGGGGCTGTATCGACAAGCGGCTCCGCCGCGGGGCGCGACCAGCCACAAACGACCCGCAGCGTCACGACGGCCCTCGCTGTGGGGCGGCCACGCTGCGGCGCACGACGATGTGGGTGCCCAGCAGGTGGTGATTCCCGGCCGCGTTCTCGGGATCCCGCAGAGCGATCCGCACGGCGGCACGGCCAAGCTCCTCAGCCGGCGTACGGACCGTGGTCAGCGGCGGGTTGAAGTCCTCCGCGAGCGGAATGTCGTTGTAGCCGACGACGGAGATGTCCTCGGGGACACGCAGACCCGCTTCGGCGACGGCCCGCAGCACACCGGCGGCAACCATGTCGTCCCCGGCGAACACTGCAGTGAACTCTCGTGTCTCCTTGAGGAGTTCAGCCATGGCCCGCAAGCCGGCCGCCCGCCCCAGCCCGCAGTCCACGACGTGCGCGGCCGCCGGCGGCAGCCCGTGCTCGGCGAGCGCCGCCCGATACCCGGCGACACGGGCGTCCAGCGCGGTGTTCCCGGGCAACCCCCCGAGAAAGACGATCCGCCGATGACCGGCCGACAGCAGATAACCGGTGATCGCCCGAGCCCCCGCCTCATTGTCGAACTCGACGACCAGCGCCGGTATTTCAGGATCCGGAGCCGGCCGCCCGCACAGCACGAGCCGCGCCCCCGAGGAATCCAGAGCCTGCGCATAGTGAGCGACGCGCGAGCGATACGCGTCGTCCTCGACGACCCCGCCCACCAGGATCACCAGCCGCGCCCCCTCCTCCCGCATCAACTGCACGAACTCCATCTCGCGCTGCGGATCCCCACCGGTCGCCCCGACCACGCACAGCCACCCCCGGTCGGCGGCCTCCGCCTCGACCCCCTCGGCGACCTGGGCGTAGAAGGGACTGGTGACCTGCCGGACGACGACCGCGGCCATCTTCCGGCCACCCCCCACCAGCGCCCGCGCATGCGCGTTGGCGACGTAGTCGAGATCACGCGCGGCACGCAGCACGCGGGCCCGGGTAGCGGCGGGCACCGGATGGTTGCCACTCAGCGCCCGCGACGCCGTGGCCATCGACACGCCCGCCCGCTCGGCGACCTCGCGAATCGTGACCCGACCCTTGCCTGTCATACCGTTCCCCATCCCCCACGTCTCCTGTTGCACCAGCGGAACGTCACGCGTCACGTGTTGGCCGCATGGTCCTTCGCGAATTCCTCGGCCATTCTGTCGCCGCCCTGGGCACGCCACTTCTTGACCACCCCGTCCCAGCCGGACAGCGGGAGCCGTCCGGCGACGATCCCGGTGACCGTGTCGTCGAGCATCGCCTTGAGCGTGGTGCCCTGGGCGTTCTTGGTCCGGGACTGAAGGCCGTAGGAGGCGTTGCGGACGGCGTACGGCACCACCTTCTGCTGCCAGGCGTGCAGGGCCCGTACGGCATCCGGCATGCCCGGCACGAACAGCACCTGAGGGCCTTCGGCGAGGTACTTCAGCGGCAGGTTGGTGTTGTTCTCGACCTCGCCGAGCTTGGTGGGCTCGGGCGAGCCGTCCTTGCCGCGGGTGAACTGGGTGCCCTCGACGCCGTAGTGGACGAGTTCCCACTCCCGGCTGCCGAAGGGGGCCGCGAGGTAGTCCAGGATCCGGAGCAGCAGCTCGACGCGGTCCTTCTTCGCCTTCTTCAGCACGGTGTAGCCGAAGGAACGACGGGCCGCGACGATACCGCCGGGCTTGCCGTCGACGCTGTACGGCAGCGCGGCGGCCGGGGTCAACTTGCCTTGCGATTCACGGTACTTGGGCAGGTAGGCGCCGAAGCCGTCCTGCATGGAGCCGACGGTGCCGTTGTAGAAGAGGGTCGTCAGGTCGATCTGGGAGACGGACGTGGCGTCGGGGTGGTAGGAGCCGGCCTTGCGGAGCCCGGACTGGAAGGCGATCGACGCCTTGAAGCGTTCGTCGGCCCAGCCCGGCAGGAAGGTGCCGTCCTTGGTGACGGCCCATTCCTGGGGCGCGTTGTGGGCGGCGGAGTGCACGGCGTTGCCGAACAGGGAGCCGTTTGCGGCGCCGAGCGCGTACGTCTTCCCGCCGGTCGCCCGCTTGGCGACGGCGGCGAAGTCCTCGGAGGTCCAGCCCTCCTTCATGCCCGCGTCGGTGAACATGCCCTGGTTGATCCAGAGGGTGGAGCCGGGCAGCGGGCGCTCCAGCGGGATGCCGAAGATGCGGCCGCCGATGCGGCCCATGTCGCGCCAGGCGTGGGTGGGGATGCCCGCGAGGTTGGGGTAGTCGGCGATCGCCTCGCCGGAGAGGTACGGCGTGAGGTCCTCGGCCCTCCGCTGCACGAACTCGGCCTCGCGGGGCAGCACGAAGCCGGAGAACATGTTGATGATGTCCGGCAGGGTGTCGGCGTCACCGGCCATCACCGTCGCCATCTTCTTCTGGTAGTCGGCCTGGGAGATGATCGTGTACTCGATCTTCACCCCGAGGGCCTTCTCCACCGCCGCCCAGAACCGGTTGGCGGAGGCCGGCTTGGGCGGTGTGCCGAAGGACACCGACATGACCTTGACGGTCGTACCGTCTCCGGGGGTACGGGAGACCGACTTGACCAGGTCGGAGGGGTAGGCGGTGTACCCGGCCTGGACTCCCGCCTCGGTGGCGGCGAGGTCCGGCCTGGGGCCTGCGGCGGCCTTGTACGCGGGCCAGGCGGCGAGCTTCTTGCCGGCGTTGGAGACGTCGCTGTCGCCCGAGCCGGTGGAACAGGCGGTCAGCAGACCTGGGACCGAGACTGCGGCGCCGCCTGCGGCCATGGAACGCAGCAGGGTACGTCGGGACATGCGGGGCATGAGCGAACGACCTTTCTGGGAGCGGCTCTTGAGGGAGGGTCAGTTCGTGACACGAGGAGGGTCAGCTCTTGATGGCGCCGGTGAGCACACCCTTGGTGAAGTACTTCTGCAGGAAGGGATAGACGAGCAGGATCGGCACGGTGGCGATCACCAGCACCGCCATCTGCACGGTCTGCGGCGCGGTGACCGTGCCCTCGCCGGTGGTGGCGTCGGTGAGCCCGGAACCGGCCACCACGTAGGTGCGCAGGACCTGTTGAAGGGGCCAGTGGTCGCTCTCCAGATAGAGCGAGGCGTAGAACCAGGAGTTCCAGTACGCCACCGCGTAGAAGAGTCCTACGACGGCCAACGCGGCCTTGGACAGCGGCAGTACGACGGAGACGAGCACCCGCCAGTCCCCCGCCCCGTCGAGCCGTGCCGCCTCGTACAGCTCCTCGGGGATGCCCTGGAAGAAGCCGCGCAGGACGACGAGGTTGAAGACGTTCACGAGGACGGGCAGGACGATCGAGGAGTAACTGTCCAGCAGGCCCAGCTCCTTGACCAGCAGGAAGCTCGGGATCATGCCGGGCGGGAACAGGAACGTGAAGAGGATCAGGAGCAGCACCGGTCTGCCGCCGAAGACGCCGGGGCGGGACAGGGCGTAGGCGAGCGTGACCGTGCAGACGAGGCTGAGCAGGGTGCCGACGAGTGTGACGCCGATACTGACGCCGAGGGCGTGGGTGACGATGCCGCCGTCGAGGATGTCGCGGTAGGCCTTGAGCGACGGCTCGGTCGGCCACAGCACCCAGCCGCCGTTGTCGACGACCTCGTCGGTGGAGGCGAGCGAGGTCGACACGATGACGAGGAAGGGCACGCAGACCAGGAGGACGACGGCGACGAGGGCGAGAGCCTTCCCCGCCTGGGTCACGGGCTTCGGCTTCTCCAGCCAGCCGGGCCTTGTCGATGAGCTCACCTGTAGACCCCCTGTTCGCCGAGGCGGTGGGCGACCTTGTTCGCGGCGTACACGAGCAGCGCGCCGATGACGCCCTTGAACAGGCCCGCGGCGGCGGCGAATCCGTAGTCGCCGCCGACGATGCCCTGGTAGTAGACGAAGGTGTCGATGATCTCGGAGGCCTCCGGGCCGACCGCGTCGCGCTGCAGCAGCATCTGCTCGAAGCCGACGGAGAGGATGTCGCCGAGCCGCATGATGAGCAGCAGCACGACCACCGGGCGGATGGCGGGCAGCGTGACGTGCCAGAAGCGGCGCCAGGGCCCGGCTCCGTCGATCGCGGCCGCCTCGTACTGCTGCTCGTCGACCTGGGCCAGTGCCGCGAGGAAGATGATCGTGCCCCAGCCGGCGTCCTTCCAGATCACCTGCGCCACGACGAGCGGCTTGAACGCGTCCGGGTTGCCGATGATGTCGACCGTGTGCCAACCCATGCCGTCCAGCGAGGAGTTGAGCAGTCCGGCGTCGCCGAGCAGCTGCTGGAAGAGGGCGACGACGATCACCCACGAGATGAAGTGCGGGAGATACGCCACCGACTGCACGAACCGGCGCACCGAGCTCCAGGTGAGGCTGTGCAGGAGCAGCGCGAGCCCGAGGGGCACCGGGAAGTAGAAGACGAGCTGCAGGACGGAGATCCAGACGGTGTTGAGCACCGCGTCCCAGAACGCCGCGTCCTCGAACATCCGCTGGAAGTTGCCCAGTCCAACCCAGGGGCTGCCCCAGAGGCCGTCGAAGGGGACGTACTCCTTGAACGCGATGACGTTGCCGACCAGCGCGCCGTAGTGGAAGAGCAGGAAGTAGGCGAGGCCGGGCAGCATCAACAGCAGAAGGACCCGGCTCTGAAAAGGTTTTCGTCTGCGGAGCGCGTCGCCGGACGGGCGGGGAGGCGCGCCCATCTCCTCGGTACCTGTGTGTTCCCGCAGAACAGCCGCCACGGGTCCCCCTCGCGTCTAGGAGTCGGAGCGAGGAGGAAGTTAAAACGCTTTCATGTCTGGGTCAACAGATCTGACAAAGATAGGAAGTTGACCCATGTCAGAGCGATGCGTCAAAGCGCACCGACGAGTGAAAACGCTCTCAGGCTGATTCGGAGCGACGGGCCAGGAGGACACTCACGACGGCCACCCACACTCCCGCGAGCAGGAAGGCGAAGAAGCCGACCCAGGGGATGAAGACCAGGACACCGAGGGCGACGGCGACCCAGCTCAGCCATCGGGGCAGGGGGCCGGCCTCGGCACGGACCGTGGCCAGTCCGGCGGCCAGCAGCATGAGGCCCATCCCGCCGACGAACGGGATGAAGAAGTCCTCGCTGAGGGCGTTGAGCGACTGCAGCGCCTCGTCGGCCGCCGACGACTTGTCCGAGAGGTCGACCAGGGCCAGGTTGAGGGCGGAGCCCACCAGGAAGCCCACGGCGATCAGCACGCCGCCCGCGAAGACCACGCGGTGCAGCCAGTCGTCGCCGCCCGGGGCGGCCCGGATCACCCGGGCCAGGTGAGCGGCGAAGAAGACGAAGAACACCGAGGCGAGGACCAGCAGATACAGGCTGACCGCGATCTGTGCCCGATGGTCGTCGTAGAAGCTTCTGACCTCGGCGCCGGAGGCGTCGTAGTCCGGCGTGTCGCCGAACAGAAGGAATCCCGCGACCGTCAGTGCCACGGCCACCAGACCGGTGAGCGGTGCGACTCGCATTCGGGACCTCCTCCCCCCACCCGCAGGGCGTGCCCCTCCTGCCTTCCAAGCTCCCAGAGATCCCGATACTGCGCCATTCGGGTGAAGGCCGGGTGCGGTACGCACCCGGACCGTCACACTCGGCGATCAGCTCCGGCGTCGGGCCAGCACCACCGCTCCCCCGCCGGCCACGAGCAGCGCGATCGCGCCGCCCGCGATGTACGGCGTCATCGAGTTGCCGCCCGTCTCGGCCAGGCCCCCCTCGGCCGAAGCGCCCTGCGCCTGGACATCGGAGGCGGGACTCGTGGTGGGGTCGGCCGACTCCGCGGGTGCCGGCGGCGCCTCGCAGGTCGCCTCGGCCAGGGTCAGGGTGCCCTCGACCTCTGCCACGTTGAGCTTCAACGGGTTGACGGAGACCTTGAGTTCGAGGGCCGTGGCGGCCGCCGTGCTCGAGGTGGTCTCCGTCTTCGACAGGTCGAGGCGGACCTCGCCGACGCCGGGCACCTTGACGTCCGTCGTGCCGCCGGCGGTCACCGTGACCTTCTTGCCGAGGACCGTGACCGGGCCCAGCAGGTTCGAGGAGGCGGTCGGCGTCTTGCCGGCCTCGCAGGTCGCCTCGGAGGTGACCGTGCCGAGCTCGATGAGCGAGAGCAGCGGCAGCCCGGGGACGTGGAGCTTGGCGTGGGCGAGGTTGGTGGAGGCCTCGGCCTTGGCGGCGGTGACCGTCGCCTTCGCGTCGGCGACTTCGGCGCCCAGCACGCTGAACGGCTGACCTCCGTTCACGCCGTCCAACTTGGCGGTGAGAGCGGTCCGTTGGGCACTGTTGGGCGCCTGGACCTCGTTGAGGGAGACCGCGAGCGGGACGTTCACGGTCTTGTTGAGCAGGGACACGTCGAGCCCGGTGCGCAGGACGACGGCGCTCGCGCGACCCTGGTCGTCGGTCGCGTGGGCGGTGCCCGCGCCGGCCAGGACCGCGGGACCTGCGGCCAGGGCCGTGGCCGTCGCGACGGTCGCGAGACGGCGTGCGGGCATGCGGAAGTTGATGCCGTTCAAGGTGGGGACTCCCAGAAGGGTGACTTGCTCGGGACCCGGCAAGGATTACGCACTGAGGGTGAACGGTCAGCATGCTGACGCGGGTTCACCCCAAAGTGCCATTTCCGCGCACGCCTTCGATTCCCTGGGCACGCACGTTCTCCACACTCACGGGGCTCAACTCACGACCCGGCCGTTCACCATCACTCTCCGTGGCGCCGTCAGGACGCGTACGTCCGCGCGCGGGTCGGACTCGTACACCACCAGGTCCGCCGGTGCGCCCTCCTCCAGGCCGGGGCGACCGAGCCACTTGCGGGCCGCCCACGAGGTCGCCGCGAGCGCCTCGACGGGCGGGATGCCGGCGGTGACCAGTTCGGCGACCTCGGCGGCCACCAGGCCGTGGGGCAGGGTGCCGCCCGCGTCCGTGCCGACGTACACCGGGATACCGGCGTCGTACGCGGAGCGGACCGTGTCGTAACGCCGTTCGTGCAGTCGGCGCATGTGGGCCGACCAGCGGGGGAACTTGGACTCGCCGCCGTCGGCGAGCTTCGGGAAGGTGGCGATGTTGACGAGGGTCGGGACGATGGCGACGCCGCGCGAGGCGAAGAGCGGGATCAGGTCCTCCGTGAGGCCCGTCGCGTGCTCGATGCAGTCGATGCCCGACTCGACGAGGTCCTGCAGGGAGTTCTCGGCGAAGCAGTGGGCCGTCACGCGGGCACCCAGGCGGTGGGCCTCCGCGATGGCCGCCTCGACCGCCTCGCGCGGCCAACTGGGGGTCAGGTCGCCGAGGTCACGGTCGATCCAGTCGCCGACCAGCTTCACCCAGCCGTCGCCGCGCCTGGCCTCCTGGGCGACGTAGGCGACCAGGTCCTCCGGCTCGATCTCGTACGCGTAGCCCCGGATGTAGCGGCGGGTGCGGGCGATGTGCCGGCCCGCCCGGATGATCTTCGGGAGGTCCTCGCGGTCGTCGACCCAGCGGGTGTCCGAGGGCGAGCCCGCGTCGCGGATCAGCAGGGCGCCGGCCTCGCGGTCGGCCAGGGCCTGCTTCTCGGCGACGTCCTCCGGGACCGGGCCGTGCGGGCCGAGGCCGACGTGGCAGTGGGCGTCGACGAGGCCGGGGAGGGTCCAGCCTTCGACGGTACGGACGTCGCGGTCGCCGCCGGGGCGGTCGTAGGAGATCCGCCCGCCGACGACCCACAGTTCGTCCCGGACGTCGTCAGGTCCGACGAGGACCCTGCCCTTCACGTGCAGCACCGCGCGATCGCTCATGTACCGCACGATAAAGGCTCCGCCGAAAGCACCGTGCGTCGGCTGCGGGTCCGTTGTGGCTGGTCGCGCCCACGCGGCGGAGCCGCACAATGTCACAGCCCCGCGCCCCTTACGGGGCGCTGTCCTCCTCCTCGACTTCTGCCATCGCCGGGTCCAGCAGGCGCGAAAGGAAGTGGCGGGTGCGTTCGTGGCGGGGGTTGGTGATGACCTGCTCGGGGGTGCCGTCCTCGACGATCACGCCGTCGTCCATGAAGACGACCCGGTCGGCGACCTCGCGCGCGAAGGTCATCTCGTGGGTCACGACCATCATCGTCATGCCCGAGTCGGCCAGCATCCGCATGACCGCCAGGACGTCGCCGACCAGTTCCGGGTCGAGCGCCGACGTCGGCTCGTCGAACAGCATCACCTCGGGGCCCATCGACAGCGAGCGGGCGATGGCCACACGCTGCTGCTGGCCGCCGGAGAGGGAGGCGGGGTAGGCGTCCGCCTTCTCCGACAGGCCCACCCGCTCCAGGTTCTCGGCGGCCACCTTGGCGGCTGCCGCCTTGTCGCGCTTGAGGACCCTGCGCTGCGGCAGTGTGAGGTTCTCCGTCACGGTGAGGTGCGGGAACAGGTTGAACTGCTGGAAGACCATGCCGATACGGCGGCGTGCGGCGTCGATGTCGACGTCGGGGTCCGTGAGTTCGGTGCCGCCGACGAGGACCTGGCCCTTGGTGGGTTCTTCGAGCAGGTTCACGCACCGCAGCAGCGTCGACTTGCCCGAGCCGGACGGGCCGATCACGCACACGACCTCGCCCTGGCCGATCTCCAGGTCGATGCCTTTGAGGACCTCGTTGTCGCCGAACGACTTGTGCAGGTCCCGGACCTGGATCTCCGGACGGGCCGCGAGGGGCTTCTCACTCATTTCACGGCCTCCCCGGCCTTCGCCTCCATACGGCGTACGACGAAGCCGAGCGGGATCGTGACCAGCAGGTAGCACAGGCCGGCGACGAGGATCGGCGTGGAGTTGGCGGTCGTACTGGCCAGGTCACGGCCGTACTTGGACAGTTCGCGCTCCTCCAGGGTGACGCCGAGGAACAGCACCAGCGAGGAGTCCTTGAAGAGGAGGACGAGTTCGTTGGTGAGCGGCGGGAGGATGATCCGGAACGCCTGCGGGATGATGATCGAGATCATGGCCCTCGTCGGCGAGAAGCCCAGTGAACGGGCCGCCTCCATCTGTCCCTTGGGCACCGCCTGGATGCCCGCGCGGATCGTCTCCGCCATGTACGCCGCCGCCACCAGGCCGAGCGCGAGCGCGACCTTGCCGTACGTGCCGCCGACGATCTCCGTGCCCGGGAAGGCCAGCGGGACGGCGACGCCGATGAAGATGAAGATCAGCAGGGCGGGCAGACCGCGGAAGATCTCGATGTACACGCCGGCGAACCAGCGGTACGGGCCCACCGACGACAGCCGCATCAGCGCGATGACCATGCCGAGCACCAGGCCGACCACGAAGCCGGACAGGGTGTAGAGCACGGTGTTCTTCAGCGCCAGCGTGATGACGTCCGGGAACATCTGCTCGGCGATGTCCCACTGGGCGAACTGGTTCTTCAGCCGGCCCCAGTCCGCCGAGACCGCGAAGGCGATCACGGCGGCGACGAAGACGGTGTACTGGACGCCGCGGGAGAGGCTGCGCTTCTGACGGCGGGTCAGGCCCTTTTTCTTCGGCTGGAGTTGTACGTCGGTGGAGGTCATGACGCGGACGGAGACGCCGCGGTCTCGTCGTACGGGCCGATCCACTTCTCGTACAGCTTCTTGTACGTGCCGTCGGCCCTGGCGTCGGTGAGCGCCTTGTCGATGGCGGCCAGCAGCTTGGTGTTGCCCTTCTTCACCGTGAAGCCGTACTGCTCACCGGTGTTGATGTTGTCGGCGACCTCGAAGGCGTCGGCGTTGGCCTTGGTCTTGAGCCAGCCCTGGACGACCGGGTAGTCGATGACGACGGCCTTGACCTGGCCGGAGCGCAGGCCGCTCAGGACCGCGTCGGAGGACTCGAAGGAGACCGGGTCGAAGCCCTGGCCCTTGGCGTAGTCCTCACCGGTGGTCTGCGCCTGGGCGCCGAGCTTGACGCCCTTGGACTTCGCGTCGGCGAGCGAGGTGATCCCGCTGCCCTTGTCGACGAGAAGGGCCTGGGTGGCCTCGAAGTACGGGTCCGAGAAGTCGACGTTCTTCTTGCGCTCCTCGGTGATGGTCATGCCGGCCGCGGCCAGGTCGCACTCACCGGAGTTGAGGAAGGCGCCGGTCTTGAAGTTCTCGAACGGGGTGTCGAGGATCTCCTGCTTCACGCCCAGGTCCTTGGCGACGAGGTCGATCAGCGCCACGTCGAGGCCCTGCACCTTGCCGTCGATCTCCGACTGGAAGGGCGGGTACGGCAGGTGCGTGCACGTCGTCAGCTGACCGGCCTTGACCAGCTCGACCCCACCGGCGGCGGTCTTCGAACCGCTGCCGCCGTCGTCGCTGGAGGTACAGCCGGAGACCGTGACAGACACGAGCATCAGCCCTGCCGTCGCGGTGGTGACGGCCAGAATGCGGGTCCGGCGGCCGGGGAGCGTCTTCACGGCGGGCCTTCCTGTGGGGGAACTGTAGGTTCCGATTATAAGGAGAAGTTTGAGCCTCTCAAATCAAACCGATGGTGCCGGGGTCATCTGGCCTAAGAAGTCGCCGGTCGGCAGAGCTAGGAGGGTTCCGGATACTCTCGTCTCGTCTACCCCGTGAGTGAAGAGAGCACCACCGTGACGCATCCGTTTCTGGACCTGCCCCCGCTCGGCGCCGCCCACTTCGCCTCGATCGAGGACCGTGTGGCACGACTGCTGCGCACCGAGCAGGACGTCGTGATCATGCAGGGTGAGGCGCTGCTGCCGCTGGAGGGAGCGATTCGCGGGACGGCCGGTCCGGGTACCACCGCACTGAACGTCATCACCGGTCCCTACGGGCAGACCTTCGGGAACTGGCTGCGGGACTGCGGCGCGACGGTGATCGACCTCGCGGTGCCCTTCCACACGGCGGTCACCGCCGGCCAGATCCGGGAGGCCTTCGCCGAGCACCCGGCGATCGACTTCGTCTCGCTCGTGCACGCGGAGGCCGCGACCGGCAACACGAATCCCGTCGCGGAGATCGGCGAGGTGGTGCGTGAGCACGGCGCGCTGTTCTACCTCGACGCCGTGGCCTCGATCGGGGCGGAGCCGGTGCTGCCGGACGCGTGGGGCGTGGACCTGTGCGTGATCGGGGCGCAGAAGGCGATGGGCGGGCCGGCGGGCGTGTCGGCGGTGTCGGTGAGCTCGCGGGCGTGGGCTCGGATGGCGGCGAATCCTCTGGCGCCGCGGCGGTCGTATCTGTCGCTGCTGGACTGGAAGGAGCGCTGGATCGACGGCGGGCGGAAGGCGCTGCTGCACGCTCCGGCCCAGTTGGAGATGCTCGCGCTGGAGGCGTGCGTGGAGCGGATCGAGGCCGTGGGGCTGGATGCGGTGATGGCGCGGCACGCGGCTGCCGCGGCCGCGACGAGGGCGGGGGCGTCGGCTCTGGGTGGGGGTCTGGAGCCGTACGTGTACGAGGCGGTGGATGCGGCGCCGGTCGCTACGACCCTGCGGGCGCCGTCGGGGGTCGACGCGTCGGAGCTGGTGGCTCGGGCGATGGAGTCCGACCCGGCCGTGCCGCTGGCCGCGGGTGGGGGTGCGTTGGCCAAGGAGATGATCCGGGTCAACCACTATGGGGTGGACGCGACTCGGGGGGCGGTGCGGGCGAGTCTTTCGGCGCTGGGCGCTGCGCTGGCTTCGAAGGGGTTGAGCGTGGATGTGGAGGGGGCGCTGCGGGTGGCGGAGGACAGCTGGCGGTAGCGTGCCGGCGGCTGGGGCGGTTTTTTCTCGCCCCCGCCGCCCCTACCCGTCCCATCCTTCCGGGGCTCCGCCCCAGACCCCGCTCCTCAAACGCCGGAGGGGCTGGATTTTGCCGGCCGAGGC
>NZ_JOEY01000038.1 GCF_000718165.1 Streptomyces fulvoviolaceus | reverse complement strand
CGGTGTTGATGTCCTGGTCGAAGAAGAGCTGGCCGGTGTGGATGATCTCGCCGCCGGTGTACGAGTCGTCGGTCAGCGTCACATCGGTGTGCACCCGCATGTGCACGTGGATGGCGCGGGAGACGTAGTGCCCGGGCCAGATGGAGACGAGGCTCACCTGGCCGTTCTCGTCGGTGAGTTGACCGCCGCGGAGGAAGGTGCCGTTGTCCTCCTCCTCGTGGCCGTTGCCGCCGACGAAGCCCGAGTACTCGCCGAGTGCGTCACAGTGCCAGATCTCGACGAGGGCGTCGGCGAGTGGTGCGCAGTCGTCGGCCTGGTCGACGACCGTGAAGGTGTACTGGACCTCGAAGCCCTCCTTGTCCTCCCGGATGTCCTCACGGACCAGGGCGCCTTCGAGGGAGTACGGACCTTCGGTGACCTCGGCGTTGAGGGTGCAGACGGCGGATGTCGAGGAGGTGGAGCCCGACGCCGAACCGGTGGAATCGGCCGTCTCCGTGGCTCCGCTCACCTGGTCGGCCGACGCCGTCGCCGCGAGTCCTAATCCCGCGGCCGCGGCCACGGCGCTGCCCGCGGCGATGACCTTGCGACGGTTCACGGTACGGGTCGCTTTGTGTTTCGCTTCGCCCTGCTGTTGCGCAGGAAGGTTCTCTGTCATGGGCACGGGAACCTAGGGACGGCGGCTGTGACGCGTATGACCCGGGGCTGTCATTTCCATAAGCACCCACCACCAAACTGTCGACAGAACAGCACCTTTGAGACGTCACACCCCTTGACTGGCCAAGAGTGTCGACACTAAGAAGAGAGGGCGAGCCGCACCGCGGTCGCGAAGACTGCCTCGAGAAGGGGGTCCATGTGACCAGCAGGCTCGCCGGGAAGGTCGCCCTCGTCACCGGCGCGGGCGCCGGGATCGGCCAGGGGTGCGCGCTGCTCTTCGCCGAGCAGGGCGCGACCGTGGTCGGCTGCGACATCGACCCGGCCGCGGCGGAGCGCACCCGCAAGGCCGCCGCCGACCGAGGGCTCACCGTCGAGGTCCTCGCGCCGCTCGACATGACCGATCCCGCCGATGCCCGGCGCTTCGCGGACGAGGCGTACGAGCGGCACGGCCGGGTCGACGTCCTCGTCACCGCCGGCGCCGTCGCCCCGCACATGGCGACGGCGGCCGAGATGGACTTCGCCGCACAGTGGACGCCGACCATGCGCGGGGAGGTCGACGTGGTGTTCCTGCCCGTGCAGGCGGCATGGCCGCACATGGAGGCGTCCGGCGGGGGCTCGATCGTCAACTTCGCCTCGGTGAACGCCTTCCGGGGCAGTGGGACCTTCGGGATGGTCGCGCACTGCGCGGGCAAGTCCGCCGTACTCGGAATGACCCGCCAACTCGCGGTGGAGGGCGGTCCGTCGGGCATCCGCGCCAACACCATCTCGCCCGGCATGGTGCGCACCCCCGCCACCGAGTCCGCCGGGGCGCACGAGGGTGCGGCGCAGCAGGCGCTGCTCGCCCGTATCCCCCTGGGCCGGGTCGGCAGGCCCGAGGACATCGCCTGGTGCGCGGTCTATCTGGCGTCGGACGAGTCGGCGTGGGTGACGGGCGGGAACTTTCCCGTCGACGGCGGGGTGCTGGCCAAGTGAGCTGCGGTCAGCGCGCGCTAGTCAGCGGCCCGGCGTCTGCGCACGGGCTTGCGCCCGCGTGCCGTCGCATCCTGCTCCAGCTGCTCCTCCACCGCCCGCTGCGCGCGGACCGTCGCCCCCGCGATCAGGGCGGAGGCAAGCTCCCCGTCGCGTTCCTCGCAGGCCTGCAGCAGCCGCTCCTGGTCGTCGACGCTGTAGGAGAGACGCCCGGCCCGGGTCAGGCTCAGGTGCCGCAGCATCAGAGTGCGCAGGGCCAGCGAGTCCAGGATCTGCTTCAGCGTGGGGTTGCCGACGATCTCGGTCATCCGCTCCTGGAGCAGCACATGGCTCCAGAAGTACGAGTCCACGTCCCCGTCGTCGGCCAGCTTCCGCATCCGCTCCACGCGCGTGCGCAGTTCGGTCAGCTCCTCGTCGCTCGCCCGCTCGACCAGCAGGCCCGCGAGCATCGCCAGGAGGTTCTTGCGCACCTGGTAGATGTCCCGGATGTCCTGCAGCGAGGGTGCGGCGACCCGGGGCCGGCGGCGCGCCTTCATCTCGACCAGGCCCTCCTGCTCGAGGAGCATCAGCGCCTCGCGGACGGGCGTGCGGCTGGTGTCGAACCGGCGTGACAGGTCGACGCTGTTGAGGTCCTGCCCGGCTTCCAGCCGCCCCTCGATGATCCCGGCGCCCACCCATTCGGCGATCTGCGCGACCAGCGGCTCGCGCCGGTCCCGCAGCCGCAGGAGGCGCTCCAGCACGAGGTGCGTGTCCTGATCGGTCATGCGGCACTTCTCCCTGCCTGATCCGGGCCCACAGCCAATGCAACGGTGTCGACACTATCTCACCCCAGGACGCGCCTTGATCCCGGGATCCGCAAGCATTACTTGCTTCCTGTCGACAGAGAGCCGAATTGCGA
Organism: Streptomyces fulvoviolaceus; assembly: GCF_000718165.1. Lineage (GTDB taxonomy): Bacteria > Actinomycetota > Actinomycetes > Streptomycetales > Streptomycetaceae > Streptomyces > Streptomyces fulvoviolaceus. The sequence continues at coordinate 96,610 of NZ_JOEY01000038.1, read as the reverse complement.
ACCGATTTGAGAACCGTTTCACCGGAGGAAAGAGGAACCATGAAGCGAAACCGCACGAGCCCGTCGGCCCTCAGCAGACGCGCCGTCGTCGGGGGCGCCGCACTGGCCGCGTTCACGGCGACCGGTGTCGCCTCCGGCACGGCCGAGGCCGCGTCCGCCGAGGAGACGTGGGAGCCCGTGCCGATACCCGAGCAGGTGCCGGTCACCGAGTACCAGGTGCCCGTCTCCGGTGGCGGCAGCCTGTGGTGCTGGGACACCGGCGGCGACGGGGAGGCCGTCATCCTGCTGCATCCCGGCTCCGGCAGCGGCGAGAGCTGGCCCTACCAGCAGCCGGTGTTGGCCGGTGCGGGCATGCGGGTCATCGGCTACTCGCGGCGCGGGGCATACAACTCGGTGGCGGGCACGAAAGCGGAGGCCGACACCGCCTCCGGGGACCTCAACACCCTCGCCGACCATCTGGGGCTGGAGCGCTTCCATCTGTGCGGCTCGGCGGCCGGCGGCCCGGTGTCGCTCGAGTACGCGCTCTCGTACGAGGACCGGCTGCACAGCCTCACGGTCTCGGGCAGCATCATGGGCATCATGGACACGGAGTACCTGGAGCTGACCTCGGCGCTCCAGCCCGACCCCTTCGGCGACATGCCCGTCGACTTCAAGGAGCTCGGCCCCTCCTATCGCGGTGGCGACCGGGACGGGGTGGCGGCCTGGCTGGAGATCAACTCCCGCGCCAGGACCTCCGACGCCTTCGCCCAGTCGCCGGCGCACACGATCACCTGGTCGGCCCTGGAGACGCTGACCCTGCCGGTCCAACTCATCACCGGGGACGCCGACTTGTACAGCCCGCCCTCGGTCATGCGCCTGAACGCCGGGCACCTGCACGACGTGGAGACCCATGTCGTCCGCGAGGCGGGTCACAACCCGCACTGGGAGCAACCGGCCGCCTGGAACCGCCTGTTGCTCCACTTCGTCAGGCGGCACCACGGCGGCAGGTCCTAGGACGGGCTCTGTACGTCCAGGGCGACCAGAAAGCGAGACACCATGTTGTACGCCGCCACGGTCGCCGTCAGTTCGACGAGTTCGGCGTCGGTGAAGTCGGCGCGGAGGGCGTCGAACAGCTCGTCGGGGACGTGGATGTCGCGGGTCATCGCATCGGTGTAGGCGATGACCCGCCCTTGGCGGATGTCGAGGTGGGGCTTCTCTCGCCGCAGCTCGTCCAGTTCGCCGTCGCCGAGCCCGGCGCGCCGCGCGTCGGGCTCGTGCGCCGTCCACTCGTACGGCGCACGATTGAGTACGGCGATCCTGAGGATCACCAACTCGCGGATGTCCGCGGGGAGTTCGAGCCGCCCCCGGAGGGCACCGAGCAGGCTGTTCCAGCCGTCGGCGAGCTGCGGGCTGTGCAGCAGCATGCGGTCGAGGGGGCGCAGGGTACCGCCCCGTCGCTCACGGATGCGCTGGGCGATCTCGCCGGCGCCGTCGGTGTCGGGAAGCCTTGCCATACGAAGTCCTTTCACAGAGGCCTGGGGCAGCGTGCCAGCAGACGCATCGCCTCGAGCCGCTCGACGGCACCGGCCCGCACGGCGTCCCCGAAGATCATCACCTCGGTGCCCGTGAAGGCGGGCCACACCGGCAGGGCTCCCCCGTTCGGGTCGGCCGTGGCGACGAAGCGCGCCCAGGCGTCCGCCATCGTGCGTGCCAGCTCGCGGTCGGCTTCGCTCCAGGGCCAGGCACGTCGGTCCAAGTTGTCGAGGGCGTAAGGGAGTTCGGCGGTGTGGTACACGCCGTACTCCGGCATTCCGTCGCGCGGTGGTGCGAGGGCCAGGCCGTCCGGCAGCGGGGGCGTCCGTTCGAAGCGGTACACCCATGTCGGTGCCGTCCGCCGGTGCTCCGCGGCCCACTGCCACACGGGGTAGGTGAAGCGGCTCTCCCCGGTGAACCGTCGTGCCGTACGCCTGGCTTCTTCCACGTCCCGGACGGGGTACAGCTCGTCCGTGCCGGATTCCAGGGGCAGTCGGTGCAGGACGTCCGGGGCCGCGTACACGGAGCCCTCGTCGAGGTTGCTGCCCACCAGCAGCGGTACGGCGTGCTGCCGGCCGGCGGCGAAGACCTCGTCGCTGGGTTCGGTCAGGACCCGCCCGTCGACGACGGGGCCGAAGTGGCCCCGGAGCACGAGTTCCACCCCGTCGAGCCGCCGCAGTCCCGCGATGTCCCGGTCGCCGAAGGCTTCCGCCCAGCGCAGCCCCTGCTTCTGCGCCTCGCCCTGCTCGACGAGCGGACCCTCGGCGCGTCCGATGCCCGACGCGCTCTGCCCGAGGGCCGCGCGGAACAGCGGCCGGGCCGCCTGCGCCGCCATGAGGTGGCAGATGTGGGCGGCTCCGGCGGAGTTGCCCGCGAGGGTCACCCGGCCCGGGTCGCCGCCGAAGGCCGCTATGTTCTCCTGCACCCAGGTCAGGGCGCCGACGATGTCGAGCAGCCCGTAGTTGCCGGATGCGCCCAGGTCGTCCTCGGCGGCCAGGTCGGGGTGGGCGAGGAAGCCGAGCGCGCCGAGCCGGTGGTTGAGGGTGACCACGACCATCCCGCGCCCGGCCAGGGCACGGCCGTCGTGGATCTCCTGGCCGCCGTGTCCGTAGCGGTTGCCGCCGCCGTGGATCCAGACCATCACCGGCAGCCCGCCGGCGTGCGCCGGATCCGGTGTCCAGACGTTGAGGTAGAGGCAGTCCTCGCTCATCACCAGCGCCCGCCGGTCGGCGAAGTTGGTGTGGTACATGATCGAGTCGCGGGGCGGCTGCGACTGGAGGGGCGCGGGCCCGAAGTCGTACGCGCGCCGCTCCCCGTCCCAGCGTGCGGCGGGCCGGGGCGGCCGCCAGCGCAGGTCGCCGACCGGGGGCGCGGCGAACGGGATGCCCCGGAACACCGCCACGCTCCCGTCCCACTCCCCCACGAGCCGTCCGGCGGCCGTACGGGCCCGGATCACACCCGGGCCTTGTGCAGCGCGCCGTCCTTCATGATCACTGCCAGCCGGCCGGGGTCCTGGAGGATGCCGATCTCCTCCAGCGGATCCCCGTCGACGAGGACGAGGTCGGCGAGGAATCCCGGCCGGATCAGGCCGAGTTCGTCCTCCATGCCCATGACCTGCCCGCCGTACCGGGTGGCGGCGCGCAGTGCCTCGGCCGCGGTGAAGCCGAACCAGTCGACGAAGAGTTCGAGGTCTCGGAGGTTACGGCCGACGGGGTTCCACGCGAAGCCGTAGTCGCCGCCGGGGACCACGCGGATGCCACGCCGGACCAGTTCGGGCACCACCTTGTGTACGGCCTCGGCGGTGGCCTCGACCTCCATGCCGGGCTCGGGTTCGCTGCCGGCCTCGTACAGGTTGGCGTGGATGATGCCGGGGGTCGGGGCGACGAAGACACGGTCCCGGGCGGCTTCGAGGAGGTCCAGGGCCTCCTCGTCGGCGAAGGTGCAGTGGTAGATCGCGCGGATGCCGTGCCGTACGGCCATCTTGATGGACTCGGCGGCGTGGGCGTGCGCGGTGAGCCAGACGCCGTGCTTGTCGGCGGCCTGGACCGCGGCGATGACCTCGTCGTCCGTGAACTGCACGATCCGCGAGGTTCCCTGTACGACCGCACTCTCGCCGGAGAGCGACAACTTGACGATGTCCACGCCGAGTTCGGCCATGCCGGTGACGAAGCGGGACACCGAGTCGGGGTCGGAGGCCCGTCCGTCGATGCCCGGGAAGTCGTAGACGCCGGGCTCGACCATGCCCGCGCTGCCCTCCCAGGACGCGGCCTTGAGGCGCGGACCGGGCATCCAGCCCTCGGCGAACGCCTTGCGGGCGGCGACCTCCGTGCGGGGCAGCCGGTTGCCGCCGGAGTAGGCGCTGGTGATGCCGTGGTCGAGGAGGACGCGGCCGGCGTGCGCGACGAGCAGCGCCTTCTCCTCCTCCGGCTCGTCGCGGCGCCGTGAGAGGTGTTCGACGGTGGAGCCGAAGCCCAGGTGGGTGTGGGCGTCGACGAGTCCGGGGAGCAGGGTGCCGCCGCCTCCGTCGATCACCCGGGCCTCGGAGCGCCGGTCGCGCGGAATCCGGTCGGCGACCTCGGTGATGCGGTTGCCCTCGACGAGGACCTGCGCGGGGAAGGGATCGCGCCCGGTCCCGTCGAAGACCTGGACGTCGGTGAACAGGGTGGGCCGCGTCATGGCGTCCTCCTCCGGAAGCGGTGCCGCATCTCGCCGACTCCCCCGATACGGCTGACCAACTCGTCGTCGGGGGTCAGGAACCGCTGGGGTGTGCGCCGGTTCCCGACGCCCGCCGGGGTGCCGGTGAAGATGAGGTCGCCGGGCAGGAGCGTGCAGAACTCGCTGAGGTAGGAGACGAGCCGGGGGATCGGGAAGATCATGTTCGCGGTGCGGTCGTGCTGCACCACCTCGCCGCCCAGCTCGCAGGTCAGGTCGAGGTCGTCGCGGTCGGGGACTTCGTCGAGGCTGACCAGGGCGGGGCCGATCGGGCCGAAGCCGGGGTGGGACTTGGCGAGGGAGAACTGGGCGGGACGGCCCGCGAGTTGGGCGATCCGCTCGGAGAGGTCCTGGCCGACGGTGAGGGCTGCGACCGCTTCCCAGCCCTTCTCGACGGGCACCCGGCGGGTCTCACGGCCGATCACGGCGACCAGTTCCAACTCCCAGTCGACATTCCCGGGCGGCAGGTCGACCGTGGCGTACGGACCGGTGAGGCAGGTCGGGAACTTGGTGAAGACCAGGGGCGCTTCGGGTTCCTCGTAGCCCGCCTCGGCCGTGTGGGGACGGTAGTTGAGGGCGACGGCGAAGATCTGGCGGGGGGCCTGAACGGGGGCTTCGAGTTCGGCCTCGTCGTAGGGGCGCCCCCCGGTGGCGTCCCGTGACCAGTCGAGCAGTTCGTCCCACCTCTCGAAGAGGTGGCCCTCGAATGCGGAGGGGACGTCGACGGCTCCCTCCGACGTCAACAGCACGGTGCGCCCCGCGAGTTGTGCGATCCGCATCCGTCGATCACACCCACTGCTCGGCGGGCGGCTCGTCCTCGCCGTACGCATCCCGCCAGGACACGACCGTGTTGCGCAGCACCCCGAGATCCTCGATCTCCGCCTCGACGACGTCGCCGGGCTTGAGGTAGTTGGCGAAGGGGTCCTCGGTGCTCGCGGCGACACCGGCGATGGTGCCGGTGGTGACGATGTCGCCCGCGCTGTAGGTCTGCGGGGAGTGGTAGGCGACCAGCTGCGGGATCGACACCGACATCCGGGCGGTGTTGGACTTCTGGCGGACGTCTCCGTTGACGCGCAGTTCCATGTCGAGGGCGTGCGGGTCGTCGATCTCGTCCGCGGTGACGATGCAGGGACCGATCGGGCAGAAGGTCTCTATCGCCTTGGAGAAGGAGAAGACCCCGGACTCCATCTCCTTGCGCTGGATGTCGCGGGCGGTGATGTCGTTGAAGACCAGATAGCCGGCGATGTGCTCGGCGGCCTGCTCGGCGGAGAAGAAGCGGCCCGGTTTGCCGATGACGACGGCGAGTTCGAGTTCGTAGTCGAGTTCCCGGGTCAGGTTCGCCGGGTACACGATCGGCTCGTCCGGGCCGATGATCGCGTCGACGTTCTGGAAGAACACGATGCCCTTGTTGACGGGATGGGACCAGTCGACCCGGACCAGGTCCTCGTGGTGTTCGCGGAAGTTGCCCGCCGTGTGGAAGAACTTCTTCGGCACGATGGGGGCCCGCAGCCGCACATCGGCGAGCGTGAACGTCCGCCCCGTCTCGCCGACTTGACTCTCCCTCTCGAAGAACGCACGGGTCGAGGGCACGTCGAGCTCCACGACGGTCTCTCCGTCGAGTCGCCCCACCAGCCCCGGCTCGGATCCCGCATCGAACGTCACCAGCTTCATCAAGACCTCCCTAACTGTCGACACTAAGCCTGCCGATAAGGGCGATCACCGTCAAGAGCTGCGCAAAGTGTGGACACAAAACCTGGGCGTGGCTTACGGTCCGGTCCATGCGGACTACATGGGACTTCGCAGGTACCCGTGCCCTGGTCGCCGGAGCCGGCGGGATCGGCGCGACGGTGGCGCGGGCACTCGCCGAGGCGGGCGCGGCCGTGGTCGTACTCGACGTGGACAAGGACAAGCTCGACGGCATCGGGGCGGGCGTGACGGGCCTCGTGGCCGACCTCACCGCCGCCGACGCCTGCCGGGCGGCCGTCGACGAGGCGGTCCGACTCCTCGGCGGGCTCGACGTGTTCGTCCACGCGGTGGGCGCCAACGATCGCAGGCCCGTCCTCGAGACGCGGGACGAGGTGTGGGAGCGGCTGCTCGCCGTGAACCTCAACAGCGCGTTCTGGCTGGGCCGGGCCGCCGGAGCGGTGATGGTGCCCAGCGGCTACGGGCGGATCGTCTACCTCTCCTCCGTGTCCGGGCTGCTGGCCCACAAGGACCACGCGCCGTACGCGGCGACCAAGGGCGGCGTGAACCAGCTGATGCGGGTGATGGCACGGGAGTGGGCGGCCGACGGGGTCACCGTGAACGCGGTCGCCCCCGGCTACACCGAGACCGACCTCACCCGTGACTACCTCGCCCGCCCCGGAGTCCGCGCGTCCATGGAGGCGCTGGTGCCGGCCGGGCGGCTCGGCCGGCCCGAGGATCTGACCGGTCCCGTCCTCTTCCTCGCCTCCGCCGAGTCCGCGTTCGTCACCGGGCAGGTGCTGTACGCGGACGGCGGGCGGACCCTCGTATGAACACCCCTGCGAGTACTACGACTTCACGAACGGAGACCGTATGAACCCCGTCCCCGACCGGTTCGCCGGCAAGACCGTCCTCGTCACCGGCGCGGGTACCGGATTCGGCGCCGAGATCGCCGTACGGGCCGCGCAGGAGGGTGCCGATGTCGCCGTCCACTACCGCAGTTCGCGCGCGGGCGCGGAGGCGACGGCCGAGCGGGTGACAGCCCTCGGCCGCAAGGCCTTCGTCGTGCAGGCCGACATCGCCGAGCACGACCAGATCAAACGTCTCGCCGACGAGGTGTGGGCGCACTTCGGGCGTCTCGACGTGGCGGTCAACAACGTCGGTGACGTGGCCCGCGAGCAGATGTCCTGGCGGGACCTGACCGAGGAGTCCGTCGACCACGTCCTCGCCGTCGACATCAAGGGCACGCTGCTGTGCACCCACGAGTTCGGGGCGCGGATGCTGGAGCAGGAGGGCGGCGGCGCGATCGTCAACATCGGTTCGACGGTGGTCGTCCGTGGCAGTGCGCGGGCTCCGCAGTACGCGGCGGCGAAGTACGGAATCATCGGCCTGACCAAGTCGTACGCGCATGCCTTCGCGCCGAAGGTCCGGGTGAACGTGTTCGCGCCGGGGTTCATCGAGACCCAGGCGACGCTCGGCCGGCAGGACTGGAAGGGCGGTCGCGGGGATGTGCTGCGGGAGGCGACTCCCATGGGGCGTATCCCGGGTCCTGAGGAGCTTGCGGGGACGGCCCTCTTCCTGGCCACCGAGGACGCGAACCACATCACGGGCGGCTTCCTGGTCGCCGACGGCGGCTACAACATGATCGGAGCGTAAGCGCTGCGCCGGCTTGGCCGGTTGTGGCAGTGCCGGTTGTGCGTGGCTGGTCGCGCAGTTCCCCGCGCCCCTGGGTGAGCTGCCGATAGCCCCGTTTACAAGCTCCGGCCCCCGCGAATCGGTTCGCATCCTCCCCGGGGGCCGGTTCATGTCCTCGTTACGCCACGGTCAGCGTGAGTGCTCCCGTATACGAGCTGCCCGCCTTGAGCTCCGTGGCGGTTCCGTCGACCGTCAGGGTCACCGTCCGGCCGGACGGGGCCGTCACCGTCGCGTCCGAGGCCAGGGTGAGTGCGCTCAGGTACGACGTGCCGGTGACCGTCCAGGTGGAGCCGCTGCCCAGGGTCACGAGGACGCCGTTGTTGACCACCGCGCTCGTCGTGTTGGTGACCTCGCTGATCCGGCGGTACTCCGCCGAGGTGATGGTGGAGACGCTGTGCTTGGTGGTGCTCGCGGAGATGACGCCCTCGACGGAGGAGCGGGCGAAGGAGAGGGTGAGGTTCTGGCCCTGGAGGCTCGCGTTGCCGCCGCCCCAGACCGAGTTGTAGAAGTCGCCCTTCAGGTCGATGTCGGTGAAGGTGGCCTTCGCGTCGGTGGACTGGGCGCTGGTGGTGACCCAGTTCGACGACTTGGCCGGGGACCCGGTGGGCTCGGTGTACGTGCCGATCGTCTCCGTCTTCCAGGGCTTGCCCGACACCGAGACACTGCTGGGCCGGTCGGTGTCCATGAGCTGGAAGATGACGCCGTTGCCGGCGTTGATGCTCGCACCCTCGGAGCCGTCCACGGTCACCGAGCCGGCGACCGCCTTGCACATGAAGGCCGTCTCCCCCGTGTTGACCTGCGTGCCGCCGTCGATGGCGACGGAGCCCACCGCGTACCAGAGCACCATGAAACGCCCCGCGTTCACGACGGTCGACTTCACCGGGAGCGCGTTCAACTCGGCGCTCGTGAGTCCGATGTCGAGCGAGTCGTTCAGGGCGGCGACGGCGTCCTTCGTGCTGTCGCCGTAGTGCGCCGAGGCGCCCCAGTGGATGAGGGCGTAGTCACCGACGTCGAAAGTGCAGCCGAGGAAGTGCTCGGTCACGTTGCCGATGGCGTACGAGCCGTAGCCCTCGCCGCCCGTGTTCGCGATGGTGCTGTTGATGGCGGTCAGCGTGCAGTAGCTGCCGCCGTCGACCGACAGCGCACCCCACTTCTCCGACGAGATCGTGGAGTTGACGAACGACGCCTTGGTACTCGTGCCGAGCAGGTTGGTGGTGCGCACGTTGCCCGACAGTCCCAGCATCCACGGCACGGTGATCATGTACCGCGTGTCGCCCGTGCCCGCGGTCGGGTACTCGTCCGGAACGGTTCCGTCGGCGCAGTGCAGGGTGGAGTTCTTCACGATGACGTTGGCGGTGGCGTCGGCGATGACCGCGGTGCGCACGACGCCTTCGTTGCTGATGGTGGCACCGTCCAGGACCAGGGTGGTGCCCTCGCCGGTGCCGACGACGGAGGCCCCATAGCCGATGAAGTCGCAGCGGCCGTTGCCGGTGTACGCGATCTTCGGGTTGGTGAGCGTGTACGTGCCGCCCCCGGTGACGTAGACGCCGTTGAAGGACTCGCCGTCGGACAGCAGTCTGACGTTGCTCGCGGCGGTGTCGGTGACAGTGCCGCCGAGGACGGCCGAGGGGACCGACTTGGCCTCGTCGACGCCGTCCACGTCTACGTAGAGCGCCTGACGGAAGGGGAAGGTGAGGTCGCTGAAGGCGAGGTCGTTGGCCTCGGCGACGCTGAGGACGACTGTGCCCCGGTAGGTGCCGGCGGCGATGGCGGTGGCCGCTCCGCCGTAGCCGTCGGTGAGTTCGGCCAGGTCGCTGCCGGTCTCCACGCCGTTCACGGTGAGGGACAGGCGGTATCCGTCGGGGACGGTGATGACGCCGCCCTCTTCGATCGTGAGGACGCAGGCGGTGGTGGTCCCGGTCAGTTCCAGGGTCTCGCCGGAGCCCACGGTGATGCGCGTGCCGGCCTTGGTGGACTTGGGGGATGCGGCGTGGGCGACGGCCGGTGCGGCCAGGGTGGGTGCGAAGGCGGCGGCCACCGCCACGAGCAGGGCGCGGGGGCGGGCCCGGTAGGCGACCTCGGGGCCTGTCCTGCTGGTGCGTGTCACAGTGAACTCCCTTGTTCTGAACGGTTTTCAGGCATGGCTGACCCACAGATGGCGGTCAGCAGGAGGGGGGAAGGGGAAGAAGAGGCGGACCGTCAGACGGTCCGGTCGATCAGCTCGATGAGATTGCCGTACGGGTCGGACACGAACGCCATCCGCGCACCCGGACGCGGCGCGGGACGCGGACTCATCCGGACGCCCGCGCCCGCGGCGACGAGGCGCGCGAACTCCGTGTCGACCTCGTCGGGTGTGTCCACGGCGAGGCAGAGGTGGCCGTAGCCGAGCGTGGCCGCCGCCTGCAGCGGACCGTCGGCCGCCAGGCCAGGTGCGACATTCGGGCGGTGGAGCAACTCGATGCGGTGGCCGCTGATGTGACGGAGCATCACCCCCTGCAGATCGGTACCGGGGACGGAGAACGCGTGCTCCTCGGTGAGGTGCAGCGCCTCGCAGTACCAGGCGACGGCAGCGTCCAGGTCCGGTACCGAGATGCCGACATGGTCGAACCTGGTGGTCACCGGTGCGCCGCCTCCGGTCCGGCCGGGACCCGCTCACCGCGGATCAACGCCAGGACGCGCGTGCGCAGTTCGGCGAACCGGGGATCGGCCCGGGTCGTCAGCTGGTCGCGGTCCGTGCCGAGCGGGATCGTGAGGTTGTCCAGGACTACAGTCGGCTTGCCGCCGAGGACGATGACGCGGTCGCCGAGATAGACGGCCTCGTCGATGTCGTGGGTGACCACGACCACGGTGATGCCGAGTTGCCGACGCAGTTGCAGGGTCAGGTCCTCCAGGTCGAACCGGGACTGCGCGTCGACCGACCCGAACGGCTCGTCCATCAGCAGGACCGGGGCGTCGTAGGCCAGTCCGCGCGCGATGGCGACCCGCTGCTGCATGCCGCCGGAGAGCTGCCAGGGGTACTTGTCGCCGACGTCCGACAGGCCGACCGCCTCCAGGCACTCCAGCGCGCGCCGCTTGCGTACGGCCTTCTTCACGCCCCGGCCCTGAAGCGGGAAGGCGACGTTGTCCCACACACGCAGCCACGGCAGCAGCGAGCCGCGGTAGTCCTGGGAGACCACGGCGATGTCGGTGTGCGGCTCGGTGAGCGCCTGTTCGCCGTACCGCACGCCGCCGGAGGTCGGCCGCGTCAGTCCGGCCAGGCAGCGCAGGAGCGTGGTCTTGCCCGCGCCGGACGGACCGACGAGGCACACCGACTCGCCCGGCCGCACGCTCAGGGTGAGGCCGTCGAGGACCCGGTGTTCCTGCGGGCCCTGCCCGAAGCTCATGCAGAGGTCCTCGACGTACAGGGTCGATCCGCGTGTCATACGACGACTCCGTTGCTCTTGATGCTGCCGGTGCTGTCGGTGCTCTCCGCGGTCTCCGCGCGGACCGGCCGCGGGGAGCGCACCCGGGGCGCGCGCTCGTGGTACCAGCCCAGCAGGCGGTGCTCGACGAGCAGGAGCAGCACGCTCAGGCCGTAGCCGAGGATGCCGATCAGGATGGTGCCGGCCCAGGTCTCGGCGACATGGAAGCTGGATCCGCTCTGCAGGATGAAGTTGCCGAGGCCCACGGGCGAACCGTAGATCTCGCTGACGACCATGAGGACGACGGCGATCGACAGGGCGACCCGGATGCCCGCGAGGATCTGCGGCAGGGCGCCGGGCAGGATGACCCTGCGCATCCTGAGCGCCCAGGGGATGCGGTAGCCGCGGGCGGTCTCGTGCACGGCCGGGCCGATGGCCTGCACGCCGCTGACCGTGTTGAGCAGGATCGGCCACACCGATCCCAGGAAGATCAGGAAGACCTTCGGTCCGGAGCCGATGCCCAGGGTGAGGATGATGACGGGCACGAACCCGACCGTGGGGGTGGCGCGGACGAAGTCGAGGAGCGGGCCGGTGGCCAGCCGCAGGGTGCGTATCTCCCCGATGACGAGTCCGGCAGCCACGCCCACGACGGTGGCCAGGGCCAGGCCGAGGAGGATGTTGCGGAGGCTGAACAGCAGGTCGCCGAAGAGGCCGCCGTGCAGCAGTTCGTTCCAGAGGTCGCCGAGGACCTCGGTCAGCGGCGGGAAGTAGAAGCTGGTGCTGCCCGCTGTCGACACCAGCAGGACGAGGAACACCAGGACGGGCAGCCACAGTTGGCGCAGGACGGGTTTCCAGGGCACGCGGCTACTCCTTTCCCGCTTGCGCGGGCGGGCGCCAGCGCAGCAGCCGGTGCTCGGCGAACTGCGCGAGCAGGGTGATCGTGTAGCCGATGGCGCCGGCGGTCAGGATGTACGCGTAGGCCCGCGCGGAGGCGCCCCCCTGCTGCGAATCCATGATCATGTGGCCGATGCCGGGCAGCGTGGTGAGCACTTCGACGCCGATGGACACCAGGACCGAGGTCGTGGCCGCCAGCCGCAGACCCGTCATGATCGACGGAACCGCGGCAGGCAGGACCACCCGGCGCAGGCGCAGCAGTCGCGGGATGCGGTAGCCGTGCACGGTCTCGAGCACGGCCTGACTCACACTGCGTGCTCCGTACTGGGCCTGGAGCAGCACCGGGAAGACGCAGGCGATGAAGACGACCGTCGCCTTCATGCCCGGGGTCGAGCCGAGAACGAGCAGGAACACGGGCAGCAGGGCGATCACCGGGAAGGACCTGAGGACCTCCATCAGGAGCCGGGAGGACTCCTCGGCCGCCGCGTACACACCGGTCAGCAGGCCGACCGGGATTCCCACGGCGATCGCCACGAGCAGTCCGGTCACGGCGCCCCGCAGGGTCTCCCCCACCGCCTGCCAGAAGGTGCCGCTGCCGAGGAGGTCGCCGAGCGCGCCGGCCACGGCGCCCGGCCCCGGGAGCGCGGTCGAACTGACCACGCCCACCGCGGCGATCAGCGCCCACAGCAGCAACACGGCGACAACCGCGCCGAGTTGCAGCAGTCGGACCTTGGCCATCGCTACTCCCCGGCCGTGGTCGGGGCCTGGTCCCAGTAGAGGGCGTCGTCCTTGGGCTCGTTGTCGAGCAGGTCGAACTCGTGCATCTTCGTGATGACCGTGCGCATGACGGTGGTGTTGAGGGTCTTGTCGTAGTAGTTGGTGTCGTGCGCGTCGATGAACTCGGCGGGGACCTCGGTGTACTTCTTGTCGATCGCCTTGACCGACGAGGGGTTCTCGTTGGCATAGGTGATGGCCTTGGCGACCGCGTCGATGAACTTCTTCGCCGCGGCGCTGTTCTTCGACAGGTACTCCTCGCTGGAGAACAGCAGGCCCTGGATCATGCCGGGCACGTCGTTCATGCCGTTGCCTATGGAGCGCAGTCCGCTGTCCTTGCCCGCGAAGTAGAAGGGGCCGAAGGAGAAGACCGCGTCCGTCTTGCCGGAGGTGGCGGCGTCGGTGAGCGAAGTCGTCGGCAGGGCCACGAACTTGACCTTGCTCGGATCGCCGCCGTCCTTCTGCACCAGGTACTCGCAGATGAACTGGATGGTGCCGCCGAGCGCCGAGATGCCGACCGTCCTGCCCTCCAGGTCCTTGAACGACTCGATCGAGCTGCTCTTCTTGACCAGCAGTCCGTCGGTGGGGTCGGTCTTCGTCGTCGCCGACTGGAGTCCGGTCACGATCCGGATCGGCATGTCCTGGGCGGCGCCCTTGAGGAAGCCGGAGCTGTCCGTCATGGCGAACTGGGCCTCGCCGTTGAGGACGGAGGGCGCGTTCTGCGAGGTGTCCTGGGCGCCGGCCTTGATGGTGACGTCGAGGCCGGCGTCCTTGAAGTAGCCCTGCTGCTCGGCGATGTAGAGCGGCTCGAAGATGGCGCCGTTGGAGCGCAGAACGGTGATCTTGGCCTTGCCGTCGGAGGTCGTGGCGGTGGCGGAGTCCCCGCCGCAGGCGGTGACGGTGAGGGATCCGGTGACGGCCAGGGCGGACAGGAGGATGAGGGTACGACGCCGCGGGGTTCTGGAGGTCTGCATGGAACGGCTCTCCTTCGAGCTTTTCGAGTACGGGCTAGTGCGTCCGCGCGTGACCCGCGGCGGCGTAGGCGGTCGTGGATTCCCGAGGGGCCATGTACGTACGGAACAGTCCCTCGGGGTCGTACACGGCCCGGATCCTCTCCAGGCGCGCGGTGTTGGCGGGGCTGAGCCCGTAGTCGAAGCGGTCGGCGAGGTTGTTGTCGGAGAACTGCAGCCCCTTCGACAGGTGCTGCAGTTCGGCGAGCCGGCCATGCGCCCACTCCTCGTGGGCCAGATCCTCGGCGGGGTCCGTCCAACCCGCGTTGGGCGAGAGATAGAGCTTGGCCTGGCTGGACCAGCAGGCGTTGGGACGCTCCGGGTAACCGCCCCACAGCATCCACAGCACATGGCTGGTGGTGTCGGGGATGGAGTCGAACAGCGGCCGGGAGGCGTCCAGCACCTTCTCGACCGGTTCGTCGGTCCAGATCCCGTCGAGGGCCCAGCGCATGCCGGGTGGGGTCATGCGGTCGGCGTAGTCGTACAGCTCCACCATGGTGGTCTCCTCCGCGACCACCGCACGGATCGCCCGGTCCCGGAAGGGCGCGTCCTCCAGCGGGGCGAGGAGGTTCTCGTCCGTCTCGCAGAAGGCGGTGGCCGTGACGGAGACCGTCTGCCGCTCCAGCCAGGGAGAGAAGCCCACCTTCGCCGAGAACTCGACGGCGGGCGCGAGGTGTTCGAGGGTGTCGTGCGACCAGGCCAGCACCTCGTCGAGCATGTCGAGCGGGTAGCTGTGCGCGGTCCGCAGGATGCGGCGCGGCTTGGGGTGCAGGGCCAGGTGGAAGCGGGTGACCACGCCGAAGAAGCCGGGGCCGCTGCCCCGGGCCGCCCACAGCAGGTCGGGGTGGGTGGCATCGGTGGCGTGCACGAGGGTGCCGTCGGCGAGGACGACGTCGACGGCCACGATGCTCAGGCAGGCGGGGCCGAGGCGCCGCGAGTTCCAGCCGTAGCCGCCGCCCAGGATGAAGCCGCCGATGCCGACGGTGGGAGCGTGGCCGGTGGGGAAGAACAGGCCGTGCGGAGCGAGCTGTTCGAGCAGGGCCGGGCCCTTGACCGCGGGCTGTACGGCGGCCGTCCTGGTCTGCGGGTCGACGCTGATGTCCTGCAGCCGCGAGAGGTCGAGCAGCATGCCGCCGTCCCGCACTCCGTTGCCGACCCAACTGTGGCCGCCGGAGCGGATGCCGATAGCCAGCCCCTCGCTGCGGGCGAGCCGTACGGCGGCCACCACGTCCTGCTCGTTTTCGGCGAGCACGATGACGTCGGGGTAGCGGTCGGGCTTGCGCTCGTTCCAGACGGCGTCGAGCCGGGCCTGTTCGTACGCGGCATCGCCACGCCTGAGCAGGCTGTCCGGAGCCAACCGAGCCATGACCGTCCTCCTCTCACTGGGTTCGAGTCGGGACACTACTGTCGACACTTTTGGCCTTCAAGGGCTGTGACAGCGAAAAACCTGTGCATTCCTGCCGACACTATGAACCGGCCGGGAAGTCGGTCGGTGAGTCGGTCGGCAAGTCGGTCGGGAAGTCGAAGAGTTCGGCCGGGTTGTCGACCATCAGCCGCCGCAGGTGCGCCGGGTCCGGGGCGATCCGCTCGAGGAGGTCCACGAGCAGACCGTCGTCGGGCGCGTGGCCGATGATGTTG
Source organism: Streptomyces fulvoviolaceus (assembly GCF_000718165.1). Lineage (GTDB taxonomy): Bacteria > Actinomycetota > Actinomycetes > Streptomycetales > Streptomycetaceae > Streptomyces > Streptomyces fulvoviolaceus. The sequence goes on along the minus strand of NZ_JOEY01000038.1, from coordinate 81,291 downwards.
ACGTGCGGATAGTCGGTCCCCCAGACGACGCGTTCCGGTGCGTGCGCCACCAGGGAGGCGGCCAGCGCCACCGCGTCGGCGTACGGCGGACCCTGCCGGGAGACCCGGTCGACCCCGCTGACCTTCACCCATACCCGACCGCTGTCGAGCAGGGCGCGCAGGCTGCGCAGGGGCGGACCGTCGGGCCCGGCTGCGAGATCGACCCGTCCGATGTGGTCGACGACCACCTTGCCCGGCAGACCGCGTACCAGGTCTTCGAGCAGGGCGATCTGCTCTCCCCGGACGTGGAGTTGGGCTGCCCAGCCGAGGCCGTCGACACGTTCGAGCACCGAGTCGATCTCGGCGCGGGTGGGCGGGATCCGCAGATGCGGCAGGAAGTTGAGCCGGAAGGCCCGCACGCCCGCGCGGTGCAGCTCCTCGACGTCCTCCCTGGTCGTCGACTCGCCGATCAGGGCCACGCCTCGCAGCTGCCCGTCGCGGGATCTCAGGGCGTCCAGCAGGACGGAGTGGTCGTGACCGTGACAGGAGGACTGCACGATCACAGCGCGGGTGAGGCCCAAGTGGGCGTGCAGCGCGCGGAGTTGTTCCTTGGGGGCGTCGAGGGGCGTGAAGGTGCGGTCCGGCGCGTAGGGGAAGACGTCGGCAGGGCCGAGGATGTGGCAGTGGGCGTCGCAGCTGTCCGGCGGGAGTGCGAGGGACGGGGCGCGCGGGGCGGGGTGCGGGGGCGGGCAGCCGGGTGAGGGTGCCAACTGTGTGTCGTGGACGGCGGGTTCAGTCACAGCGCGCCGTCATTCCGCCGTCGACGACGATCTCCGTGCCGGTGACGAAGCGGGCCTCGTCGGAGGCGAGGAAGAGCGCCGCGTACGCCGTGTCGCGGCCGTCGCCCATGAAGCCGAGCGGGATACGGGCCTGCCGCTGGGCGAGCAGCTTCTCCACGTCGCCGCCCGCACGCTGGCCGGCGAGACGGGCCTCGACCATCGGCGTGTGCAACTGCCCCGGCACGACGGTGTTCACGCGAATGCCGTCCGGCGCGTACTCGACGGCGCTGACCCGGGACAGCTGGATGACCGCCGCCTTGGCCGCCGCGTACCCCACCTGCGCGGCGCCGGTCCACCGCAGCCCGGACGCCGAGGCGGTGTTGACGATCGCGCCCCCGCCGCCGCGCCGCATGATCGGGACGGCGTACTTGCAGGCCAGGAAGGCGCTGGTGAGGTTGGTGCGCAGCTGACTCTCCCAGTCCTCCAGGCTGAGTTCGACCGCACCACCGGCGCGGGAGCCGCCGACGTTGTTGACGAGGACGTCGATACGGCCCGCCAGGCCCTCGCACTCCGCCAAGTGGTCCCGGACGGCGTCGGGTTCGGTCACGTCCAGCACCGCCGCGTGCGCGGTGCCGCCCTCGTCGCGGATCTGCCGCGCGGTCTCCTCCAGGGACTCCTTGTCACGGTCGGCCAGGAAGACGGTGGCGCCCTCGCGGGCGAAGATCACGGCGGTGGCTCGGCCGTTGCCCCAGCCGGGGCCGACGCTGCCGGCACCGCCGATGACGGCTATGCGGCCCGCGAGGCGGCCGAGCCGCTTGTCGGGCAGGTCTTGGGTCACGGGGGATCCCCTCGATCGGATGGTGAAACTGTCGACAGTTCTAGCCAGGTGTCGACAGAAAGTAAACATCTAGGCTCTCATTGCAGGTGTATTGCCATTAGTGTCGACACAGAGCTTGGATGGGTCGTATGGAGAAGCCGCCCGCGTTCACACCCGAGGAGATCGCCCGCTTCCGGGCCGAGCTGGCCGCGCGCCGCGCAGCCGGCGCCTACGAGCCCGGCCGCTGGTCGGTCAGCCCCCTCAACCGCCGTACGGACGTGGTGGGTTCACTGCCGGCGTCGGTACGGCTCCGGGACGCGACGCTGCGCTCGGTGGAGACGCTGCCCGGCGTGGTCGCGAGCGCCGAGGCGAAGGAGGCGTTCCTGCGCATGCTCGTGGGCAGCGGGGTGGCCGAGGTCGTCACGGCGGGGCTCGGCGGGCGCGGCGACGCGGCACTCAAGGGCGAGGTGGCACTGGTCAAGGGCGAGAACCCGGAGTGCCGGGTGGTGTGCCCGCTGATGCGTTCCACGGACGACATCGACCGTGCGGCGGCGGCCGGCTACGACGCCGTACAGGTGTGGGTGCAGGGGTTCGCCGAAACCTCCCTGATCTACCAGGCACCGGTGTACGGGCGGGCGTGGCGCGGCGAGGAGTGGCGCGCCGAGGACACCCCGCGCGACCGGGCGGCCGTACTGGCCAGGGCCGCGCGGCTGGTCTCGTACGCCCGGGAGCGCGGCCTCGACGTGATCGTGCCGCTGCTGATGGTCTCGTACGCCACCGAGGCGACCCACGAGGAGTCCGTCACCGTGCTGACCGACGCCGGGGCGAGTGAACTCACCCTCTTCGACGGGCCGGGCGCGATGAGCCCCGAGGCGTACGCCCACCTGGTGCGGCTCACCCGCGCCCTGGTCCCGGACGTCGAGGTCGGACTGCACCCGCACAACACCTTCGGCCTGGCGGTCGGTTGCGCGGTCGCCGCCGTCCGGGCCGGCGCCACGGCCGTGGAACTGTCGGTCAACGGCTACTGCGGCGGCCCCGGCAACGCCGACCTCGCGGCGACCGCGCTCGCCTTCGAGGCGCTGTACGGCGTACGCACCGGCATCAGGACCGAGCGGCTCACCGAACTTGCCCGGACAGGACAGGAACTGACGGACTATCAAACAGCCTGGAACCACCCGGTGACCGGCACCCACGCCTTCTGCTGGGGCGGCATGGACCTCATCACCCAGGAGACGGAGATCGACCCCCTGCTCCACAACTGCCTCGAGCCCACCCTGGTCGGCAACACCCGCACGGTGCCCTTCACGCCGGACAGCGGCCCCTACACGCTGGCCGACAAACTGACGGCCCTCGGTGTCGAGCTCAGCCGCGCCCAGGTGGACGACGTGCTCGTCCGGGCCCGGGAGCTGATGGCGTGCGAGGGCCGGCTGCTCACGGACGACGACCTGGCGGCGCTGGCCGAGGAGGTGCGGTGAGCTCGCGTCTGCGCCTGCTCGCCCCGGCCGACCTCGACGTACAGCAGCGGGCGTTGTACGCGGAGATCACCGGCGGCCCGCGCTCCACGGGGCCGCAGCACTTCGCCCTCACCGACGCCGAGGGGCGGCTGAACGGCCCGTTCAACGCCATGCTGCTGAGTCCCGAGCTCGGTCGGGCCCTCCAGGAACTGGGAGCGGCGATCCGCTACCGCACGTGCCTCACCGACCGCATCCGGGAGACGGCGATCCTCGTCGTCGCCCAGGCCTGGGACAGCGCCTTCGAACGCCACGCGCACGAACGCGTCGGCGCCGCCGCGGGCCTGACGAAGACCGAGCTGCTGGCGCTGCGCGACGGCCGGGATCCCCTGCTGTCCGACCCCGCCGAGCTTGCCGCCTGGGTGTTCGCCTGCGCACTGACCAGCCGGTCCGGGGCACTCGGCGAGGGCGAGTACGACAAGGCCCGCGCCGCCCTGGGTGAACGCGCCCTTTTCGAACTGTCGACACTCGTGGGCTACTACAGCACCCTGGCCCTCCAGCTGCGGGTCTTCGCGGTACCGGCTCCGCCGTCCTGAGCGGACCCGGCGCAGTCCGGTGCGGTACGTCAGCGCCCTGAAGGGGCGCGGGGCTGTGTCGATATGCGGCTCCGCCGCGATGGGGGTCCCCCCGCTCGAGCGCAGCCGAGAGTGGGGGAGCGACCAGCCACGACGGCGCCGCAGTCGGCCGCCCACCTGTCGCGGCCCCGCGGCGGAGCCGCATATCGACACAGCCGACGGAGCCCTCAGGCGTCACACGGTGTCGGCGCGCAGCCCGTGCAGGACCAGGTCGAGGAACTGCTCCCGGACACCGCGTGCGCTGACGCCGCGCAGGTGCGCGATGCGGGTGCAGAAGGTCGCGATGGAAGCGGTGAAGGTCTCGGCGGCCACGGATCGGTCGACCCCGGCGCGCAGTTCGCCGCGCCGCTGCGCGTCGAAGAGGACGTCCTCGACGACGGCGAGGGGCTGGTCGATGCAGTCCCGCTGGAACCTCGCGTAGAGGTCGGGATGGTCAGGCAGTTCGAAGGAGCAGCGGGCCGCGATCAGCCAGCGCGGGCTGTCCAGGGCGTCGGCGATCGTGTCGTAGAGGACGCCCAGGTCGCCCTCGAGACTGCCGGTCCGCGGCGGAGCGAGATGCAGGGCCAGGGTGGACAGGCCCGCCAGGATCAGGTCGTCCCGCTCGGTCCAGCGCGCGTACAGGGTCCGCTTGGCGACCTTGGCGCGCGCGGCCACGTTGTTGATGCGCAAGCCCGCGACGCCGTGATCGGCGAGTTCGTCGACGACGGCCTGCAGGATGCGGTCGTCGGCGCCCGCGTCCCGGGGGCGTCCCGGCTTCGCCGGAGGCGGTGGCGTTCCTGCCATGCCCGTGAGCTCCTTTTCACTACCGAAACGGTTTCGTATTGAAGAGATTCTCGACTACCCTACTTCTGTACGAAACCGTTTCGTTCGAAAGAGGGGTCGCGGATGACTACCGTCGCACCGCGGACACGCCGCAGCCGCCTCACTCCGGAACGCGAGGCGGAGCTGTACACCGCCGTGCTCGACCTGCTGGGCGAGGTCGGGTACGAGGCGCTGACCATGGGATCCGTCGCAGCCCGCACCCGATGCAGCAAAGCCACCCTCTACCGCCAGTGGGCCGGCAAACCGGAGCTGGTCGCCCGGGCCCTGCGACACGGCAGGGGCCTCGTACTCGACGGCATCGACACCGGCTCCCTGCGCGGTGACCTCCACGAGATGGTGGCGCAGCTGGACGACGAGGAGCTGGAGAAGGAGACCGCACTGGCGCGGGGGCTGATCCACGCCGTGAACAGCCACCCCGACCTGCGGCGGGCACTGCGGGACCTGATCGTCGACCCCGATCCGCGCGGAATCGAAACGCTGCTGCGGCGGGCCGTGGAGCGGGGCGAGGTCCGCCCGGCGTCCCCGGCTCTGGGCTACCTCCCGTACCTCCTGGTCGGCGCCCTCGCCGCCCGTCCCCTGATGGAGGGGCAGGCGGTCGACCGGACCTTTCTCGTCCGCTACCTCGACGCCGTGGTCCTGCCCGCCCTCGTCGCCCGCCCCTCCTGACGCACACGACCGGCGCCGTCAGGACTCCCCCGCGGCCCGGACGCGGGCCAGCACGTCACGGATCATCTCGGCGCTGATCATGAAGTGCCGTTGTGCGATCTCCTCCGCACGCTCGGGCTCGCCCGCCGCGATGGACTCGTACAGGGCCTTGTGGTCCTCGCCGCCCTGGTGGAAGTGCGTCCGCTCGCCCTTGCCCCAGGGCTCGACCGGGAAACCGAGGCTGATGCGTGCCAGCAGGTCCCGACTGAGCATGACGATCTGCGGGTTGCCCGTGGCGGCACAGACCGCCTGATGGAACGCGCTGTCCGCGGTCTGCGCGTCACGCGGCGTGCGCGCCGACAGATAGGCGGCCAGGGCCTCCCGCATGGGCTCGAGGTCCCTAGGGTGCCTGCGCCGGGCCGCCGTCGCGGCCACCATGCCCTCCACCAGCCCTCGCAGGTCGAAGAGTTGCTCGAACTCCTCCCAGCGGGGCAGCAGCGTGTGACGCACCGCGGCCGCGGACGACTCGGTCCAGCTGTCGCGGACGTAGGCCCCGCCGTTGCGGCCGCGGCGGATCTCGACGACGCCGACACCCTGCAGACGGGCGATCGCCTCGCGCACGGTGGGACGGCTGACCCCCAGCAGCCGGATCAGCTCGCGTTCGGCCGGCAGCCGCTCGCCCGGCAGAAAGTCTCCGACAGCGATCGCGGTGAGCAGCCGGTCGGCGACCTCGTCGACGGCGGACGCGACTCGCACCGGGCGCAACTCCGGCGACGGAGCGCCACTCAGCAGGACCCGGTCGAGCACGCGCGAGAACTCGTCCCCCGGTTCAGGTGGCTCTGGTGCGGATGTCAGCTGTCCTCCCCTTCACATGCCGCTGCGGTAAACGCGCGGGAGCCGCGTAAACACGCCGTTACGTCTTGCCCTGCCCCCGCTAAAAGGTCTTGTGGCCTGACCTTTTACCCCACCACTATCTCATCCATCCGTCACACCCATCACGTTTCAGACAGAGGCCGACTGATTCCGGCCGCTCTGGGAGGCACCCCCGTGGCGATCCCCGAACCGAACCACACCGGAACCGTCGATTTCAACGGCTATTCCACCTGGTACCGGATCACCGGCGAACCCGGCGGCAGGACACCCTTGGTCGTCCTGCACGGCGGACCCGGCGCCGGCCACAACTACACGCTGAGCATCGCGAACATCGCCCAGCAGGGCCGCCAAGTGGTGCACTACGACCAGCTCGGCATCGGACTCTCCACCCACCTGCCCGTCAAGGGCGCCGACTTCTGGACCGTCCAGCTCTTCCTCGACGAACTCGACAACCTCCTCAAGGCGTTGGGCATCGCCGACGCCTACCACGTCCTCGGCCAGTCCTGGGGCGGCATGCTCGCCGCCGAGCACGCCGTGCGCCGGCCGCCCGGGCTGCGCGGCCTGGTCATCGCCGACTCCCCCGCGTCCATGGAGCTGTGGCTGGAGGGCGCGGCCGAACTGCGGGCCGCTCTGCCGCCGGACGTCCAGCAGACCCTGCTCGCCCACGAGGCGGCCGGGACCACGGACGACCCCGAGTACCGGGCCGCCGAGAAGGTCTTCTACGACCGCCACGTCTGCCGGGTCATCCCCAACCCGCCCGAGGTGAACGCCACTTGGGCCAATGTCGAGGCCGATCCCACGGTGTACCACACCATGAACGGCCCCAATGAGTTCCATGTGACCGGCACCATGAAGGACTGGTCGGTCATCGACCGGCTGCACCTGATCGAGGCGCCCACCCTGCTGGTGTCCGGACGCTACGACGAAGCGACTCCCGAGACCGTCAAGCCCTTCGCCGACCACATCCCTGACGTGCGCTGGCACATGTTCGAGCACTCCAGCCACATGCCGCACGTCGAGGAGGAGGAGCTCTACCTCCGGGTCGTCGGCGAGTTCCTCGACTCCACCGACTGAGACTCCGCAGACTGATCCCCGACGGGAGCTCCTTGCCATGCCCCTTGCCATGTCCCGCGGCACGAGACGGGTCGCGTTCGCCGCGACCACCGTCGCCCTCGCCCTGACCGTCGCCGCCTGTTCGTCCTCCGACGGCGGCACCTCTTCCGACCCGAGCGCGTCCACCTCCGGCTCCGGCTCCTCCGCCTTCCAGCCCGAGCACAAGGGCGGCACCCTGAAGCTCGTCGCCCACGCGGCCGCGGGCAGCTTCGACCCGCAGGTCAACTACACGCTCCAGTACTGGCAGTTGTACCAGTCGATGTACGACGGTCTGCTGGCGTTCAAGAAGGTCGACGGCCAGCAGTCGTTCACCGTCGTCCCCGACCTGGCCGCAGCGATGCCCAAGGTGACCAACGGCGGCAAGACGTACACCTTCACGCTCCGCAAGGGCATCTCCTTCTCCAACGGCAAGGCGCTGACCACGGACGACGTGGTGGCGTCCTTCCAGCGCATCTTCAAGGTCTCCAGCCCCACCGCGGGCACCTTCTACAACGGCATCGTCGGAGCCGACGCCTGCCTCAAGAAGCCGGCCTCCTGCACGCTCGAGGGAGGCGTGACCGGCGACGCGAAGGCGAACACGGTCACCGTCAACCTCACCGCCGCGGACCCGGAGTTCGAGTACAAGCTGGCCGTCCCGCACGCCAGCGTCGTACCGAAGGACTCGCCGGCGAAGGACGCCGGCACCAAGCCGCTCCCCACGACCGGCCCGTACATGGCCGCCTCGTACGACCCGAACCGGGCGCTGAAGCTGGTCCGCAACCCGCACTTCAAGGAGTGGTCGCGGCAGGCGCAGCCCGAGGGCTATCCCGACGCCATCGACTACACCTTCGGTCAGACCGTCGAGTCCGAGGTCACCGCCGTCCAGAACGGCCAGGCGGACTGGATGTACGACCCGCCGCCCGCCGACCGCCTCAATGAGATCGGCACCAAGTACGCCTCGCAGGCGCATGTGAACCCGCTGACCGCGTTCTGGTACGCGACGCTGAACGTCAACATGGCGCCGTTCAACAACAAGTTGGCGCGTCAGGCCATCAACTACGCTGTCGACCGGTCGGCCGTGGTGCGGCTGTACGGCGGCAAGAACCTCGCCTCTCCCGCGTGCACGATCCTGCCGCCGGGCTTCCCCGGGCACGTCGACTCGTGCGACTACACCAAGGGCGGCGGCAAGACCTGGACGGCCGCTGACCTGGCCAAGGCCAAGGCGCTGGTGAAGAAGTCGGGTACGGCGGGGCAGGAAGTCGGCATCGTCGTCCAGGACGACGACGTCAACAAGTCGATCGGACAGTACCTGCAGAGCCTGCTGACTCAGCTCGGCTACAAGGCGACGCTCAAGCCGCTGTCGGGGAACATCCAGTTCACCTACATCCAGAACACCAAGAACAAGGTGCAGCTGGCGCTGACGTCCTGGTACCAGGACTATCCGGCGGCCTCCGACTTCCTCAACGTGCTGCTGTCCTGCGCGAGTTACCACCCCGGCAGCGACTCCAGCATCAACATCGCCGGCTTCTGCGACAAGGGCATCGACGCGAAGATGCAGACGGCGCTGAAGACGTCCCAGACCGACCAGGCCGGCGCCGACAAGCAGTGGGGCGCCATCGACCAGGAGATCATGGCCGAGTCCCCGGTCGTCCCGCTGATCAACCCGAAGCTCATCGACTTCACGTCGAAGCGGGTCGGCAACTACCAGTTCAGCAAGCAGTTCTACATGCTCTTCGGGCAGCTGTGGGTGAAATGAACCTGTCCCCATCGGTAGGGGCCCGGCGCTCGCCGGGCCCCTGGCGGACGGCCGCCGCCGACCTGGTGCACAACAGGTCGGCGCTGGCCGCGGCCGCGCTGCTGCTGATCGTCGTGCTGGCGACCCTGTGCGCGCCCCTGTACGCGGACCACATCGCCCACACCGACCCCTTCCAGTCCCATGTCTCCGGCACCACGGTCGTCGGCGGAAAGACGGTGCCGGTGCTCACCCCGAGCAGCACCGGCCTCGGCCTCGGCGTCACGCCGATCGGCCCGACCTGGGACCCCGCCCACTACTTGCTCGGCGCCGACAACCAGGGCCGCGACGTCATGGCCCGCCTGCTGTACGGCGGCCGTACGAGCCTGTTCATCGGCGTCACCGCGGCCCTGCTCACCTGCGTCATCGGTACGGCCGTGGGAGTCGTCGCCGGGTACGCGGGCGGTGTCGTCGATGCCGTCATCTCGCGGATCCTGGACGTCATCTGGGCGTTCCCGGTGTACCTGCTGGCCATCTGTCTGTCGGTGGTCCTGCTCACCAACGGGCTCAAGCTGGGCCCGATCACGGTCGAGGCGGGAAGTCTCTGGCTGCCCGTCGCGATCATCGCGGCGATCTATGTGCCGTACATCGCCCGCCCGTTGCGCGGCCAGGTACTCGTCCTGCGCAACAAGGAGTTCATCCACGCGGCCATCGGCTCCGGCGCCCCCACCCTGCGCATCCTGCGGCGCGAAGTGCTGCCGAACGTCGTGCCCACGGCGATCGTCTTCGTCCCGCTGATGACCGCGCTGGCCATGCTCACCGAGTCGGCCCTGTCCTTCCTGTCCGTCGGCGTCCAGCCGCCGGAGGCCAGTTGGGGCACGATCATCGAGGACGGCCTCGGACTGCTCTACACCCGCCCCACCGTGACGATCGCGCCGGGACTGCTGATCGCGCTGACCACGGCAGCGCTGAACGTGCTGGGTGACGGGGTGCGCGACGCGCTCGACCCGAGCGCCCGACTGCGCGGAGGGGTGTGACGTTCCCTTGCTCTCCTTCGCCCTCAAGCGCTTCGGCTCGGCCCTCCTGGTGATGTTCGCCATCAGCGTGCTGGTGTTCCTGATCTTCTTCGCCACTCCGGGAGTCGACCCCGCGGCACGCATCGCGGGACGCAACGCCGACCCGGCCACGCTCGCCCAGGTGCGGCACTCCTTCGGCCTGGACCGCCCGATGCCGATCCGCTATCTGCTGATGATGCGTCACCTGCTCATCGACCGGGACCTGGAGTCCTTCGTCAACCGCGGCTCCCGCGTGATCCCGCAGATCGTGCAGGCCACCCCGGTCACCCTGTCGCTCGTCATCGGAGCGGCACTGATCTGGATGACGGCCGGCATTCTCATGGGCACGGCAGCGGCGACCCTGCGCGGCAAGGCCGCCGACCCCCTGATCATGCTCGTCGGCGTGGTCGGCGTCTCACTGCCGGCCTACTGGCTCGGCGAGGTCGTCAACCTCATCACCCAGAAACAGCTGCACAGTTCGGTGTTCTCCTGGGTACCGCCGCCCGGATACGTCGGCCTGAGCCAGGACCCCGGCCAGTGGGCGCTGCACATGCTCTTCCCCTGGCTGACCCTGGCCCTGCTCTACGCCGGCATCTACGCCCGCCTCCTGCGCGGCGAGGTGATCACCGCCCTCAACGAGGACTACGTCCGCACGGCCCGCGCCAAGGGTCTGTCCGAGCGCCGGATCCTGATCCGCCACGCCCTGCGCTGCTCGCTGATCCCGATCGTGTCGCTGTTCGGCCTGGACTTCGGGGCGCTGGTGGGCGGCGCCGCTCTGCTCACCGAGGTGGTCTTCGGTCTGCCCGGCATCGGCAAGCTCACCTACGACGCCCTCCAGAACCTGGACCTGCCCGTCATCATGGGGACCGTCCTGTACGCGGCGTTCTTCGTGGTCCTCGCCAACGCACTCGTGGACATCCTGTACGCGCGACTCGATCCGAGGGCCCGCCATGCCTGAGCCTCTGCTGGACGTACGAGATCTGCGGGTCTCCTTCCGCACCCGCACCGGCGCGGTCACGGCCGTCGACGGCCTCTCCTTCTCCGTCGCACCCGGCGAAGTCCTGGGCGTGGTGGGCGAGTCGGGCTCGGGCAAGAGCGTGTCGATGCTGGCGGTACTGCGGCTGCTGACCAACCCGAACGTGACGGTGTCGGGTGAAGTCCTCTTCCGTGGGCGGGACTTGCTCGCCCTGCCCGACAAGGAGATGCGGGCGATACGGGGCCGGGAGATCGCCATGGTCTTCCAGGATCCGATGACCGCGCTCACCCCCGTGTACACGGTCGGCTGGCAGATCGCCGAGCAGATCCGGGCACACGAGCAGGTGTCCCGCAAGAAGGCGCAGGCCCGTGCTGTCCAGCTGCTCTCCGACGTCGGCATCCCCGACGCGGCCTCACGGGTGAACGCCTACCCGCACGAGTTCTCCGGCGGCATGCGCCAGCGCGCGGTCATCGCGATGGCCCTCTCCTGCAGCCCCGCGCTGCTGATCGCCGACGAACCGACGACGGCGCTGGACGTCACCGTGCAGGCTCAGATCCTGGATCTGATAAGGGAGTTGAACGGGCTCGGCTCGGCCGTGGTCCTCATCACCCACGACATGGGCGTGGTCTCGCAGATCGCCGACCGGGTGCTGGTCATGTACGGCGGCCGGGCGGCCGAGGAGGGGCCTCGCCGGGCGGTGTTCCACGGTCCGCGGCACCCGTACACCTGGGGTCTGCTCGACTCGGTGCCCCGGGTCGGCGGCGCCCGGCTGCGGCGACTGCCCACCATCGCGGGCATGCCCGTCTCCCCAGGCAACATTCCGGAGGGGTGCGCGTTCGCGCCACGCTGCCGGCTGCGACACGACCGGTGCGAGGAGCGGCCCGCGCTGTCCGGCGACACCCATCTCGACGCCTGCTGGCTGCCGCCCGACGACCGCGCGGCACTGCGGCTGACGGCACGTTCATCAGCAAGCGCCGCAACAGACATGGACACGGAGGCGGCGTCGTGACGACACAGGACATCGTGGCGGTGGAAGGCAGTACTCGACCGGACGCCGACGTCCTGCTGCGCGCCACGGACGTCACCAAGACCTACCCCATGGGCCGCAAGGTGCTCCGGGCGGTCGACGGCGTGTCCTTGGAGGTGCGGACCGGAGAGACCCTCGGCATCGTCGGCGAGTCGGGCTGCGGCAAGTCCACGCTCGGCCGCTGCCTGGTCCGGCTCACCGAACTCTCGGGCGGCCGGGTCGAGTTCGACGGGCAGGACATCTCCACCCTGTCCGCACGCCGGCTGCGCCCCGTGCGCCCGGGCATGCAGCTGGTCTTCCAGGACCCGCAGGCCTCCCTCAACCCCCGCCGCCGCGCCGGGGACATCGTGGCCGAGCCGCTGCTGGTGCACCGCTACGGTGACGCGGCCGCGGTCCGCCGCCGGGTCGCCGAGCTCTTCGACGTCGTAGGACTGGCGTCCGCGCATCTGGACCGGTATCCGCACGAGTTCTCCGGCGGTCAGCGTCAACGGATCGGCATCGCCCGGGCGTTGGCCACCGACCCCAAGCTGATCGTGGCCGACGAACCGGTGTCCGCCCTCGACGTGTCGATCCAGGCCCAGGTGCTGAACCTCTTCGCCGACCTCCAGGAGGAGTTCGCGCTCACCTACGTCTTCATCGCGCACGACCTCGGTGTGGTCCGTCATGTGTCGGACCGGATCGCCGTCATGTATCTCGGCGAGATCGTCGAACTCGCCGACACGGAGGCGCTGTACGAGGACCCGGCCCATCCGTACACCCAGGCGCTGTTGTCGGCCGTACCGGACATCGACGACGGCACCCTCACCGACGAGGTCCCCCGGGAGCGCATCATCCTCACCGGTGAAGTGCCCAACCCGGTGGACAAGCCCACGGGCTGTCCGTTCCGCACCCGTTGCCCGTACGCTCGCGAGCGCTGCGCGCTGGAACGCCCCCGGCTCGCCCCCACGGCGTCCGGCCGGCACACCGCCTGCCACTATCCCCTGACCGGCTGACCTCTCGCCCGTTCCATCGAACGGTTGAATCCGAAGGCTGCGGATGGACGACGCGGAACGGATCGTGTCGACGGGAGACTTGCCGCGCCGCCGCGTACGGCACGTGGCGGCGGAACCAGCAGGAGGACCCCCCACCATGCCCAGTAACTTCAGCAGGCGTCGGCTGCTCGCCACCGGGGCCGGTGTCGCGCTCGGCGGCGCGGCCACGGCTGTCGCGACCAGCGCGCAGGGTGCCACCCCGGTCGGCGCCTCGTCGCTGACCGGCGTCCGCGAGGAGACGCGCTCCCTCGACGAGCTCTACGAGGCGGCGATAGCCGAGGGTGGCAAGCTCGTCCTCTACCAGGGCGGGGACGTCGACAGTCAGGCCGCCGGGGTGCGGGCCGGCTGGGCCGCCCGCTTCCCCGAGGTCGAGCTGACGGCCGTGGTGGACTACAGCAAGTACCACGACGTCCGCGTCGACAACCAGCTCGCGACCGACACCCTGGTCCCCGACGTCGTCCAGCTGCAGACGCTCCAGGACTTCACCCGCTGGAAGCGCGAGGGCAGGCTGCTGCGCTACAAGCCCGCCGGATTCTCCGAGGTCCACAAGGGGTTCAAGGACCCCGAGGGCGCGTGGACCGCGATCGCGGTCATCGGCTTCAGCTTCCTGTACGACATCCAGGCGGCCGGCGCCAACGCGCCCAGGACCCCGCAGGACCTGGTCGACCCGCGCTGGAAGGACGCCATCGCCTCCTCCTACCCGCACGACGACGACGCGGTGCTCTTCCTCTTCTCCCTGTACCAGCAGAAGTACGGCTGGGACTGGGTGGCCGACTTCGCCGCGCAGCAGCCGCAGTTCGCCCGTGGCTCGCACACCCCCGGTCTCGCCGTGGGCGGCAAGCAGAAGACCATCGGGGTCGGCACGTCCGGCAGCGCGGTCTCCACGTCGACCACGACGAAGTGGGTGGTGCCCGAGAGCGCCCCGTTCATGGCGTGGGGGCAGCGGGCCGCGATCCTGAAGCAGTCGGCACACCCCGCGGCCGCCAAGCTGTACGTGAACTGGATGCTCTCCGAAGAGCGCCAGAAGGCGAGCTTCAACGGCTGGTCGGTGCGGACGGACGTCACCCCGAACGCGAGTCTCAAGCCGGTGTGGGAGTTCCCGAACGCCAACGTGGACGGCTTCCCGCGGTTCATGGAGGACCGTGCCGCGATCGAGCGGCTGAAGCAGACCTTCGCCCTGTACTTCGGCGAGGTCAAGGGCGACCCGTCACCGGGCTGGCTCGGTCTGCACCCGGGAGCCTGACATCAGCGCGGGTACGGCTCCACCTGGGCGTTTACAGCGAGCACACAGGTCCCGGCTTACAATCCTGGCCCTGTTGTCGCATCCGCCCGGCCCGCCCCAGGGAGCCGCAGCCGTGCCCACCACCGCCCTCGCGCTGCGCCGGCCCTCCGTGTCGGCGCGGCACCTCCCGCACCTGGTGTTCCTGGTCGCGGCCGCCGGCACGCTCGTCCGGCTCTTCCAGCTGAACAACGAGCTGTGCTGGTCCGTCGCCCCGCCCACCGCCGCGCTGGCCCTGCTGTACGCAGCCGGGCTGGCCCGGTGGGGCCGGCTGGGCCGATGGGTCCGGCCGGTCTGGCTCGGCCTCCTCCTGTCGCTGTGGACCTGGGTGGCCTGGACCCTCCCGGCGCCGTTCACCTTCGGGTACGCGTGGCTGGCCGTGCCGCTGGCCCTCCTGGCGCTGCGGATGCCGACCGGCGTGGAGCGAGTGGTGGCGCTGGGCGTCATCACGGTCCTGCTGGTGGCGGCTCTGATGCGGGCCGGCGACGGCCTCGACCCCGATGTGCTGGCACCGCCGGTCGCCGCCGTGTGGGCCACCGTGCTCCTCTACCGCACACAGCAGCAGCTGACCCGCGAACTCGCAGGCACCCGGGACGAGTTGGCGCGGCAGCAGCGGGAAGCCGGGCGGCTCGCCGAACGGGCCCGCATCGCACGGGATCTGCACGACACGCTCGCGCAGGAGATCGCGGGCAGCCGCATGCTGCTCCAGGCCGCCGAACGGGACTGGGACCGCCGTCCGGACGCGGCCCGGCGGCAGGTGCGGGTGGTGACCGAGGCGCTCGGCGAGCATCTCGCGCAGACCCGCGGCATCATCCACGACCTGACCCCGCCCGTCCTCGCCCAGGACGGTCTGGAGTCGGCGCTGCGTGACCTGTGTGCCCGTACGGGTACCGCCGCCGGGGCACCCCGGGTCACCTTCCGCACCGAGCACGACGCGTGTTCCCTCCCCACCGAGCGGGCCGTGGCTCTGCTGCGGGTCACTCAGGGCCTCCTGGCCAACGCGTACGAA
Source organism: Streptomyces fulvoviolaceus (assembly GCF_000718165.1). Lineage (GTDB taxonomy): Bacteria > Actinomycetota > Actinomycetes > Streptomycetales > Streptomycetaceae > Streptomyces > Streptomyces fulvoviolaceus. The sequence continues at coordinate 66,089 of NZ_JOEY01000038.1, read as the reverse complement.
CACGCGCGGGCCGCACACATCCAGGTCACCCTGACCTACGGCGACGAGGCGACGGCGGCCGTGGAGGTCCGGGACGACGGAGTGGGCTTCGACCCGGCCGCCGTACGGACGTCGGACACCGACCGCGGATTCGGACTCGCCGCGGCCCGCGAACGGCTGGAGGCCTTGGGCGGGACACTGACCGTCGACAGCACCCCCGGGCAGGGCTCCCGTGTCCGGGCGGCACTGCGGGCCGCCGACCGGGTCCCGGTCGGCGCCCGATGAGCGAGGCCTCCGGTCCGCCGCTGCGGATCCTGATCGTGGACGACCACGTCGTCGTACGCGCCGGTCTGCGCGCGCTCCTCGAAGGCGAACCCGGCTTCGAGGTCGTGGGCGAGACCGGCGACGGCGCCGATGCGGTGCGCCTGGTCCAGCGGCTCGGTCCCGAGGTGGTCCTCATGGACCTGCGGCTGTCCGAGACGGGCCCGGTGGACAGCGGCACCGAGGCGACCCGCCGGATCCTCGCGGCCGCCCCCGGCACCCGGGTCGTCGTGCTCACGAGCTACGGCAGTCAGGCCGACGTCCTGCGGGCCGTGGAGGCCGGCGCCCGCGGCTACGTCCTCAAGGCGGGTCCGCCCGAGGAACTGTTCCGCGCGGTGCGCGCCGCCGCGGCCGGGGGCATGGCCCTGGCACCGGAGGCCGCGGCCAGTTTCCTCGGACGCACGGCCGAGCCGGCGCCCATGCTCAGCGAGCGCGAGATCGAGGTCGTACGGCTCCTCGCACAGGGGCGCAGCAACAGGGCCATCGCCGGCACCCTGTTCCTGGCCGAGGCGACGGTGAAGACCCACCTCGTCCGCATCTACCGCAAGCTCGGCACGGAGAACAGAGCGGGCACCGTCAGCGAAGCGGCGCGGCTCGGGCTGATCGAGCTCACCTGACCCCGGAGGACCGCCGGGACCGAGCCGACCGGCGGTGTCAGGCAGACCCGGTGCGGCGGCTCCTGAACCACCAGATTCCGCCGCCGAGCACGAGGACTCCCGCGCCGATGCCGAGGGGCACGGCGACCGGCATGCCGTCGTCCTCCGTGGAGTCCGCGGTCGGCTCCGACGGCGGAGTCGTGGACCCGGTCGCCGACTCGGCGGGCGAGGGGGCGGCCGTCGTGGGCTCCTCCGTCGGGCTGGGGCTCACGAGCTTCGCGCCGGCCGCGGCGGCCTTCAGTTCCAGGCGGGGAGCCGGGTGACCATGACCGTGGGCGTCGTCTCCCTCGTCCTCCCGTTCGATCCAGCGGTCCACCTGACCGTCGCTGTAGGTCTGCAGGGTCTTGAACAGCAGCGACTTCGCGTCCGGCAACTGCCGTACGGTGACGAGGTATTCGGCGTCCTCGCCCACCGCGAGCTTCGGCCCCGAGACGGTGTAGCCCCGGTTGGTGGCGGCGAGCTTCCAGCCGTCCGGGCCTTCCTTGTAGGTGATGTCGTCCGGCGTGATGCCCTCGGGCAGGATCACTTCCAGCTTGCTGATACCGGCGGAAGCGGACTCCGACTCGGCGGAGAAGGTCAGCTCGACGTTCTGGTCGAGGGCCCGCGCGCCGTCCGCCTCGACCTCCGCATGGGCCGCGGCCGGACCCGCTGTGGCGACGGCGACCGCGATCGCGAACGCCGTGACGACGCCGGAACGGCGCATGCTGCGTACCAAGGTCGGACGATGCACTGCGAACTCCTCGAGCCGATGGTGTGGGGTGGAGGCAGCTGGAATCCGCCTCCTCCCTACGAGTCGGACGCGGACCCCGTCGAGTTCCCGGCTCCCCCGTAAAACTTGAAACCGCACCGCCGTCACGGTTCGCAAAACATCAAAAACGTTCCAACCCCGGTCGGGTTAGACTTACGTCGCCTTGAGGACCACGTCGTGCCTGGTCGCACGGCTGCCGGCCACTGTGAGGGGGTGGACGTCATTCCGGTTCGCCCCGCCCGTATTCAGGACGTCGCGGCAGCCGCCGGGGTCTCGGTGTCCACGGTGTCGAACGTGCTGAACCGACCGGAGCGCGTCAACGCGCGCACGGCCGAGCGGGTCCGTGACGCGGTTGCCGCGCTCGACTACGTCCCGCATCCCGGTGCCGCCGGTCTGCGGACCGGGCACTCGTCCTCGATCGGTCTGGTGCTGCCCGACGTGGCCAACTCGTTCTACTCCCGCATCGCACGGGGTGCCGCGGACGCGGCGTACGACCACGGCTACTCCCTCGTGCTCTGCGACAGCGGGGATCAACCGGATCGGGAGCAGGGCTACTTCACCATGCTCGTCGAGCAACGGGCCGTAGGGGCCGTGGTGGTGCCGCTCAGCGCCGACCCCACCCGGCTGTCCCGGCTGCGCGAGCGCGGCATTCCCCTGGTGCTGGCCGACCGTGCGATGTCGGCCGAGGACGGCTGCTCCGTCTCCGTGGACGACGTCGCCGGAGGCCGTATCGCCGTGCAGCATCTCCTGGACTGCGGGGCGCTCGACATCCTCGTCGTGAACGGCGAACGGGGCATCCGCCAGTGCGCCGACCGCTACCAGGGCGCCCGGCAGGCGGTGCGCAGCCGGCGTGCGGCGCGGCTGGGCCAGGTCGTCGCCGAGGAGATGACGGTGGCGTACGGCATGGAGATCGCCCGCGAGCTCGACGACCTGCCCGACGGGGTGTTCTGCACCAACGACTTCCTCGCCGCGGGCCTGTGCCGCGGGCTCGGCGAGCGGGGCGTGAAGATTCCCGAGGACGTACAGGTCGTCGGTTACGGCGACCTCGACATCGCGAGCTTCGTGGGGACGACCCTGACGACCGTCCGGCAGCCGGTCGAGGATCTCGGCAGGGCGGCCGTGGAGATGCTGCTCGACGAGGTGGAGGCCCGGGCCGAACACGCCCATGAGGCAAGGGTGTTCGCACCGGACCTCGTCCTACGCGACTCCACGCGGCCTCACTCCGGTATCTGAGCTCAGCCGGGGATCCGGAGCGTCACCGGTCCCAGCAGGCCCGACGAGCGCTGGGACGGGAACGCCCAGGCGGTCGGCGTGGCTTCGGCGAGATAGGGGGCCAGGGTGTTGTTGACCGTCACCTCGATGCGGACGGTGCGCCCGGCGGTGCCGGGCAGTGCGAAGCGGTACGGGGCACAGAACGCCTCGCCGACGGGTTCCCCGTCGAGGAAGACGGCGACGCTGCCACGCACCCGCCCCAGGTCCAGCACCGGGTCCGGTCCGGCCGGCACCTCCAGCTCCCGCGCGTAGGTCACGCCCCCGCTCCAACCGGCCAGCCCCAGCGAGCGCCAGTCCCCCAGTGGCATCGGTGCCGGTACGGTGCGGACGCGGACCGGCCCACTCCAGGCGGAGCCGCCCCGCAGCGTGGCCGTGGGTGCGGTGACCACTTCGATCTCCGTGGGTTCTCGCAGTGGCTGATCCAGCGTCAGAACCTGTCCCTTCAGCGGTTGTTCGGCGCCCCCTCCGACCCGCACCCACCCGGGGAGCTCCAGCGGCAGGTCGACCGACACGGTTCCCGACGGCACGGTGAAGCGGAAGCGCTGGGCCGCTTCACGGACGTCGTCGGTGGACCGCAGCCGGAGCACGGCGGCACCGAGCGCCGGAGCACCGGTCAGCCACTCGGTGTCCGGCAACGGGTGCGGCCGTACTGCGGCAAGACAGTGCTGCAACTCCCCCCAGCGGCCCTCGTGTTCGACGGTACGCCCGCGCCACTCTCCCGTCTCCGCCTCCCAGCCGGCACCGCTGACCAGCGCGGTCGACTCCGCGCCCGCCACGAGGTCGACGAACACCGCGTCCCGTGCGTGGGCGCTGTCGGCCACGACCTCGAGCACGCGCTCGCCCGCTCCGAGCGTCAGTTCATGGCGGAAGAACATGGGCACGGCGCCCCAACTGGACTCGTAGTACTCCACCTTCTCCTGCCGCGCCACGACGGCACCGTCGATCAGCACGGTGACTCCCGCCGCGGCCCCGACCACTAGCACCGCCTCCGCGCCGTCGCGTGGGATGCGCACCCGGCCGCGGTAGGTCACGCTGCCGTCCGGTCGTACGCCGTCGGGCAGACGCATGAACTGCGGACGCGGCGCGAACCCGCCCGGACGGGACAGACAGAAGCAGCTGCCCAACGGCGTCCCGGCGGCACCAGAGATCAGCAACGGCCGGTCCTCGGCATCCGCCAGCTCGTACTCGAGCACGTTGCGCGCGCGCTCCAACTCCACCCGTGCGGACGCCAGATAGCCGCTGCTGCCCGTCTCCAGCCGTTCGCCGTTCCACCACACTCGCTTGGCCGCCGCCGCACCGACGTACAGGTCGGCCGGTCCGCGATGGTCGGTTTCCACGATCGTCCGGACCCGGGCGATGTTTCCGTTCCCGGGCACCGGGACACGCACGAACTCCTCCGGCACCAGGCCCTTGTTGCCGAGCAGGCCCTCCGGGTCCGGGATGCCGCGGCTCGACGAGTACAGGGAGACGCCCCAGTCGGCCGGTGCGAGCGGCAGCGTTCCGGACAGGACCTGTTCGACGGACGCGCGGTCCAACGGATCGGGGGCCTGCGCCGAAGGCACCGGAGGCAGGACACGCACCCGGTTGCCGTAGGTCACCCGCGTCTGTTCCCAAGGGGCGTCGTTCTCGGTCCAGCGCATGGTCCAGGTCTGCGGCTCGGCCACGGTCACCCCCGCGGGCAGGGCCAGGTCGCCCCAGGTGTTGTCCATGGTGGGAACCAGGCGGCCCGCCCAGCCGGCCGAGATGTCGATGGCCCGGGCCGACTCCGGTGGCGGTGTGAACCTCCGCGCCTCCGGGGTGCCTTCGCGCCATACGACGAGGGCGGCGGGGGCGCCTTCCAGGGGCACCTCGATGGTCGAGACGCCGTCGGACACGGTGACGTGTCCGGGACGCCGGGTGCCGGTCGCCGGGTTCCAGATCTCGGCCTCGGCGACCACGGCACGCACGGTGACGGACGAAGTCGGGGCGTAGCGCGCGGGGTCGATCTCGTGGTGGCCCCTCGGCGGATGCGCACGGGCATCGGGGAAGGCCGCCGTCACCAGGGCGACCGCCGCGTCGCCCTTCCTTCTGACGAGCAGGGGCACATCGCCCGTCGCGTATCCGGCGGCGTCGGCCACCGCCGCCGCGCCGGCCTCGGCGTCGCTCGTCCGCTCCAGCCGCGGGTGGGCCGACAGCGCCGCTACGACGATGTCGTCACCGGCCGACCCGGCGGCCGCCGTGGGCTCGCGGCCCACGACCACCACCCGGCCACCGGAGTCCAGCAGTTCGGTCAGCCGACGTGCCGTCTCCTCCTCCAGAACACTCGCCGAAGGCAGGAGAACAGTGGTGTACGCGAGGTCCCTGATGTGGAGGGCACCCTCGGCCGCCTTGGCCCGCTGCACCGAGGCGTCGTCGATGACGTCGAAAGAGACGCGGTGCCGGTCCAGGGTGCCGATCCGGGGCCGGAGCCAGTTGTTGGTGCCGCACAGGTCCAGGTAGTGCCGCTGTGTCTCGTCGACCTCGGCGTGGCCCTCGCCCAGGCGACCGTCGCCGAAGTGCTTGACGGGCGCGTCCAGCGGGATGAGGGCCTGCATGGTGGCCGTGGGGTGCAGAACCGCGACGTCGGCGCTGTAGGTGCCCCAGGACAGGAGCGAGCAGATCCTGGCGACGGCCCGGGAGAACGCGGGGTACTGCTGCCAGTAGGGCTGACGCCAGTCCGTGGACGGCGGCGCCCACTCGAACCAGCCGCCGGCGGTACCGAAGTAACTGGCGTGCGGGTTGTACAGGTTGGCGCCGCTGCGCAGGAAGGGCAGCAGCCAGTCGTAGGTCTCCTCCAGAGTGCCGCCCCAGCCGGAGGAGTGGAACGCCTCGATCCAGACCCGCTCGTGTCCGTAGAGGTGGGCCATGGAGGAGTGGACCTTGGCATCGCCGTGGTGGTCGCTGCCGGCGGCTCCGTACCAGCGGTGGGTGCGGAAGTAGTCCGAGTAGATCTGCGTGGACTGGGCCGGGTAGCCGGAGCGTGCGGGGTGGCTCTGGTCGCAGCCCAGGAGCATGCCGCGCTCGTCGTGCCAGGTGGCGAGCGGGCGGAACAGGGCCTCTTCGGTGAGTTCGGCGCGGACCGCGTAGTAGTCGGCGCGGATCTTGGCGGCCCGGGCGTCGGTGGTGTCGTGGAAGAGCGCCGGCAGGTGGTCGAGCAGGTCGTAGCCGCGGCGGGCGACGAACTCCTCGGGGAAGCGGCGGCTCCAGGAGTTGGTGCCCGGCAGTTCGTCCTGGAAGCTTCCGGCGATGACGTTGCCCAGATGGTCGGGGACGCGACGGTCGTACGCGTGGTGGACGGCGTCCAGCAGGAGGCCGACGGCGTGCGGGGCGAGGTAGTCGAAGGCAGTGGGGACGGCGAGGACCAGTTGCACCTCGGTTCCGTCGGGGGGCTCGGTGCCTTCGGCATACAGCCGTGCGCCATTCGCGTCGTAGACCCCCAGCAGCGTCTCCGAACCCTGCAACGCGACCGTGCCGCCGGCGACCACGGCCCGGCGTGAGCGCAGGGCCTGCCCCGCCGCTTCGGGATGCCGTCGGGTGACACTCCCCTGGACGTTGGCGCCGGAGAACCCGATCTGGTCGTAGAACCACAGGCGCGTACCGAGTTCCCCGGCGATCTCGCAGGCGTCGGTGAAGCGGGCCCACCACTCCTCGCCGAACCACGGCGGGTCGTCGGTCCGGGCGCCGAAACTCGGGCCGGCCGGCGCGAGGTTGATCACCACGAGGTTGTGGATGCCGCCTTCCGCGAACCTGCGCATCTGCCAGGCGAGACGGTCGCGGGTGACCTTCGCGCCCGACCACCACCACAGCGGGGTGGGCCCGAAGTCCCGGGGCGGAGCGTCGAAGAGCTGCTGCAGCGCGGGGGAGATCACGATTGCGGTCCTTCCGAGTACGGCTCGGGCACCCTCACGGATCAAAAACGTTTTTTGTCGACTCGGTCGTCAGCCACCTCGCATGTTCGCACCGGATCCGAGGGCCGGGAAGGAGGCCGTCGCACCTTCAGGCGAATGCGCGCAAGAGGGGTTGTTGGAACGTTTTTTGAACCCTATATTCACTGCGACCCCGGCCCCAGAGCCGCGAGGAGCCGCATCATGGCCCGATTCTCACCTGCCTCGGATCACCCGGAACAGCCCATCCCCATGCACTTGTGGAAGGTCGCGGCCCTCTCGGGCATGGCCTCCTACCTCGACGCCGCGCTCATCGTCAGCATCGCCGTCAACTTGGCCATCTACCGCGACAGTTACGACATGGGCGTGTGGATGGCGGGGGCGATCAGCGCGATCGTCACCGGCTGTATCGCCGTCGGTTCCCTCGTCGGCGGACGGCTCGCCGACATGTTCGGGCGCCGCCGTGTCTACAACCTGGACATCTTCTGCTACGCGGTGGGCGCGATCATCATCACGCTGGCGCCGAACGACATCGTGCTCTTCATCGGCGTGCTCGTCGCGGGGCTGGCGGCCGGTGCCGATCTGCCGACGTCCCTGGCCGTGGTCTCGGACGCCGCGCCCGCCGACGGCCGGGCGCGTCTCATATCCTTCACCCAGGTCATGTGGGTGCTGGGCATCGTCGTCGTCATCTTCCTCGGCTACGTCCTGTCGGACACCGGCATGACCGGGGCGCGGTTCATCACCGGCCATCTGGTCGTCGCCGCGCTGGTCACCTGGCAGCTGCGCTCCCGTCTGAAACTGGCCGACGAGCCGTCGGACGCGGAGGTGGCACAGGAGGCGGCCGCATTGGCCGCCCCGCGCGGCATCGAGCTCAAGAACGTGTGGAACCGTGCCGCGTTGCTGCCGATGGCCGCGACCCTCGTCTACTACGTCACCTGGGGCATCGGCGCCAACACCTTCGGCCAGTTCGGCACCTATCTGCTGGTCACGGTCAGCGGTGCCTCACAGAGCCTGGCCACCGGGATCAATCTGGCCTTCCTCCCGATCGCGCTGGTGCTGACCTTCGTCTTCGTCCGGATCGCCGACACCCCCTGGCGCGACCGGCTGTTCTACGTGTTCACGATCGTGCAGGTCCTCGCCTTCTGCATCGCCTCCCTCACGGCCGGCGCCCTGGTCGGCATGCTCGTCTTCTTCGTGCTCTACCAGATCTCCAACCCCTTCGCGGGGGAGGCCAGTTACAAGGTGTGGTCGCAGCTCACGCTGCCCCCGGACACCCGCGGCACCACCCAGGGCCTCACCTACGCCCTGTCGCGCGGGGTCTTCGCGGGCGTCGCGTTCGTCACGCCCGCGCTGATGGAGTACAGCGCGTCCCTGCTGCTCTGGTCGATCACCCTCTGCATGGCGGCTTCGGGAGTCGCGGGCGTGTACATCGTCCGGGTCCTCATCCGGCGTTCCCCTGATACCGCCGACACCCCCGCGAACCTGGGAGTGGCCCGGACCTGAATCCGAACCGGACCTCGGAAGGACCACCGACCATGGCAACGACCGAACCCACGACAGCCACCGCGGACCGCGCCGGCACGCTGCGCGAGCTGCTCCCCCCGGTGACCCGCCGCCGTACCCGGATCGGACTGGTCGCGGGCGGTCTCGGCGCCTACTGGCCGCAATTCCCCGGGCTGCTCCCGCAGTTGAGGGAGTCGTCCGCGTACGTGGCCGAGCGCTTCCAGCGGATGGACGCGGAGGTGACCGACGTCGGCTTCATCTCCGACGCCGAGGAGGGAGCGGCCGCCGCCGAGCAACTGCGCCGGGCGGACTGCGACTTGATCGTGCTGTTCCTGACGACGTATCTGACCTCGTCGATGGTGCTGCCGATCGCCCGGCGCTCACAGACGCCCGTCCTGGTCATCGACCTGCAGCCGTCCGAGCGGATGGACCACGCGTCCTTCGACACGGGTGCCTGGCTGGCGTACTGCGCGCAGTGCTCCGTACCCGAGGTCGGCAACGTCTTCCGCCGGGCCGGCATCCCCTTCCGGTCGGTGTCGGGCTGGCTGCGCCAGGAGTCCGCCTGGCGCAGGATCGAGCAGTGGATCCGCGCCGCGCATGTCCGGGCCGCGCTCCGGCATGCCCGGCACGGGCTGATGGGGCATCTGTATCCCGGCATGCTCGACGTGTCGACCGACCTGACGCTGCTTCCGGCGGCGTTCGGCTCGCACGTCGAGGTGCTGGAGGTCGACGATCTGCGGCACCGGGTGGAGAAGGTGACCGAGGCGGAGACGCGGGAGCGGATGGCGCTCGCCCGGCAGGTCTTCACCCTCGATGACAGCGTGGTGGACGAGGACTTCGTGTGGGGGGCGACCGTGTCGGTGGCCCTCGACCGGCTCGTCGAGGACTTCGGCCTCGACACCCTCGCGTACTACCACCGCGGTCTCGACGGCGAGCTGCACGAGCGGCTCGGCGCCGGCATGATCCTGGGAGCCTCCCTGCTCACCGCCCGGGGCGTGCCGGCGGCCGGCGAGTACGAACTGCGCACCAGCGTCGCGCAGTTGGCGACCCAGTGCGTCGGCGCCGGGGGCTCCTTCACCGAGATCCAGGCCCTGAACTTCGAGGACGGCGTGGTCGAGATGGGCCACGACGGGCCCGCTCACCTCGCCGTCAGCGCCCGTGACCCACTGCTGCGCGGCCTCGGTGTCTACCACGGCAAGCGCGGCTGGGGCGTCAGCGTGGAGTTCGACGTCCAGCACGGGCCCGTCACCCTGCTCGGCCTCGGCCAGGACGCCGACGGCAGCCTGTCGTTCATCACCTCCGAGGGCACCGTCGTGCCCGGTCCGCTGCTGGAGATCGGCAACACCACCAGCCGGGTGGACTTCGGCCGTGATCCCGGCGAGTGGGTCGACGCGTGGAGCGCGACGGGCGTGGGCCACCACTGGTCTCTCGCGGTCGGCCATCACACGGCCGACTTCCGGGCCGCCGCGAGCCTGCTCGGCATCGACCACCGGGACGTATGACAGTTCAGGAAGGATGCGGCGGCGAGAGCAGCACGGTGCGTGCGAGCCAGTCGGCCGTGTACGGGCGGTGGTGTGCGGGCTGGTTCGCGCAGCCGTGGTTGCCCTCGCCGAGGGCGAGGAGTTCGGCGGGGCCGGAGGCCTCTTCGACGAGGCGGCGGGCGTCCTGCCACGGGAAGAGACGGTCGCGTTTGCCGGTGACGACGAGGAGCGGGCAGGAGAGGGACTTCGTACGGCCGGACAGCGTGAGCTCACGGGCGGCGCGGGCCGCGGCGGACTCGTCCGGCGTGTGGGAGCGGTGGCGGAAGGCGGCGCGGGTGAGGGGCGGCAACTGGTCCCAGGCGGCGCCGAAGTCGTACGGGCCGGCCAGCGCCACACAGGCGCGCACCCTGTCGTCACCGGCGGCCACCCGCGGGGCGTAGTAGCCGCCGAGGCTGACGCCCCAGACGCAGATCCGCCCCGCGTCGACGCCCGGCTGGACGGCGAGGGCGTCGATGAGGACCCGGCCGGGCTCCTCCCAGGCGGAGGTGATGGGCAGGTCGTACTCCGCCTCGCCCTGGCCCGGGCCGTCCACGGAGAAGGTGGCCAACCCCCGGTCCAGGAAGGTGCGTTCGGTGGTGCGGAACTCCTCCTTGGTGGAGTCAAGGCCGGGGATCATCAGTACGGCGGGGTGCGGGCCCGGGCCGACGGGGAGCCGGAGGATGCCCACCAGGGTGGCGTCCTGGTACGGGATCTCGATGCGGCGTCCCGGCGGGTCGAGGTGGGGCAGGGCGTCGTCCAGGCAGCGGACCGCCGCCTGGTGGGTGTCGCGGGCCTCGTCCGGGTCCTCGAAGTAGAGGAACTTCCCGAAGTGGTAGTAGAGGGCGGCCCTGGCGAGGTGTTCGCCGGCCGAGCGGGCGCGGCCCTCGGTGAGGGCGTCGCGGCCGAGCCGTTCGTGTCCGGACGCCGCCCTCGACCAGGCGGCGCACCACTGGCCCCAGTGTTCCAGACCGCCGATGATCTCCTGGAAGTCGGAGACGATCACGCCGTTGGTGGTGAAGCGCGGGGCCCAGTTGGCGAGGGCGGAGACGATACGGGCGTCCTGTGGAGCAGGCACGGTCACTGTCCTCCTGTGGTCGGGGCGCCCAGATAGAGCTGCCCGATGTCGGGGTGCGCCGCGATCTCGGCGGCCTTGCCGGTGAGCCGGATCCGGCCGCCTTCCATGACGACGCCGTGGGTGGCGAGGCCGAGCCCGACCCGTACGTTCTGCTCGACCAGCAGCACGGTGGCCCCGGACCGGTGGATGCGCTCGATGAGTGCGGCGACGGCCGCGAGGCTGTGGGGGTCCAGGCCGAGGGAGGGTTCGTCCATCATCACGACCTTCGGCTCCAGCATCAGACAGCGGCCGATCTCGACCATGCGGCGCTGTCCGCCGGACAGGTTCCCGGCCGGCTCCGAGGCACGCTCGCGCACGAGCGGGACGAGTTCCTCGACGGCGGCGCGCCGGGCGCGCAGCAGGGCGCGGTCCTTGCGGAGGAGATAGCCGCCCATCAGGACGTTCTCGGCGACGGTCATCTTGGGGAACAGCGCCTGGGACTGCGGCACTTGGACGATGCCGTGGCGCAGGATGTCGCGCGGGGAGAGTCCGGAGAGGAGAACACCGTCGAGCAGGACCTCTCCCCTGCGAGGGTTCAGCAGTCCCGAGATCACCCGCAGCACCGTGGACTTGCCCGCACCGTTGGGGCCGATGAGGCACGTGACCGTGGCCGGCGGGCACGACAGGGACACCTCGTGCAGGACGTCGCCGCCTCCGTAGCCCGCCACCACACCGTCGAGGGTCAGCACGGCCGCTCCACCTTCCGCTCGGCCTTCGGGTCCCCCAGGTACGCCTCCAGGACCGCCGGGTCGTCCCGGATCTTCCCCGGCGGTCCCTCGGCGATCGTCCTGCCCTGCGAGAACACGACCACCGGGTCGCACAGGTCCAGCACGAGCGGGATGTTGTGCTCGACGAGCAGGAACGTGACGCCCTGGTCGGCGAGTTGGCGTATGACGCCCTTGAGGTGTTCCACCAGCGCCGGGTTGATGCCGCCGGCCGGTTCGTCCAGGAGGATCAGCCGGGTGTCGAGCATCAGGATCTGGGCGAGTTCGACCAGCTTCTGCTGCCCGTACGACAGTGAGCCCGCGGGTTCCGCCGCGAACCGCCCCAGCCCCATGAAGTCGAGGAGCTCACGCGCCCGTCGGGCCTCCGCGCCGGTGACTCCGCCTCGTACCGCCGTACGCCAGCGGCCGTCGGGGAGCGGTGCGACGACGTTCTCCAGGACGCTCATCCCGTGGAAGAGTCTGGTCGTCTGGAAGGTGCGGCCGAGGCCCAGGTGGCACCGCTCCCAGGGCGGCATACGGTCGATGTGCCGGCCCTCGAACGTGATCTCCCCCGCGTCGGCACGCAGCGTGCCGGTGACGAGGTTGAACAGGGTGGTCTTGCCCGACCCGTTGGGGCCGATCAGGCCGGTGATCGTGCCTCGTCGTACGACGAGATCGGCGCCGTCCACCGCGACCAGGCCACCGAATCGCTTCGACACTCCACTGATCCGCAGGAGTTCGGCCTGGCTTCCTGAGGCAAGGGAGGCCCGCACCGGCGGCAGCCTCCCCAACGCGCCCTCTTGGTCGGTGTACTCCACCGTCCGCGGATGCCGCGCCCGCCACCACGCGGCCGCGCCCGGCAGCAGCCCCTGCGGCAGGAACAGCACCACGCCTGTGAGCAGCGCCCCGAACAGCAGCAGCCTGCTGCTGGACCCGCCGCCGTACACCGTGGCCGCCTCGCTGCCGATGGCGACGACGAAGGCCCCGACCACCGGTCCGTACAGGCTGCCGCGCCCGCCGAGGAGCGCGGCCAGGACCACCATGACGCTCGCCAGGACGGCGAACATGGTGGTGGGGCTGATGTACGACAGGAAGTAGCCGTAGATCCCGCCCGCGACGCCGGTGAAGAAGGCGCCCGAGGCATAGGCCGTCACCTTGTAGCGGGTGGTGGGGATGCCGATGGCGGCGGCCTTGCCCTCGTCCTCCCGGATGGCGATCAGGCCGGAGCCGAGTTTGCGGGTCCGTATCCAGGCGCTGAAGGCGAGGGTCAGGGCCAGCAGGGCCAGGAAGAGGTAGTAGAAGGGCAGGTTGCCGGTGTCGCGGGACCAGGGCGGCAGCGGCATCGCCAACCCCTGGTTGCCGTGGGTCAGTTGGGGCAGGTTGGTGGCGAGGACCTGCATCGTGAGCAGCAGGGCGATGGTGACGATGACGAAGGCGGCGCCACGCGAGCGCAGCACGACCGCACCGATCGCCACCGCGACGCCCGCGGCGAGCACTCCGCCGAGCGGGGCCGCCAACAGCGGGTTGATGTCGAGGCGTTCGGCGGCGATACCGCCCAGGTAGGCCCCGATGCCGAGGAACGCACTGTGACCGAGCGAGACGTAACCGGCGTACCCGGAGAGGATGTTCCAGCTCACGGCCTGGACCGCGAGCAACAGACACAGCACGGCGACGGTCAGGTGGTACTCGGTGCCGATGCCCAGCACCGGGTAGACGGCGAGCGCCGCCGCAACCACCCCGACTACCCACTTCATGCCGCCACGTCCTCCCGCACCCGCGTCCCGAACAGGCCCTGCGGACGGACGATCAGCACCGCCATGATGACGCCGTAGAAGACCAGGATCGACCACTGCGGGGACACGTACACCGAGGTCAGCGACTCGGCGAGGCCGAGGATCAGCGCGCCGGTCAGCGCCCCGGGCAGGCTGCCGAGGCCGCCCAGGACGATGATGCCGAGGATGCGGGCGATCCACTCGTAGTGCGAGGCGGGGAAGAACGGCACCAGGACGGAGAGCACCGAGCCGCCCATGCCCGCGCTGGCCGTGCCCAGGGCGAAGGCCAGCGTGGCGGTCGGTACGGCGCTCACTCCGACCAGGGCGGCGCCGGACGGGTTCTGCGCCCACGCTCGGATGGCCCGCCCGGTCCAGGTGTGGTCGAGTACGGCGTAGAACACGGCCAGGACGGCGAGCGCGGCGAGGAAGCCGTACAGCGGGGCCTTGGGCAGGGAGATCGGGCCCAGCGTGTACGACTCGTCGAAGTAGCCGGGAGTGGCGGACCGGAAGCGGTTGCCGGCCGTCACATTGAGCAGGCCCTCGATGAGCAGCGCCACGCCGAACATCAGCAGCACGGACATCGACGGGGGCGCGGATCGCAGCCGGGCGCCGACCAGGCGGTAGAAGGCCCAGCCGAGGCCGAACATCAGCGGGGTCGTGAGGGCGGCCAGCGCGATCGGGTCGATGCCGGTCGCCCGCCACACCCACCAGGTGACGAAGGCGGACAGGACGAGGAAGGCCCCCTGGGCGACGTTGATGACGCGCATGACGCCGAAGATCAGGGTGAGGCCCGAGGCCATCAGGGCGTACACCCCGCCGATCAGCAGCCCCAGCGCGAGGGTCTGGACGAACTGGGCCACGTCAACTCCAGCCCGGCTTCGGGTAGATGACCGTCTTCGTGGTGGCGGCGTCCTCGGGCGAGACGATCTGGACCTTCCCGCCCTGCCACTGGGCGAGGAGGAAACTGCCGAGCGGCGCACCCCGCTTGTCCCACTTCAACGGGCCGAGGATGGTCTCGACCTCGTTCGCGTGCAGCCACTCGGCGACCTTGTCCTGGTCGGTCCCCTTCGCGCCCTCGATGCCGGCCCGCAGCACCTGGGCGGCGGCGAAGGCGTCGGCGGCGTCCTCCGCGGGGACCGCGTTGTCGTACTCCTTCGCGTACGCCGTCACGAACTCCTTGTTGAGCGGGGTCGGCGCGCTCTCGTGCCAGCTGACCGAGTAGAAGACCCCCTCCGTGTTGGCCGTGCCGACGCCCTTGCTGTACTGCCCGGCGTTGCTCGGCGCGGACATCTGGAAGAAGGCCTTGGGCGAGAAGTCCTGCTGTTTGAGAGCACGGACCAACCCGACGCCGTCCTGGAACACCGCGCCCTGCGCGAGGAGTTCGGGCTTCTTGCCCGCGATGGCGGCGGCGATCGGCTGCATGTTGGTGGTCTCGGCCGGATAGACGCTGGTGTACACGGTCCTGATGCCGAGGTCCTCCAGCAGTCCCTGGAGCCGCTCGATGACCGGCCGGGTGAAGGGGTCGTCCTGGGTGGTGTACGCCGCCGAGGTCGGACGCTCGGCCGCCGGCAGGGACTTCACCCAGTCCACGAAGGTGTTCGCCTGGTCGGCGGAGAGCGCGGGCTGGGCGAAGAAGAGGTGGTCGAAGCCGCGCGTGAAGATGTTCTCCGCGCCGCCGGCAGGCTCGACGAAGACCATGCCCTGCCGCTCGGCGACCGCGGAGGCCGGGTAGTTGAGCAGCGAGGAGAAGGTGCCGAGCAGGAAGTCCACCCGGTCCTGGGTGATCAACCGGGTGTAGTCGGAGACCACCGTGTCCTGGCTGCTGGCGTCATCCGTGATCTTCAGCTGGACCTTGCGGCCGAGGATCCCGCCGTCGGCGTTCACCATCTCCCGCCAGATCCGGTAACCGCGCCCGGCCTCCTGACCCGGCTGCGAGAACTGCCCGGTCAGCGGCAGCGAGGCGCCGATGACCAGCTCGTCCTCGTCGCCGCCGCCTGCCGATCCCTCGCCCGAGCAACCGACCAGTGCGGCAAGTCCCAGCCCCAGCCCGACAGTTGTGAACTCCCGCCGGGACAGCCCATCCGCTCCACCCATGACGACTCCAGCTAGTCCATGCTCTTGGCGATCGTGTCGGCGATCCGGTCCACGCTCGGCAGCGCCGCGTCCTCCAGCGAGTCGGCGGCGGGCAGCGGGACATGAGGGGTGGTGATCCGTACCAGCGGCCCGTCCAGGCTGGTGAACCCCTCCTCGGCGCAGATCGACACCACCTCGGCGCCCCAGCCGCACAGCCGGGGGTTCTCCTCGACGGTGAACAGCCGCCCGGTCCGCTCCAGCGCGTCCAGCACGGCGCGTACGTCCAGCGGCACGAGGCTGCGCAGGTCGAGCACCTCGGCGTCGATGCCGTTGTCCCGGGCGAGCCGCTCGGCGGCGGCCAGCGCACGTGGCACCATCAGCCCCAGCGCGACGATGACGCAGTCCTGCCCCGCACGCCGTACGACGGCGGAGCCCAACGTGTCGGTGATCTCGCCGTCCGGAACCTCGCCCCGGACCGGGTAAAGCCCTTTGGCCTCAAGGAAGATGACGGGATCGGGATCCCGTACGGCGGCCGCCAGGAGGCCGATGACATCGCGGGGCGTGGACGGTACGACGACCTTGAGTCCCGGCACCGCCATCACCCAGTTGGCCACGTCCTGCGAGTGCTGCGCCCCGAAGCGCAGACCCCCGCCGTTGGCGGCCCGCACCACCAGCGGCAGGGACAACTGACCGCCCGCCATGTAACGGGTCTTGGCGATCTGGTTGGCGAGCAGGTCCCAGCCGACGCCGAAGAAGTCACTGAACATGATCTCGGCGACCGGTCGCAGCCCGGTCATCGCGGCGCCCATCGCCGCGCCCAGGATGGCCTGTTCGGAGATCGGCGTGTCCCGTATCCGCCGCGGCCCGAACTCGTCGAGCAGCCCGGCGGTCGTCTTGAACACCCCGCCCGCGGCCGCGACGTCCTCACCGATCAGCACGACCCGCTCGTCGCGCCGCAGCTCCTGGGCGAGACCACGTGCGACCGCGTCCCGGTACGTCAGTTGCGCCATGCCGCACCTCCGTCGGCCCACAAGTCGCGCTCGATGAGGGCTAGTTCGGGAACCGGCCCGTCCTCGGCGGCCTTCGTCGCCTCGTCGGTCTCCCGGGCGGCCGCGTCCTCGATCCCGGCGAGGGTCTCCTCGTCGATCCCGGCGGCGAGCAGCTTGGCGCGGTAGGCGGGGAGGGGATCGCGGGCGAGCCAGTCCTCGACCTCCTGTTGCGGGCGGTACGTCCCCGGGTCGGCCCGCGAGTGCCCTCCGTGCCGGTAGGTGTCGGCCTCTATGAGGCTCGGTCCGCCGCCCGTGCGCGCCTTGCTGAACGCGGTGAGCGCCGTCTCGTACACCGCTTCGACGTCGTTCCCGTCGACGACGATCCGCTCCAGCCCGTACGCCGCCGCGCGGTCGGCCGCGGGCCGCTCCACGGCGGTCACGTCGGCGATCGGCGTGTACTCCATGTACTGGTTGTTCTCACAGACGTACACGACCGGCAGCTGCCATACGGCGGCGAGGTTCAGCGCCTCGTGGAACGCGCCGATGTTGGCGGTCCCGTCGCCGAAGAAGCAGACCGCGACCTGTTCGGTGCCGCGCAGTTGGGCCGACCAGGCGGCGCCGGCCGCGATGGGGAGGTGGGCGCCCACGATGGCGTAACTGCCCATCATTCCGTGCTCGGTGCTGGTCAGGTGCATGCTGCCGCCCTTGCCGGACATCAGGCCGTTCCCGCGGCCCATCAGCTCGGCGAGGATCGCCGCCATGGGGGCGCCGCGCGCCAGGGTGTGGGCGTGGCCCCGGTAGGTGGCGAAGGTGTAGTCGTCGGGGCGCATGACGGCGGCGAATCCGGCGGCCACGGCCTCCTGGCCGGTGGACAGGTGGCTGGTGCCCTTGACGAGACCGCGCAGGAAGAGGTCGTAGGCCCGCTTCTCCATGGCGCGCATGCGCACCATCTGGCGATAAAGCTCTACATCCACTTGTCGTCCCTCCCTCAGTAGCGGTTGGCGACGAAGAGTTCCTGGGCGGGGAAGAGGGTGAGCACCCGGGCGCCGTCTGCGGTGACCAGGACCTCCTCCTCGATGCGGGCCGCCGAGTAGCCGTCGGTGGCCGGGCAGTAGGTCTCCAGGGCGAAGACCATGCCTTCCTGGATCTCCTCCGGGTTCTCCAGGGAGTTCAGCCGGCTGATGATCGGGCGTTCGTGGAGTCCGAGCCCCAGCCCGTGCCCGAACTGCAGCCCGAAGCAGTCCATTTCGGTGGCGAATCCGAAGTCCTGGGCCCGGGGCCAGGCGCGGGCGATGGCGTCGGTCGTCACGCCCGGCTTGACGAGGTCGATCGCCGCGTCGATCCACTCACGGGCGCGACGGTAGGCGGCGCGCTGCGGGGCGGTCGACGAACCGACGTTCAGGGTGCGGTAGTAGCAGGTGCGGTAGCCGTTGTACGACTGGATGATGTCGAAGAAACAGGTGTCGCCGGGCCGGATCAGCCGGTCGGTGAAGTTGTGCGGATGCGGGTTGCACCGCTCCCCGGAGACGGCGTTGATCGCCTCGACGTCGTCGGAGCCCTGCTCGTAGAGGTACTTGTTGGCGAGCGCGACGATGTCGTTCTCACGCACGCCGGGCTTGAGCGCCTCGGAGATGGCCTGGTAGCAGCCGTCGACCATGGCGGCGGACTGAGTGAGCAGCAGGATCTCGTCCGGGTTCTTCAACTGCCGGGCGTCCAGCATCACCTGCTGGCCGTCGGCGGCACGCAACCCGGCCTGCTGGAGAGCGAACAGGAGCGGCGGCTCGACGATGTCCAGGCCGACGGGCTCGTCCGCGACCCCGGCCTCCTGGAGCAGGTCGTGTATCTCGGCGACGGCCCGGTCGAAGAGCCCGGCCTCGGGGCGTACGGCACCACGCAGGCCCAGCATTCCGGCCCGGCAGTTGTCCGGCTCGAGCCAGGGTGCGTACAGCTGGTGGTGGCGGGCCGCCGAGCCGAAGTCCCAGAGGACGGGCTCCCCTTCACGGGTGAGGAGCGCGTAGCGGGTCATCTTGTCTCGCGACCACTCGCCGATCATCGTGCCGGTGAGGTAGCGGATGTTGTTGACGTCGAAGAGGAGCAGGGCGCCGAGCCCGCTGGCGTCGAGGGCGGCACGCGTCCGCTCCAGGCGGTAGGCGCGCAGCCGGTCGAAGTCGACGCGGGACTCGAAGTCGACGGCGGTGTGGCCGGGGGCGTGTGCAACGGTCATCGCTCCTCCACCTCCGCTTGCAGCAACAGCCCGGAGGCGCGGGCGACTTCGGTGAGCAGTACCGCGAAGTCGACCTGTGGTCCCTGAGTCTGTGCGGAGGCTTGCACCAGCTGGTGCACGAGTGCCGTGACCGGCATGCTCACCTCGCTCTCCCGGGCGGCGGCGAGGCCCAACTCGAAGTCCTTGCGGAGCAGTTGGGGGGTGAAGGTCGGGGTGAAGTCCAGCTGGGTGAAGGCGGGGGTCTTGTAGCGGGTGAAGACCGAGCCGAGCACCGAGGTGTTGATGAAGTCCAGGAAGTCCGAGCGCCGCACCCCGCCCTTCTCGGCGAGCACGGTGATCTCGGCGAGGGACTGGACGACCGCACCGAGGAACAGATTGTGGGCGATCTTCACGAGCCGGCCTTCCTCGCCGTCCCCGACGCGGGTGGCCGCGCCGCAGATGGCGGTCAACAGCGGCCGGACGACGTCGTACGCCTGTGTCGGTCCCGAGACGACGAAGGCCGCCGTGCCCGCCCGGACCGCCGAGGGGTTGCCGCTGACCGGCGCCGCGAGCATCCGGACTCCGGCCTTGGCCGACTCGGCGCGGACCTGGAGGGAGACCTCCGGGGAGACCGTCGAGCAGTCCACCAGGACGTCCGGAGCGAGGCGCTGCCGCAGCAGCCCGTTCTCGCCGAGGGTCACCTCGGTGAGCGCGTCGTCAGCGGCGACCATCGTGAACACCACGTCCCGGTCGGCGAGTTCGGCCATGGAGCCGACGACAGTGGCGCCGTACTCCTGCAGTGCCTCGGCCTTGGCGCGGGTGCGGTTGTGGACCCCGACCTCGTAGCCGGCGCCGAGCAGCCGTCGGATCATCGCGCTGCCCATCCGGCCGGTTCCGATCCAGCCGATCCGCGGTTTCACCGGTTCCGTTCGCGTCGTCATCGCGGCGTCCCTCCGCTGTCGTACGCAAGGCAAACGATGTGTCGGTTACCGAGTGTTGAGCGCTCCATGATCTGGATCTAAGCTCAGGATTCATGGACGGCAATCGTTTGTCTTCTGGACAGTATGAACGCCCTGACTGCCCGTCAAGGGGCGGCGCACGGTGACCGTCACACTCGCCGATGTGGCCCGCAGGGCGCGCGTCCACCCCGGCACCGCCTCCAAGGCGCTGAACCCGGCGACCCGTCACCGGGTGGCCCCGGACACGGTCCGCCGTATCGTCCGAGCCGCCCAGGCCCTCGGTTACGAGCCCAACTCGCTGGCCCGCGGCCTGCGCACGAGGCGCTCACGCACGGTGGGGGTGCTGATCCCCGACCTGGCCAACCCGCTCTTCCCGCCGATCGTGCGCGGCATCGAGCAGGTGCTGGGCGCCGCCGACCATCTGGCCCTGCTGGCCGACACGGACAACGACGCGGACCGCGAAGAACGCCTGGTGGCCATGCTGCTGGGCCGCCGCAGCGACGGGTTCATCGTCGCGACGGCCCGCCGCGAGCACCCGTTGCTGGACCGCCTGGCCGACGCGGGCACGCCTCTGGTCCTCCTCAACCGCGTCAGCGACCACCCCCGCCACTCCAGCGTGACGGGCGACGACGCCGAGGGCGTCCTGGACGCCGTACGCCACCTCGCCGCGCTGGGCCACCGGCGCATCGCCCATCTCGCGGGCCCGCAGGACCTGTCCACCGGGCATCTGCGCCACCGCGCCTTCCTCGACGCCGTGGACCGGCTCGGCCTGGACCGCGGCGACTGCCCGGTCCTCCCGGGCACGACGTACTCCACGGAGGCGGGCCGCTCCGGCGCCCACGCGGCCCTCTCTCTCCACCCCCGCCCCACCGCCGTCCTCGCCGGCAACGACCTGATGGCCCTCGGCGTCCTCGACGCCCTCACCGAGGCCGGCCTGCACTGCCCGCGCGACCTGTCCGTCATCGGCTTCAACGACATGCCGATGCTGGACCGCATGGCCACGCCCCTGACCACGATCCGCACCCCGCAGCACGAGATCGGCGCGGAGTCCGCCCGCCTGATGCTCCGCATCCTCGACGGCCTGCCCGAGCCCCTGCACATCCGGCTGCCCTGCCGACTGATCGTCCGGGCCTCGACAGCCGCCGTGGGACAGCCCGGTTGACCTTCAGAAGTGCGTGGCGATCCCGAAGACGCGACGGAGTTGTGCCATGTCGTGCCGATCGCGTTCCGACGGCTCGTATCCCTGATGGAAGTAGACCTGCTGTTCGGCAGAGAGACACGGGACGGGCGTTCCCTTGATCGTGCCCGTCACAAAGCACGAGGAGGGGTAGGTGAAAGGCCGCTCCGGTTCGGGTGACGCCTGCACAGCGGAGCCGTCGTCGGCGAAGACCAGCGGATGGAGATCGATCTCGAGCCCGTCGGGAGCCCTCACGACGAACCGAACGGGCCTCCAGTCCAGGACCTCCGTGAAACCCACCGCCGACAGGGCTGCCATCGCAGCGGCCTCCTGCTCCTGCCGGTGCATCAGGTCCAGGTCGCGATGGACTCTGGTCCGCTCGCCGACCAGGGCGTCGATCCCCCAGCCTCCACCGACCCAGACATCCACCTCCGCCCGCCGCAACAGGGCGAGGACGGACAACACGTCGTCAGCTGTCATCTGGAACATACGTGCCCTGCCGGTCGGGGCGGTACGGATCGCCTTCTGGACGGTTCTGCGCCTTGCGGCCGCGACGGTCCGCCGTACACACACCGAAGCGGCTCATTGACCTTGCCCCAACGGGAGCCCCCAGCATCGGTCCAGCGATGGCTGCGACAGGGGGCGACGGTGCGCCAGCGAACAAGCGTGATGGTAGACGTGCGGCCGCTGCGACGGCCCGCGTTCCGGCGGTTGTGGGTGGCCGGCAGCGTGACCGCGCTGGGGGGACAGCTGACGGCGGTCGCCGTGCCGATGGAGATCTACGGCTTCACCGGTTCGTCGGCGTACGTCGGACTCGCCGGGTTGGTGGGCTTCGTCCCCATGGCGATGGCGGCCCTGTGGGGAGGCGCGCTCGCCGATGTGCGGGATCGGCGGCGCGTGCTGCTGGTGACCACCGCCGGCACCGGTGTGACGTCGTTGCTGTTGTGGGCGCAGGCGTGCGCGCACCTGGAGTCGGTCGGTGTGCTGCTGTTCCTGGTGGGGGTGCAGCAGGCCCTGTTCGGCGCCAATGCCGCGGTGAGCGGGGCCGTCGTGCCCCGGCTGGTGCCGCAGGAACTGCTGCCGGCCGCGAACGCGTTGCAGTCGATGGTCGTCTGGTCCGCCGGTATCGCCGGCCCGCTGCTGGCCGGCGCACTGCTCCCGGTCGTCGGAAGCCAGGTGCTGTATCTCGCCGACGCGGTCGCCCTGTGCGCGACGCTCTGGGCCGTAGGGCGGCTGCCGCCCCTCCCGCCCACCGGCGCCGCCGCGCGTGGCGCGGGCGTCCGGCGGATCGCGGAAGGGGTTCGTCTGCTGGTGACACGTCAGGTGCTGCTGGTCGTCTATCTCGCCGACTTCGCGGCCCTGTTCCTCGGTCTGCCCACCGCGCTCTTCCCGCAACTGGCGAGGGAGACGTTCCGGCCGTCGGACGTCGGGGTGTTGTACGCCGCCGTCTCGGCCGGTGGCGTACTGGCGGCGCTGTTCTCCGGGAGCTTCACCCGTACCGGCCGCCACGGAGTCGCGGTCGCGGCCTCGGTGGCCGTGTGGGGTCTGGCCGTTGGCGCGTTCGGGCTGTCGAGCTCGTTGACCTGGGCGGTGGGCTGGCTGGTCCTGGCGGGCGGTGCGCTCCTCGCGCTGGGCGTCTTCCGCAAGTCCGTCCTGCAGACCGCCGTGCCGGACGACATGCGGGGCCGTCTGCAGGGGGTCGACACCGTGGTGGCCGCGGGAGGGCCGCGCCTGGGAGACCTCGTGCACGGCGCGACCGGTGCCGCCTTCGGCACCACCTGGGCCGTCACCGGTGGCGGTGTCCTGACCGTCACGACCGCGCTCGCGCTGCTCCTGCTCTTCCCGGACTTCCGACGCCATCGCGCACCGAGCGCACCGCCCGGCAGATCAGGCGATCGCCTCGGCGAGCAGGCCGACCTGGTCGAGCCCTGATCCGGTGGGGACGAAGATGAGCTCGTCGCAGCCGCCCGCTTCGAACGCAGCGACAGTGGACTTGACCATCTCCGCACTCACCGCGGCCCCCGCCACGACCTGGCGGGCGAAGTCGCCGAGGAAGCCGTAGTAGTCCAGCAGGTAGGCATTGGCCTGCGCGTGGGCGCCTGGCCCCAGCGCGAAGTAGGCCAACGACAGCTTCCGTGCCGTGCCCTCGCGCCCGGCCTTCCGCCAGGCGGCATCGACACCGGGCGCGGCCTCGGCGAACATGTCGGGCGTACCACCGCCCATGATCCAGCCGTCGCCCAGCCGGGCCACGCGCTCGAAGGCGGTCTCGGTCGAGCCGCCCAGGATGAGCTCGGGGCCACCGCTGCGCACGGGCTCCGGCCCTATCGCGCCGGCGAGTCCGCGCTCCTCGCCGGACCAGACGCGCTTCATCTCGGTCAGCTGTTCCTCCAGCCGACGCCCCCTGCCCTTGGTGGACAGCCCGCTGGCGGCGTAGTCGTCGTCGCGCCCACCCAGGGCCACTCCCAGGACGAGGCGCCCGGCGGAGAGTCGGTCGAGCGAGGCCGCCTGCTTGGCGAGCAGCGCGGTGTTGGTGTACAGCGGCGCGAGCAGCACGCTGGTCGTCAGCCGGATCCGGCTGGTGACCGCCGCGGCCGCGGCGAGGGCGATCAGCTCCTCGTAGCCCGAGTACACCAGCCGCCCGATCGTGCCGAGGGTGCTGAACCCCGCTTCCTCCGCCCTGCCCGCCCAGTCGATGAGGGCCTTTCCTTCGGTTCCGGGGACCGTGTTGGGAAGACCGATACCGATGTCCATCTGTGCCTCCGGTCATGGGGAACACTTGGTCGGCGTCATCATGCGCCCGATCCGTGCCCGGAGTGGCCCCAGTAACCGGCAAAAAACGACCGGGTCGTCATCACTCCGGCGGCGTCGGTGTGTCGTGCGTGCGGTACATCGCCTGGACATCCAGCTCCAGTTGGACCGTGGGGCCGACCACGGCGATGCCACGCGCCAGCATGGAACGCCAGTTGAGGGTGTAGTCCTCGCGGTGCAGCTCCGCCTTGGCCAGGGCGGCGCAGCGCAACTCCTCGCCGTAGCCGCCGTTGACCATGCCCAGGTAGCTGGTGTCCAGCGACATCGACCGGCTCACGCCGTGCATGGTCAGGGTGCCCAGCAGGTTCCACTTGCTGCCGCCCCGGTAGGCGAAGCGGGTGCTCCTGAAGTCGATGTACGGAAAGTGGTCGACGTCGAGGAAGTCGGCGGAACGCAGGTGCGTGTCACGGGTGTTGTTGCCCGTGGTGATGCTCGACGCGTCGATGCGCACGTGGACACGGGACTCGGACACGTCCTGGGTGACCTGGATGCCGCCCTCGAATCGTTCGA
Organism: Streptomyces fulvoviolaceus; assembly: GCF_000718165.1. Classification (GTDB taxonomy): domain Bacteria; phylum Actinomycetota; class Actinomycetes; order Streptomycetales; family Streptomycetaceae; genus Streptomyces; species Streptomyces fulvoviolaceus. The sequence goes on along the minus strand of NZ_JOEY01000038.1, from coordinate 41,879 downwards.
AACGGCCGTGCACATGGGCCATGCCGACATGCTTGGCGATGAAGCGGATCGCCGTGTGCGGCGGGTCGAAGAGCCAGGTTCCGGGGACCGGGAGTTCGGCCTGCCGGGCCGGCTGAAGCCACACCTGCTGCGAGGAGAACCCCGCGTCGGCGACGACCTCGACGGTCTCCCGGTGCGGCTCCAGTCCCTCGGCCATCATCAGCAGGCTGTAACTGCCCGGCGGCAGGACGGCCATGAACATGCCGTACGGGTCCGTGGTGCCGCGTGCCGCGACCTGGTGGCTGCGCAGTTCCGTCACCGTCACATCGGCGCCGCCCAGGGGCTGGTTCACCGGGTCCAGGATCTCGCGGACGACGACACCCGCGCCGGCCGGGACGGGAAGCGTGTGGCCCGCGGCGCCTCCGGGGGCATTCCTGAATCGCCGCCGGACCAGTCCGAGGGGCATGGTGTTCACCTTTCGGTTTTCATCGGTAAGTCGATCAGGGCTTCGATTGCGGCCGGTCGCCGGCGTAGGCCGATCTCAGGACGCCCAGTACGCCCTCCTCGCTGATCGGCCGCGGGTTGGCATACGCCTGCCCGGTCGCCGCATGCGCCGCCACCGTCAAGTCGGCTTCCCTGAGCCCGAGTTCGGCCAGCGAGCGGGGTGCGCCGAGGCGCCCGGAGAGTTCCCACAGGGCCCCTGGGGCATCGTCGCTGTCCAGCGCTCGGCCGAGCGCCGCCATGGCCTCGGGCGCGGCGGACGCGTTGTAGGCGAGGGCGTACGGCAGGACGACCGTGTGGGTCTCGGCGTGCGGCAGCCCGAAGGTGCCCCCGAGGACATGGCACAGCTTGTGGTGGAGCCCCATGGTGGTCGCACCGAGCGCGGCACCGCACAGCCAGGCTCCGTAGAGGGCCCGCCCACGGGCGTCCAGGTCCCGGGGATCTGCGGCCACCCCTGTCAGGGCACCGGTCATGGCCCGTGCGCCCTCCTCGGCCATGAGCGACACCAGCGGCGAGGCGTCCGGCGCGTACAGGGCCTCGGCCGCGTGCGCCACGGCGTTGATCCCGCTGGTCACGGACAGGCCCACCGGGAGCGACAGGGTGAGCTCGGGGTCGTAGACGACACTGCGCGGCAGGACCGACGGGTCGCGGCCGGTGCGCTTGGCACCGTGTTCGGTCAGACCCCAGACCGGGGTCATCTCGGAGCCGGAGTACGTCGAGGGGACGGCGATCACCGGCATGCCGGTGCGCAGCGCGATCACCTTGCCGAGGCCGATCGCGGACCCGCCGCCGACGGCCACGCAGCCGTCGGCGCCCGCGGCGCGCGCCACTTCGACGGCCCGGTCGGCGACCTCCACCGGTACGTGCATCCGGGCCTCGGCGTGCAGCCCGACGCAGGCGCCGCCGAGCGCGTCCGCGACGGCTCGGGCCGTGTCCGCGCCCCGTGCTCCGCTGACCACCAACAGCCGTCGCAGGCCCAGGCGTTCGGCCTCGCCCGGGGTTGCGGTGACCGAGGCTCCGGGCCGCAGGACGACCCGCATGGGCTGGGCCTCGTAGGCGAACTCCCTCATGACTGCACCGGGTTGAGTACGAGGTCGAAGCGCGCGTGCCGGAACGGGTTCGGGACGCCGAACTCCCGTGCCAGGGACGGGTCGTCGGTCTCGGTGAAGTCCTGGACGAGGCTCTCCTTGACCGCGAACACGGCGTCGGAGTCGAGGTGGTCGCTGCCCGCCACGAAGATGTGCGTGGTGACCGGCGTATGTCCTGCGGCCGAGGCGATGAAGTGGATGTGGGCCGGGCGGTAGGGGTGTCGGCCCGTCGCCCGCAGGAGGTCGCCGACGGGGCCGTCCGTGGGGATCGGGTAGGGGCTCGGCACACACGTGCGGAACCAGAAGCGGCCCTCGGTGTCCGCCGTGAACAGCCCGCGCCCGTTGCCCGCCGGCTGGACCTCGGGCTGCTGGACGTCGTAGAACCCCTGGTCGTTCGCCTGCCAGACGTCGAGGACCGCGCCGGGCAGCGGCGTGCCGTCCCGGGACAGTACGCGCCCGCTGACCACGCACGGCTCGTCGCCGCCGACCAGGTCGATGTCCGCGCCGAGTTCACGGACCGGGGACTCGGTCATGTGGAAGGGTCCCAGGACGGTGCTCTCGGTGCCGTGTTCACTGCTGTTGATCGTCTCGACGAGCATCGAGACGCCGAGCACGTCCGACAGGAGGACGAACTCCTGCCGGGTGTCCGTGCAGGTCTGTCCGGTCGCCGTCAGGAAGCCGATCGCCTGCTCCCACTCCTCCATCGTCGGCTCGGTCTCGCGGACGAAGGCGTGGAGGTGGCGGGTGAGGGCGGCGAGCAGTTCACGCAGGCGCGGGTCGGCCGTGTCCTTGAGGCTGTCGACGACCGCCTCGGTGAGGTGGGTGGTGAATTCAGTGGTCATGTCCGGGGATCCTTCCGATCAGGCATGCCCGAGGATCCGCCGGACCGCCCCGGTCAGCAACCGCTCGGCCTCCTCGGTGGACGCCGCCACCGTCGCGTGCCGGAAGGCGACGTACCCGTCCGGCCGTACGAGCAGCGCTCCCCCGTCGGCCACCTCGCTGAGCCGCGCCCAGTCGCCGTACGGGTCCTCGTACTCCTGGCCGGGCCCGATGACGGCGGTGGCGATCTCCAGGTCCTGGGCCTCGGCCGCCCACAGCCAGTCCGCGCCGCCGATGCCCGTGATCAGGGTGAAGCGGCCCTGTCCGACGGTGTCGAGCGTGGACAGGGTGCGGGTGCCGGAGGTGATCCAGGCGTGCGGGAGCTTCGCGCCGGGGCGGGAGGTGGGCTGGTGGTGCAGCTCGGGGTCGCGGTCGAAGCCGGGGTCGTCGGTGCCGTCGGGCACGATCGCTTCCGACGTGTACCGCTGGTTGAGGTCGACCCCGTGCGCGTTGAACTCGTACACCTTGAAGGCGATCGCCTCGCGCAGCTTCGCGCGCTGCTTCTCGGCCGCCTCGGTGTCGTCCTTGCGGGCGTCGATGTTGGCCCACAGCTGCTCGGGGGTCTGCGGGGAGAGCCCGTCGAGCGCCTCGAAGACGGGAGCCGTCTCGCCGATGGACTTGTTGGCGCGGGTCACGATCTGCCGGCCGATCGGGGCGCGCTCGGCGGTGTAGGTGTCCAGGAGCTTCGGGGACGCGGTGCCGTCGAGGACGTGCTTGAGCTTCCAGGCCAGGTTGTAGGCGTCCTGGACGGAGGTGTTGGAGCCGAGGCCGTTGGACGGCGGGTGGCGGTGCGTGGCGTCGCCGGCGCAGAAGACGCGGCTGTCGGAGTAGGTCTCGGCGTACATCTCGTTGACGGTCCAGGCGGAGGACGACTTGATGGTCACCGGGATCTCGTCGTCGCCGACCAGCTTGCGTACGACGGACTCGGCGTACTCGGTGGTCAGGTCGGGGGCGCCGGCGGTGACGTCGTAGCCCCAGACGATCATCCACTCGTTCCAGGGCCGCACGCAGCGCACCAGGCCCGCGCCGATGCCGCCGACGGTGGCGCCCGGGGCGAGTACCCAGTAGAGGGTGGACGGCCGGTGGGCGGTGTACTTCGACAGGTCCGCGTCGAAGACGATGTTGATGCTGCCGGCCACGCCCATCTGGCCGCCCATCGGCAGCCCGGCGTCCTCGGCGACCTGCGAGCGGCCGCCGTCGGCGCCGATGAGGTACTTGGCGCGGATGGTGTACTCGTCGCCGCGCAGCCGGTCCTCGACGGTGACCGTCACGCCGAATGCGTCCTGGACGAAGGACTTGTAGACGGTGCTGAAGCGCAGCTGCGTGCCGCGCGCGACCGCCGCGTCGACGAGCACCGGCTCCATGAGGTGCTGGGGCATGTCGCACATGCGGGTGGGGCTGGCGAGCTCGTGCGCGGCCTGCACGAGCGGGTCGTTGCCCCAGGAGCGGACCCGGCCGAGCTCCTCGCCGGCCAGGCTGGTGCAGAACGTCGTGTTGCCCATCAGGTGCTGCGGCGTGGCCTTCGCGACGACGTCCTGCTCCACACCGAGGTCGCGCAGGACCTCCATGGTGCGCTGGTTGGTGATGTGCGCCCGGGGCGTGTCGGCGAGGCTCGCGTAGCGGGTGACGACGATGTTCGGTACGCCGTAGGTGCTGAGAGCAAGCGCGGCGGAGGCGCCGGCGGGGCCACTGCCGACGATGAGTACGTCGGTCACGACATCGGGCTCGACGGTGTGCACGGGGAACGCTCCAGGTAATGAGAACAGGCGCCTACTGTTCAAGATCATGTAGGTGAGTGCCGGAGCGTGGGTGTCTCAATACGAGACAGTGGGCCGTCGCCGATCTGCTTGCGCCTCCTGGTCGCCGCTCAGTCGTCCCGGTGGCTGACGATGTTCAGGACATTGCCGTCGGGGGCGCGGACGAAGAACCGTCGCAGGTCCCATGGTTCATTGGTGAGCGGGTGCACGATCTCGTATCCGCGCCGCAGCGCCTCGGCGTACGCGTCGTCGACGGCCGCACCGACCCTGACCGAGACGACGGGGTTCGTGGGTGCGCTGGCATCGTGCGTGAGCAGCTGGATCTGCGCCCGGCCGTCGGGCGAACGGAATTGGGCGACCCAGCCGAGGTTGAATCCTTCGACGCTCAGGCCCAGGTAGCCGGTGTAGAAGTCGCGGGCGGCTGCGATGTCCGGGACGACCAGGTTCGGTGTGATGCCGGTGGGTTCCATCGTCACTCCTCGTTGCTTCTCATGGCATTCCGCACTCTGCCACCCGGCAGCACCACCGGCGCCGGTAACGCGCAGCGCATATGTTGTTGCGCGTTCAACCGTCCCCGGTAGGGTGAGTGATGCCGTGACCACCGCAGAGCGCCCCTCCGTCCGCCCCGCCCTCGCCTCGCTGCGCAGGGCCCGCGAGCTGTTCCTGCTGGGGCGGCAACTGCCGGACGGGATACCGGAAGAAGTCGTCGCCGCGTGGAAGCGGGCCCGGTTCTTCGGCGTACGACACGACGTGCAGGACTCGGCGCCACGGCATTCCCCGGGCGCGCCCGAGTCCGCCCTGCTGACCGCCGCCCGTCCGGTGCTCGAACGGATCGCCCCCGCGCTCGGCCCCGGACAGGCGTCGCTCCTGCTCACCGACGAGCGGCCACGGGTGTTGTGGGCGACCGGCTCGGCGGCGGCCCCTGCCCACTACGACCTCTCCGAGCGGGTGGTCGGCCACAACAGCGCGGCCCTCGCACTGCGGACCCGCCGCCGCGCCGAGGTGCACGGTCCCGAGCACTTCCTGGACCTGTGGCAGGACGTCTCCGCCGTCAGTGTGCCGGTGCGGGCGCCGGAGACCGGCCGGGTGCTGGGCACGGTGACCGTGACCACCCGGCTGTGCGCCGAGTGCGGACCGCATCCGGGGGCCCCGCTCGCCGAGGCCGCGGCGATCGCCGTGGAGGCGGAACTCCTCTCGCGGTCGCGGGCGGCGGAACGGGTGCTGCTGGACGCGTATCTGCGGGCCATGGGGGAACAGGGGCGCGCGGTCGTCGCCCTCGACGGTCGCAACCGGTTCGTCAGCGAGGCCGCGGAACAGCTGCTGTCTCCCGAGGGGCTGGAGGCGCTGGAGCGGGGGGCGGTCGCCCTGCTGCGGGACTCGGAACACGGGGCGCCGACGGGGTCCGCGGCCGCCTCGGATGCGGTGGTGCGGCCCGACGGCGGGGCGCCTTCGGCGTCGTACCGTAGGCGACTCCTGGACGGCAGCCGTATGCGGCTCCCGGACGGCACCGGATGTACCGCGGTCCTCACCCCTGTCCCCCATCTGGGCGCGGTCGTCGGTGCGGTCGCGGTGTTGGAGCCGGTGGCGCGTGCGGCCGTCACGTCGGCCGAGGGGACGGCGGGACCAGCCGCACGGACTGTCCCGGGACCGGCCGGGCGATCGGTGCCGTGGCGGCATGCCGTCGGCCGCGCGGTGGAACTGGCCAGGCACCCCGAGCCCCTGCTGATCGTCGGCGAGCGCGGCACCGGAAAGAGCTCGCTCGCACGGCAGCTGGCCGCGAGTCCGTCGACCGTGGACGCGGCGGAGGGCGAACTCCACGACGCACTCGACGGGTTGACGGACGGTCACGCCCTCCTCATCCGCCATGCCGAGCGCCTCACCCCACCCGACACGGCGACCCTCAACTCGCTGCTCGACACGCATCCGGCCGCGCCCCTGATGATCACCTACACCCCCGGAACGCTCCCGGGCCCGTGTCTCCAACGGCTGCTCGACACCCTGGCAGCACGGTCGGTCACCCTCCCCGCACTGCGCGAACGCCCGGAGGACATCAGGGAGTTGCTCCCCACCCTGACCCCCAGGCCCGAGCCGGGACAGCCCCCGCTCACCTGGACGCTGGACGCGATGCGCGCCCTGGAGCAGCACCCGTGGCCCGGCAACATCACGGAACTCGCCCACCTGGTACGGGCGTTGGCCGAACACCGTCGCACGACCGGTCCCGTCCGGCGCGCCGAGCTGCCGGACCCCGTGCGCGAGGGGCCCGCGACCCGGCCGCTGAGCCCGATGGAGCAGGCCGAGCGCGCCGCCATCCTGGAGGCCCTGCGCCGCCACGGCGGCAACAAGGCCCGCACGGCGGCGGCCCTGGGCATCGCCCGCGCCACGCTGTACCGGAAGCTCAGGGGCTACCAGGACTGATCCCCCTTATTTCGGCGGGATTTCCGTTTCATACGGGCGAAGAATTGATGGTCAAGACTTGTACATGAACGCTTGTGGCGTTTTGTGGCGGCAGCAGATCATTGGCCGGATCCCACCAGTACCACGAGCGTTCAGGAGCTCCCGGTGACCGCTGGCCCCATAGCACCCGAGTCGACCGGCACGCCGGCAGCAGCCCAGACGGAGCGGCAGAAACTCCGCAAGCACTTCGGCCGCTTCGACATCCTCTTCTTCCTCCTCTGCACCATCGTCGGCGTGGACACCATCGGCACGGTGGCCTCGTCCGGCGCCGAGGCGTTCACCTGGCTCATCGTGCTGGCCGTCGTGTTCTTCGTGCCGTCCGCGCTGCTGACCGCCGAGCTCGGGGCCGCGTTCCCCGACGAGGGCGGGCCGTACATCTGGACCAGCCGGGCCTTCGGACGCCTGGCGGGCGCGGTCAACAACTTCCTGTACTGGATCACCAACCCGGTGTGGCTCGGCGGCACGCTCTCCGTCTCCGCCGTCACGGCGTTCACCACCTTCTTCAACGACGGAAAGGACCTGAGCACCCCGGCCTTCTACGTCTTCACCCTCGTGTTCGTCTGGGTGGGCGTGCTCGCCGCGATCCTCTCCTTCGACGTCGGCAAGTGGATTCCGACCATCGGCGCCTGGAGCCGTTTCGTCCTCCTCGGCCTGTTCACCGTCACGGTCGTCGTCTACGGCATCCAGCACGGCCTGCACGGATTCGGACTCGGCGACTTCTCGCCGACCTACGTGGGCTTCGTCGGCCTGGTGCCCGTCCTGATGTTCAACTACGTCGGTTTCGAGCTGCCCAACACCGCCGGCGACGAGATGACCGACGCCCAGAAGGACGTGCCCTTCGCCATCTTCCGCAGCGCCGCCCTCGCCGTCGCGCTGTACGCGCTGCCGATCCTCGGCATCCTGCTCGTCCTGCCGGTCAAGGCCATCACCGGCCTCGGCGGCTTCATCGACGCGATCCGGCAGGTCTTCACCGTCTACGGCGGAGACGTCGCCGCCGATGGCACCGCCACGCTCAGCGGCGCCGGCAGCCTGCTCGGGGACCTCGCCGCGATCCTGTTCATCCTCACCGTGCTGTCCTCCGGCGTCACGTGGGTCATGGGCTCCGACCGCGCCCTGGCCGTCTCCGGCTACGACGGCGCCGCGCCCCGCTTCCTCGGCGTCATCTCCAGCCGGTTCGGCACCCCGGTGCGGGTCAACATCCTCAGCGGGCTGGTCTCCACCGTCGTGCTCGTCCTGGCCCACGAACTCACCGACGGCAGCGCCGCCAAGCTCTTCGGCGCCGTCCTCGGCCTCGCCGTCTCCACCACGCTCGTCAGCTACCTCGGCATCTTCCCGGCCCTCGCGGTACTGCGCCGCAAGGAGCCGGACGTCCCCCGCCCCTACAAGGCGCCCTTCCCCCGCACGATCAGCGTGGTGCTCACCTTGCTCGTCCTGTTCGCCAGCGTCCAGCTGGTCGCCCCCGGACTCGGCGACCACTGGTTCGGCTCCGACTACGCGCCGGACGGCTGGAGTTACGACGAGCGCTGGAAGTACCTGCTCACGGAGGCCGTCCCGCTCATCGGGTTCGTGCTCCTCGGGGTGCTCTTCTGGGCGCTGGGCAAGCCGACCCGCACCGCAGCAGCAGCCGCCGCCGCCAAGGAGTAGCACGCCCGGCCCGGCCTCAACCGACCTTGACGAGAGTGACCTTCATCGACGGTCTGTAGGTCGCTCCGTCATCGGTGCGCTCGTGCAGGACGGTCTGGACGCGGTGGTCGTCGCTGAACTCAACGGTGGCACGAGTGGTGTCGCCCTGGTAGGTCCAGGTGTCGCCCTCCGCGACCAGGCGGCTCACGGTCACGTTGCCCTGACTGTCGAAGAAGTGGGACCGGTAGGCGCCACTCGTCTCGTCGTACCCGATGATCTCCGTGCCGCCGACGTCGAACTCCCCGATGCGCCCGTAGGCCGAGTGCACGAGGAAGAACCCACCCGGAGCCCACTCGTACACGTCGGAGGTGGCGATCTTCACCCCTGGGCTTCCGTCATCGTCGATCATGTGGCCTTCGTTGATCCATCTGCCCACCCAGGCTTCGAGCGCGTCATGCTGGGGCCCGCGTCCGGATCCCTGGCCCTCGGCGTCCTCCGTGCCCCGGTTGACCGCCACGACGCGTGGGGTCGTCTCATCCGTCATGCCTGCTCCTCCTGCAGTCGCGAGGGTGTCCACTCTTCTGCCCCGAGCCGGTCCGCGCACTGCCGCATCCGGAGCCGGTCGTCGGCGAACCAGCCCTGCCACGGCTCGTCCAGCGGCAGCCAGGCGGTCGGGCAGCCGTCTTCGGGGGTGAGCGGTGTCCGCCGATCCACGACCGTCACGAAGGACGCGCTCATGGTGGCCGGCCAGCCGGGGTGGTAGGAGCGCACGGTGACGGCCACCGGTGCCGGGAGGAGTTCCGCACGGACCCCGGTCTCCTCGAACAGCTCCCGGCGCGCCGCTTCGCGCGGTGTCTCCCCGGGGTCCACCTGGCCGCCGGGCGGCACCCAGCCCCGCCAGCGGTGCCGCACCAGCAGGATCTGCGTCAGCGTGTCGTCGAACGCCCAGACCTCGGCTCCCAGCGGACCGCACGACGCCGCGTCGGGGCGCAGCAGCCACTCCAGGGCATGGTCGTACACGGTCAGCGCCTGTCGCGCGTCACAGATCGCGGCTTCAAGCGTGCGTGGCTCGATGTGTGTCACCCGGCGGAGACTACGACGAGGCACTGACAGTCGAGCTGCCGTGAACCGGGCCACCCACGGTCACGAACCGTCGCCCGGTTCGCCTTGTCCCAGCCACGGCCGCGCGAGCGCCACGAGCGCGACTCCCGCCGCGGCCACGGCGGTCAGCATGATGAGTGCCATCGGCATGGAGCTGTCCTCTCCGAAGAATCCGACGAGCGGCGAGGCGAGGGCGCCGAACAGGAACTGCAGGCCACCGAGCAAGGCGGAGGCGGCGCCCGGGGTGGCGCGGCCGAGGGTCTGGCCGATACTCATGGACGCCGGGAAGATCAGGCCGATGCCGCCGACGGTCACGAACAGCGTGGCCCAGGTGCCCGCGAGGGTCTCGCCCACCGCGACCACGAGCACGACCTGGGCCAGCGCGCCCAGCAGGGCGACACAGATCCCGGCCGTGAGCAGCGAGTTCAGCCGCACACCCCGCCCGACCAGCCGGGAGAAGGCGGCGCCGGCGATCAGCATGGCGACGGCGTTGGTGGCGAAGATGAGGGAGTACGTCGTCGAGGAGACCCCGTGGAGGTTCTCGAAGACGAAGCTGGAGCCGCTGATGTAGGCGAACAGCGCCGCCGAGACGAGGGCCATGACGAGGACGTACCCCATGAACGTACGGCGGGCGAGCAGCGAGCCCATCGCGCGGAAGGTGCTCGCGATCCCGCCACTGTGCCGGCGCTCGGGCGGCAGGGACTCCGGTACGGCCCGCAGTACGGCAAGGAGCAACAGCACGCCCAGCACGGTGAGTACGGCGAACACCGCGCGCCAGGTGGACACGCTCAGGATCGCCCCGCCGAGCACCGGCGCGGCAATCGGTGCCACGCCCATGATCTGGGACAACACCGCGAAGTAGCGCGGCAGTTCGGCGCCGTGGAAGCGGTCGGTGAGAACGGCCCGGGCCAGCACCATGCCCGCCGCGCCGGCCACGCCCTGCAGAAAGCGGGCGCCGGTCAGGAGGCCGACGTTCGGGGCGACGGCGCACAGGAGGGAGAAGAAGACGAACCCGCTCGCCCCGCAGATGAGCAGCCGGCGCCGTCCGAGCCCGTCGCTGAGCGGTCCGATCAGCAGCTGTCCGACGACGAGTCCGGCCAGGAACGCGGTCATGGTCAGCTGCACGGCCGAGCTGCTCGCGCCGAGCGCGTCCCCCATGGCCGGGAAGCCGGGCACGTACATGTCGGTGGCGAGCGGGGCGACCGCGGTCAGGGCGCCGAGCACGGCGACCATGGCGACGGCGGTGCGCCCGGGAGCGGCCGGGGGGCCGCCCACGCCGACGGTGTGCGGGGCGGCGGAACGCGAGGGGGACGGCGATATCATGGGCACGACGGTAACCGATAGTTCACTGGTTAACAAAGAGCCGTCCGAAGAGTGAGAAGGCGAGCCGCATGCCCCCCGCCCCCGACGAAGTCCGCGCCCAGTGGGCCGAGCACAACCCCGGCCTCGACACCTCCCCCATGGAGCTGGTGAGCCTGCTCAAGCAAGCCTCCGGTCTCCTCGGCCGGGCGGTCGAACCCCTCTACGCGGGCGCCCCGCTCACCGCCCCGGAGGTCGACATGCTCATCCCTCTGCGGCACGCCACCGATCCGGTGATCGCCAGCAGCCTCGCGGGGCGGCTGAGCCTGTCCCGCGCGGGCGTGAGCAAGACCCTCGCCAAGCTGGAGCGGCGCGGCTTCATCGCCCGTACCCCCAACCCCGCCGACCGCCGCGCCGCCCTGGTCACCGTCACCCCGGCCGGCGCCCGGGCCGTCGACGAGCTCTTCCCCCGCCAACTCGCCGCGGAGGTGGACCTGTTGGCGGGTCTCGGGGAGGACCGGGAGTGGGTGCTCAAGGCGCTGGGACGGTTGGTGGAGGCGATGGAGAAGCGGTCAGGCCGCGACTGAGCGCGCACGGGCGTCACGTGTCCGCAAAAGGGAGAACCAGGCGGAACGCGCATCCCCGGCCCGGCGCCGTGTCGAGTTCGAGTCGGCCGCCGTGTCCCTGGGCGATCGCCGAGGCGATGGCGAGGCCGAGGCCGCCGCCGCCGTGGTCGCGGGAGCGGGAGGGGTCGACCCGGTAGAAGCGTTCGAAGATCCGCTCGGCCTCCTCCGGCGGGAGACCGGGCCCCTGGTCGGCCACTTCGATCACGCACACCGGCGTTCCCTCGTCCAACGACGGCGCGGCGCCGGTGCGGCCGGGGCGGTCGGCGCCGGCGGCGGCCCCCGCGCGGGTCGTGCCCACACGTACGTCGACCCGGGTGCCGGGCGGCGTGTGGACGAGCGCGTTGGAGAGCAGGTTCGTGACGACCTGGAGCAGGCGGTGGGCGTCTCCGACGGTCTCCACGACGTCGAGTTCGGAGTCGTCGGTCGTGCCGTCGAGGGGGCTGAGCGTGACGCGATGGTCGCCCGCGTCGCGGACAGCCGCCGCGCTCACCGCGTCGGCCGCGAGGGAGAGCAGGTCCACGGGACCGGTGCGGTACTCGGGCTCCCGGTCGAGCTTCGCGAGCAGGAGCAGGTCGTCGACGAGAAGGTTCATGCGATCGGCGTTCTTGGCGACCTGCTCGTCGGCCTCCCGGCGCTGGGCGGCGGGCCGGTCCGGGTGGCGCAGGGCGAGTTCGGCGAAGCCCCGGATGGAGGTGAGCGGCGTACGCAGCTCATGACCGGCGTCGGCGACGAAGCGGCGCAACCGGTCCTCCGAGAACTCCCGCTGCCGCAGGGCCTGTTGGAGACGGTCGAGCATGTCGTTCAGTACGGTGCCGAGGCGGCCGGTCTCGGTGCGCGGATCGGTGTCGGACAGCCGTAGGCTCAGATCACCGGCGGGGATGTCCTGGGCCGTGTGCTCCATCCGGGTCAGCGGGAGAAGGCCGAGGCGGACCACCCAGCGGCCGACGGTGATCAGACCGACCACCGCCACGGCGAGGACGACCGCGTTGAGTGCCAGCAGTTTCGACATGGCCCCCTCCACGGTGTCGAGGGGCAGGGCGACCACATAGCTGGTGCCGTCGAATCCGTCCTTCCACAACGCCCGCCAGCGCCCGCCCCCGGACTCGGCGGGAACGGCGGCCTCCCGGCCCCGGGTCAGCCCGATCTCGTCGGTGGACCGCGGGAGATCCGGGCCCGGTTTCGTCCCACGGCCGAGAGTGCCCCGCTCCTGGCCCGAGGCGTCGTAGAAGGTGACCCTGAAGTCCGAGGGCAGGGTGACGGAGCCCGGGGCGGGCCTGACGGGCGGGTCGGCGGGGTCCGCGAAGGCACGGCCCGGGAGGACGAACTCCGACAGCTGCTGGTCGACCCTGTTCAACAACCAGGAGTGCAGCACCAGGAACCCGATGGTCTGCGCGGTGAGCACCGCGGCCGCGGCCAACAGGGTCACGCCCCACACCAGTCGGCTGCGCAGCGAGCGGGGGCGGCCGCGGATCACCGGTCCGTCCCGGCGCGCGGCAGCCGCAGGCAGTAGCCCACGCCGCGCACGGTGTGCAGCAGAGGCGGATCGAAGCGGTCGATCTTGCGGCGCAGGTATTTGACGTACGTCTCCACGATGCGGCCGTCGCCGGCGAAGTCGTACCCCCACACGTGGTTGAGGATCTTGTTCTTGCTCAGGACCCGGTTGGCGTTCTCCATCAGATAGAGGAGCAGGTTGAACTCGGTGGGCGAGAGCGGGACGTACTCGCCCGCGCGGTGCACCTCGTGGGCGTTCTCGTCGAGCTCCAGGTCGGCGAAGCGCAGGATCCCGCTCTCGGTGCCCACCTCGTCGGACTGATGCTCCGGGTCCGTACGGCGCAGGATGGCGCGGATGCGCAGCAGCACCTCCTCGATGCTGAACGGCTTCGTCACGTAGTCGTCGCCGCCCGCGGTCAGGCCCGCGATGCGGTCGGCGATCTCACCGCGGGCCGTGAGGAACAGCACCGGGGTCCTCACTCCCGCCGCCCGCAGGCTCCGGGTGACCGCGAGGCCGTCCAGGTCGGGCAGCATGACGTCGAGCAGGATCAGGTCGGGGTGGAGGGCCTCGATGTCCCGCAGGGCGTCCTGTCCGGTGGCGGAGCCTGCCACCTCGTAGCCGGACAGCCGCAGCGCCGACTCCAGCAGCATGCGGATGCCGGGGTCGTCCTCGACCACCAGGAGGCGGTGCGGGGCACGGGCAGCGGGCTGTTCGGCCATGGTGCGGGGGCGTCCGTTCTGCCGCTGCTGCTACTTGGCGGCGCAGTCGTACAAGGTGGTGCCGGTACGGCCCATGATGCCGCCGGCGGCTGAATCGGTGCTGGTGGAGGTGGCGCCGTACGCCTTGGCCGGGACCTTGGTGCAGTGCGCACCGACCCACGTCGACCGCTGCGAGGCCGCCCCGCCCATCATGGCGCCCATGCCGCCGGAGTCGGAGCCGAGAACGTAACGGAGTTCGCCACTCTTGGTCCACTTCTCCAACTGCTGTACGGAGGGGGCGTCGTCGCTGCCCGTGAAGCCGCCCATGCCGATGACCGTGGCGTCGCTGTCCAGGATGAACGCGGCCGCGCTCTGGGCACCGCCCTCGACCGCGAGGGCGATGCGGGCGTCGCCGGAGTGCTCGGTGGCGTACTTCAGGATCTTGCGCTGGTCGGAGGTGAGGGTGGTGCCGCCACCCAGACCGCCGCGGGCGCCGGACCCGCTCCCTCCGGAGCCGGAGCCAGTTCCGGTTCCGGCTCCGGTTCCGGTTCCGGTTCCGGTTCCTGGGAACGAGGGCATGTCTTGCGGCAGTTCGCCCGCAGACCCGCCACCGCCGATGCCCTGCGGCGTCTCCATGCCCTCGGGCAGCTCGAAGCCGCCACCGCCTCCGCGACCGCCACCGCCCCCGAAGGACATCGTCATGGGCCCGGCCGTCGGATTGGCGCCGCCCATCGCCGACCCCGACCCGCCCGGCACACTCAGCGCCCACGCGCCCGGCGCGAGCAGCACCGCCAGCAGCGCACCGCCCAGGGCGACCGGCACCAGCCGGGCCCTCCATCCCGCGGCGATCAGCAGCCCGACGGCGATCAGCCCCAGCAGGAGCACGACCCAGGCCAGCCACCCGTGCCAGGACGGCACCCGGCGGATCACGACGACCGCCCAGACGACCGTCACGAGCACGGTCCCGGCGCCGACGGGCAGCGCCCAGCGCGCCCCGGCCCGGTGCGCCCGCGCCAGCGCGGTCACCAGTCCGGCGGTCAACGCGGCGACGGCGGGGGCGAGTTGGGTCGTGTAGTACGGGTGGAAGATGCCTTCCTGGGTGGAGAACACCAGGCCGCACACCACCAGCCAGCTCCCCCACAGCACCCATCCGGACCCCGCGAGGGCCGCGCCCGCGGAGTCGTTGCCGCGCCGGCGCAGCACCGTACCGGCCACCGCGACGACCACTGCCACAGCGCTCGCGGGCAACAGCCAGCTGATCTGCCCGGCCACCTGGTCGTTGAAGAGCCGCAGCAGCCCGGCCTCACCGCCGAAGGAGCCGCCGATGTTGCCCATGCCGCCGCCCTCGCTCTCCCCGAAGACGCGGCCGAGGCCGTTGTAGCCGGTCACCAGATCCCAGGCCCCGCCGTCGGTGCTGCCACCGATGTACGGCTGCGCACCGGGCCACCAGGCGACCATCGCCACCCACCACAGCGAGGAGACCGCGCACACGGCACCGGCGATCAGCAGCCGTCCGACGCGTGCGAGCCAGGTCCCGGAGGCGCCGACCAGCCAGGCCGCGGCGAGGGCCGGGAGCACCATCCAGGCCGCCATCATCTTCGTGAGGAATCCGCAGCCGATCAGGAACCCGCTCGCGCACAGCCACCAGGTGCCGTGTCGGCCGGAGTCGGTCTGCAGGGCGCGGGTGAGCGCGTAGGCCGCGGCCACCAGGAACAGCACCAGCAGGGTGTCGGGGTTGTTGTCGCGGTTGATCGCCACGGTGATCGGCGTCAGGGTCATCACCAGGGCCGCCAGCAGGGCCGTACCCTCGCCCGCCCAGCGCCGGACCGTGCGGTGCAGCACGAGGACGGCGGCGACGCCCTCCAGCAGCTGGGGCAGGATCAGTGCCCACCCGTGCAGACCGAAGATCTTGCTGCTGACGACCTGCGGCCACAGGGCGGCCGGGGGCTTGTCGACCGTGATGACTCCGGCCGGGTCGAAGGAGCCGAACAGGAAGTTCGTCCAACTGCGGCCCATCGACTTCACGGCGGCCGCGTAGTAGCTGTTGCCCCAGCCGAGGGAGCCGAGGGCCCAGCCGTACAGCAGCGCGGACAGGAGCAGGATCGCGCCCAGGGCGGCGGGGGCCGCCCAGCGGGGCATGGCGCGCCCCGCGACGGGGAGGCGCACGACGGTGCTCGACTGCGCCTCGGTGGTGTGGGTCATGGTGGGATTCGCTCTCAGGGAGTCGTACGGGGTCGGGCGTACGGGAGATCAGGGCGTCCGGCGGCGGAAGACCGCCAGTCGCAGCACCAGGAAGCGGACGCCGGTCACCAGGACCGAGGAGACGGCGAGGACGAGGGTCTCGGCTGCGGCCGACGCGTCCGGCACGGCGTCGCGGAACAGCAGGACCGCGGCCGAGGTGACCAGGTAGCCGAGGACGAACAGCGCTCCGGCGCCCAGGTGCGCGCGCCCGGCGCCGATGCCGTCCGCGGAGTAGCGGAAGGTGAGCCGGCGGTTGGCCTCGGTGTTGAGGAGTGTGAGCACCAGCAAGGACACGAAGTTGGCCATCGCGGGCTGCCACCAGCCGCGCAGCAGCCAGTAGAGAAGCGCCTGTCCCACCGTCGAGGCGATCCCGATGCCGACGAAGCAGCCGACCTGCCAGGAGAGTTGGGAGCGTGCGGTGTCGGGCGCGAGGACGGCGTCGGGGTGCTCGGCAGCCGGTTCCGGGCGGCGCGGCACGGGGACGCGGGCGGCGCCCGACGCCTTGAGCCGGGCCATCCGCCACAGCCCCTTGAGGTCGTCGGTGGCGGTGCCGAGGACGTCGACCCGGGTGTCGACGTCCTCCACCCAGTCGACGGGGACCTCGTGGATGCGCAGTCCGTTGTGCTCGGCGAGCAGGAGCAGTTCGGTGTCGAAGAACCAGGCGTCGTCCTGGGTCTTGGCGAGCAGCGGCCGCAGCGCGTCGGTGCGGGCCGCCTTGAATCCGCACTGGGCGTCGCTGAAGCGGGCGCCGTGGCTGAGCCGGATCAGTCCGTTGTAGCAGCGCGAGATCAGCTCGCGGCGCGGACCGCGCACGGTGCGGGCGCCGGGGGCCAGGCGGCTGCCGATGGCGAGGTCGGAGTGGCCGCTGGCCAGCGGGGCGATCAGCGGGAGCAGCCCGTCCAGGCCGGTGGACAGGTCGACGTCCATGTAGACGACGATGTCGGCGTCGCTCGCGCCCCACACCGTGCGCAGGGCGAGGCCGCGGCCCTTGCGGTCCAGGTGGACGACGCCGACGCCGGGCAGTTCCTCGGAAAGCACCCGGGCCACGGCGAGGGTGCCGTCGACGCTGGCGTTGTCCGCCACGGTGATCCGCCAGGGGTAGGGCAGTTCGTCCCGCAGGCGTGCGTGCAGGGTGCGGACGCAGCCGGGCAGGGCCCGTTCCTCGTTGTAGACCGGGATGACGATCTCGACGGTCGTTGTGCGCGTGGCGGCCGGGCCGTGCGCTTCGGGCCGCGACGCAGGCTGGAAATGTCGATCCGTACGCAGGCCACTGCTGGTGTGCGTCATGGGTTCCTCGAGCGGTGGGGGTCGGTGGGGCGGCTCCCGTTCGCACCCGCGTCCTGACGGTGCGCGAGGTCGACTCTGACCGGCGCGGCAGGGTAAATGCGGGGAGAAAGCTGAGAATTGACGGAGAGTCCGCTGTCCGTCCGGCCGGGGTGGGCGGCGGCGGACGGCGATGATCCTCGCCGTTCGACCTGGGAGCGCAGGGGCAGCCGCCCGGGAATCAGCCGAGAGGATGCTGTGCCACTGGTACCGGGGTACCAGTGGCCGCCCGAAGTCTCCCCCTGGGTCCCACGGCCCGGCGGCGTCCAGGAGGCCCTCTCCAACACCCTCAAGCACGCCGGCGCGGGTTCCTCGGCCACGGTCACGCTGACCGCCGAGGAAGGACGGGTGCGGGTACGGGTCGCGGACACCGGTCCGCCCTCCGGCACCCCCGCCCGTGGACGCCGCCGGTCACGGACTCGTCGGCATCCGCGAGTGCGCCGGCATGTACGGCGGCTCCGTGACCCTGGGCCGCACGGCGCCGGACGGCTCGTCGACGTGGTGATCGACGCCCCGTCCGTCGCCCCCAGGCGCACCGGGCCGAAGCACCCGAAGAGGGCCGCACGCCATGACCACGGTACTGATCGCCGACGACCAGCCGCTGCAGCGCCTGGGCTTCCGCATGCTGCTGGACGGCACCCCCGGCACCACCCCCGTGGGCGAGGCCGAACACGGGACGCAGGCCGTGCGAATGGCCGCCGACCTGCGTCCCGACGTCGTCCTGATGGACGTCCGTATGCCCGGCATGGACGGCATCGAGGCGACGCGCCGCATCACCGAGGGCGGGGGCCGCGCCCGCGCGCTCATCCTCACGACCTTCGACCTGGACGAGTACACCTACGCGGGCCTCCACGCCGGAGCCGGCGGGTTCCTGCTCTCGTCGCCGGGATCCTCGCGGTCGCGAGCGGCGACGCGGTGGTGGCGCCGAGCCTGACGCGCCGTCTGCTCGACGCCCACGCCCACCTGGTCCTCTCCCCCGCCGACAGCGCCACACCGAGCGATCCCCGGCTCAGGGTGCTGAGCGAGCGCGAGTACGAGGTGCTGGTCGCCGTCGGCAAGGGCTGGACGAACACGGAGATCGGCGCGCGGGACCGGATCCAGGCGGTGATCCTCGCGTACGACGCGGGGCTCGTGCGGCCGCAGGGACAGCCCCGCCCGGTGGGCGGAGGCCGGTCGTGGACTCAGGTGACGTCGGACATCGACTTGCCGACGTCCGCGAGGGTGGCCGGCTTGCCGTAGTCGCCCTTGAACTTGTAGGCGGGTGCGTCGCAGCGGTAAGGGCCGTTGTCGGGTTGGAAGTCGGCCGCCTGCCAGCCCTTCGCCGTCGCCTCGACGATGGAGTAGCACTTGGGCGGAACGTCCTTCTTGCTGAGGTCGGTGGGGGCCTGCAGTCCGCCGCCCGTCCACGCGGTCTGCTTGACCGCGTTCTCGTAGACGCACTTGCGGGTCACGGTGGCGCAGTCGCGGGCGGAGGTGGCGAACAGCGTCCAGGCCGAGAAGGCGCGCAGCACCGGGTAGGTGACGTGCTTGTCCGGCGCGTACTTCTTGAACAGGTCGATGACCTGCTGGGTGGCCGGGCTGGCGGAGGCGCTCTCCAGCGGGGCGGTGGCGGACAGTTCGGCGTAGTTGTGCTGCTCGGCCAGGGCGGTGCCCGCGAGTTGGAGGAAGGCCGGGCCGTAGGCGTTGCTGTTGGCGTCGATCCAGTCGGGGGCGTATCCGATGTTGGTGAGCGCCTGCTCCAGCTTGGCCAGGCTCGCGAAGTCGCCGAGGAAGGTCAGTCCCTTGACGCCCTTGCTCTTGATCGCCTGGGCGTACGGCGTCCAGTCGGAGACGCCGGCCGCCGGGTAGAGGTTGGTGTAGGAGACCTTGCCGCCGAGACCGGCGATGGACTCCTTGTACTGGCTCAGGAACACCTTGCTGACCGGGCTGTCTCCGGCGATGATGCCGACCTTCTGTGCCGAGTCCGGGTACTTGTCCTTGATCAGCCAGGTGTAGTAGCCGGAGTAGGCGAAATAGCCGACGCCCGAGCCGGTGGCCAGGGCCTGCAGGTCGGAACCCACGGCCTGGGTCGACTGGGCCGGGAAGTCGGGCAGCAGGCACTTCAGGCGGTCCGCCACGCCCAGCCCGTCCAGCGCGGAGCCGCCGCCGACCATCGCGAAGTCGGACTTGCAGGCGTCCAGGACGCCCTCGCGAACCTGCATGAGCCGGGTGTCGTGGGTGACCGGGGTGATCTTGCGGCCGTTGATGCCGCCGGCGGCGTTGCACCAGGAAGTGAACACCTTTGCGGCGTCCGGGAATTCGGAGTTCTTGGTGAAGCCGATGTCGGACATGACGCCGACCTGGATCGACGTGTCGGTGACGCCCTGGACGGTGGAGGACTTGGCGGTGCCGGGACCGCACACGTTCTTCAGCGTGCCGAAGTCGGCCGACGCCTGGGCGGTCGAGCCCGCGCCCGGGGTGGCGCTCGCGTCCTCGCCGGTTTCGCTGCCGGAGTGGGTGGAACAGCCGGCCAGCAGTAGCGCTGTCGCGGTGACCGTGCCGATGAGCAGCCTGCGCAAGGTGCCTCCTCGGGAAGCTCGGACGCCGTCGTCCGAGGGAGGTGAGGGAGTGCGGGTTCGAGTGACCGCGCGCCCCGGGCTGTGCGGGAACGCGGTTCAGGTGATGTGCCGTTCGCCTTGCGGCTTGGACCGGAAGGTACATTCTTCATTTCAGCTAATCAAGCATTCGAGCAAGAGAACCTGATGCTCGCATGCCCCGCCGCTGGTCGGAGCGAGTTGCGGGTGGCCTCGCCACCGATCACAGCGGCAGTCCGGTAAGGGTGTTCTCGGTTTCGCAGATCACCCTTGCCGCACGCCGGCCGACCGGCTGCCTTCCTGGTCCTGACGACATTAAGGAGACCTCCCAAGCCCAGAAGGTCGTCATCGTCGGCGGCAGCGGCCCTGGACGTGGACCCGGCGTGTGACCTGCGGCCCGTCGGCCGGCGCGTCCCCCGCGCACAACGCCAACGGGCCGGTCGACGCCACCCCTACGTCCGCGCCACCCGCCCCCGGAATCCTCGAACGGGGCGGCACATCGACGTCACCAGGCCACGGGAAGCTCCCGCACCCCATGAACCGCGCGCCCCTCGAACGCGTGCTCCTCCACCGCAGGGCCCGTCAGGCGCAACCCCGGCAGCCTCTGGAACAGCATGGGCAGCGCGATCTGGAGTTCGGCGCGGGCGAGCGACTGGCCGAGGCAGTGGTGCAGGCCGTGTCCGAAGGCCAGGTGGTGTCCGGCGTCCCTGGTGAGGTCGAGCGTGTCCGGGTCGGCGAAGACCGCGGGGTCCCGGTTGGCCGCCTGCAGGGCGACGACCACACCCTCGCCGGCCCGGATGGTGACGCCGCCGACCTCGACGTCCTCGGTGGCGATGCGGCGCATCCCGATGTGGACGACGGTCAGATAGCGCAGGAGTTCCTCCACAGCGCCCGGCACGAGGTCCTCGTCGGTGCGCAGCGCGGCCAGTTGGCCGGGATGCCGCAGCAGCGCGACGACGCCGAGGGAGAGCATGCTCGCGGTCGTCTCGTGCCCGGCGATGAGCAGCTGGACGAGCAGCCCGGCCGCCTCCGCCGAGGTTGCCTCGCCGGTGGCGACCCGCTCGGTGGCGAGTTTGCTCATCAGGTCGTCGCCGGGCTCGCGCGACTTCGCGGCCAGCAGCTCCTGCAAGTAGCCGAAGAGCGCCGCCCACCCGGCCCGCATCGCCTCCGGTCCGTCGGAGACCGTGGCGAATGCGGCGGCCTGTCGATGGATGAAGTCCCGGTCCGCGTACGGCACTCCGAGCAGTTCGCAGATGACCAGAAGGGGCAGCGGCAGGGTGAAGTGCTGGACGAGGTCGGCGGGTTGCTCCTGCTTGACGAGCCCGTCGAGGAGTTCGCCGGTGAGGCGCCCGATGGCCGGCCGGAGCTGCTCGACCCGCCGGAAGGAGAACTCGGGGATGAGCATGCGGCGCAGTCGCGTGTGGTCCGGCGGGTCCATGGCGAACAGCTGGCCGGGCGTGCGCGGCGGAGGCGTCGGCTGGAGTCCGGGAAAGCCCGGCCGGACGTTCTCCGAACTGAACCGCGCGTCGCTGAGGACCGCGCGAGCGTCCTCGTGCCGGGTGACGAGCCAGGGGTGGGTGTCGCCCCACAGGGAGATCCTGGCGAGGGGCCGCTCCGTGATCCAGCGCCCGTACTCGGCTGCGGGATCGAGCAGCGGACGGTGGCTCGGCAGGGGCGGTGGGGTGTCCGTCGAGTGCATGGTGGGGGGCTCCAGCGGTCAGTTGTTCAGGGGGAGGCAATGCCGGCCAGGGACAGCAGAAGGTCCTTGACGTCCGTCGCGTCGATCTCGTCGCGCGCCGCGCCGGGCCTCGAGCACAGCAGGACGGGGCTGTCCTGCGGGTCCGTCGGGAGGCGGCCGTGGCTGCCGCGCACGCCGGAGGGGTCCAGCGGCACCGTCCTGATGCGGTAGCGCAGGCCGGCCTTCTTGCGGGCGACCTGGCCGATGGCGCGCGCCTTCACGCCGGGCACGGTGGGGTCGTAGAGGAGCTCGGCGGGGTCGTAGCCGGGCTTGCGGTGGATCTCGACCTGGCGGGCGAAGTCGGGGGCGCGGTCGTCGTCCAGCCAGTAGTAGTACGTGAACCAGGCATCGGATTCTGCGACGGCGACCAGCTCTCCGGAGCGTTCGTGCGCGAGCCCGTGCCGGGCCTTGCCCGCCTCGTCGAGCACCTCGTCCACGCCGTCGAGGCCGGCGATGATCTCGGCGGTCTTGGCGAGGTCGGCGGGGTCACGGACGTAGACGTGGGCGACCTGGTGGTCGGCGACGGCGAAGGCGCGGGAGGTCCACGGGTCGAGGTATTCCATGCCGTCCTGCGTGTAGACGTCGAGCAGTCCCTCGCGGCGCAGGGCACGGTTGATGTCGACCGGGCGGGAGGCGGGCGCGATGCCGTACTCGCTGAGGATCACGACCGTGGCGTCCTCGCGCCGGAAGTGGTCGAGCAGGGGGCGCAGTGCTTCGTCAAGCCGTCGGGCCTCGCGGGCGGACTGCGGGGAGTCGGGGCCGGAGCGCTGGGGTTCGTAGTCCAGGTGCGGTACGTAGACCAGGGTCAGGTCGGGTTGGTGCTCGTCGAAGATCTGGCGGGCCGCGGCGAGGATCCACTGGCTGGAGGGCATGCCCGCGTTGGGGCCCCAGTAGGTGAACAGGGGGAACGGGCCGAGCCTGTCGGTGAGTTCGTCGTGCAGGGCGGGCGGCCAGGTGTAGCAGTCGGGTTCCTTGCGGCCGTCGGAGTAGTAGACGGGGCGCGGGGTGACGGTGAGGTCGACGTCGGCGCCCATGGCGTACCACCAGCAGACGTTGGCGACCTTGTAGTCGGGGCGGGCGCGCCGGGCGGTGTGCCAGATCTTCTCTCCGCCGACGAGGGCGTTGTGCTGGCGCCACAGGAGGACTTCGCCCAGGTCGCGGAAGTACCAGCCGTTGCCGACGATGCCGTGCTCGGAGGGCGGGGCACCGGTGAGGAGGGTGGACTGCACGGAACAGGTCACGGCGGGCAGCACGGTGTTGAGGCGGGCCTGGAAGCCCTGTGCGGCGACGGCCGAGACGGCGGGCATGTGCTGGAGCATGCGGGGGGTGAGGCCGACGATGTCCAGGACGACGGTTCTCGTCATGAGACGGGCTCCTTTCGCAGTTGTGCTTCTTGGATGAGGCCGGGTTCTTCTTGCATGAGGCCGTGTTCCTCGAACCGGTCGCGGGTCCAGGCCAGTTCGGCGGCCAGGCCCGCGACGAGGCCCTCGCGGTCGTGCGGCCGCAGGTGTTCGGGCAGGACCGACCAGGTGTAGGTCTCGACCTCGACGTGGTCGCAGACGGCCTGCGGGCCACCGAGCAACTCGCCCAGGGCGGTGGTCAGTTCGTCTGCCGTGGTGCGCAGCGGCGGTTCGGGCTCGGCGTGCAGCGGTGCGTGGAAGTGCACGCGCCAGGCGGAGCCGGGGTCCAGGCCTCCGGCCAGGGCGTCCGGGAGGTCGTCCACGCCGGTGACGGCGCCGTTCGGGGCCGTCCGGGTCTGGTGCAGGAAGCGGGGTTCCGCGAACCGGGCGAGCGCGCGGCGCGCCTCCGGGTCGGCGGGGTCGTCGGCCTGGAGGGCACTGGACGCCTGCACCTTCACGACCGGGAGACCCGCGTCGGCGAGGCGGCGCAGTGCCGCTGCCGGTTCCTCGAACTGCACGGCAAGATGGCAGGTGTCCAGGCAGATCCCGAGCCGCTCGGGGTCCAGTCCCCCGAGTTCCCGGACGGCCTGGACAGTGTTCTCCACCACGCATCCGGGTTCGGGCTCGAAGCCGACCCGGATCGTACGGCCGGACTCGCGCTCCAACTCGGCCAGTTCGGCGGTGAGTTGGTCCAGGGCCCGGCGGGCGGTGTCGCGCGCGGCGGTCGGCCAAGGTGTGCGCCAGGCCAGCGGCAGGGTGGACACGCTGCCGCGCCGGGCGTCGTCGGGCAGCAGACCCGCGAGCACCCGGGCGCAGTCGACCGTGTAACGCAGCCGGGCGGGGTCGGTCCAGTCGGGCAGGTAGACGTCCTTCTTCACCACCTCGCGGTGGAATCCGCCGTAGGGGAAGGCGTTGAAGGTGACGGTCTCCAGGCCGCGCGCGGTCAGTTCGGTGCGCAGGCGGTGCAGGGCGTCGGGCCGGGCGGACAGTTCGGTGACCACGTCGCGGGCCAGCCACAGGCCGATGCCGAGCAGATCGGCGCCGAGGGTTTCCCTTACGGGCTCGGCGTAGGCGGCGAGTTGGTCCACCACGCCGTCGAGGTCCTCGGCCTGGTGGACGTTGCTGCAGTAGGCGAGGTGGACGGTCGTACCGTCGCTGTGTCGGAAGCGCACGGCGGGTTCACTCTCCGCCGCGTTTGATCGAGTTGCCCTGGTAGAGGGACGTGTCGTCCGGCTTGACGTCCTCGAGGTCCAGACGGCCGCTCTGCCCGTAGAAGGCCACCGGGTTGCGCCACATGACCTGGTCGACGGTGTCGTCGTCGAAGCCGGCGGCGAGCATCGCGTCCGCGGTCTTGCGGGTCTTGAGAGGGTCGCTGCGGCCCCAGTCGGCGGCCGAGTTGACGAGCATCCGCTCGGTACCGTGCTCCTGGAGGATCCGCACCATGCGGTCCTCGCTCATCTTGGTGTCCGGGTAGATGGAGAAACCCATCCAGCAGCCGCTGTCGGCGACCTGGGACACGGTGAGTTCGTTGAGGTGGTCGACGAGGACGTGCTCGGGCGGGATGCCGGACTCGCGGACCACGTCGAGGGTGCGGCGCGTCCCGACGGCCTTGTCGCGGTGCGGGGTGTGGACCATCGCCGGCAGGTCGTGCTCGACGGCGAGTTCGAGCTGACGGGCCAGCGCCACATCCTCCTCGGGAGTCATGGAGTCGTAACCGATCTCCCCCACCGCGACCACCCGGTCCTTGGCCAGGTAACGAGGCAGCACGTCCAACACCCCTGCGCAGCGGGGGTCGTTGGCCTCCTTCGGATTGAGGGCGATGGTGCAGTAGTGCTGGATGCCGAACTGCGCGGCGCGGTACGGCTCCCAGCCGAGCAGCGCGTCGAAGTAGTCGGTGAAGCTGTCCACCGAGGTCCGCGGCTGGCCGAGCCAGAACGACGGCTCGACGAGCGCCCGTACGCCGGCCGCGTACATGGCCTCGTAGTCGTCGGTGGTGCGTGAGGTCATGTGGATGTGGGGGTCGAAGATGCGCATCATGCTGCTCCTGCGGGCGCGGTGGCGGTGAAGGCGGCGAGGGCCCGTACGGCCGCGTCGCGGCGCTCGGGCACGGGTGAGTCGGTCTCCTCGGGCAGCCCGGAGGCTTCCAGCGTGCCGGGGTGGGCGCGCACGACCGGCCAGATGTCGGCGGGCACGTCACGGCCGGCGGCGACCCGTTCGTGGGCGAAGTCGGCGAGCATGCGGGCGAGTTCGCGGTCCGCGCGCTCGTCGAGTCCCGCGATCCGGTCGAGGGGGATACCGCAGAAGACGCACTTCAGTACGGCGTGCCGGTAGCCGTCATGGTCCAGGCGACGTGCGGCGTACGGGCCGAGGGCCGCCTCGATCAGGTCCGTGTCGTTGCCGCGCAGCGCCGCGCGCACCAGGGGCAGTCCGAGGTCGGCGAAGGAGGCGTCCGCCTCGTCCAGCAGGGCCAGCGAGCGCAGTACCGCCCGCTGTTCGGCGGCGTCTCCGTACCGGTGGAGGTCGGTGACCTCCTCGGCGAGCGCCACTCCGCGCAGCGGCAGGGCCGCGACCAGTCGGGCGCGGGCGGCGTCCGCCACCGTCCAGCCGGCGGCGAGCGGTCCGCGCCCGCAGTGCCGGCCGACGGCCGGGAAGACGGTGCGCACGGCTGCCGGGTCCTGGCCGACGCGGGCGACGGCGTCCGTGAGCCAGCGCTGCGCGTCGAGGGTGAGTTGTCGGTCGAGGGCGGTAGGAATGTGCGGTTCCACGGCACATACCTCCTGTTCGGGTGCGCGTACGGCAACAGCCGTACTGAAGTGGAGAGTTGACGGTGGGAGGGAGGACCGCGGCCTCAGGACGGCTCGGCGGCCTTCAGGAACTCCAGGGAGCGGCGGGCGACTTCGGGGGCGTTCAGGGACGCCCCCTGGATCTCCACCGAGACCGGCCCCTGGTAGCCGGAGGCCTTCAGTGCGGCCAGGACGGGAGGGAAGTCGATCTCGCCCGCGCCGAATTCGAGGTGTTCGTGCACACCGCGCCGCATGTCCTCGATCTGCACGTTCACCAGATGCGGCGCCGCCAGCCCGACGCAGTCGAGCAGGGGCAGGTCCTCGACGCAGTGGGCGTGGCCGACGTCGAGCGTGATGCCGAAGAGGTCGGGGTCGCCGAGCCGGCGCCGTAGGTCCAGCACGCGCTGCACGGTGTCGACGAACATGTACGGCTCGGGCTCGAACCCCAGGGCCACGCCGTGCTCGCGGGCGAGGTCCAGGACCTCTTCGCAGCCTGCGGTCAGCCGCTTCCAGGCTTCCTCTTCGGACACATCGTCCGGTGCCGGGCCGCTGCACAGGTGGACGGCGGGGGCACCCAGGTCCGCGGCGATGCGGATCGCGCGCCCCAGCAGGTCGACGCGCCGTTCGGTGCCCGAGGCCGACATCAGGGTGGGGACGTGCTTGTGCCACGGATCCAGCAGGTACGGCGCTCCGGTCTCCACCATCACGCCCAGCCCGAGCCGGTCCAACCGCCGTGCCAGGTGGGCGACCTGCCGGGGCAGGTCGGCGGCGAACGGGTCGAGGTGGCCGTGGTCGAGGGTGAGGCCGACCGAGTCGTAGCCCAGGTCGGCGAGCACGGTCAGCACGTCGTCGAGGCGGTGGAGGGCGAAGCCGTTGGTGCCGAAGCCGAACCGGAGCCGCCCGGCGGGCGGGGGTATCGGGCTCATGTGGGCGACACCTTGCGGGCGAGTCTGCGCGCCAGCGGATGCGCCAGGGCCAGGACACCGGCTGGGAGCGCTCCCCCGGCTCCCGCGGTGAGCGAGGCCTGAAGGGGCATCAGCGACATGATCCCGGTGCCGACGGCGGTCCGGACGTTCGCGCCGGACGGCTCCCTCGCCGCACGCGCCTGCGCCGTGCCGTACGTGGCGAGGTAGCCGAGCGCTCCGACGGCCGCGCCGATCCGGGCCGCCCTGCTCCGCCGCCGTACGCCCGGAAGCGCCGCGGCGGCCAAGGCGGTCGCGGTGCTGCCGGCCAGCGTGGTGGCGGGCAGCGCGCGCGGAGCGCCGGAGATCTCGTGGCGGCTCAGCGCCGTGACGGTGTAGGTGTGTGCGCCGACCAGAAGTGCGGCCGGCAGCGCGGACGTCCTGCCTCCGGGCTCCGCTCCGGCCAGCACGTTCAGCGCGCGTGCGCCCGCCATGGCGGCGGGGCCGGCCGGGGTTGATTTCAAGCCGAGGTCGTACGCCCAGACCAGTCCGGTCAGCGGGAGCGCCACGCCGAGCGCTCGCCGTCCACCGGTCAGTGCGGCGAGACCGAGGCCGGCGGCGGTGAGCCCGCACGCTGTGGCCAGCGCGGTACGGCGGGCAACTCGCCCGGAGGGTATGGGACGTTCGGGACGCTCCACCGCGTCGACGGTCGCGTCCGCGTAGTCGTTGAGCGCCATTCCGGCCCAGTAGAGGGCGATGGAGGACGCCATCGTGCCGATGATGCGGGGCCGCGGTGTCCCGGTGCCGGCGACGGCACCGGCGAGGATGTCACCGGGCACGCTGAGCGCTGCGGGCAGGCGGATCAACTGCGCGAGATCGGCCAGGCGGGGGGATTTATGGTAATCGTTCGGGCCGTGCATGATCGGACCCTACGTCAAGCGTTTTAATCTTCAGATACCTTCTGGCCCTCGTTTTTGTGAAGAAATCGTGTCTTCTGTGTATCGAGCGGCAGTGCCGCCGACCGCGAAACTTTCTTGAATCCGGCACCCCTTTCCCGAGCGCGAACCCCTGGCGGATAGTGAGGGCGCTGCCTCATGAAGGAACGAGATGACGCGGAAGAACGCCCTGGTGGTCCGAGGCGGATGGGAGGGGCACCGGCCGGTCCAGGCCACGGAACTGTTCCTGCCCTTCCTCCGGAGCAGCGGATACACCGTCAGGATCGAGGAGTCGACCGATGTGTACGCGGACGCGGCGGAGATGGCCGTCACTGATCTCGTCGTGCAGTGCGTCACGATGTCGGAGATCAAGCCCGAACAGGTGGCGGGACTGAGCGCTGCGGTCGTGGCCGGCACCGGTTTCACCGGCTGGCACGGCGGTATCGCGGACTCGTTCCGCGCCTCCTCCGACTATCTCCACCTGGTGGGAGGCCAGTTCGCGACCCACCCCGGCAAAGAGCCGTGCCAGCGCCGGGGCGGCGAGGACGACAACTTCCTTCCGCACACCATCGACATCACAGAGCTCGGCCGTGAGCACCCGATCACGGCGGGCATCGAGGACTTCGAGCTCGACACCGAGCAGTACTGGGTGCTCCACGACGACCTCATCGACGTCCTGGCGACCACCACCCATCCCGCACAGCCGTGGCAGGCCTGGCACCGACCGGTCACCGCGCCGGCGGTGTGGACCCGCCGGTGGGGCGCCGGGCGCATCGTCGTGACGACACCGGGGCACAGCCTCGACGTACTGGAGAACCCCGACGTCCGCACCATCATCGAGAGGGGCATGCTGTGGGCGACGCGCACCGCATCGGCGTCGTAGGTCTCGGAGTCATCTCCCGCGCGTATCTGGACACGCTCGTCGGCCATCCCGCCGTGCGCATCACCGCGGTCGCCGATCTCGACGCCTCCCGGTCGGCCGCCGTCGCCGCCGAGTTGCCCGGCGTCGAGGCGCTGACCGTCGAGGAGTTGCTGAGCAGCCCGGACGTGGACACGGTGCTGAACCTGACCGTCCCCGCGGCCCACGCGGAGATCGCCCTCGGCGCGATCGGCCACGGGAAGAACCTCTACGGAGAGAAGCCGCTGACCGCCGACCTCCTTGACGCCCATGTCGTGTTGGAGGCCGCCGCGAAGGCCGGCGTCGGTGTGGGGTGCGCGCCGGACACCGTCCTGGGCACCGGAATCCAGACGGCACGGGCGGCCGTGGAGGCGGGGAGCATCGGACGCCCCCTGTTCGCCACGGCCGTGATGGTCACCCCGGGACACGAACGCTGGCACCCGCACCCCGACTTCTACTACACCGCCGGGGGCGGCCCCCTGCTGGACATGGGGCCCTACTACCTCGCGTCCCTTGTCCACCTGCTGGGTCCGGTGCGTGCCGTGATCGGGGCGGCCGGCCGGCTGCGGGCCGAGCGCGTCATCGGTTCCGGCCCGCGCGCGGGCGAGCGGATCCCGGTCGAGGTGGACAGCCATGTCTCGGGCGTGCTCGAGCACTCGGGCGGAACCCTGACGACGATCACGACGAGCTTCGACGGCGTGGCCACCACGGCGGCGCCGATCGAGGTCCACGGCGAGGCGGGGACCCTCATGGTTCCGGATCCGAACGGCTTCGACGGCGAGGTGCGGCTCCATGAACTCGACGACACGCGGTGGCGCACGCTCCCGTCGTCGGCGGGCTACGTCGACGGCGCACGGGGCGTCGGTCTGCTCGACTTCATCGCCGCCGACGGACACCGGCCGCCTCGCGCGAGCGGTGATCTCGCCCTGCACGTGCTGGAGACGATGAGCGCCCTTCTCCGCTCGTCGGCCGAGGGGCGACGGATCGAGCTGACGACGTCGGCGGAGCAGCCCGTCCCGGTTCCGCTGACGGCGGCCGAGGACTGGAGAGGGGGCTCCGCCCACTGAGTCCGGGCGTCCGTCCGTCGTTGCTCAGGCGAGTTCGGTGGCGATGCGCAGTCGGAGGTCGGCGGGGCCCTCGGTGGTGAGGGTCAGGTCGTCGTCCTCGGCAAGGTGGGCGGTGACGACCGTCCGGAGGCCGTTCTCGTCGTTCAGGGTCGCGCGGGCCGTGCGGGAGGGCGCGGACTGTGGGTGCGGCCAGACGGCGGTCAGTTCCTGGAAGGGTGCGCTGCCCGCGCGGTCGCTGGGGGTGGTGGTGAGGAGGAGCGCCCCGGCTCTAAGCCAGAGGGGGGCGATGCCGAGCGGGACGTCCACGCGATGCCAGGCCGGACCGGCGATCGGGGCGCCGCCGCGGTACGGCACCCACTCCCCCGGCGGGAACCAGACCTGCCGTCGGCTTCCCGGTACGTACAGCGGGGCGACCAACAGGTCGGGACCCAGGAGGTATTGGAGGTCGGCGGCGTGGGCGTCGGGGCGGTCGGGGTGGTCCAGGGGCATGGGGCGGGCCAGCGCCTCGCCGGTGCGGACCGCGTCGGCCGCGGCCGAGTAGACGTACGGCAGCAGGCTCATCCGCAGACGGGCCGCGTGCAGGACGGCCGCGTACGCCTCCTCGCCGAAGTCCCACGGGAGCCGGGACGTCATGCCGTGGAACCGGCTCAGCGGTGAGAGCAGGCCGAACTGGGCCCAGCGTACGAAGAGTTCGGCGTCCGGTGTGCCGTGGAAGCCGCCGATGTCGTGGCTCCAGAAGGGGTGGCCGGAGAAGGAGAGGGAGAGACCCGAGCGCAATGTCGACGCCAGGTCCTGCCAGCTCGCGTTGGGGTCGCCGGTCCATTTGGCGCCGTGCCTCTGGCCGCCGGTCCAGGTCGAGCGGCCCCAGGTCAGACCGTGGCCCGCCCCTGCCTCCCGGGTGACCTCGGCGACCAGGTCGTTGTAGAGGAGCGGGTAGAGGTTGTGCAGGCGGTCGCCGGTCATGCCGTTGTGGGCGACCGCCTCGGCGGGGACCGCCTCGCCGAAGTCGGTCTTGAGGACCGACGCCCCCGCGGCGAGGACTTGGCGGATACGGCCCCTGAACCAGTCGGCGGCCCCAGGATGCGTCAGATCCAGCACGGCCGAGTCCGGCTGTGTGCCGCCCCAGACCTGGTCGATCCAGGTGGCGCCGGAAGCGGTGCGCAGGAACCAGCCGTTGCGGTCCACCTCGGTGAAGTACGGGCTGTCGACGCTGACATACGGGTTCATCCAGAGCGAGACGCGGAAGCCCTGGTCGGCCAGGTCGGCCATCAGCCCGCGGGGATCCGGGAACGCCTCGGTGTCCCAGCTCATGTCGGACCAGGAGCCGTGCGGCTGCCAGTACGTGTCGATGTGCAGGGCGTCGCAGGGGAAGCCTCGTGAGCGGATGCTGCGGGCGCGTTCGCGCACTTCGGCCGCACTGTCCTGGCGGAAGCCACCGGAGATCCAGGGGCCGAACGCCCACTTCGGAGGCAGGAGGGCTGGGCCGGTCAGGTCGCGGTACGCGGTCAGGCACTGGGCGGGGGTGCCGGTGATCAGGTAGTAGTCGAGCACCTCGTCGGGGACGGTCATCGACCAGGCGCCGGTGTTGCTGTGGGCGAGGTCGAAGGAAGCCGCGGTCGTGGTGTTCACGAGGACCGCGTAGCCCCGGCTGGAGAGCAGGAACGGGACCGCCTTGTAGGAGCGGGTGCCGGTCGAGCCCTGGGCGTCCTCGACCCAGCAGTCGACGCGTTGGCCGCGCAGGTCCGGGCCGGTGAAGCGTTCGCCGAGGCCGTAGAAGTGCTCGTCGGGTTCGGTGATCCAGCTGTCGTGGTGGGCGAGGCGGCCGTCCGTGAGGGCGGTGACGCCGAGCGGCAGCACCATCGTACGGTCGTTGGTGTCGCTCACGTCGGTGGCCTGGCACAGCGTCCGGCCCTGATGATCCGTCAACTTCATGCAGAAGGACGAGAGTTCGATGTCCACGTGCAGGGCTTCGAGGTGCAGGGTGAGCGTCTGCGGCGACTGCTCGACGGTGCAGCCGGTGTCCGTCGGCACGGTGACGACGGAGACGCGGGGTGCCGTGGGTACGTCGGTCATCCGCAGCGTGATCCGCAGCGTGCTGCCCGTCGCGGGGCGCAGGCGGAGCGTGCCGGTACGTCCGGACGCGGTGCGTACGTCCAGGGTCGCGCCGTCCTTGTCGGCGTGGGCGACGGAGGCGGTGACGACCGGGTCGAGTGCGGTGGGGCCGGCCGGGGTCAGCGGCGGAGGCGGGGCCACGAAGGGCGTGTGGTCACGGGGATGCAGTGAGGACATGACGTTCAACTCCTCACACTGCCCGCGGTGAGCCCGCCGACGATGAAGCGTTGGAAGGCCGCGAAGACGCAGACCACCGGGACGCTGATGAGGGTGGCGGTGGCCATCAGGGCGCCCCACGACGTTCCGTGCTGGCCGATGAAGGCGTTGAGGATGACGGTGACGGGCTGGACGTCCGGCCCGTGGGCGAGCGTGAGGCCGAACAGGAACTCACCCCAGCCGATCAGGAAGGACAGCCCGGCCGCCGCGACCACTCCGGGCACCATGAGCGGAAGGACGACGCGGAGCAGCACGCCGGGCAGTCCGCAGCCGTCGACCAGGGCCGCCTCCTCCAACTCCGGCGAGACGCTGCGCATCACGGGTCTCAGCACGATCACCGTGAAGGGCAGCGTGAGCGTCGTGTCGGCGGCGATCAGGCCCAGGTAGGTGTCGGAGAGGCCGACCCGGCGTTCGAGGATGAACAGCGGTGCCGCCAGCACGATGGCGGGCGGGAGTTGGGCGACGAGGAGGGCGAGCACCATCGTGCCCGAGCCGCGCATCCGGACCCGGGCGAGCGCATAGGCGAGGGGGACGCCCAGCAGCAGGGTGAGCGCCACCACCCCGCAGGAGATGACCAGACTGTTGAGCAGGGCCCTGGTCAGTCCCGCGTAGCCCAGTGCCGTCGAGTAGTTCTCGCCGGTGACCGGAGTGGGCACCCATTGCGGGGTCGGGGTCAGGATGCGGTCCGGCGGGGTGAGGCTGGTCTTCACCATCCAGTACACCGGCAGCAGGAAGGCCGCGGTGATCACGGTGGCGAGCGCGGTGAGCAGCCAGCGGTGGCGTGGTGGTCTCATACGGCACCTCCTGCCGGCGCCTCTTCCTCGCGCCGCAGCCGTCGTACGTAGAACACGCCCGCGAGCAGCGGTACGACGAGCAGCAGCAGGCCGGCGGCGGCGCCCTGGCCGAACCGGAAGAAGGTGAAGAAGACCTCGTAGACGTAGAGGGAGAGCACGCGGGTGGCGTCGACGGGGCCGCCGCCCGTCATCACGAAGACGATGTCGAAGACCTTGAAGGTGTAGACGAGGCCGAGGAGGAGGACGGTCACCGCGACCGGCCGCATCAGCGGAAGGGTGATGTGGCGGAAGCGCTGCCAGGCGCTCGCGCCGTCGATGGCGGCGGCCTCGTGGAGCTGGGGGTCGATGGTGTGCAGGCCGACCAGGAGCAGCAGCATGTTGAAGGGCACGCCGACCCAGATGTTGGCGAAGATCACGCCCGCCATCGAGGTGGACGGATCGGTGAGCCAGTCGTGGGACAGCGTGCCCAGGCCGACCGCTTCGAACAGGGCGTTGTAGGCCCCGGACTCCGCGTCCAGCAGCCAGCGGAAGAGGGTGCCGCTGACCACCGGGGGCAGCAGCCAGGCCACCAGCAGGAGCGAGCGCAGCAGGCCGTTGAAGGGGAACGGGCGGGCGAAGAGCAGGGCCAGGGCGAAGCCGATGAGGAACTGGAACAGCAGCGAGCCCAGGGTGAAGACCAGTGAGAGGCGTACGGAGTGCCAGAAGGCCGGGTCGTCGAGCACGGCCCGGTAGTTCTCCGCGCCGTTGAACCGCTCGTCCCCGCCCAGCAGTTGACCCAGGTCGACGTCGTGGACGGACGTCCACACGTTGTAGAGGAGCGGGTAGGCCAGGAAGAGGGCGAGGAAGGCCAGACCCGGAAGGCAGAACAGGTAGCCCGCGCGTCGGCGGCGGGCACCCGGCGAGAGACTCTGCTTCATTGCTCGCCCAGCGCTTTGTCGATCTTGGCGGCCGCGGTTTTCGCTGCCGCGGAGGGGGAGGCGGTCCCGGTGAGCACGGCCTGTTCCGCCTCCGCGACGGCCTGCGAGGCCTCGGCGTAGTGCGCGCCGTACTGGCGCGGGCGGGCGAGGGGCAGCTGGCTGAGGAAGAGCCGCAGGGCCGGGTCGGACGCCCAACTGCCTTGGTCGGCGAGGTCCTTGCGGGCGGGGAGTTCACCGAACGCCACCAGGTACGGCACCAGCACCGACGGGCGCTGTGTGTACTCCAGGACCTCCCATGCCTTGTCCTGGTGCTTGCTGTTCGCCATCAGGACCCAGTTCTCGCCGCCGAGGCAGGTGGCGGCCGCCTTGTCGCGGGGCAGGGCCACGACGTTCCAGTCGAAGTCCGCCTTCTTCAGCGTGGGGATCTGCCAGGGCCCGTTGATCTGCATCGCCGCGCGCTGGTTGAGGAAGCGTGTGTTGACGTCCTGCTGGGTCCAGCCCACGCACTGCTCGGAGAGGGAGCCCTTGGCGATCAGGTCGTCGAGGAAGGACAGCGCGGTGGCGCCGTACGTGGCGAAGGTGTCCAGGTCGCCGCCCGCCTGCCACAGGAACGGCAGGAACTGGAAGACGCCCTCCTCCGTCTTGATCGCGCTCAGTGCCAGGCCGTAGCGGTCCCCGCTGGTCAGCCGCTGGGCGGTGGAGGCCAGCTCGTCCCAGGTGGTGGGGGGTTCCACTCCGGCGGACTTGAGCATGGCGGTGTTGCAGTAGAGGGCGAGGCAGTTGCTGTTGTTGGGGATGCCGAGGGTCTTTCCACCGACCTGACAGCCGTCCCAGGGGCCCTTGTAGTACCGGTCGGCCTGCCCCCACTCCTCGGCTCTGTCGGTGAGGTCGGCCAGCAGCTTGCTGCCGCCCAGGGTGTTCATGGCGACGTTGTCGACGATGGCGATGTCGGGCAGGTCGCCGGAGATCGCGCCCAGGGTGATCTGCCGTTCGAGCTCCGCGAACGGGAAGGACCGGCGCTCGATCTTCACGTCCGGGACGCCGGCCTCGATGTCCCTGATGAGTCGCCTCATGCCGGGCTGGAAGTTGTCCAGGGTGAAGTAGTCCCACCAGGTGAGGGTGACCGGGCCCGACGTGTCCGAGCTGCAGGAGGTCAGGGCTCCGCCGAGGCCGAGTGCGGCAGCGGCCGCTGCCGCGCCGGAGGTACGCAGGAAGCCGCGGCGGTCGACGGGGTACGACATGGACTGCTCCCAGGGGGTCGGTGATCGGGACACAAAGACCGACGTATCAGAAATTCAGGTCGAAATCGGGGAATTCCGGCTCGGGTTCCGAACCGGGTACCGGTCGACAGCGGCCCGTGCTGGCTCGCAGCGTGATCAGGGGTTTCAGCAGGACGTGCCGGGGAGGTGCGTCGGGTGAGCGCAGCCGCTGCATCATCAGCTCCACGGCGACCCGGCTCATCTCCTTGGCGGGGATCTCCGCGGCGGTCAGCGGCGGGTTCACCTGTTCGGCCCAGGGGCCGGCCGACACACCGACGACCGAGAAGTCGCGCGGCACGCTGCGGCCGTGCCGGGTGAGTCCGCGGTAGACGCCCTCCAGGGCCGCCTCGTTCTGGGTGACCAGGGAGGTGGTCGCCGGGTCGTCCTGGAGGATGCGTTCCACGGCCTCCTCCCCCGAGGCGAGGTCGTCGCCGCAGAGGTACGCACGAGGGGTGAGCAGCAGCTTCTTCATCGTCTCGGTGTAGCCCTCGTCGCCGAGCCGGGCGAACCCGTACCCGCTGTTGAAGAGCTGCTCCGAACGGTTGACGAAGGCGATTCTGGTGTGGCCCAGGTCGGCGAGGTGCTGAACGCAGCCCCCCGCCAGACCGGCGAAGTCCAGGTCGACCCAGCCGGACACGTCGGCCCGGTGGTTGCGGCCGATGGCGACGAAGGGGAAGCCCTCCTCGGCCAGCCGCTCGACGCGGTCGTCCTCCCGGCGGATCTCCATGACGATCACGCCGTCCACCCGCCGGTCACCGACCATGCGCAGGAACGAGGGGTCTTCATGTGTGTGGCCGGGTGAGAGCAGCAGGTCGTAGCCGTGCGTGGTGGCGGCCTCGGCGACCCCGCCGACGAAGGCGAGCTGCATGGTGGTGTACTCGCGGCCCCGGCCGGCCGGCGGGTAGAGGAGCCCGAGCGTGTGCGTCCCGCTGCCGGAGTCCTCGCTTCTGGTGCGCGCTGCCATGGTCAGCCGACCGGGAGGGTCTGTTCGGCCCAGATGGTCTTGCCCATGGGGGTCTGGCGGGTGCCCCAGCCCTGGGTGAGCTGGGCGACCATGTGCAGCCCGCGTCCGCCCTCGTCGTAGGTGCGGGCCCGGCGCAGGTGCGGGGCGGTGTTGCTGGCGTCGGAGACCTCGCAGATCAGGGTCCGGTCCCGGATCAGCCTGAGGCCGATCGGTACGGCTCCGTAGCGGATGGCGTTGGTGACCAGCTCGCTCACCACCAGTTCGGTGACGAACGAGGCGTCCTCGAGCCCCCAGACCGCGAGCTGGCGGGAGGCCTGGGCGCGGGCGTCGGCCACGATCGCGGGGTCCGACGGCAGGGACCAGGCGGCGACCTGGTCGGCGTGCAGGGCCCGGGTGCGGGCCAGGAGCAGGGCCACGTCGTCGGCGGGACTGTCGGGGAGCAGGGCCTTGAGGATGGTGTCGCAGGTGACCTCCAGCGAGGGCGAGGGAACGGGGCCGGCCAGGGTCTCGCAGAGCCGGTCGAGCCCGAGGCCGATGTCGCGGTCGCGCGCCTCGACCAGGCCGTCGGTGCAGAAGGCCAGCAGACTGCCCTCCGGCAGCTCCAGCTCGGTGCACTCGAAGGGCAGCCCGCCGACCCCCAGCAGGGGCCCGGGGGTGAGGTCGACGACACTGGCCGTGCCGTCGGGGAGCAGCACGGCGGGCGGGACGTGGCCGGCACTGGCGAAGGTGCACACGCGGGAGACGGGGTCGTAGACGGCGTACAGACAGGTCGCGCCGATCTCGCCGGTGACGAGGTAGGGCTCGTCCGGGGCGATGTCCTCCTTGTCCGAGGAGAGATGGACGACCAGGTCGTCGAGGTGCGTGAGGAGTTCGTCCGGGGGCAGGTCCACGTCGGCAAGGGTGCGCACCGCGGTGCGCAGCCGCCCCATCGTGGCGGAGGCATGGATGCCGTGCCCGACCACGTCCCCGACGACCAGGGCCACGCGGGTGCCCGACAGCGGCACGACATCGAACCAGTCGCCGCCCACTCCCGCACCCGTACCGGCCGGCAGATAGCGGTACGCCACCTCCACGGCCGCCTGCTTGGGGAGGTCACGGGGCAGCAGGCTGCGCTGGAGGGTGAGGGCGTTGGTGCGCTCGCGGGTGTAGCGGCGCGCGTTGTCCACGCCGACAGCGGCCCGGCCGGCGAGTTCCTCGGCGAGGATCAGGTCGTCCTGCTCGAAGGGCGGGGAGCCTTCGGCACGGACGAAGACCGCGACCCCGAGGGTGCTGCCCCGGGCGCGCAGCGGGGTGGCCATGACGGAGTGGAATCCGTACTCCTCGACACGGGCGGTGCGTGTTTCGTGCCCGGCGATCCACTGGGCGAAGTCGGGGTCGTCCGCGCCGCTGAGCACGGGTTGCCCGCTGGTCAGACAACGGACCGGGGGCGAGAACGGCGGGTAGGTGTCGGTGCCGCCGAGGTCGATGGCGGCCTCGGGCACGCCCTCCGCGGAGGACTGGTGCGCGACCCTGCGGAGCACCACAGCCGCGTCGACCGGTCCGGGGACCGGCTCCTCCCCGCGCAGCACGGAGTCGAGCAGGTCCACGCTGGCGAAGTCGGCGAGCCGTGGGACGGCGAGATCAGCCAGCTCCTGAGCGGTGCGGGTCACGTTCAGGGTGGTGCCGATACTGGTGCCCGCCTCCTGCAGCAGGGCCAGCCGCTGCCGGGCCGAGTGCTGGTCGCTGCTGTCGAAGGCGGCGGTGCCCACGCCGACGACCTCACCGGTGGCGGGATTCCGGACGGGCCAGAGCTCGATGATCCAGGCGCGGTGGCGGGCGGAGGCGGGGACCGGGGCGGGGGTTTCCGGGGCCAGGCGCTCATAGCGCATCGGCGTGGCCTCTTCGGCTACGCGGCGGACGCAGCGGAGGAAGTCCTCGTCGGCGTCGGTGGGCTCCTCGCCGCCTTCCGCGGCCGCGTTGCGATGCCACGAGCCGGACGCCGGGGTGTGGGTGGAGAGCGCGATCGAGGCCTGGGAGAACGCCCACTCCACCATCCTCCGGTCGTGCTCCGACTCGGCGGGACCGGTGGTGACGGTCACGACGAACCCCTGGGGTGTGTCGTCGCCGTCCAGTGACGGTTGGGCGTGCAGGGTCGCCTCGACTCGGTGGCCGTCCCGGTGCCGCAGTGCCGCGGTGCCGCTCCACTCCTGGGAACCGGTGCGGGAGAGTCCGGCGACCTCGGGAGCCTCCCGGTCGTGGAGCAGATCGGCCGCGGCGCGTCCTACGACCTCCGGGGCGCCATGGCCCAGCAGCCGCCGGGCGCCCTCGCTCCATCCCGTGACGATGCCGTCGAGGCCGACGGTGACTGTCGCGACATCGACTGACCACCCGCAGTGACCGATTCCTTGATCAAAAGTGGCCATTCTTGCTCAATTCGCGCGGTGAGGTTCCTCACAGACCCAGCGTGCGCGCCGCGAAAGAATCGGACAAGTCAGTGCGACTCACGAGTCACCTCGGACCCGCTGGAGCCGACGAGGAAGTCGAGGTCGGCGCCGGTGTCGGCCTGCAGGACGTGGTCGACGTAGAGGCGTTCCCAGCCGCGGCGGGGGTTGGCGAAGCCCGCGACGGTGGCTTCGTCGGGAGTCCTGCGGGCGAGCTCGTCGGCGGGTACGTCGACGTCGATGCGGCGGGCCTCGACGTCGAGGGTGATGAGATCCCCGGTCCGCACCCGTGCGAGGGGACCGCCGGCCGCGGCCTCCGGCGCCACGTGCAGGACGACGGTCCCGTAGGCGGTGCCGCTCATCCGGCCGTCGCAGACGCGGACCATGTCGCGGACGCCCTCGGCGAGCAGCTTCTTCGGCAGCGGCATGTTCGCGACCTCGGGCATGCCCGGGTAGCCCTGGGGGCCGCAGCCGCGCAGGACCAGGACCGAGTCGGCGTCGACGTCGAGCTCGGGGTCGTCGACGCGGGCGTGGAAGTCCTCGACGGAGTCGAAGACGACGGCCCGGCCGCGGTGCCTGAGCAGGTGCGGGGAGGCCGCCGCGGGTTTGATCAGCGCCCCGTCGGGGGCGAGGTTGCCGCGCAGGACGGCGATGCCGCCCTCGGCGACCAGCGGCTCGGCGCGCGTGCGGATCACCTCGCCGTCCCAGATCGGGGAGTCGTCGAGGAACTCGACCAGGGGGCGGCCGGTGACGGTCAGCGCGTCGGGATCGAGCAGGTCGCGCACTTCCCGCAGGACGGCGAGCAGTCCCCCGGCGCGGTGGAAGTCCTCCATGAGGAAGCGGCCGGCCGGCTGGAGGTCCACCAGGACCGGGACGCGGGAGCCGATGCGGTCGAAGTCGTCGAGCGACAGGTCGATGCCCGACCGGCCGGCGATCGCGAGGAGATGGACGACCGCGTTGGTCGACCCACCGATCGCGGCCAGTGCCACGATCGCGTTGTGGAAGGACGCCTTGGTCAGGAAGGTGCCCGGCCGCCGGTCGGCGGTGACCATGTCCACCGCCAGCCGCCCGGTGTGGTGCGCGGCCTCCAGCAGCCTGCTGTCGGGGGCGGGGGTTCCGGCGGTACCGGGGACCACCGTGCCCAGCGCCTCGGCGACCAGCGCCATCGTCGAAGCCGTACCCATGGTGTTGCAGTGCCCGCGGCTGCGGATCATCGCCGACTCGGAGCGGTTGAACTGCTCCTCGGAGAGCGTGCCGGCCCGCACCTCCTCCGACAGCCGCCACACGTCGGTGCCGCAGCCCAGCGGCGTGCCGCGGAAGGTGCCGGTGAGCATCGGACCACCGGGCACGACGACGGCGGGCAGGTCCACCGACGCGGCGGCCATGAGCAGCGACGGGATCGTCTTGTCGCAGCCGCCCAACAGGACCACACCGTCTATGGGATTGGCCCGCAGCATCTCCTCCGTGGCCATCGCCGCCATGTTGCGCCAGAGCATGGCCGTGGGCCGCACCTGTGTCTCGCCCAGCGACACCACGGGCAGGTCCAGGGGGATGCCGCCCGCCTCGTACACGCCGTTGCGGACCGAGGCCGCGACCTCGTCGAGATGCGCGTTGCAAGGGGTCAGATCCGAGGCGGTGTTGGCGACGGCGATCTGCGGCCGGCCGGCGAAGGCGTCGTCCGGCGCGCCCCGTCGCATCCACGCCCGGTGGATGTAGGCGTTGCGGTCCTGACCCGCGTACCACTGTGCGCTGCGGAGCGTCATCTTTGAGGGCCCCTTCCAACCATCGGTACGACGGTCTACAGTCTGGAACGCCATGGAGCATACGCAGACGTACGACGGTTCGACAGCCCCTGGCAAGGACAGCACAACTGGCGCCGGGAACAGCCGACTTGTGGGATCGGACCGGGTGCTGGCAGTCCTCAGGGAGCTCGCTCGGCATGCCGACGGGGCGGGTCTGGAGGAGCTGACCCGTGCGATCGGCAGCCCCAAGCCGACCGTGCACCGGGCGCTCGGTGCGCTGCGCCGGGCCGGTCTCGCCGACCAGGACGCCCGCGGCCGCTATGTGCTCGGCGACGAGTTCCTGCGCATGGCCTTCGCCCACCACGAGGCCCGGCCCGAGCACGTGCGCGTCCGCCCCGTACTCGAAGCGCTGGCCCACCGGTTCGGCGAGACGGCGCACTACGCGGTGCTCGACGGCCACGAGGTCGTCTACCGTGCCAAGGTCGACCCTCCCACCGGTGCGGTCCGGCTCACGTCGACGATCGGCGGGCGCAACCCCGCCCACACCACCGCCGTCGGCAAGCTGCTGCTGACACGGCAGTTGAGCTCCCTGGCGGAGGTCGAGGCGTGGATCGGCGCCTCCCCTCCGGAGCGCCGCACGCCACGGAGCCTGTGCGCGGCCGCCGACCTGCACCGTGAGCTGGTGGCCACGCGCGTGAGGGGCTACGGCGTCGACGACCAGGAGAACGAGACCGGGGTCAACTGCCTCGCCCTGCCGCTGTACCTGACCTCGCCGACGATCCCCTCCGGAGCGGTGAGCGTCAGCGCGCTGGCGTACCGGACGCCCCTGACGACCCTGGTCGACGCACTCACCGAGATCCGCACCCTCCTGGGACCGCTCGGCGAACCACACCGATGAATCCCGCCCTCCGTGACCGAGCCTTGGAGACAGACCCTGATGCGCGCATTCGTGCTGACCGCCCCCGGCGCGTACGAGGTCCAGGACCTCCCGGCGCCGGTGGCCGGTCCCGGTGAGGTGGTCGTCGACGTCGAGCGGGTCGGCGTGTGCGGTACCGACATGGAGTTCTTCACCGGTGCGATGGCCTATCTCCACCGAGGGCACTCCACCTATCCGATGCGGCTGGGCCACGAGTGGGCCGGCCGCGTGGCGGCGGTCGGCGAGGGCGTCGACCCCGGCCTGCTCGGCCGCCGTGTCATGGGGGACACGATGCTCGGCTGCGGCGACTGCCGACGCTGCCTGCGGGGCCACCAGCACGTGTGCGAGAAGCGGCGGGAGGTCGGCATCCGCGGGGGCCAGGCCGGTGCCCTCGCGGAGCAACTCGCGGTCCCCGCCTCCTCGTTGCATGCCCTTCCCGACTCCGTCGACGCCGTGCTCGGCGCGCTCGTGGAGCCGGGCGGCAACGCCCTGCGCGCCGCGCAGGGCGCCGCGGCACGCCCCGGGGACCGCGTCCTGGTCCTGGGCCCGGGGACGATCGGACTGCTCGTCGCGATGTTCCTGCGTGCCGCCGGAGCGGAAGTCCACCTCATGGGCCGCACCGACGACTCCCTGTCCTTCGCCCGCGAACTGGGCTTCACCCACGTGTGGGCACAGGACTCCGTCCCGGACCTGCCCTTCGACGCGGTCGTCGACGCCTCGAACGCGGCCCATCTGCCGGAGCCGGCCCTGGAGTTGATCGAACCGGCCGGCCGCGTGGTGTACGTCGGGCTGGCCGGCGAGCCCAGCAGGATCGACACCCGCACGCTCGCCCTGAAGGACGTGACCGCTGTGGGCGTCCTGTCCGCCTCCCCCGGCCTGGACGCCACCATCGGCGCATACGCGGCCGGTTCGGTCGACCCGAGGCCGCTCGTCGCCGCCACCGTGGGGCTCGACGAGGTCGGCCCCGTTCTCGCCGGCGAACGCCCGGCCTACGCCGGACCCGGCCCCAAGATCCACGTCGACCCGCGACTCGGTGGAACGAGGACAGCCTCCTGAGCAACCGTTCCTAAGGACTGAGTGGGAGTGAGTCCTGTTGCCAGGATTCATGCTCAGCCGAACGCTCCGAACGGTGTTGGGCGTTCTGGTTGCCCGCGTTCGCTCCGCGGTCCGGCGGCACGGATC
>NZ_JOEY01000037.1 GCF_000718165.1 Streptomyces fulvoviolaceus | reverse complement strand
CCCCACACCCCCCGTACAGCCCCTCGACAACCCGCTCATCACACCCAACGAACACCACACGGAAAGGTCACACATTCGATGGACGAACCCCGATTCCCCTCCCGGGACGACAGCACCCAGCCGCCCGCCAAGACCCTCCACGCTCACTCACGCGCGCCAGAACGCACTCCCGCCCAGCCACACCCCAGCAGTTCCCAACCCTCTGCGGTCTCGCCGGGCTGGCCACTCCCGTGCTCATGGGCGTCAGCGGTGCGCTGGTGCTGTGGACCACGACGGCGTGCGTAGCGATCTCCGCGGTGCTCGGCGTCTGGATCGTGCGGTCGATCGCACCGCAGGGCGCGAACATCCCGACCGCGGGTGCCGCCAAGGCCACCGCCCCCGCCACCGCGCTGTGACCCGGGTGGGCGGCCACCCGTACCTGACACGGGGGGGGCCGCCCACCGGCACGCGTACGCCACCACACACAAGGAAGTCGACACCCATGAAGGTCACCGCCCCCGTCTTCGAACACCACCGCGAACCGCTCGGCATCGGTGAGCGGCGTCCCCGGCTGAGCTGGCGCACCGGGACGGACCGGCCGGGCTGGTGGCAGTCCGCGTACGAGATCGAACTCGTCGACGGCAGCGGAACGTTGACCGGCGGCACCGGTCGCGTCGCGTCGGACGAGTCGGTGCTGGTGCCCTGGCCGGGACCGGAGCTGGAATCGCGTACCCGCGTCGGCGCGCGGGTGCGGGTGTGGGACGCCGAGGGCCGCGTCTCCGCGTGGTCGCCGGTCGCGTACGCGGAGACCGGGCTGCTGGACCGCGCCGACTGGACGGCCCGCCCGATCGCCCCCGACCTCGGCATCGACCCGGGCCGCCCGCAACCCGTCGTCCTGCTGCGCCGCGCCTTCCACACGCGCGGACCGATCGCCTCGGCCCGCCTGTACGTCACCGCGCTGGGCGTCTTCCAGCCGGAGCTCAACGGGCGGCCGGTGGGCGAGGATGTGCTCGCGCCCGGCTGGTCCTCGTACCACCACCGGCTGCGCTGTTTGACGTACGACGTGACAGGGCTGCTGCGCGACGGTGAGAACGTCCTCGGGGCGCAGCTCGGCGAGGGCTGGTACAGCGGCAGGCTCGGCTTTCACGGTGGCCGCCGCGCCGTCTACGGCGAGCGGCCCGCGCTGCTCGCCCAGCTGGAGATCGTGTACGCCGACGGCAGCCGCGAGACGATCGCCACCGACGAGCGGTGGCAGGCGGCGACCGGCCCGGTGATCCGCTCCGAGCTGTACGACGGCGAGGAGTACGACGCGCGCCTCGAACGCACTTGGCACGACACGGAGGGCTGGGGTGCCGTCACCGAACTCCCACTGCCGCACACCGGGTTGGAGTCACCTCCCGGCCCGCCGGTGCGCCGCACCGGAACGCTGCGGCCCGTGGAGGTACTCACCACCCCCGCCGGGCGGACGGTGCTGGACTTCGGGCAGAACCTGGTCGGCCGCCTGCGCATCCGCGTCAAGGGCGCGGCGGGTGAGACGGTCACCCTGCGCCACGCCGAGGTGCTGGAGAACGGTGAACTCGCCCTGCGCCCGCTGCGGGTCGCCGAGGCCACCGACCGCTACACGCTCAAGGGAGCGCCCGAGGGCGAGCGTTACGAGCCCCTCTTCACCTTCCACGGTTTCCGCTACGCCCAAGTGGACGGCTGGCCCGGCGCGTTGGACCCCAGCGACATCGAAGCCGTCGTCCTGCACACCGACATGGAGCGCACCGGCTGGTTCGAGTGCTCCGAGCCGCTGGTCGACCAGCTGCACGCCAACGTGGTGTGGGGCATGCGCGGCAACTTCCTGGACGTGCCCACCGACTGCCCGCAGCGCGACGAACGCCTCGGCTGGACGGGCGACATCGCCGTCTCCTCCCCCACGGCCACCTTCCTCTACGACTGTTCCGGCATGCTCTCCTCCTGGCTGCGCGACCTCGCCGCCGAACAACTCGCCCGCACCGACGGCGCGATACCGCCCCTCGTTGTGCCCGACGCCCTGCCCGAGGGCTTCCCCAACGCGCCGACCGCGATCTGGGGCGACAGTGCGGTCCTCGTC
Organism: Streptomyces fulvoviolaceus; assembly: GCF_000718165.1. Classification (GTDB taxonomy): domain Bacteria; phylum Actinomycetota; class Actinomycetes; order Streptomycetales; family Streptomycetaceae; genus Streptomyces; species Streptomyces fulvoviolaceus. The sequence goes on along the minus strand of NZ_JOEY01000037.1, from coordinate 127,143 downwards.
CCCTGGGCGCTGTACCAGGCTTACGGCGACCGGGAGTTGCTGCGCACCCAGTGGGAGTCGATGTCCGGCTGGGCCGACGAACTGGAGCGGTACGTCGAGCAGGGCGGCGGGCTGTGGCGTGCCGACTTCCAGTTCGGGGACTGGCTCGACCCGGCCGCCCCGCCCGAGAACCCCGGGGCGGCCCGCACCGACCCCGACCTGGTGGCCAACGCCTATACGGCCCACACCGCCGCCGTCATGGCCCAGGTGGCGGACCTGCTGGACGAGCCCGAGCACGCCCGGCGGTACGCACAGCTGGCCGCACGGGTGCGCGCCGCCTTCGCCGACGAGTTCGTCACTCCGGGCGGGCTGCTCTCCTCGGACGCGCAGACCGCGTACACGCTCGCGCTCCGGTTCGCGCTGCTGCCCACCGCGCGGCAGCGGGAGCGGGCCGGTGAGCGCCTGGTGGAGATCGTCCGCCGGGCCGGTTTCCGGATCGGGACCGGGTTCGCGGGCACGCCGCTGATCTGCGACGCGCTCACCCTCGCGGGTGCGCCCGAGATCGCCTACCGGATGCTGCTGGAGACCGGCTGCCCCTCCTGGCTCTACCCCGTGACCATGGGCGCGACCACGGTCTGGGAGCGCTGGGACTCGATGCTGCCCGACGGCACCATGAATCCCGGTGAGATGACCTCGTTCAACCACTACGCACTCGCGGCGGTCGCCGACTGGCTCCACCGCACCGTCGCCGGCCTCGGTGAGGCCGGTCCCGGCCGGCGGAAGCTGCGCATCGCCCCGGTGCCGGGCGGCGGCCTCACCCACGCACGTGCCGTGCACGAGTCCCCGTACGGTCGTTGCGAGGCGGGCTGGGAGCGGGACGGCGACACCCTCACGGTCATCGCGGTCGTGCCGCCCAACACCACCGCGGTGGTCGAACTGCCCGACGGGAAGCCCGCGTTCGAGGTCGGCTCCGGCACCCACACCTTCACCGTGAACGGCTTCACCACACCCACATGGCCGCCGACGCCGATCCGCCACCCCTTCGCCGCACCGGAGGACACCTCGGGGCGGTGACGCCCGGGAAGCCGCAGACCTACCACTGAGGCACTCGCTCGACGGCACGGCGCTCGCCCTGCCGTCGAGCGACTCTCGCCCGTCCGGGCGCTCAGGCAACAGGCCGGCGGGAACGTTCGCGGGGGCGGATACCGTGCCGGCAGGATCCCCCGATGGATCCATGAGGTGCTTCTCCAGCTGGTTGCGGCGGGGGTGTTGGAGCGGCGGGAGGAGCCGGACGAGCAGTTCCGGTGGGCCGGCCGATGACGTCATGACCGGCAGGATCAACTCCCATGCCTCATCCGGCAGATCACTCGGGCACGACCGACACTCGTTCACGCCACCCAGCAGACCGCTCTCAGCCCCGCGGAATGTCGCGCCCCGTCGGCCGGTACTCGACCAGCAACACCCGGCCGTCCAGGGCCCGGTGGCCGGCCAGCTCCAGGTCGGCCGACGGCGCGTCCGCGAAGAACGGCTCGCGGCCGGACTCCCCCGCCAGCAGCGGAAACGTCATCAGCCTCAGGCGGTCGACGAGGCCCCCGCCGCACAGCTGCCGAGCCACGGAGAGGCTCCCCATGGTGCGCAGCGGAACGTCGCTGTCGCCTTTGAGACGAGTGACCTCGGTGATGAGGTCGTCATGGCAGATGCGTGTGTTCGGCCATGAGGTCGTCTTCAGCGTCGTCGAGAACACGACAGTCTTCAGCTTCGTCATCCGGTGCCAGGACGCGTCACGCGCTTCCTCCGGCAGTCCCGCGAGCGCCTCGTAGGTGCGTCGCCCGAGGACGACCAGTTGCGGCAGGGCCGACTCGGCAGTGATCCACTCTTCCAGCTCGGGGCCGAAGTATCCGAAGTAGCCGGGCGAGGTTGCTCCGCGCGCCCAGCCGTCGACCGAGAGAAACACATCGACAGTCAGTGTCTGCATGGCTGACTCCCTTCCGCAGGAGACGTCGGAGCCGTGTCGAGCTCTTCGACACCGAGAGGCCGCTCACTCTGCGGCTCCCTGGATGCTGTGTACGTACACACATATTCAGAGCGACCTGTAGGCCAACCACCTGGGATGAAATACAGGCGACACAGATATTTACAGGGCAGGAAACCTCTCCTACTGTGAACGTTCACGGAACCCCCCGCATGCGCATGTCAGGCCCATGGCCTCGACTTCGCCACGTCTCGATCGAAGGAGTTCGGGATGATCGTGAAAGGTCCAGGCCGCATAGTGAAGGCCGCCCTGTTCCTGGCGGCTGTCGCCCTGCCCGCGTCCCTGCTCACCACACCCACCGACGCCGCTGCCGCGAACTCGCTCAGCATGCTCGGTGCCGACGTGTCGACCGCTCAGCGGGCGCTCGACCTCGGCGCCAAGTACTACGACGCGAGCGGCACCGCCAAGGACCCGCTCGACATCCTCAAGGGCCTGGGCGTCAACTACGTCCGCCTGCGGGTGTGGAACAACCCCGTCAGCGGCTACAACAACAAGGCCAAGGTGCTGGCGTACGCCCAGCAGGTCAAGGCCAAGGGCCTCAAGCTGCTGGTCGACTTCCACTACTCGGACACCTGGGCCGACCCGGGCAACCAGAACAAGCCCGCGGCCTGGTCCGGCCACAACATCAGCCAGTTGCAGACGGACGTCTACAACTACACGTACGACGTCTGCAACAGCCTCAAGTCCCAGGGCACCACCCCGGACAGCGTGCAGATCGGCAACGAGATCAACGTCGGCATGCTGTGGAACGAGGGCAAGGTCGTCAACAACGACTTCACCAACCTCAGCCTGCTCCTGAAGTCGGGTTACAACGCGACCAAGGCATGCAACAGCGGCACCAAGGTGATCATCCACACGGCCGACGCGGACAGCGACGCCAACGCGCGCTGGTTCTACGACGGAATCACCGCCAAGGGCGTCAACTGGGACATCACCGGGCTGTCGTACTACTGCCCCTGGCACGGCACACTGGCCAACATGGGCAGCGTCGTGTCCGACATGAAGTCCCGCTACGGCAAGGACGTCATCATCGCCGAGACGGCCTACCCGTTCACCTCGGCGAACGCGGACAGCACCGGCAACTCGATCACCACCGGGTGCTCGGGCTACGCGCTCAGCTGGGCGGGCCAGGCCGCCAACTTCACCGCCGTACAGAACACGGCCCGCAACGCCGGCGCGATCGGCGTCTTCTACTGGGAGCCGACCTGGTACGCGGTGACCGGCAATGGCTGGGACCCGACCGACATCAACAACAGCGGTAACGGCTGGGACAACATGGCCATCTTCAACTGGACCGGCAATGTGAACCCGAACATCAAGTGGACCCCGTAGCGGATCGAACAGACCACGGACGGCACTGCTCTCGAGCAGTGCCGTTCGTGTCGATGCGCAGGTCCGGTGACGATCGGAACCCCCTGTTCGGGCGCGGTGATCGGCATCTTTACCCTGTCAGGGGCAGAAACAGCGCTCGTCCGGGGGAAGGACGTCATGGGGTCACAACTGAACAGCGGGGCAGCAGAGCATCATGAGCCGTTGGAGTCGATGAGCCTCGAACCGCTCATGACCCGGGACTACGAAACGCGCCCGGCCCTCGTGTACGAACGTCTGCGACAGACCCACGGTCCGGTCGCGCCGGTCGATCTCCTGGGCGTCCCCGTCTGGCTCGTGCTGGGCTACGAGGAGGCGCTGGAGGTCCTGCGCAACGACGATGCTTGGCCAAAGGGTCTGGAGAACTGGCGGGCGCGAGAGGAAGGGCGGCTGCCCGAGGACTGGCCGCTGGCGCCGTCGCTCGACGTCAACCACGTACTGATCCAGGGCGGTGAGGGATACCGCGGACTGCGCGCCTCGTGGGATGCCGCTCTCAGGCCGTTCCAGGACCCTCGGCAACCGCAGGCCAAGCGGCTCAAGGCGCTGATCGCCCGGGACGCGGATGAACTCATCACTTTGTTCTCGCAGGGCGGCCGCACCGGTTGGGCGGATCTGTCCGCCCAGTTCTCGCGGCCGCTGCCGCTGATGGTCGCCAGTCATCTGCTCGGCTTCCCCGGCTCCCAGGACGACGACGCGCTGATGGACATGTGGCGCGTGCTGGACGCCGGCCCCGATGCCGGGCCGGCCCTGGAGCGGCTGCTGGCGGCGCTGGCCGAGCTGGGCGCCTGGAAGATGAAGGAACCGGGGGACGACTTTCCCTCCTATCTCCTCGCCGCCCATCCCGGCCTGAGCGTCGAGGAGTTGTCCCGTGAGCTGATGATGCTGCTCGGCATGACCTCGGACCATGTCGGGATCCTGATCTCCAACACGGTCGTCGAGGTGATCGGCGGAAACGCCTCGGCGCGCGCCAGCCTGTCGGCGGGAATGATCAGGGAGACCATGAACCAGGTGGTGATGCAGAAGCCGCCGCTGGTCAACTTCGTCCCGCGGTTCCCCGTGGCCGACACCCGGCTGGGCGAGTACACCATCGCCGCGGGCGACCCGGTGTGGGTGTCCGTCGGCGCCGCGCACGCCGACCCGGCCTTCGCGGACAAGCTCTGTCCCGCCTCGACGATCAGCACTCGGGCGCATCTGGCCTGGGGCGCCGGACCGCGCCAGTGCCCGGCCAGGGAGCTGGCAACCGGTGTGGCGGGGATCGGAGTGAGCAGGCTGCTGGATCGCCTGTCCGGGATGGAGCTGGCCCTGCCCGTCGACCAACTCCCCTGGCGGTCCTCCCCGTTCATGCGCGGCCTGCGCTCGCTGCCGGTCCGCTACACGCTCGCGGACACCCCGGCCGCCCCTACTGCTCCGGCTGCGGATACGGGCTTCCCTCCCCCGCCCGGTCATCCTCCGACCGTCGGCCGCGCCGAACGGCCGCGTTCGTCGCTGTGGCGGTACCTCGCCGGGCTGGTCCGCGGACGGTGAAAGGGAGAACCCCCAGGTACCCGACCTGGGGGTTCAGAACTGTGGTGGACCGGGTTCTCCGTCAGCCGACAGGGGCCGTACGGATTGCGGCGATGTCGAATTGGAGGCGCACCTTCTCGCTCACCATGGCGCCGCCTTCGGCGAGTTTGGAATTGTACGTAAGGCCCCATTCGGAACGGTTGATCGTGGTGGTGCCGTCGAAACCGACCCGCTGATATCCGAAGGGGTCGGTGACGTGTCCTATGTAGGTGAGCTCCAGAACGACGGGACGGGTGACGTCCTTGATGGTGAGATCGCCGGTCATACGGTAGACGTCGGAGCCCCCGACCTCCACGGCGGTACTGGCGAAACGCATGCGCGGGTAGGCCCTGGCGTCCAGGAAGTCGCGTCCCACCAGGTGCGCGTCACGCTGTTCGACTCCTGTGTCCACACTTCCGGTGGACAGGATGATCTCCGCCTGCGAGCGGGCCGGGTCGCGGCCGTCGAAGTAGAGGCGGCTCTGGTATTCCGGGAACGCGCCGCGCACCGTGGTCACCATGGCGTGCCGTACGGAGAAGCCTATCCTGCTGTGCGCGGGGTCGATGACCCATTCCCCGGTCAGCGCCGCCAGCGCCGGATCCGGAAGGACCACGGTGCCGGCAGCCTGCGGCCTGGCGGATGACTGGGGAGTGACGGCGGGCTCCGGGCGGCGGAACGGGGTGCCACGGCTGAACAAATTCATGATTCACCTAAGTACTGCACGGGAGTTGTTGCCGCAAGTCTGCATTGAGCCCCGGAGCTTTAAGAATCCGTACCGCACAAGGTGCGCACCTTCTCCGCGTGAGTGGCCAACGAAAAATCCACAATTCCGCCACTGATCTTCTCGACCGGCACTAGTCGACTCCGACCAGCGTACGGACTTCGAAGTCCTCGTAGATTTCCGGCGTTTCGGGCCGGCTCAGTACCGAACCGAGCCAGCCGAGGAGGAAGCCGGCCGGGATGGAGACGATTCCGGGATTCTGCAGGGGGAACCAGGCGAAATCCGCGGACGGATAGAACGAGGTGGGGGTGGAGGAGACGACGGGAGAGAAGACCACGAGCGCCACGGAGCACAGCAGGCCGCCGCAGAGACTCAGCAGGGCACCCTGTGCGGTGAAGCGCCGCCAGAAGAGCGTGTAGACGAGGGTCGGCAGGATGGCGGACGCGGCGATGGCGAAGGCGAGGAAGGCCAGCGTGGCGGTGTTGGCGCCCCAGGAGATCAGGGCGAGCAGCATGCCGAGGATGCCGATGACGGCTGCCGCGAGCCGGGCGACGGCCACTTCCTCCGTCTGTGTGGCCCTGCCCTTGCGGATCACCTCGCCGTAGAGGTCGTGGGCGAGGGAGGTCGCCGCGGCCAGGGTGAGACCTGCCGCGACCGCCAACAGCGTGACGAAGGCCAGGCAGGACAGGAGGGCGGTCAGAACGGCCCCGCCCAGGTCGTGCGCCAGCAGCAGGACGGCGGCGTCGCCCTTGCGGTCGGTGTCGGCGATGGTGTCACGGCCCACGACAGCGGTGGCACCCAGACCGAGGATGCCCGCCGCCAGGCAGACGAGGCTGACCAGGCCCATGCCCCACACCACGGACGTCCGCAGGACACCGACCTCCTTAGGGGCGAGCAGCCGCATCATCACGTGCGGGAGCGCGGCGAGGCCCAGCACGATGGCCAACTGCAGGCTGAAGAAGTCCAGTTTGCTGTTCGTGCTGGCGCCGTAGCGCAGCCCGGGCTCCAGGAACCGCGTCCCCGAACCGCTGTTGTCCGCGGCGGCGGTGAGCAGGGCGTCGATGTTCCAGTCGAAGCGGTGCAGCACCATCACGGCGGTCACCGTGACGCCGGAGATCAGCATCACGGCTTTGACGACCTGGATGAAGGTGGCACCGGGCATGCCTCCGATGGCGGCGTACACGATGACGACGGTGCCGATGACGACCACGCACAGGGTGCGGGTGGTGGCGCTGGGCTCACCGGTGAACTGGGTCAACAGGGCGACACTGCCGACGAGTTGAGCGACGAGATACAGGGTGGTGATGGCCAGTGTGCAGACGGCCAGGGCCAGCCGTACCGGCCGCTGCATGCGTGGCACGCGCAGCGCGAGTGTGTCGCCCAGGGTGAACTTGCCGGTGTTGCGCAGGGGTTCGGCGATCAGCAGCAGGACCATCATCCAGGCGACCGCGGTCCCGCACAGGTACAGCAGTCCGTCATAGCCGGTCAGGGCGACCAGGCCGGTGCTGCCCAGCAGCGTGGCGGCCGACAGATAGTCGCCGCACATCGCCAGCCCGTTGCGCAGCGGCGACATGGTGCGGTTGCCCAGGTAGAACTCGCTGATCTCGTCGCGTTGCGGCGCGGTCAGCAGTGCCGTGAACAGGGTGACGACGACCACGGACAGGAAGAGCACGAGCGTGAGCTGCAGGCTGAGGCGGTCCGAGACCGCGGCGCCGATCACCATGAGCGGTACTCCCCGTCGCGGGGAGCCATGGCGGGTCCGGGCACCGCTCGCCCTCGCCCTGCGGCCTCGTGTTGGCGGGCGAGACCCCGCAGGCCGCGGACCAGCGGTGTGACATGAGTGCGTATGTGCACGAGGTAGCGCCAGACGATCACGGCCATCAGCACGAACTGCCCGAGGCCCAGGGCCAGTCCGACGGTGAGGTGACCGATCAGGGGCTGGTTCATCAGGCCGGGTACAAAGCTCGACAGCAGGACGTACAGCAGGAATCCGCCGACGGCGACAGCCGTCGCTCTGACTCCGAAGCGCCGGCGGATGCGGCGGAGCGACTGGTATGCGGGGTCGCGCGACACCTGTTGCCGCTCCGCCTGTTCGGGGGGCGTCGGGGAGTAGGGCGGCGGGGAGCCGAACCGTGTGGAGTGCCGTGACACCGATGCACCTTCTTTGCTGCTTCGTGCCGCGCAACCGGAAGGCGTGCGAGGGCACGCCGCAGTCGTGCTCTGTGCGGACTTTGTGGGGGGTTCGTGAATCCGAAATTCGCGCTATTGGAATTGCGGCGGACTGGGGGCCCTGTTCGGCAGCCGACCTGTACGTCGATGGGTGACGACGGGGTCGGGTGGGGATTCTTGCAGCGCGCCCGTTGAACTATCAACCGGCGGGTCGATTCGTTTCCTGACACTGACTCATTCGCGTACTTCGACGCCGGGCTTCAGCGCCGCACGGCCTGCGAAAAGAGCGCGCCACGGATTAGGTCTGCACCTTTTCTCCAGCCAGTTTGTCTCAAAAGCAGTGCACAGGAGACGCCCTCGTCCCGCACAGACCCTTGTCACCCGCGGACGAAGGCCGCCCCCTCAGGACTCACCTCACGCAAACGCACGGGCGTTCGGCTCGGCCCGCCCCCGCTGCGCTGCCATATTCGAAGGCCACTTCGGAGGTGGCTGTGACACTAGAGGTGACGACGATCCATGTGCCCGACCGCACCACCGACCGCGTCCTCGCGCTGGAGACCCGCAGGGCACAGGCGGTGGCCGGGAACGGGCCCAGAAGACGAGGTCAGTTCAGTGCCCGGGAGCGGATCGACCTGCTGCTGGACGCGGGGTCGTTCTCCGAGACCGGGCTGTTCGTCCGGGCCCGGCCCGCCGGGGACGGTGCCCGTCGGCCGTACGGAGACGGGGTGGTCACCGGGTACGGCACCGTCGACAGCCGTCCGGTCTGTGTGTTCGCCCAGGACTCGACGGTCTTCGGCGGCAGCATGGGCGAGGCCTTCGGCGAGAAGACCGTCGCCCTCATGGACCTCGCCCTGAAGACCGGTTGCCCGGTCATCGGGCTCAACGACGGCGGCGGCGCCCGCATCCAGGAGGGCGTCACCTCGCTCGCCCTCTACGCCGAGCTGGTGCGCCGCAACGTGCAGGCGTCCGGGGTGATCCCGCAGATCTCCGTCGTCCTCGGGCCGTGCGCCGGTGGGGCCGCGTACTCGCCGGCCATCACCGACTTCACCGTGATGGTGGACGGCGCCTCGCACATGTTCGTCACCGGCCCCGACGTCATCGAGGCGGTCACCGGGGAGCGCACCAGCGCCGAGGAGCTGGGCGGCGCCCGCACCAGCAACTCCCTCAACGGCAACGCCCACTTCCTCGCCGCCGACGAGGTGGAGGCCCTGGACACCGTACGCGACCTGCTGTCGTACCTGCCCGCCAACAACCTGGAGCGGCCCCCGCAGTACGCGCCCGCTCCGGTGCCCGTCGACGTGCCGCTCGACGACATCGTGCCGGACCGGCTCGGGCAGGCCTACGACATGCGCGACGTCCTGCGCGCGGTCGTCGACGGCGGCGAACTCCTCGAGGTCCAGGAGCTGTTCGCGCCGAACATCATCTGCGCGCTGGCCCTCGTGGAGGGACATCCCGTCGGGGTCGTCGCCAACCAGCCGCTGCACGCGGCCGGAGTCCTGGACATCGACGCCTCCGAGAAGGCCGCGCGCTTCGTACGGTTCTGCGACGCGTTCGGCATCCCGTTGCTGACCTTCGCCGACGTCCCGGGCTATCTCTCCGGCGTCCGTCAGGAGCAGGCCGGGATCATCCGGCGCGGCGCCAAGCTGCTGTACGCCTATGCCGAGGCGACCGTCCCGAAGGTCACGGTGGTGGTGCGCAAGGCGTACGGCGGCGGGTACGCGGTGATGGGCTCCAAGCACCTGGGCGCCGACCTCAACTTCGCCTGGCCCACCGCGCGGATCGCCGTGATGGGCGCCGAGGGCGCGGTGGGTGTCCTGCACCGGCGTGAACTCGCGGCCGCCGCCGACCCCGAGGCGCTGCGGGCCCGTCTCGTCGCCTCGTACGAGAGCACGTACGGCACGCCCTATCTGGCCGCCGAGCGCGGCTACGTCGATGCCGTGATCGCCCCGAGTGACACCCGCGCCCAGATCTGCCGTGCCCTGCGTGCGCTGCGCGGCAAGCGTGCCCCGATGCCGGAGCGCCGGCACGGCAACATCCCGCTCTGACCGGTCCGTCCCTCCCCAGCCGATCGCAGACGTTTCGCGACGCCGTATCGCACGACGTGAGGAGCCATGCCCGATGGACAGCCGCCGCCCCCCGCTCGTCCCCACGTGCCGAAGTCTGCCCGAGTACGTGCGGCACTGGGCCGAAACCACTCCCGACCGCAGGGCGTTCACCTTCGTCGACCATCCCGCCGCGCACTCGCGCGGTGTCCACCGCACGCTGACCTGGCGGCGTCTGGATCTGCGCATGCGGGCGGTGGCCGCCCGGCTCGCCGCGGAGGCGGAGCCCGGGGCGCGGGTCGCGCTGCTGTGCCCGCAGGGGACGGAGTACGTCACCGGCTTCCTGGGGGCGCTGGCCGCCGGCCTGGTCGCCGTGCCGCTGTATCCGCCCCATCTGCCCGGGCAGGCGGAGCGGCTCTCGGCCGTCCTGGCCGATGCCGGTGCGACCGTCGTGGTGACGACAAGTCAAATCCTGGAGGCGGTGCGGGATTTCTGCGATGAGACGCCGGTGCGGATCGTCGCCGTCGATCAGGTGCCCGACGCCGCCGCCGGAGCGTGGCAGCCGGTCGGCGAAAGGGTCGCGTACCTCCAGTACACCTCCGGCTCGACCCGCACCCCGGCCGGCGTGGAGATCAGCCACGCCAACGTCGTCGCCAACGCCCGCCAGGCGCTGTCCGCCTACGGTGCCGACACCCGTCCGGTGACCTGCGTGGGCTGGCTGCCGCTCTACCACGACATGGGGCTCGTCCTGAGTGTCGCCGCCCCGGTGGTGCGGGGTCTGCTGTCAGTGCTCATGGATCCGGCCGCGTTCCTGCACGAACCGGTGCGCTGGCTAAGGCTGTTGGCCGCGCATCCGCGCGCGCTGAGCGCGGCACCCAACTTCGCCTACGACTACTGCACGTCGACCGTGACCGACGCGCAGAAGGCGGATCTGCGGCTGGACGGCGTCGCCGCTCTGATCAACGGGAGCGAGCCGGTCCGCCTTCACACGGCCGACCGCTTCCACGCCGCCTTCGCCGGACAGGGGCTCGCACCGGACGTCCACTGTCCGTCGTACGGGCTCGCCGAGGCCACTGTCTTCGTCAGTGCCTCCCGCCCCGGGCAGCCGCTCGGCCGGTTCGCACTCGACCGCGACGCCCTCGCCGCCGGGAAGGCCCTGCCCGCGCGGCCCGACGACCCCAGGGCCGTGGTGCTGGCGGGCTGCGGCACTCCGGCGGGGCAGCGGGTCCGTATCGCCGATCCCGTGAGCCATGCCGTCCTGTCCGAGGGGGAGGTCGGCGAGATCCTGGTGCAGGGTCCCAATGTGGGGCGCGGCTACTGGGGACAGGACGAGCACACCCGGCGCGTGTTCGGCGCCGTGCTCCCGGGCGCCCCGGGTTCCTGGCTGCGCACCGGTGATCTGGGGACGGTCCTGGACGGGCAGTTGATCGTCACGGGGCGTCTGAAGGACCTCATCGTCGTCGACGGCCGCAACCACTACCCGCAGGACGTGGAGGGCACGGCGCAGGACGCGCATCCGGCCGTACGGCGGGACCGGCTCGCCGCCTTCGGTGTACCGGGCGGCTCCGGTGAGCGGGTGGTCGTGGTGGCCGAGCACGTGCGGACGACGAGCCTCGCCCGGATCGACGTACCGGAGCTGGTGCGTGCCGTGCGGGCGGCCGTCTCCGGGCGGCACGGGCTGCGGCTCGCCGACATCGTCCTCGTCCCTCCGGGCACCGTGCCGCGTACCTCCAGCGGCAAGGTGTCGCGGGCGCGGACCCGGGAGCGGTATCTGGCGGGCGCCTACGCGGTGGGGAGCCAGGGATGAGGGCCGCCGACGAGAGCGCGTTACGCCGTCTGATCCTGGACCGGGTGGCCGCCTGGAGCGGCACGGCCGCCGAGGACGTCCCGATGGACCGGCCGCTGGCGGACCTCGGCATGTCCTCGCGGGACGCGGTCGTCCTGGCCGGTGAGCTCTCCAGGGCCACGGGCCGTGAACTGCCGGCGACGCTGCTGTGGGAGGCGCCCACCGGAGATGCCCTGGTGGCGCATCTGTGCGGCCGTACCGCGGCAAAGGCACAGGCCACTCCCCCAGTGGCACCCGGGCTGCCCGGCGAGCCCGTCGCCGTCATCGGGGTCGGGTGCCGGCTGCCCGGGGGTGTGCACGGCCCGGGCGACTACTGGCGGTTGCTGAGCGAGGGCGTGGATGCGATCCGGCGGGTCCCCGAGGACCGCTGGCGCGACTTCACCGCCTTCCCGCCCGCCGACGCCCTTCCCTACGGCGGTTACCTCGACGACATCGCCGGGTTCGACGCGGACTTCTTCCGCATCACCCCGCGCGAGGCCGCGGTGATGGATCCGCAGCAGCGGATCCTCCTGGAGGTCGTCCACGAGGCCCTCGACCACGCCGCCGTCCCTGCCGCGTCCCTCGCCGGCACCGCCACGGGTGTCTTCGTCGGAGTCTCCGCCCCGGAGTACGGCTCGCTCACCGGAGCCGACCCGGCAGCCGTGGATCCCTGGGCACCGGCCGGTGCGGCACTGAGCGTCGCCGCGGGCCGGCTGGCGTACGTGCTGGACGCCCGCGGGCCGAGCATGGCCGTCGACACCGCCTGTTCCTCCTCGCTGGTCGCCGTGCACCACGCCTGTGTCAGCCTGCGCACGGGCGAGAGCGACACCGCGATCGCCGCAGGGGTCAACGTGCTGCTCTCCCCCGCCGTGACCGTCGCGTTCCGGCGGGCGGGCGCTCTCGCGCCGGACGGGCGGTGCAAGCCCTTCTCGGCGGCAGCCGACGGCATCGGACGCGGCGAGGGATGCGCGGCCGTGCTTCTGAAGCGGCTGTCCGACGCCGAGCGGGACGGCGACCGGGTCCTCGCCGTCATCCGCGCCACGGCCGTCAACTCCGACGGCCGTTCCAACGGCCTCCTGGCTCCCAACCCCGCGGCCCAGCAGGCTCTTCTGACGACGGCGTACGCGCGGGCCGGGCTCCCCCCGGGGCACGTCGACCACGTCGAGGCGCACGGCACCGGTACCCCCCTCGGCGACCCGATCGAGGCGGGTGCGCTCGGCAGGGTGCTCGGTGCGGACCGCGACCCGGATCAGCCACTGCTCCTCGGTTCCGTCAAGGGCAACCTCGGCCATCTGGAGTCCGCCGCGGGCATCGCCGGGCTGGTCAAGACGGTCCTCGCACTGCACCACGACCTCGTTCCGCCGTCCCTGCACTGCACCGGAGGCAGTTCCCTGGACGACGTACGACTGCGGGTGGTGTCCGAGTGCGAGCCGTGGCCGCGTTACGGCGGGACGGCCACCGCCGGGGTCTCCGGGTTCGGTTTCAGCGGGGCCAACGCCCATGCGGTGCTGGAGGAATGGCGGCCCGGCGTGCTGCCGTCGGCGGCTCCGACCGGTGAGCCGGCCGCCCGCCTCCACCTCCTCTCCGACCTCGACACCGCACGCGTCCGGGACACCGCGGGTCGGCTGGCCGACTGGCTCGGTACGCCCCAGGGGCATGCCGCGCAGCCTGCCGACATCGCCCGTACGCTCGCCGGGCGCGCCGGGCGAGGTCCCCTGCGTGCCGCGGTGGTCGCCGGTGACCGTACCGAACTCGCGGACGGGCTGGCCGCGTTGACGCAGGGCCGCTCGCACGCCCGGGTCGTGACCGGTGAGCGTGATCTCGTGGGGCGCGGCCCGGTGTGGGTCTTCTCCGGGTACGGCAGCCAGTGGGTCGGCATGGGGCAGCGTCTGCTGGCCGAGGATCCCGTCTTCGCCGCCATCGTGGAGAAGCTCGACGGGCAGCTGACCGCGGAGTGCGGTCTGTCCCTGTACGAACACCTCGCGTCCGGCGGTGATCTCGACCGTCTGGAGGTGGCCCAGCCCGTGCTGTTCGGCCTCCAGGTGGCGCTCGCCGAGCTGTGGCGTGCGTACGGTGTCGAACCCGCCGCCGTCATCGGCCACTCCCTGGGCGAGGTGGCCGCCGCGGTGTGCGCCGGTGCGCTGGACGTGTCGGACGCGGCCCGGGTCGTCGCCCTACGGGCTCGGCTGCTCAGCGGGCTGCGCGGCGGTGCGATGGCCGTCGTCGACCTCGACGACGGTGAACTCGACGCCCTGTTCCAGGAGTTCCCCGGTGTGCATGTCGCCGTCCACTCCTCGCCCGGGCAGAAGGTCGTCACCGGCGAGGAGGAGGCGGTGGGCCGGCTCGTACGCCGGCTGGAGCGACAAGGACGCGTCGCCCGCGCCATGCGGGTCGTCGGTGCCGGACACTCGCCCCAAGTCGAGCCACTGCTGGCCGAGTTGACCGACGCCCTGGACCACATCCAGGGCGGGCCGCCCCGCGTCCCCGTCTACTCCACCGTCCTGGACGACCCACGCGGCGACTGCGTGTTCGACGCCGCCCACTGGGCCGCGAACCTGCGGCGGCCCGTGCGTCTGGACCAGGCCGTCGCGTCGGCCGCGGCCGACGGCCACACCGCCTTCGTCGAGATCTCGCCCCACCCGGTCCTGACCCGGGCCCTCACCGACACCGCTCCCGGGACCCTCGTCGTCGGCACGCTGCGCCGGGACGCCTGCGGCTGCGCCGACTTCCTCACCCAGGTGGGCGCCCTGTACTGCGCGGGCGGACGCCTGCCCTTGCCACCGGGGCGCGTCATCGACCTGCCCGCGCCCCGCTGGCGGCACGTCCGGCACTGGTGGACGGACGGGCGTACGACGCCCACCACAGCGGTGTCCTCCGAGGAGGCCGCCGCACCGGAGGACACCTCCGTCGCCGCCCGCCTGCGCCACCACATCGCCACCGTCACCGGTCACCCGGCGACCCGCGTCACCCCCACCACCGCCCTCACCGACCTCGGCCTCGACTCGTTGATGGCCGTCCGGATCCGTACCGCCCTGGAAGGCGAGTTCCGGATCGAACTGCCGCTGCGCGATCTGCTCGGCGCGGCCACCGTCGACAACGTCTCCGATCTCCTCCAACAGGCGCTCTCCACAGGCGAGTCGGCCCACCCGCTGCGGACTCTGCGCGCCTCGGGCTCCGGGGCCCCGCTCTTCCTCGTCCACGCCGCCGGCGGCACGACCGACGTCTACCGGACGCTCGCCGAGCGGCTCGGGGACGAGCGCCCGGTGTACGGCCTGGAGCGGCTCGAAGACGCCCCCACAGTGACCGACAAGGCCCGTCGCTACGCCGAGGCCGTCGCCACCGCCCATCCCAACGGGCCCTGCCTGCTGGCCGGTTGGTCCTTCGGCGGGTTCGTCGCCCAAGAGGCCGCACGGCAGCTCACCGCCGCGGGACGGGACGTGGAGCTGGTGGTGCTCATCGACTCCGTACGGCCCCTCCCCCAGCCCGATCACACACCGGCCGACCGGATCCGCGCCCACTTCACAGGCTTCGCCCGCCATGTCGCCGACGCCTACGGAGTCCGGCTGGAACTGCCGTACGACGAACTGGTCGCGATGGACGACGACGGCGAGCGCATCGACACCGTGCTGCGGATCCTGCGCTCGTCCGGCGCCGTGCCGTCGGCCGCACTGGAACACCAGCGCGCCTCCTACCTGGACCTGCGGACCGGCGAGGCCCACCGCCCCCGCCGCCACGGCGGGCGTGTGGTGCTGTACCGGGCCACCGAGCCCGCTCCGCACACCGTGCGCGACCCCGCGTACGAACGGGACGACGAGGCGCTCGGGTGGGACGAGGTATGCCCGCGCCTGACGGTCGTACCGGTCGCGGGGCACCATCTGTCGCTGCTCGACCCGCCGCACGTCGACGAGATCGCCGCCCATCTGCGGCGGGAGCTCGCCGAGGGCACCCACCGCACGTGATCCGAGGAGAGCCGCCATGCCCCACCGCACCACCGGAGTGTCCCGACGCACCGTCACCAAGGCCGCGGCGGCCGCCGGTCTGGCCGTCCTGTTCGGCGCCCGGCCTGCCACCGCCGCCACGCGACTCGGGCCGCGCACACTCGACGTGTCCTTGTCCTCCGCCGCCCTGGGCGGCAGTGCGCCGGTACGGCTGATCCTGCCGTCGGGCTTCGACACGCAGCCCGGCCGGACCTACCCCGTCCTGTATCTGCTGCACGGCGCCCACGACGACTACACGTCCTGGACCCGGGAGACGGACATCGAGGCCTTCACCGAGGGCCGGGACCTGATCGTGGCGATGCCGGACGCGGGCCCCACCGGCATTCCCACCGCCTGGCGCAGCGGCCCCGACTACGAGACCTTCCAGGTCGAGGAGGTCCCCGCGCTGCTCGCCCGCGACTACCGGGCGTCCGGTGTACGGGTCGTGGCAGGGGTGTCCACCGGTGGCTACGGGGCGATGGCGCACACGGCACGTCATCCGGGGGCGTTCGCCGCGGCGGCCTCCTACAGCGGAATCCTCGACACCACCGCACCCGGTGTGCCCACCTTGATGGACGCCATCGTGGCCCGCGAGAACCTGGCAGCCCACTCCCTCTGGGGCAGTCCGCTCCTGAATCTCCTCACCTGGCGCGACTTCAACCCGCGGGCCCGCGCCAAGGGGCTGCGCGGCACCGCCCTGTACGTCTCCAACGGCAGCGGGCTTGCCGGCGGCACCGGGGACTGGCTGCCCGAGGCGCTGGAGAGCGCCCTGTGGCCCTCCGCCCACGCCTTCACCGACACGCTGGCGCTGCTCGGCATCCCGGTCACGACCCACTTCTACGCAGGAGGAGGACACAGCTGGGCCTACTGGAAACAGGAGTTCACCGCGTCGTGGCCGATGCTCGCCGGTGCGCTGGGGGTGGCGGAGTGATGTCGGTGCCGTCGGGGCACGGAACGCAGCGCAGGGGACGTCCGTCCAACACAGGACTTGCCCCTCGCCCCACGGGCATCAGCCCGTGGGTGAACCGCTTCCGGGTGAAAGGAGGGCCTGCCGTGGCGTCCCCCACCCCGCACGGCGTGCCGGACGGTCTCGGTGCCGCCCTTGTGCCGCCCGACCTGGCCGAGTTGCTGCGTGCCCAACTGGAGGCCGTGGCCGACGAGGTGGAGGAGGAGGTGCGCGGACAGGTTCCGGAGTACGCCCGGCCGGCCGACGGGACGCACCGGGCCCACCTCAGAGCCGGGGTCGTGCAGGCGCTCACCCTGTTCGTGGACCACATCGCCGACCCGCGCGGCCGGTGGGACGCGATCGCCGCGACGTACTACGAGCTCGGGCGTGGCGAGGCGCAGGAGGGCCGCAGCCTGGACGCCTTGCAGTCCGCGTTGCGGGTCGGCGGGCTGCACGCCTGGCGGCTGATGGGCCGTACGGCGGAGGAACTCGGCCTCGACTCCGCGGTCGTGGCCGCGCTGGGCGAGCTCGCGTTCCGCACCGTGCACGAGGTCGCGGAGGCGGCCGCGGCCGGGTACGCGGAGGCTCAGCTGAGCAGCACGGACGAGCTGGAACGGCGCCGGCGGCGCCTGCTCGACCTGTTGCTGGGCGAGGGACCGGTCTCCGTGGAGGCGGTGCAGGACCTGGCGCACGGCGCCCGGTGGTCGGTCCCGAGGCACGTCGCGGTCGTCGCGCTCGCGGCCACCCCGGACCATCGGGAGGAGGACCGGCCCCTGGCGGCCGCGGGGGCGCTGGTGGACATGGAGTCCCGGCCGCCGCGCATGCTGGTGCCCGATCCCGACGGCTCCGGACGGTTCGCCAGCCGGGCGTTCGTCCTCGCGCTGCGCGGCCGGCCCGCCGCGATCGGCCCGACGGTCCCGCTCGCCGAGGCCGCCCGGTCCCTGGGCTGGGCCACCCGGGCCCTGGGCCTGATGGGGCGCGGGATCCTCCCCCGGCAGGGCGTGGTGCGCTGTGCCGACCACTTGTCGACCTTTCTGCTGCACAGCGACGAACCGATGCTCGCCCAGCTCCGGTCACGGGTCCTCCATCCCCTCGACGCGGCGTCCGAGGGGCAGCGCGGCCGTCTCGCCGAGACATTGCTGGCCTGGCTGCTCAGCGGCAGCAACGTGCCCGACGTGGCCGCCCGCCTCCACGTCCACCCGCAGACGGTCCGCTATCGCCTGCGCCAGCTGGAGAAGCTCTTCGGTGACGCCCTGCACGATCCCGACACCCGCCTCGACCTCATTCTGGCCCTGCGCTCCGAGGCCCTGCAGGACAATGACACATTCACCACGTGAGAAGTTCTCCTCACTCACGTCGACACAAAAGGGCGAGGAATTTCTGAATTCCCGTCCATAACCATCGAATCGGTCATGCGAATACGTTCGGGGTGCCCTTTCAGAAGGCGCTTCACGCGCCCCACCCGCAAAGGATCCCCATGCGTATTCGCTTGTTCCTCGCCGCGCTCTCGCTGGCCGGCGGGGCCGGACTGGTCACCCTCTCGGCTCCCACGGCATCGGGTGCCGCCTGCTCGGACATCGACGTCGTCGCAGCCCGCGGCACGTTCGAGCCGGGCACGCTCGGCCTGATCGTCGGTGACCCCGTGTATTCCGCCCTGCAGAAGAAACTGACGGGCCGGAATCTCTCCAGCTACGCGGTGAACTATCCCGCGGACCTTTCCCTCACCTCGGCCGCACAGGGCAACACGGACCTGGTGAACCACGTCAACAGCCAGGCATCCGCCTGCCCGAATCAGCGTTTCATCCTCGTCGGGTACTCGCAGGGGGCGAACGTCGTCGACAATTCCATCGGCATCAGCAGTGCCGGCGCGGTGGTCGGCAGTCCCATCGTGGCCACCATTCCCGCCGCGCTGGAACCGAGGGTCGCGGCGGTGCTCCTGTTCGGCAACCCGATCCGGGCGCTCGGCAAGAGCGTTACCGGCGTCTACCAGAGCCGCACGATCGACTTCTGCGCCGAGGGCGACCCCGTCTGCGAGAGCGGCGGGGACGACACCCTGGCGCACCTCGGCTACTCCGCCGACGCCGACGCGGCGGCCGCGTTCGCCGCCGGCAAGGTCTGATCTGCGCGACACGCACCAGCAGGGCCCGGGAGGCGAGATCCTCCCGGGCCCTTCACCGTGGGGGGGGGACGGCTACTGCGGGGACCGGGCGAACCTGGCGAGGCTGGTGGAGACGGGCTCAGGCCGGCCGTTGTTCTGCACCGGCGCCGCGGTCAGCACGTCGAGGTGCTGGTAGCCGTCGGCGACGACGGGGTGCAGGTCGGACGGGACACGGCCCGCCAGCAGCCCGTCGCCCGCGAGGACGGTGAGCGTCGGGTTGGCGGTGAGCCCCTCCGGGTGCACGATCAGCTGCTTCACCTGCGGGGAGGTGGCCAGTTGGAGGTCGGTGACCAGCTTGGTCGGGAAGTACTGCTCGGTGAAGTCCAGTGGCTGCTCGGCCAGGCTGCGGGCCAGCTCCTGGATGTCGGTGACCTCCTTGCCCGCGTCGGTGAAGGGGGTCCCGTCGGCCGACCGGTACCCGGGGTCGTCCGCGTCGCCGACGCGGTCGTAATTGCGCCATGTGTACAGCGGTCCGTGGGGCTGGTCCGGGATGGCCTTGTACTCGATGCCGAACAGGCCCGGCTGCTGCGAACTGCCGTTGCCGACGGGGAAGTTCTTGTCGGCGATCGGTCCGCCGTCGAAGAAGCCGACGCTGCTCTGCAGGAACGCCAGTGGTACGGAGTGGTCGTCCATGAGCGAGCCGAGTACGGCCTCGTTGGTGAGCCGGAAGTCCTTCACCGCGGGTGAGCCGGTGAGGAAGGTGGCGGTGTCCTCGGAGAAGAGGAAGCGGTTGGTGGCCTCGATGTTGGTGTTGGCGGGCAGATAGCTCGGCAGGTCGGCCTCGCCTCCCGGATCCTGTACGGCACCCACTCCGGCGATGGCCAGCAGGGTCATGGTCTCGGGATTGAGCAGGACCGGCGCGGACAGCGAGCGCGGCAGGACTCCGCTGTCGAGCCCGGCCTGCACGACGCCGTAACCGAGGCCCACGTCGGGCAGGTTGGTGTCGTCCGGGATGCTGCCGCTCAGGTCGGCGAGGGAGGTGGAGACGGTGGTGTCGAGGGCGAAGTAGCCGGCGCACTGGTTGTGTCCGGCGTCGGCGGTGGTGGCGGGGTTCCCGTCGAAGTCGGCGGTCGCGAAGTAGCCGGTGATGACGCCGCCGAGCGAGTGGCCGCCGCACAGCACCTTCTCCTTGCGCAGCGCCTGGTCGGGCAACTCAGCGGTGAGCAGGTCGTATTCGTCCCGTACGGTCTGCTCGATACCCAGCTTCGCCATCCACCCCAGTCGGTCGTTGCCGACGAAGCCCGCGAAGGTGCGGCCGTCGACCTGTTCGCCGCGGTAGTAGTAGTCGACGGCCGTGTGCTGGTCGCCGGAGGCGATTCCGGTGCGGTCCTCCAGGCAGTTGGAGCGCCGGTCCAGTGCCCAGAACTCGAGGTGCAGGCCCTGCTCCGCGGCGCGCGCCACGGTGTTGCGCGCGACGCTGTCGAAGGCTCCGGCACCCTCCAGGATGCCCGGCTGGGCGACCAGGATCCGGTCGGCGTCGGCCGACGCCGCGGGGCCTTCGGAGGACCGGTAGCGCAGGTACGACAGCCAGTCGCATGCCGCCGGCCGGGCCCCGAAGGAGGCCGGCAGCGGCGCCTTCACCCGCACCACCGACTCGGTCACTCCGGCGCTCGATGCCACGGGCGATTCGGTTCGCGCACTCTCTCCCTGGGCGTCCGAGGACGCCGCGGTGAACGCCCCCGTGGTCAGCAGCGCCGCCAGCGCGGCACTGCGCCACATGCTTCCTCTGCTGCGACTCGTGTTCATGGTCGGACGGTAGGACCGCGAGGACCGCCCGCCCGACCGATGCTCACAACAACGCAGCTCCCTGTGGTGCCTTTGTCATCAGGCACCAACTCCCGGGGTACTACAGCCCGTCGCGCACCATGGCGGCGACGATCTGTACGTGGCGGTCGGCCGCGGTACTGGAGAACTCGCTCTCGTAGTTCAGGCCGTAGGGCCAGAAGTGGCCGCCGCCGGTGGAGATTTTGGCGCTCGAACCGTCGTACTGCCTGACCAGCGCCGTGGCCTGCGCGCCGGTCCAGGTTCCGCTGCCGCCGAGCGAGGACCAGCCCGAGCTCGTACCCACGCCGATGGTGTGGGCGATCTCGTGCAGTGCGGTCCGCTCGGTCATGTAGCTGCGGTTGCCGAAGCGAATGGTTCCGTTGATGTTGCCGTCGGCGGTGGGCACGCTCGGGTCGTAGCGGACGGTGATGGTCTTGCCCAGGTCGCTGAGGTTGTTGTAGCGGGCGACCGCGGCGTTCATGGCCGCCGTGATGAGGTTGTACGCCGTCTGCTGGTCCTCGGTGGGGTTGCTCGCGCGTTCGAGGGTCCAGGTGATGCTGGCGGCCGCCTGTTCCTGGGACGCCGGTGCGGCCTGGGGGGCGACCTGGGGTGCGGCCTGGGCGATGCCGGGCGCGGTCAGCAGCGCGGCTGCCAGTGCGGCTACGACCGCTTGGTTGCGCCAAGGTGAGGTCGGCTTCGGTGCTCGCCGTGAGCTCATGGGGGTCCTCCTGTGGGGGGTGAGCCGTCGCGTGTGGGGACGACGGCGGAGGCACAGAAATCGGGAAAGCGCTTTCTCCCGAGTTTCACGGATGCTAAGCATATGTTTTGAGCATGTCAATGCGGCCGCCGAATCTCGTGGTCGCACCCGCGGCGAGCGCTGACTCGGCGGCGCAGAGCGCGGTCACCGTGCGGATCGACCCGTCCTACCAGCAGCAGGAGTGGCTGCGGTCGCGTTGCCGTATCCGGGCTGCGGCGTCCGCTCCCGGCGGATCTCGGGGCCGCCGCGCCCCGTGGTTCGGGTGTGGCAGCGGTTACGAGAGCCTGACGGGCAGTGCGGGGCCGGCGGATAGCGGATTGGGGCCGCCGTTCAGATGCCGAAGGGACCGCGTCGTCGGGTGTGGGTGTCGGGGGCGGTGACGTGGTAGCGGCCGCATTCGCGGCTCCAGTCGTAGTTGCCCCTGATCCACAGCTCCAGGCCGGTGAGGTAGCGGTCCACGGCCGGGGCGCCTTGGCGGCGCAGGGCGATGGTGAGCTGCTGGTTCCGGCAAGGACAGCCCCGTCCGGCAGCGGTGACCGTGGTTCCCGCAAGCAGCGGGCGCCCGCTCTCGCAGTTCAGCAAAGCAGCGGGCGCTCGCTCTCACAGTTCAGCAGCGGTTGGGCCAAGCCCAGAAGGTTTCGACGGGTCCGAGTCCCTTGCCGTGTCCGCCGCGATCGCGGCCCCGGCGGCGATCAGTGCCGTCGCCACCGCCTCGTCTAGATCAGGCGCCCAGCGCCGTCAGTACCACGGACCTGGCTTCCTCCTGGACCTGCCGCAGATGGTCCGGGCCGAGGAAGGACTCCCCGTAGATCTTGTAGACGTCCTCGGTGCCCGAAGGACGGGCCGCGAACCAGGCGTTGGCGGTGGCGACCTTGATCCCGCCGAGGGCGGCGCCGTTGCCGGGGGCCTCGGTGAGCACCGTGGTGACCGGCTCGCCGGCGAGGGTGTCGGCGGTGACCTGGCGCGGGGACAACTTGGCGAGCAGCGCCTTCTCTTCGCGGGAGGCCGGGGCGTCGACGCGTGCGTAGGCGGGGGCGCCGAAGCGGTCGGTGAGCTGCGCGTAGTGCTCCGAGGGCGTCTTGCCGGTGACGGCCGCGATCTCGGAGGCGAGCAGCGCCAGGGTGATGCCGTCCTTGTCGGTGGTCCACACCGAGCCGTCGCGGCGCAGGAAGGACGCGCCCGCCGACTCCTCGCCGCCGAAGCCGAGCGTTCCGTCGGACAGACCGTCCACGAACCACTTGAATCCGACCGGGACTTCGACCAGTTGCCGGCCGACGTCCGCCGCGACCCGGTCGATCATGCTGGACGACACCAGGGTCTTGCCGATGCCGGCGCCCGCGGGCCACTGCTCCCGGTGCGAGAACAGGTACGAGATCGCCACGGCCAGATAGTGGTTGGGGTTCAACAGGCCCCCGTCCGGCGTGACGATGCCGTGCCGGTCGGCGTCGGCGTCGTTGCCGGTGGCGATGTCGAACCGTTCGCGCTGCTCGATGAGCGAGGCCATGGCGTACGGCGAGGAGCAGTCCATGCGGATCTTGCCGTCCCAGTCCAGCGTCATGAAGCGCCAGGTGGGGTCGGTGAGCGGGTTCACCACCGTCAGGTCGAGCCGGTGCTGTTCGGCGATCCGGCCCCAGTAGGCGACCGATGCCCCGCCGAGTGGGTCGGCGCCGATGCGCACTCCGGCGGACCGGATCGCGTCCAGGTCCAGCACGTTCGGCAGGTCGGCCACATAGGTGCCGAGGAAGTCGTGGCGGCCGGTGCCGGGTGCGGCCAGGGCGCGGGTGTACGGGATGCGCCGTACGTCCTTCAGGCCGCCGGTGATGATCTCGTTGGCGCGGTCCTGGATCCAGGAGGTCGCCTCGGAACCGGCGGGGCCGCCGCTCGGCGGGTTGTACTTGAAGCCGCCGTCGGCGGGCGGGTTGTGCGAGGGGGTGACCACCACGCCGTCGGCGAGGCCGGATGTGCGGTTCCGGTTGTGGGCGAGGATGGCGTGCGAGACCGCCGGGGTGGGCGTGTAACCGTCGGCCTGGTCGATGAGGACGGTCACGTCGTTGGCGGCGAACACCTCCAGGGCCGTGATCCGCGCGGGCTCGGACAGGGCGTGGGTGTCGGCGCCGAGGAAGAGAGGGCCGTTGGTGCCCTGGGCGGCGCGGTACTCGCAGATGGCCTGGCTGGTGGCCGCGATGTGGTCCTCGTTGAACGCCGCCGCGAGGGACGAGCCGCGGTGTCCCGAGGTGCCGAACGCCACCCGTTGCCCGGGCTCGGCCGGATCGGGGTGCAGCGCGTAGTACGCCGTGACCAGGCGGGCCACATCGATGAGGTCCTCGGGCCCGGCGACCTGCCCCGCTCGCGCGTTCTGCATTTGCCCGCTCCTCCGCAAAAGTCGACCGTTGGGTACGGCCCTCATTCTCCCCTGCCCGGCCCGCCGGGACGCGCACCGGGGCGGCCGTTTGAGCCTCGCAGGTCTACGACCCCACTCGCCGCACACCCGGCATCGAACTCCCCGACGACCCGGTCCTCGCCGTCCGCAGCCACACCTGTGCCGTGTCCTACGAGCGCCGCGCGGAAGGACGGTGACCGCATGCGTCGAGAGCGGTCGGTCAGCACGTGCTCGCGCTGACCGACCGCCCGGGGAGGCGCCGACGCGGCGTCAGGTCGCCGTCGCCTCCGCCGCCGCACGTCCCGCCGTGCGGCCCGAGAAGAGGCAGCCGCCGAGGAAGGTGCCTTCCAGGGCGCGGTAGCCGTGCACTCCCCCGCCGCCGAAACCGGCGACCTCGCCGGCCGCGTAGAGTCCGGAGATCGGTGTGCCGGAGGCATCCAGGACGCGGCCGGAGAGGTCGGTCTGGAGGCCGCCGAGGGTCTTGCGGGTGAGGATGTTGAGGCGTACGGCGATCATCGGGCCGGCGCTCGAATCGGTGATCTTGTGGATCGACGCCGTACGACTCAGTGAGTCCCCGGGGTAGTTGAGGGCGTTGCGGATGCCCATGACCTGGGCGTCCTTGGTGTACGGGTTGTCGATCTCGCGGTCGCGGGCGTCGATCTGGCGCTTGAGGTCGGCGAGTTCGATGAGGTTGTCGCCGGTCAACTTGTTCATTTTGCCGACGAGTTCGGTGAGGGTGTCGGCGACGACGAAGTCGACCCCGTTGTTCTTGAACCGCTCGATCGGCTCCGGCGTCTGCCAGATGCGGGACAGCAGCTGCCAGATGTCCTTGTTGGTCAGGTCCGGGTTCTGCTCCGAGCCCGACAGCGCGAACTCCTTGGCCATGATCTTCTGGGTGGTGACGAACCAGGAGTAGTCATAGCCGGTGTCGGTGATGGACTTGAGGGTGTGGAGGGTGTCGTAGCCCGGGATGTCGGGGCTGGAGAAGCGCTTGCCCGTGGCGTCGAACCACATGGACGAGGGGCCGGGCAGGATGCGGATGCCGTGGTCCGGCCAGATCGGGTCGTAGTTGCGCAGGCCCTCGGTGTAGTGCCACATGCGGTCGGGGTTGACGATGCGGCCGCCGGCCTTCTCGGTGATCGCCAGCATCCGGCCGTCCACGTGCGCGGGCACGCCGGTGATCATGGACTTGGGGGCGGTGCCGAGGCGGGCGGGCCAATTCGCGCGTACGAGGTCGTGGTTGGCGCCGATGCCGCCTGAGGTGACGACCACGACCGGGGCGTGCAGCTCGAACTCGCCAACCACCGTGCGGGAACTGGGCTTTCCGCGGGCCACGTCGCTGGGCTCCAGGATCGCGCCGCGTACGCCGGTGACGGCGCCGCCGGTGGTGACGAGCCCGTCCACGCGGTGCCGGAACTTGAAGGAAACGTTGCCGGAGCTCACCGCGGCGCGCACCTTCTTCTCGAAGGGTTCCACCACCGCAGGGCCGGTACCCCAGGTGACGTGGAAGCGGGGCACCGAGTTGCCGTGTCCGTCCGCGAGGCCGCCGCCGCGCTCGGCCCATCCGACGATCGGGAACCACTGCACGCCCAGGCCGGCGAGCCAGGACCGCTTCTCGCCGCACGCGAAGTCGACGTACGCCTCGGCCCACTTGTAGGCCCAGTGGTCCTGGCCGGCGGGGTCGTCGATGCCTCGGTCGAAGCCGGCCGTGCCCAGCCAGTCCTGCCAGGCGAGTTCCTGGGAGTCCTTGATGCCCATCAGGCGCTGCTCGTCGGAGTCGACGAAGAAGAGTCCGCCGAAGGACCAGAACGCCTGTCCGCCGAGACCGGCCTCCGGCTCCTGGTCGAGGAGCAGGACCTTGCGTCCCGCGGCGGCGAGTTCGGCGGTGGCGACCAGTCCGGCGAGCCCGTGGCCGATGACGATCGCGTCCGCGTCCTGCGACTCGGCCGTCCCCGCGGCGAAGGCCGGTACGGCCTGGCTCAGGGCGGTCGCGGCGAGCACACCGCCCGCGACCGTGAGCGCGTGGCGGCGCGTGATCGCGTTGGTGGGCGCCGAGTTGCCACCGGGGAACTGGTCGGGCTTCTCCATGGGCTGCCTTCCGGGTGCGGGGACGGAGGATGCAGGAAACAGAGGATGCGGGAGGGGTGAAAGCGGTTGCAGGGCCACGTGTTACCGACGGTAGCCCAAGCGCCCCTTGGCCACCAGGGCTTGGTAAAAAACCCAGGTGACGTCGCGGGGTGACCTCGTCTACCGTCGATGCCATGGAGGTCATCACCCGCACCCACGCCGCAGCCGCGCGAGCGACCAGCTCGCCGGCTGCCGCTGCCTGACCTCCCCAACCTCTCCCCCGGCGGCCGGAAACGGATCGCCGGTGCACTGTCTCGACGCCTGTCGCTGCCTGTTCCCGCGGTCCCTTCCGGTCCCACGATCCGAAGGAACCCGTCATGAACACGGACCAGACCGTGCGCGTCTTCACCGACTTCTACCGCGAGCGCGGACACCGGCTCGTCACCGGAAGCACCTTGCTGCCACCGCCCTCGGACCCGGTGCTGTTCACGACCTCGGGCATGCACCCGCTCACGCCGTATCTGGAGGGCCGCCCTCATCCTCAGGGCCGGCGGCTGGTGAACGTCCAGCGCTGTCTGCGGACCACCGATCTCGAAGAGGTCGGTGACTCCAGCCACCTCACCGTGTTCGAGATGCTCGGCTCATGGTCGCTGGGCGACTACAGCCACTCCCAAAGCCTGCGCTGGGGCTACGAGTTGCTCCGTGACGGCTTCGGGATCCCTGACCAGCGGCTCCACGTCACGGTCTTCGGCGGGGACGAGCAGGTCGGCCCCGATCTCGAATCACTGCGCACCTGGGAGGAGTTGGGCGTACCCGTGGAACCCACCCGGGAGGAGAACTGGTGGTCCAACGGTCCCGTCGGACCGTGCGGCCCCGATTCGGAGATCTTCGTGTGGACCGGCGGCACCGGCACCCCGCCCCGCGGCACGCCCACAACCGATCCGCGCTGGGTGGAGATCTGGAACCACGTCGTCATGCGGTACCGCCGCCTGGACGACGGCAGCCTGCGCCCCCTGGACCGTCCCGGCATCGACACCGGCATGGGACTGGAGCGCCTCGTGACCGTGCTGCAGGGCCGGGACTCGGTCTACGACACCGACCTGTTCGAACCGTGGATGCGGTGCCTGCCGCCGCTGTGGGACCTGGACGAACCGTCACTGCGTCTGGTCTGCGACCACCTGCGCTCCGGCATCGTCGTCATCGGTGACGGAGTACGGCCGTCCAACACCGGTCGCGGATACGTACTGCGCCGGCTGGTCCGCCGCGTCCTGACCTCCCTGCGGCGCGACGAGCCCTCCCGCACGCTGTCCGACCTGCCCCTGGAGCTCGTGCAGCACACGCTGGACCACTTCCGGCTGTCCTGCGGAACGGACTCCGTCGTCGAGGTTCTCCTGGAAGAGGAGGAGCGGTTCGACAGGCTGCTGGAGCGGGGGCGTCGGCTGCTGTCCCGGACGGAGTACCGGGGGCCGCTGAGCGAGCGGGACTACGAGTACCTGCACGACACGTACGGTCTGCCCCGCGAACTGGTCGTCAGTCTGCACGGCTCCCGATGACCCACACCACGGCGGCTGCCCTGGCCGGGGCAGCCGCCGCATGGTCGTTACTCCGTGCGCAGCGCCGTGGCCGTGCGGGCCTTGGCCGCCCAACCCGCCGGGAGCATCGCACCCAGCAGGGCGATGACGACTCCGGCCAGGCCCAGCAGGAGCAGCTGCGGGGTGCCGTACACGTCGAGGACGGACGAGGGCAGATCGGTGCCTGCCGCGTGTCCCATCACCGGGAGTACGTAGGCGTGCAGCGCGTATCCGGCGGGGACGCCGACGAGGCCGCCGAGTACGCCGATGCCGGCCACCGAGGCGAGGACGAGGCTCACGGTCTGCCGCGGGGACATCCCGAGCGCCTTGCACACACCCAGGTCGTGGACGCGCTCCCGGGTGTCGAGGACGACGGAGTTGAGGACGCCGAGACCGGCCACGGAGACCAGCATGAGGGTGAGGAGGGCCGCCATCGCGTTCAGGATGAGGATGAAGTTGTCTTGTTCCGAAGGGGAGTTGGCGCTCGCGTCACCGCCCAGGGGCTGTATGGTCGCCGCGAGTTTCTGGGCGTACTCGGTGGCGGAGACGCCCGACTCCACGTCGACGAGGTACACCGAGGGTTCGGCTCCCGGGAAGTCGGCCATGTCGGCGTAGATCTCGAGTTCGTCGTCCGAGCCGGCGAAGGCCTCGCCGACGATCCGCAGGGTCGCCATGTGCTTCTCATAGGTCACCCGTACCGTGTCGCCGATCTCGGTGCCGGTCTTCTCCAGGAAGTTCGAGGGCACCACGACCTGTCCGGCGCCGGTGAGCCAGTGGCCGGAGATCATCTCGTAGGCGCCGGAGCGTGAGTCGCCCTGGTAGAGAGTGGCCTGGGCGATGCCGGAGACGCCGCCGACGGTGACCTCCGCCTGGGTCCTGCCGTAGTACGAGGCCGTGCCGGACTGCGCGGCGATCGCGGCGCGCACGCGTGCCGGGTCGGCCTTCTCGGGCTCGGCCGTACCTGGCGCGGGGCCGGGTCCGTTGCGTGAGACGTGCGGTCCGGCGCCCGTGAACACGCTGACCGCCGCCCGGTTCTCGGGATCCTGTGCCGCGCCCACCGCGTTCAGGGACGAGGTCAGGCCCACCGCGAAGGTCGCCGCGACGGTGCCGAAGGCGACCGCGAGCAGCAGTGCGGCCGTACGGACCGGGTGGGCGAAGGGCGAGGCGAGGCCGTAGGTCACCGCGCGTGGCAGTGGCAGCCGGCCCGCCGCGCGGTGCGCCCACTGGCCGCGGCCGGTGCGTGGCGCCCGGCCGACCGCGATGGCCTCGATGGTGCTCAGCCGCCCGGCCCGCAGCGCGGGGATCAGGGCCGCGATCCCCACGACGAGCAGGGCGGCGGCCGGTACGACGACGTCCACCCACCAGGCCACGGTCAGCGAGGCGGTGCCGTACGCCTGCTCGGTGTCCTCCAGGAGCGGTACGGCCAGCAGGTTTCCGAGGACGACGCCCAGGGCGATGCCGGCGCCCGCGGGGATGAGTGCCTGGGCGACGTAGGCGCGGACGACCTCGCGCGGGGTGAAGCCGATGGCCTTGAGGATGCCGATCCTGCGCAGGCTGGTGCCGACCGCGCCGCTGACCACGCTGCCGACGATGATCACCGACATCGCGATGCCGAGCACACCGAACGCGATGAGGAACGGGATGGTCGGCGCCGCGCCGGAGTCGGCGGCGCGCTTGGTGTCCAGGTAGGACGTGGTGCCCAGGAGCGCTCCGGTCGGCAGGGCGGCAATGAGCTTCTTGCGGTCGGCGGCGATCTGGCCGTTCGTGTCCGCGGAGTCGAAGCGGTAGAGCATCTGGCTGGTGACCGGGGTGTCCTTCGAGGCGAGCGCCCGCACCTGGGCGGGGGTCGCCCAGGCGTCGGCGGTCCTGCTGGCCGAGGTCGCCATGCCGACGACCGTGAGGGTCCGGGCGTCGGCGGCGTCCGAAGTCTTCAGCGTGGTCCCGAGCTTGAAGGCGGGGCCGGCGAACTGCGGGGTGAGCACGACCTCGCCCGGCTTCGTCGCCCAGCGGCCGGACGTCAGGTCGAGATCGTCGACGTCGGCGTGCGGGGTGGGGCGTCCGACCAGGGTCATGGCCGGTGGTTTCATGCCCTCCGCGTCCACCGGGCTGATCGTCGTGATGGGGTACGGCCCGGCGGTCGCGGTGACGCCCTCCAGTTGGCCGGTGGCCCGGAGTTGGGCCGTGGTCGCCTTCGCCGGGTCGTACTCGGCGGTGATGTGGGCCCCTTTCTGTTGGGCGAAGGCGTGGTCGAAGGGCGCGTTCGCGGCGACCATCAGCGAACCGGCCACCACGGCCGCCGCCACAGCCATCATCACGGCTACGGCGATCACCACGGTCTGCACCCGTCGTCGGCCCACGCCGGAGCGGACGACCCTGCCGAGCGCACCGGCCCTGCTCATCGGACCGCCTCCGCGGGCGAGTCGAGGGCGAGGTGGCCGTCGACCAGGTGGATCGTGCGGCTCGCGCACGCCTCGGCCAGTGCCAGGTCGTGGGTGACCAGCACGATGGTCTGCCCTCCCCGGTGCAGGTCGACCAGGAGTTCCCTGACGTCCTGGCCCGAGGCGCTGTCGAGCGCGCCGGTCGGCTCGTCGGCGAGCAGCAGCGCGGGCCGGTTGACCAACGCCCGGGCGACCGCGACCCGTTGGCGTTCGCCGCCGGAGAGCCGGCCCGGGTAGGCGCGGGCGTGCTTCTGGATGCCCAGCACTTCCATGAGCTCCCCGGCGCGGGCCGCCGCCTTGCGCCGCGCGGTGCCGGTCAGCTGGGCGGGCAGCTGGATGTTGTCGGCGACGGTGAGGTCGTCGAGAAGGTTGAAGAACTGGAAGACCATGCCGATCCGTTCGCGACGGAACCGTGCCAGCGCGTGCTCGCTCAGCCGGTCGATCCCCTGGCCGGCGACGGTCACGGTGCCTTCGGTCGGCTTGTCGAGGCCGGCGACGAGGTTCAGCAGTGTGGACTTGCCGCTGCCGGAGGGGCCGGTCACGGCGAGGGCCTCGCCCTGGGCGACAGAGAGGTCGATCGGTCCGAGCGCGGGCGCGTCGGCGCTGTCGTAGCGCTTGGCCACGCCTTTCAGTTCGATCACTTGGGTCATGGGAGGGGTCCGTCCTCGCGGTCGTCGGGGTCAGTTCCTGTGTGGGCCCGGTGAACGTACGGGCGGGGGCACTTCGGGCGCGTCGCCCGCGGCACCGACATGCGGCCCTTCGCACGGAGGACCCGTCCGCGGGGTCATCCCTGCGAAGTACGCCCGGAGGACGGGGCGTCGGCCGTTCAGGCGGACGCGCGGCCGGGTGGTGGGACCGCACAATGTGCGGATGGAGACGGAGGACCGGCGCGGATGGCGTCAGCAGCTGCGCTACGCGTTGCAGCCGGAGGCGAAGGGCGCCCCGCTGTCGCGGCGGTCGGTGCGGGTCGATGTGGTGCTGGCGGTCCTGCTGACGGCCGTCGCGCTGATCGTGGCGGCGCGTTACCCGGGCGACGGGCCGGTCCGGGTCAGCCCGAAGGTCGAGTACGTGAACGGAGTGCCGGTCCCGCCTCGGCCCCCCGAGCCGGGTATGTGGGTCGAGGAGGAGCCGTCCTCCCCCGCCTGGCCACTCGTCGTGCTGTCGGCGCTGCCGCTGGTGGCCCGGCGCCGGTATCCGCTGGCCGTCTTCGGGGTGGTACTCGTCGCGGCGCTGGCCATCGGCGACGACGCCTCCTGGATCAACGTGCTGACCATCGTCATCGGCGCCTACAGCGCCGTCATGTACAGCCGTCACCGGGTGGGGGCGATGGCCGGCCTGGTCGTCGGCGCCGTACTGGCCGGTCTCGCCTTCCGGGAGACGGACCCCGTGCTGCCGGGGTGGTCGAGCCCCGCGTTCGTGCTGCTGGTGGCCGGGGTGCTGGCCAGCGTCGTCCGCTTCGGGCAGCGAAGACTGGCGGCCAGCCGGGACCGCTTCGCCGAGTTGGAGCGGGCCCAGGAGGAGGCGATGCGCCGGGCCGTGGAGGAGGAACGGGCGCGGATCGCGGCCGAGTTGCACGACGTCGTGACCCACAATGTGAGCGTGATGGTCATCCAGGCGGGGGCGGCCCGCAAGGTGATGGACGCGGCGCCGGAGCGGTCGAAGGAGGCGCTGTTGGCGGTCGAGGCCGGGGGCCGGGCCGCGATGGCCGAACTGCGGCATGTGATGGGCCTGTTGGCCGCTCCGGACCTCGGCCTCCTCGACGCACCCGTCGACGGCCTGGAGCCGCAGCCGGGTCTGGCCCAGCTCGACTCCCTGGTCGAGCGGGTGCGCGCCGCCGGGACAGCGGTCGGCGTCACGGTGTCGCTGCCCCCGGACCCGCTGCCACCCGGGGTCGACCTCGCGGCGTACCGCGTCGTCCAGGAGGCCCTCACCAACACGATCAAACACGCGCCCGGCGCCGACGCCGCCGTCGTGATCGGCTACTCCGGTGACCTGCTGCAGATCGAGGTCACCGACACCGGCGCCGTCCGCGAAGCCCCGCCGACGGACGGCAACGGCCGCGGGCTGATCGGGCTGCGCGAACGGCTCGCGGTCTACGGCGGAGAACTGACGGCCGGTCCGACCCTGGCCGGCGGCTACCGGATCAGGGCCGAAGTCCCGCGGCGGCTGCCGTGAACCGGGACGCGCTGCGCGCCGTCATCGCCGACGACCAGGCCCTCGTACGGACCGGGTTCTCGATGATCCTCGCCGCGGACGGCATCGAGGTGACGGCCGAGGCCGCCGACGGGGCCGAGGCGGTCGCCGCGGTGCGGCGCACCCGGCCCGACGTCGTCCTCATGGACATCCGGATGCCGACGATGGACGGCATCGAGGCCACCAGACGGATCCTCGCCGACGACCGGGCGGACGGCACCCGCGTCATCATCCTCACCACGTACGACCTCGACCACTACGTCTACGCCGCGCTCACCGCCGGAGCCAGCGGCTTCCTGCTCAAGGACGTCACCCCCGAGCATCTGGTGGCCGCCGTACGGCTGGTGCAGTCCGGGGACGCCCTGCTCGCGCCCACGATCACCCGCCGGCTCATTGAGCGCTTCGCCCACCGCGAGGAGGCACGGACGGCCGCCCTGCCCCGCGATCTGTCCGGGCTGACCCCGCGCGAACTCGAAGTGCTCCGGCTGCTCGCGACGGGACTGAGCAACGCCGAACTCGCGGACCGTTTGTTCCTCAGCCCGACCACGGTCAAGACGCACATCGGCCGCATTCTGTCGAAGCTGGAGCTCCGCGACCGCGTCCAGGCGGTCGTTCTCGCCTACGAGACCGGGCTGATCACCCCGGGAGGGCCGACGGAGGCCGGCTGAGGCTGCGGTGGGACGTCAGGTGAGGCGTCAGTCCGTCAGCCCTGCCGCGACCGTCGCGCCCAGCTCCCAGCACGCCTCGATGTCGGCCTTGCCGGGCTCGCCGGTGACGGTCACCGGCTCGGCCGTACGGCGCCAGCCGAGGCCCGTGGTGATCGACTCGATGCCGCGCACGGCGCCCGTCACGTCGTTGCCGCCGTGCACGTAGAAGCCGAACGGGCGGCCGCGTGTCGCGTCGAGGCAGGGGTAGTAGACCTGGTCGAAGAAGTGCTTGAGGGCACCGGACATGTAGCCGAGGTTCGCCGGAGTGCCCAGCAGGAATCCGTCCGCGGCGAGCACGTCCGACGCCGTCGCGGACAAGGCCGCCCGCCGTACGACCCGGACGTCCTCGATCTCCGGCGCCGTCGCACCGGAGACGACGGCTTCGAACA
Organism: Streptomyces fulvoviolaceus; assembly: GCF_000718165.1. GTDB lineage: Bacteria > Actinomycetota > Actinomycetes > Streptomycetales > Streptomycetaceae > Streptomyces > Streptomyces fulvoviolaceus. Next base: position 94,118 of record NZ_JOEY01000037.1, on the reverse strand, counting down.
TCGCCTGGCAGTTGGGCGAGGGCGTGTGATGCACGATCAGCAAAGTGGCCACCTGCCGAACCCTGCCCTGCCTCGGCTTTCACCCGCAAGCGACGCCGCCGTCGGGCATACGCCGTTGTGGGCCGCGCACCGGGATGCGACGATGCCGGGCACCACACCACCACAGGGGGAGGCGCGTCGTGGCCGAGGGAGATCACGGGCAGCGGGCGGCAGCGGTGTTCGACGCGCTGGGGCTCACCTACGAGAAGGCGTTCGCCCGCTCCGAGGCGCACCGGGCGTCGCTGGACTGGCTCCTCGGACGGCTCGCGCCCGGCAGCCGGATCCTGGACGTCGGCAGCGGAACGGGCCGGCCCACGGCCTCGACGCTCACCGCGGCGGGCCATGAGGTGCTGGGGGTCGACGTCTCCCCCGTCATGGTGGAACTCGCCACCCGGCAGGTGCCCGACGCCACCTTCCGCTGTGCCGACATCCGTGAAGTACCACTGGAGGAAGGCTCGTTCGACACCGTCTGCGCGTACTTCTCCTTCCTGCAGATGTCCCGCGCGGACCAGTCGGGGCTGCTGCGGCGGCTGGCGCGGGCCCTGCGGCCGGGAGGGAGCCTGGTGTTCGCCACCGTGCCCCTCGACGTGGAGGACTTCGAGGCCGTCTTCATGGGGCAGCCCGTGCGGGCGACCAGCTTCGCGGCCGAGGATCTCGTGGCCGTCGCGAACGGGGCGGGTCTCGAGGTCGTGTCCGAACAGAGCGTGGTCTTCAGGCCGGACCATCCGGACGGCTTCGCCGAGCCCCACCTCTTCCTGTACTGCCGACGTGAGATCGCGTCCCTGCCCGGCTGAAACGCCTCGTACGGCACCGGAGTTCCGTTGGATACCCTGCCCGGGCCGATGGTCGGGTACTTGGGCGCGCGACTCCGTCGAAGTGAGGTCTTGCCATGAGAGCGATCGTCGTGGGAGCGGGCATCGGAGGACTGGCCGCAGCACTGAGCCTGCGCCGCGCCGGCCATGAGGTCACGCTCCTCGAGCAGACGCCACGGTTCACCGAGGTCGGTGCCGGGATCCAGCTCGCGCCCAACGCGACACGCGTGCTGCGCCGACTCGACCTGCTGGACGCGGTCGCCGCGCAGGCCGCCCGCCCCGACCATCTGAGCTTCCGCACCTGGTCCGACGGGAGCGAGATCTGCCGCTACGCCATGGGCCGCGAGGTCGAGGAGGAGTTCGGGGCGCCCTATCTGCTGCTCCACCGGGCCGATCTGCGTCAGGTCCTGACCGCTGCGGTACCGCCCGAGTCGGTGCGCCTCGACACCGTTGTCGTGGGCATCGACCAGGACGAGGAGACCGCGTCCGTGACGACGGCGAGCGGCGAACGCCTGAGTGCGGAGCTGGTCGTCGCCGCCGACGGGATTCGGTCCGCGGCCCGCCAGTGGCTCTTCGGTGCGGACGAGGCGGTCTTCTCGAGAACCGCGGCCTACCGGGCGCTGCTCCCGGCCGACGAGGTGGCCGACCTGGACCTGCCGGATGTGGCCCTCTGGCTCGGACCTGGCCGGCACTTCGTGCACTACTGGGTGCGGCGTCGGGAACTGCTCAACGTCGTGGGCGTGGTCGAGGCGGAGGCGGCACAGGAGTCCTGGACCGCTCTGGCGGAACCGGGAGAGCAACTGCGCGAGTTCGACGGGTGGGACTCCCGGGTGCTCAAGGTCCTCGAACGAGCAGGACAGATGCTCCGCTACGGCATGTACACCCGAGCCCCGCTCGCGCGGTGGAACGTCGGCCGGGTGACGCTGCTGGGCGACAGTGCCCATGCGATGGTGCCGTTCCTGGCCCAGGGTGCGGCGCAGGCGATCATGGACGCGGCCGTGCTCGGCGACGTCCTCGCCGGGGCGACGTCGGCCGGGGTACCGGACGCGCTCGACCGGTACGCGCGCCGACGGCTCTCGACCGCCACGAGCGTGCAGGCCGGTTCCACCCGGCAGGGCGAGGTGAACCACCTGCCGGACGGGCCCGAGGCCCGGGCGCGGAACGCCCGCATGGCGGCACACGCCGACAAGAACAGGTTCCCTCCTTTCGCGACCGCGTGGACGGTCGACGTCCTCGACGAGCAGACGGGATCGTGAAGGCGGTCATGGACACGGTGATCGTGCAGTTGCCCGACGATGCGAGCTCGCGTCTCGGCGCAAGTCACCGCAAGCCCCGGCTCCTTCACATGGGGCCTGGTGAGACCAGGGACTTCGGCCGGGGAACACCGGGCAGTGCGCTGCCCATCACGCTGCCCGATCCAGGCGTGTCACGGCACGCCGGACGCATCGAGGCGGCCGGGGACTTCTGGCGGCTGTCGAACTTCAGCGTGACCTCGACCTATGTCGTGGAGAACCTCGAAGGAGCGGGCGAACACGTCAAGGTCGCCCCGGGACGTCTGGGCGCACCCATTCCGTTCGAGTTCTCCAGGGTCGTGCTTCCCGCTCTGGACGGCACCGTGGGTTTCAAGGTCTTCGCGCCGCAGCACGCCTACGCGCAGGGCGGCGCGGGTCCCGACCACGGGGAGCGGACGGTCAGCCCCTTCTCGCTCGATGTGACGTCCAAGTACTTCCTGGTCCTGGTCGCCCTGTGCGAGCCGAGGCTCCGCACCTCCTCCGGCGTGGCCCTTCCCGGCGCCGGGGAGATCGTCGAGCGTCTGCGTCCTCTGGAGTCGTGCCGCGACCTGACCCGCTCCGCGGTGAACTACCACATCGACTACCTGACGACCACGAAGCTCCGGCTGCGCACCACAGACGAGGACGGGACGGAGGGCGCACGGGTGGGTGCCAAGCGCGAGGACCTGGTCACGATCGCCCTGCGGTTCGATCTCGTACGCGAGGAACACCTGGCCCTCCTGCCCTCGCGCACCGCGCGCCCGTCACGGTCGGCGGCCGGGTCTACGGTGTCCCGGTGAACGACGTGAGCCACGACGCCTACTGCACCGAAATCAGCTCCCGGGCCGACGAGTTGCGCGCAGCCGTGCGATCCGCCGCGGCGGGCCCGGCAGGCACCCCCGTCCCCACCTGCCCCGGCTGGACCCTCACCCAACTCGCCCGGCACGTCGGCGGCACCCATCGCTGGGCGGCGCGGATCGTCCGCACCCGGGCCACCGGGCCGGTCCCCCACGACCTGGTCGACGACGTCTTCTCGCCCGGCCCCGAGACCCCCGCCGCCCTGGACGCCTGGCTCGCCGAGGGCGCCGCGGAGCTGACCGGCGCCCTGCGCGAGGCCGGCCCCGACGCTCCGCTGTGGACGGTCGCACCGGGCGGCACCGCACGCTTCTGGGCCCGGCGGATGACCCACGAGACGACGCTGCACGCCGCCGACGCGGCCTTCGCCACCGGCGCCCCGTTCGCCGTACGCGAGGACCTGGCCCGGGACGCCCTGGACGAGTGGATGGGCTTCGGCTCGCTGCCCCGGGTCCTGGAGGCCGCCGGGCCGGACGCCCCACCGCTCACCGGCCCGGGCCGCACGCTGCACCTGCACGCCACCGACGCGGACCATGCCGAGTGGCTGGTGGACCTCACCGGCGAGCCGATCACCTGGAGCCACGCCCACGAGAAGGCCGCGGTGGCGGTGCGCGCCCCGCTCACCGACCTGGTCCTGCTCCTCTACGTCCGCCGCACCCCGGCCGACGCGTCCGTCGAGGTGTACGGGGACGGGGACCTGCTGGCCCTGTGGCTGGAACGCTCCGGCTTCTGGCTGCGCAAGTAGACCGCGGCACAACGTCGGAGGAACGGCCTCGCCCGCTCCCTGACATCTGTCAGGGACCCCGTGACACCGCCTCTCCCTAGAGTGCTGAGTGCCGGCCAGGTGCCGTGCAGACCACTTCAGTACAGGGGGAATCACGTCATGCCCACTCGTGCCTTCACCAGGGCCGCACTCGTCGGCGCCGGAGCGCTGGCTCTGCTCGGCCCGCTCACCGCCGCGACCGCCGTCGCCGCCTCCGACACCGACCGGGGCGCCGACCGCGTCCTGGCGGCGCCGTACGCGGTCGTGCCGTACGAGAACGTCAACGTCCGCCAGGGCCCGTCCAGTCAGACGGCCAGGGTCGGCGGCGTCGCGGCGAACCAGCCGCGCGGCGCCTACTGCTGGACCCGCGGCGAGACCATCACCGACAACGGCCACACCAACAACGTCTGGGTGAAGCTCGTCGAGGGCTACGTCAGCGCCGTCTACCTCAAGGGCAACGAGTACGGCGACCTGCCCGCGTCCGCGACCTGCTGAAGACCTACGACCTCATGGGGGACCCACACATGAACAGGCTGATACGCCGCTCCGCCACCGCACTTGCCGCGGCCGCGCTCGCCGCCGGTGCCCTCGCCACGACCGCCCAGGCAGCCCCGGCCGCCGCGAACAGCGGCGACCCGACCCTCACCGACGTCTACATCTGGGCGACCGACGTCAACCTGCGCGAACAGCCCACCAGGAATTCCAACGTCCTGGCGGTCCGCTCGAAGTACTGGCTGGACGCCGTGTGCCAGACACAGGGCGAGTCCGTCACCGACCCCGCCGTCGGCACGAACAACTGGTGGACCGCGGTCCAGGAGTTCGCCGGCAGCGACATCGCCTGGGTCAACAACCTGTACATCCGGGGCGGCGTGAAGATCGAGGGCGTACCGGACTGCTGACGTCCACGGGTGACGGAGCCTGTACTCACCAGCGGGTGAGGACGTTCACCCCGCGTGCCGCGAGCTCCGTCATCACTGGGTCGTGTTCCCCGTGGTAGGCGCGTTGGGCCAGCCGGACCGGCATCTTGAGCCTCTTCAGGGTGGGCAGATCGAGCAAGGAAGCGCAGTCCCGCAGCTTGAGGCAGGAGTCGAGATCGACATCCGTCAGCTCCGGCAACGCGGCGAGGGCGCCGATGTCCGTCAGCTCGTCCAACGCCAGCCTCAGGGTGTGCAGCGAGCCGAGACCCGAGAGCCGGGACACGTCGGTCCACTCCATGCTCCAGACCTCCAACGACCTGAGCCGGGTGGGTATGTCCTCGATCAGTGGACAGCCGAACACCTTCAACGTGTGCAGCGTGGCGCTGTCCTCCAGAGCGCTCAGCGAGCCGAGTGCGCGCGCCCGGCAGAGGTCGATGTCGGTCACGGCGGTGGTGGCCAGTGCGCTGACGTCGGTGAGGTTGTGGCAGTCCAGCACGCGCACTTGACGCAGGCCGGGCAGGCTCCCTGTGTGGTCGAGGTCGGTGAGGCTCTCGCAGACCTCCACGCGGAGCGTGTGCAGGGCGGGCAGGTCGCCGAGATCGCCGAGGGTGCTCAGGTGGGAGCAATCACGGACGGTCAATTCGGTCAGGTCGGGGTGCGTCGCGAGCCCTCGCAGGTCGGCCAGTCGGTGGCCACGGAGGACGGACAGAGAGCGCAGGCCGTGGACCCGGGCGAGCGGCGTCAGATCGCGCAGCCCGTCCAGGCCCTCCAGGCTGACACGCGCGAGGGACGGGAGTGATTCGAGGGCGGAGAAGTCCTCCAGCCGCGGACAGTTGACGACATGGAGCCTTTCCAGTCGCCGGAGCGATTCGATCCCCTTGAGCGAGGTGAGCTTCTCACTGCCCACGACGACGAAGGTGGTCAGGTCGGCGAGAGTGGCCAGGCCGGACACATCGCCCAGCTGTGAGCAGCCGAAGATCTTGAGTTTCGTCATACGGCTGTGGGTGCCGAGGCCACGGAGACTCGCCAGGCGCGGGCAGTCCGTGAGCTCGAGCTCGGTCAGGGCCGGCAGCGCGCCGATGCCCTCCAGGTCGGTGAGCCGGCCACAGCTTCTGAGGTCCATGGAGGTGAGGGCGGGCAGGTCACGCAGTCCCGCCAGATTGCGTACGCCGGTCCAGCCGAGGTCCAGGCGCCGAAGTCGCCTGAGTCCGGACAACTGCGCCACGTCCTTGAAGGAACGACAGCCGCGGAGCGTCAGGTTCTCCAAAGCCGGGAAGGCGGTGCCGAATCCGTCGACCGACCGCACCTTGGTCATGCTCAGGTCCAGATCACCCAGCCGCCCGAGGGTCAGCAGCGGCTTGACGTCGGTCACCGTTCGGCAGCGGTGCAGGTTGAGCCGGGTGAGCTCATGGAGGCCGGCCAGGGGCGAGAGGTCCTCGACGCCGTAGCCGCCGTTCAGGTCGAGGTCGGTGAGTGCGGTGAGGGCACCGATCTCGGTGACGTCCGTGACCTCTTTGCAGCGGTCGAGGTGGAGTCGGCGCAGCATCGTCAGGTGCCGCAGGCCCCGCAGCGAGGTCATGCCGCGCAGTCTCAGCTCGGTCCGGTTCTCGCGCCGGAAGGCGGGGGCGAGGAGTGCGGCACAGAAGCCGTCCGGGTCGGCCGCCTTGGGCCAGAGTCTTAAGAGGATTTCCGAGGTGAAGTCGGCGACCGGGCCCAAGCGGGCGGCCAGTTCCAGCGCCTCCCCGTCGTCGGCGATCAGGACGAGTTCCCGGATCGCGCGGCGCGCCTTCGCGGGGGTTGTCCTCGTCAACAGCTCGCGGTACGCGTCGAGTTGATGGGTGGCAGCGCCTTCGGCCTGGTGTTCGGTCATGGGGCGCAACAGTAGAGGGTGGCTCTGACACACCGGCCGGCGCAGGGACGGCTACGGGCGCGACAAGGCGTCGGCCAGTGCATCCAGGTGAACCGCGACGGGGCCGACGGTGAGCAGTCCGCTGCCGGCTCCGGCGAGTTCGTCCCTCGCCGGTTCGAGCGCGGTGTGGGCGCGCCGCATCAGCGCCCGGTCGCCCACCGCGACGGCCGCACGTGCGAGGAGGCACCACAGGGCCTCGTAGAGCAGATCGCGGGGCGGTGACGGAACGGACCGCAGCAGGCGTACGGCGTCCTGATCGCAGCCTTCGGAGAGCAGCAACAGGGGGCGCACCCAGGGTCCGTAAGGCCCCCAGTCGGCGTGCGCGTCGAACACGACGGGCGCACCGTGACTCACCTGCAGGGACAGCAGGGCCAGGGGCAGCAGTCCGTTCTCCAGGCCGGGCATTCCGGAGCCGTCCAGGGTCTTGGCGGCTTCCCTGTAGGCGGATTCGGCGCGGGGCAGCGGCTCCGTCGCGGCGGTCCGCAGCGCGCGGTACCACGTGGTGAAGACGGGGACGAGGGGCAGTTCGTGCCGCTCGGACAGTGCGTCGGCGGCCGCCGCGTAGCGGTCGGCTCCCGTGAAGTCGCCTTTCGCGCCGTGCGATTGCAGGCGGATGAGGCAGCCCAGGACTTCGTAGGTGAACAGGCCGTGGTGTGCGGCGACGGTCATGATCTCGGCGCCGATCGTGTCCCGGCGGTCGGCGAGTCCGGCTCGTTCGAAGGTCTGCATGAAGACGCCGTTGAGAGCGAAGAGGAGCAGCGTCGCGTCGTTGACACGTCGCGCGATCTGCTCCGCCTGGTGCGCTGCCTGGTGTGCGCGTGCGGATCCGCCGTCGGCGGGAGGAGTGCCGCGGGATTCCACCGCGATGGTGGCGAGGAGGCGGGCCCGGGACGCGTCGTGTGCGGTGGGCGGCAGGAGCCGCAGGGTGCGTTCCGCCGCTCCTACCAGCAGGTCGGCCTGGGCGAGGTCGTCGGAGCGGGTCCAGATGGCGGGGACGTCGTAGGCGCCGATGACGCGTGCCGTCAGCTCCGGGTCGCCGAGTTGCTCAGCTGCCGCCACGGCTGCGGCGCGGTGGCGGCGTGCCGCTTCCAGGCCGCCACCTCCGGTCACCGCGAGGTCGCGCATCAGCCCCGCCGTCGACTCCAGACGGGTCCGTGCGCGGGAGGGGACCGTGCTGTCGTACGCGGCGGTCGCCTGTGCCCAGACCTGTGCGGCGGTGTCTGCCGGGCCCGGGTCCAGGTGGTCCGCGTGGCGCAGGATGTCCTCCTCCGTGCGGCGCAGCCGCGGGCCCGGCTCCACGCCGAGTTGCTCGCGCAGGGTGCGCCGGGCCCGTCTGAGGACGGAGAGGGCGTCCGCCTGACGTCCGGAGCGGTACAGGGCCAGGGCGAGCAACTGCCAGGCGTCCTCCCGCCAGGGGTGTTCGGCGACGTGGGCGTCGAGGTCCGGTACCGCCTCCGCGGCGGCGCCGAGTGCGAGCTGTGCCTCGGCCCGGCGTTCGACCGTGCTCAGCCGGAGTTCGGTGAGTCGGGAGCGTTCCGCGCGTGCCCAGGGCTCCTCGGCGAAGTCGGCGTAGGCGGGGCCGCGCCACAGTTCCAGGGCGCCGGTCAGCGTGGCCACCGCCTGCGCGGGAGGTTCGTCCGCCGAGGAGGCGGCGGCGCGCTCGAAGCACCAGGCGTCGACGCGGTCGGGTGCGGCGCGCAGTGCGTAGCCGGGGCCTTCGGTGACCAGGAGGCGGGACGGCGTCCGCGGTGCCCGCGCCGGTTCCAGTGCCCGCCGCAGCCCGGCGACGAAGGTCCGTACGGTACCCACCGCGTCCGCCGGGGGCCGCGCGCCCCACAGGTCTTCCACCAGTCGCGCGACCGGCACGACCCTGCGGCGGGCGATGAGCAGACGGGCCAGCACCGCGCGGTGCCGGGGGCCCTTCAGGGCGAGAGGCTCCGCGGTCTCGTCCCACGCGGCCACGGGCCCCAGGACGCCGAATTCCACGTGCACGTCGGTCGTCCGCCCTTCCGTCCCCGGCCCGGTCCCGCCTCAACGTACACGCGTTCATCGGTTGCTCATTCGCGCCCCGGATCCTGGAGACATCGGGGTCACCGGGCCCGGACACCGATGCCGTCCCCGCGCCGAACGACCGAAGAGAGCCCAGCCGTGAAACCCACCATCGCCGGATTCGACTACCAGCGCGTGCCCGTCGCCGAAGGCGTGTCCCTCAACGTGGCCGTGGGAGGGACCGGCACGCCGGTCGTCCTCCTGCACGGCTTTCCGCAGACGCATCTGATGTGGCGGCATGTCGCGGCGCATCTCGCGGCGAACCACACCGTCATCTGCCCCGATCTGCGGGGCTACGGCGACAGCGACAAACCGCGGGAGAACGGTCCGCACACCTACTCCAAGCGGACCATGGCGAACGACATCGTCGCCCTCGCTCGGCGGCTGGGGCACCGCCGGTTCGCACTGGCCGGTCATGACCGAGGCGCCCTCGTGGCGTTCCGGGCCGGCCTCGACCACCCCGACGTGGTCACTCACCTGGCCTGCCTCGACATCCTGCCGACGCTCGACATGTGGGGCGCCCTGCACGGCACCTCGGCCGCGGTCGGTTTCCACCTCTACCTCATGGCGCAGCCGCCCGGTCTCGCCGAGGAGATGATCACGGCCAGTGCGGACGCGTTCTTCGGGTACTTCCTCGACATCTGGGCGAACCGTCCCGACGCCGTCCCGGCGGATGTCCGTACGACGTATCTGCGGGCGTGCCGCGCGGCGGTGCCGTCCATCGTCGCCGACTACCGTGCCTCCGCGGGTATCGACGTCGAGCACGACGAGGCCGACCGAGCCGCGGAGAACCGGCTGGTCATGCCCGTCACGGTGCTCCAGCAGGACTGGGGAGCGGCGCTCGGCTTCGACGCCGCGGCCCTGTGGGAGGCCTGGGCCGAGGACCTCCACCACGCGACCGTCTCCTGCGGCCACTTCATGGCGGAGGAGGAGCCGGCGGAGGTCACCAAGGCACTGCGCTCGCTGCTGACGCGGCCGGCCGTCGTACTTCGGCCGACGTGAGCGCGGAGCCGGCCGGTGGCTACGACAGTTGCCGAATGGTGCCGCCGAGCTTGGCCCGGGCCTGCTCCAGCAGCTTCGGCCGAGCGCTGACGACCCAACGCGGGCCCACCAGATACTTGCCCCCGTACACGCTGGCGGCCTCCAGCCAGTCCTCCTTCAGCTTCTCCTCGGGGAAGGTGGTGATGCGGTACGCGGCCGACTTCGTACGGCACACTCCCTCGCGCAGTTCGTCCGCCTCGATACGGATCTCGGCCTCGCAGCCGGCCAGACCGGCGATCACCTCGATCTTCGCCGGCGCCACGACTCCGGCGGCGGCCGCCGCGGATGTCTTCGACGCCTTGCCGGTCGCCGGCGTGTCCTCCCCGCCGCCGCTGCAGGCCGTGGCCAGGGAGAACACCACCAGGCTCCCGGCGAGGGCGACGCGCCGTGAGAGGCGGGTCGCGGTGGGCGGGGTGGGCGGGGTGGGGCCGGTCTGTCCTCGTTGCGACTGCTGGGGCACGCGCCTCTCCGTATCTCGGGTGGTCGAGTCTCCGACTACGACCTGAGGTACGGAAGATCAGCCGGGGCTGCTCAGCCGTGCTGGGGCTTGGGGTCCTGATGGGTCAGGAACCGGTCGAGCGCCGAGGTCAGCTCCACGGGCTTCTCCACCGGGAGTTCGTGGCCGGCGTCGATGATGCGGACGACCGCGTCCGGGTAGGCCCTGGCCATGCGCAGCATCTGCGCGACGGGCAGCTGGATGTCGTGGTAGCCGTGCACCAACAGGGTGGGCGTGCGGATCTCGCCGACACGGTCCAGGACGTCGAAGGCCCGCATGGCGCCGTAGACGGTCATGACGACCTCGCGCGGGGTGTCCGCGGAGGCCTTGATGTACGCGCGGACCTGCTCGCGCGGGTAGCCCGGGGCGAAGGCGCGCTGGATGTTGGCAGCGACGAACAGCTTGAAGGGGACCAGGGTGGAGGCCCCCATCAGCAGGCCCCTCCCCCGGCTGTAGGTCATCCTGCCGATGGAGTTGACCAGCACCATGCGCTCGACCCGTTCCGGGTGGGCGAGGGCGATGGTCTGCGCGATCATGCCGCCCATGGAGTGGCCGACGGGGACGAACCGGTCGACCTTCAAGTGGTCGAGGAGAGCGAGGACGTCCTCCGCCAGAGCCTCGATCGTGCGCGCTCCCGCCCCGCTGCTCTCCCCGTGCCCGCGCAGGTCGAGCCGGATCACCCGCCGCGTCTCGGTGAAGTGGGCCGTCTGGTGGTCCCAGCGGTGCCGGTTCGCCGTCCAGCCGTGGATGAGGACCAGGGGCACGGCGTCGCTGTCGCGCGGGCCCTCGTCGTCGTACGTCAGGGCTGCACCGTCGACTTCGAGCTGCGGCATGGGTGCTCGCCTCCTGCACACGGTCGGGTTACTGCCGAGTACGGTAGCCGCCTGCGGCACCGCCGTCACCGTCACCGTCACCGTCACCGTCACCGTCACCGTCACCGTCACCGTCACCGTCACCGTCACCGTCACCGTCACCGTCACCGACCGGGAACGGTGGCCGGGTTCTGAGGGCAACTCCCAGCAACCGGTCAACTCACCACTCTCACACGGCGATTGCCCGAGAGGGAGCAGGGCCGATGTGTACTGTGCTGCGAGTGCGACGTCCCCGACCAGCCAGGAGTCCGTCGTGACCGTGACCGACCGCATCGCACTCGACCCGTTCGGCGCCGACATCGCCGGCGAGAGCGCCCGGCTGCGCGCCCTCGGTCCGATCGTGCCCGTGGAGCTGCCCGGCGGCATCCCCGCCTGGGCGCCGACGCGCTACGACACGCTCCGGGACCTCATCCTCGATCCGCGGGTCAGCAAGGATCCCCGACGGCACTGGAAGCTGTGGCCCGAGATCGGTGAACACCCCTCCTGGGGCTGGGTCCTGGGCTGGGTCGGCGTGGTCAACATGCTCTCCACGTACGGCACCGACCACGCGCGCCTGCGCAAGCTGGTGGCGCCGAGTTTCACGCACCGGCGCACCGAGGCGATGCGGCCGCGCGTCGAGGCGATCACCGCGGAGCTGCTCGACGCCCTGGAGGCGGCCGGCACGGAGGTGGTCGACCTGCGGCAGGGACTCGCGCATCCGCTGCCGCTGCGGATCATCTGCGAACTCTTCGGTGTACCCGAGGAGTTGAGGGCCGACACGGCGAGGATGATCGCGGCCATCATGGACACCTCCGACCCGAGCCCGGAGCACGCCGCGTCCGTGCAGCGGCAGATCGGGACGGTGCTGCCCGCGCTCATCGCCCACCGCAGCGAGCACCCCGGCGACGATCTGACGACCGAACTGATCCGCGTCCGGGACGAGGACGGTGACCGGCTCGGCGACGAGGAGCTGCTCTACACGCTGCTGCTCGTCATCGGCGCCGGCTTCGAGACGACGGTGAACCTGATCGGCAACGCGGTGGTCGCGCTGCTGACCCACCCTGAGCAGCTGGCGGCGGTGCGGTCGGGGGAGATCGGGTGGGACGCCATTGTGGACGAGACGCTGCGGACGCAACCGTCGATCGCCTCGCTGCCACTTCGGTTCGCGGTCGACGACCTCACCGTCGGCGACGTCACCGTCCCGGCCGGGGACGCCATCATCACGACGTACGCGGCGGCCGGGCTGGATCCCGAGCACTACGGGCCGGACGCGGACGCCTTCGACGCCGCACGCGGTGCCGACGACCATCTGGCGTTCGGCATCGGCGTGCACCGGTGCATCGGCGCGCCGCTGGCCCGTGCCGAGGCGCTCACCGCGCTGCCCGCGCTCTTCGACCGTTTCCCCGGTCTGCGTCTCGCCGTCGGCGAGGGCGAGTTGCGGCAGGTGCCGTCGTTCATCGCGTTCGGCTGGCAGGAGGTGCCGGTCCGGCTGGTCCGGTGAAAGTGAGGAACCGCGGGGGCGCGACCGGTCCCCCGTTCCGGTCGTGTCCCCCGCGGGATGTTGAACTTACGTCACATTCGGAGCCCTTGGGAATCGCGTCCATGCCCACTGCGGGGCGCGCGGGACTCACCCGTGCACAGGTGAGTCCGGATGGCCCGGATTCTCCCGGAGCAGGACGGGTTGTTCGAGATCTTCCGTCACCAGGTGGGCCAGCACGACCTCGTAGAGGCCGCTGCCCGTGGCGAGGAGCTGGCGTTCGAGGACGGGTTCCGCGCTGCGGACGTGCTCGCGCACGGTCTGCGCGTGCATGCCCAGTGCCTGTGCGGCCCGTTCCGCGTTGCCCCCGGCGGCGATCCAGGTGCGCACGGTACGACGCAGATCGCGGGTGTCGCTGTCCAGGCGGCCCAGCAGGTCGTGCGCCCAGGTGCGCAGCGCGAGCCCGGCCAGCAGGTCGCCCAGCCGGGCCCGGGCCTCCTGTGCGGTGCCGTGGCCGTCCGCGAGGCTGACCTGTGTGCTCAGGGCCAGGTGGACGGCCGCGCGGACGGTGAGGTCGGAGAAGTCCGTACGCAGCAGGGACTCGACACGCTCCATGCGGGCACGGACGGTGTTGCGGCTGACGCCGAGGATCTTCGCCGCGTTCACGGCGGTGAACTCCAGGCCGAGCCGGGTCGTGGCGAGCAGTTCGGCGCGGGTGTGGTGGGCCAGGGTGTCGAGCGGGGCCAGCAGCTGGGCCGTCCAGCCGCGCAGGGCCGCCGGGTCCATCAGGCGTTCGGGGTGGGTGCGTTCGGCGTAGACCGCCGCCTTGTCCGGCCGGAAGTGCGCGACGGCGAGGGCGCTGACGGCCTGCCCGTACGCGATGGCGGTCCGGGCGAGGCTCTGCCGGGCGCTGCCGCCCAGGAAGGTCCCCGGGGTGCGGCCGATCAGCGACCGCAGGGCCTCGCCCGCGGCGTCCTTGGGGGTCACGACGATCACGTGCTCGTCCACGGCCGGGCAGCGCACGACCAGGGCCTGCTCGCCGGTCGCGTCCAGGCAGTCCTCGGCGAGCCGGTCCCGTTCCTCGGCGGAGCCTTCGACCAGGTAGACGCAGGCGGTGTCCGTGTCGAGCAGGCCCGGCCACAGGCCCGCGGCGACTCGGCGGGCGGCCACGGTGTCCTCCACCATCAGCAGCTGGAGGATGGCCAGTCGCAGATCGGACGTGGCCTGCTCCAGCCGGTGGCCGGCCGCGGTCGCCTCGCTTGCGCGCAGCAGGAGTTCGACGACCTGGGCGGTGTGCGTCAGGACGTCGGCGGTGCGCCGGTCGAAGGGGATCGCGCGCGACACCGCGAGCACGCCGGCCGACGAGGGGTTCGGGTGCTCGACCCTGACGAGGCGCAGGTGGTTGCCCTCACCGCCCCACGCGGCGGAGGCGAGGCGGCCCGCGAGGATGTCCGCGACCAGAGCCTCGTCGAGCGGCATGCGGGTACCGGCGAGCAGATTTCCGGCGTCGTCCTGGAGTGAGGCCGCGCCCTGCACGGCGTCCGCGAGCCAGGCGACGACCTTGCGGACGTCACGGCCGGTCGGCCGCAGATGGTCGAGGAGTTCCTGCGCCCAGGTCGAAGCATCGGCACCCTCGACGCCCGTACCCTGACCCGCCACGTCGCCCTTCTCCTCGCCCTCGCATCGTCCACGGCATGCCGCTCGGGGACGTTACCTCACGCACGCGTGCCTGGCGTTCGGGCGGGACGCGGTCAGGTCTGGGGCAGGCGTACGTGGAGGTGGCCTTCGCGTGGGTGGGAGGGCGGGACCGCGGGCAGGAGCGCGGCGAAGGCGTATCCGCATTTCTGGGCCACTCGGCAGGAGGCGGTGTTGTCCGCCTGGTGCAGCAGTTCGAGGCGTGCCGGCCCATCGTCGGCAAAGGTGGTGAAGGCCCAGTCCGTCAACGCCTGCAGCGCCCGGGGAGCCACGCCCCGGCCGCGCGCGTGGGCCGCGATCCAGTAGGCGACCTCGGCGGTCGGGCCGTGCGGGACCGGGCGTTTCAGGACCACATGGCCCACGAGCTCCTGATCACCGGCTTCGACGACCGCGAACGCGTAGCGGTCACCCGCCTCCCACCCCCGCTGCTGCTCCCGCACCCACCGCACGGCGCCCGCCTCGTCGTCCACCGCCGACCTGATCCACTGCCGCAGGACCTCGTCCTGATGGATGGCGACCACATCCGGGGCATCCGACAGGCGCCACGGACGCAGGACGAGGCCAGGCGCCAACGTCGTTGCGTGCACGTGCAGTTGTACGGCGGTCCTGGCCATGGCCGGAGCGTACGTGATCGGCGTGCTCTGCCCGGGTGTGGGCTCCTGCGGGCCTCCGGTCACCGAGCCGCCCGCACGCGCAGGGCCGTCGCGGACCATGCGACGGCCGGGGTCAGGCGTGCCGGGGCCGGCCAGCCGTTGATCAGGGCGAGGAGTTCGAGGTAGCGGTCCCTGCGCGGGTCACCGGCGGTGTCCAGGCGGTGCAACAGAAGGCGGCGCAGTGCGGTGTCGTCGGGGCGGTTCAGAGCGCGGGCGCAATGGGCGACGAGTGCCGTGACGACAGCGTCGGCCCGGGGTGACTCCGGCGGGATTCCGGACGCCACGGCCGCTTCCGCGTGGTCGCGAGCGAGGCCCACCACGGCCGGGCGCGGTGGTGTGGAGCCGCCGGGGCCCTGGTCGGCCCGGTGGTCCTCGGCCATGCGCCGCAAGCCGGTCCGGAAGTCCGGGTCCAGGGTGAGTTCGGCCAGCTCGACCCAGGCCTCCAGCTGTTCCTCCGTGGGGTGGTCGGGGAGTTCCGGCGTCATGGAACGCCGTGTCGCCGCGTAGGCGAGGTTCCCGTCGGCGCCCCCGAAGACGCTGTCGAGGAAGTCGTCGATCAGTTGTCGGCGTGCTGCTGCGGGGAGTCGGGCCAGCTCGTGCATGCGTTGTGTCTCCTCGGGGGTGGGCCTGCGCCTGGCCACGGTCGTCAGCACCGCGCGCCTCAGTCGCAGGATGCCGATCTGCACGTCCAGCGCTGCGGCGTGCTGCGCGGCCACGTCGTCGAGGGCCAGTTCCCGGTCCAGGATCTGCCGGATCTGGTCGAGGCCGAGTCCCAGCTCGCGCAGTGTCCGTACGAAGGCCAGTCGGGCGACGGCTTCGGGGCCGTAGCGGCGGTGGCCGACGGGAGTGCGGTCGGCGGGCGCCACGATGCCGCGATCGGAGTAGAAACGGATGGTCTTGACGGTCAGCCCGGTGCGCCGGGCGAGTTCGCCGATCGAGTGGAGGGTGCTGTCGCCGTCGTCCATGTCCTCACCTTCGTGTCTCCCCCTGCGGGAGACGCAAGTCCGTGTCTCCCCTGGCGTCGCCGACAACCGGCCTGCGCGGCCGCCGTACGTCCACGGCATAAGCTCGGCGAATGGCCAAGTACTTCGACGTGCACCCCGACAATCCTCAGCCACGCACCATCTCCCAGATCGCCGACAGCATCCGCTCGGACGCGCTCATCGCGTACCCGACGGACTCCTGCTACGCGCTGGGTTGCCGGCTGGGCAGCCGTGACGGCATCGACCGGATCCGGACCATCCGCAAGCTGGACGACCGGCACCACTTCACCCTGATCTGCCAGGACTTCGCGCAGCTCGGTCAGTTCGTGCGGGTCGACAACGACGTGTTCCGCGCGATCAAGGCGTCCACGCCCGGCAGCTACACCTTCATCCTCCCGGCGACGAAGGAGGTGCCCCGCATGCTGCAGCATCCGAAGAAGAAGACGGTCGGCGTGCGCATCCCCGACCACGTCGTCACCCAGGCGCTGCTCGCCGAGCTCGGGGAGCCACTGCTGTCCAGCACCCTGCTGCTGCCCGACGAGGACGAGCCGATGACCCAGGGCTGGGAGATCAAGGACCGGCTGGACCATGTGCTGGACGCGGTGGTCGACTCCGGGGACTGCGGCACCGAGCCGACGACCGTGATCGACTTCTCCAACGGCGAGGCCGAGATCGTGCGGCGCGGGGCGGGTGACACGACCCGGTTCGAGTGAGGCCGCGCTCCCCGCCGAGGGGGGCCGACGTGGCCCGGTGGATGGCAGGTGAAAGCATATCGACGGTCCCGGCTCTGCCGGGCCGACGAACCGCTCGCCGTCGACTGCGCAGAGAGGCAGCCGCATGACCTCCGTACAGGGAACAGCCGTGGACATCCCCACCGAGGACGGCATCTCCGACGCCTACCTGGCCCGTCCCGGCGACGGCCTTCCCCGCCCGGGTGTCCTGCTCTACCAGGACGCCTACGGGCTGCGCCCCCACCTGAAGTCGATGGCCGACCGGCTCGCCGGGGCGGGCTACACGGTCCTGGTGCCCAACGTGTTCTACCGTCACGGGCGCGCACCGGTCTTCGAGTTGCCCGACTTCATCGACACCGCCGCCCGGCCGCAGTTGTGGGACGCGATCGGCCCGGTCCTGCAGTCGCTGACGCCCGAACTGGCGACGCGGGACGCCCCTGCCTATCTGCGCGCCCTGTCCGACCGCCCCGAGACGGCCGACGGCCCGGTCGCCGTCACCGGCTACTGCATGGGCGCGCGGCTCGCCCTGTTCACCGCCGGCGCCTACCCCGACCGGGTGGCCGCGGCGGCCGGTTTCCACGGCGGGCGGCTGGCGACCGACGCGCCGGACAGCCCGCATCTGGCGGCCGAACACATCACCGCCGAGCTGTACTTCGGCCATGCCGACGAGGATCCGTCGCTGCCCACCGAGCAGATCGACCGCTTCGACGCCGCGCTGACCGCGGCCGGCGTCCGCCACCGATGCGAGGTCTACGGCGGAGCACACCACGGTTTCACACAGGCCGACACCTCCGAGTACGACCGCGTGGCGGACGAGCGGCACTGGGCCGCGCTGCTCGACCTGCTCAAGCGCACGTTCTGACGCGGCGGGGGCTACGCCTTGGGTCGGACGGAGTGCTCCTCCAGATGCGGTACTGGGCTCAAGTGGCGCTGCAGGAACCGGACTTGATGGGACAACAGCTTCTCCGTGACCGTCGAGCCGATCGGCTGGTGGCCCCCGCCCGGCAGGAGAAGGAGTTCGTGCGGCCGCCCCGCGACCCGGAGCGCGTCCGACAGACGCAGGGTGTTGGCCGATGGCACGTTGGGGTCGGCCAGGCCGTGGATCAGCAGCAGGGGGCGGGCCAGCCGGGGCGCGTCGAGGAGCACGTTGCAGGCGTCGTACCTGTGCGGGAACACATCGGGGTGACCGAGGAACCGCTCGCGCCAGTGGGCGTTGTACAGCCGCTGGTCGGTGACGCCCGCCCCGGCCACTGCGGCGTGGAAGACGTCCGGGCGGCGCAGTACGGCCAGGGCCGCGAGCGCGCCGCTGAAGGACCAGCCGCGAATGGCGACCCGGCCGAGATCGAGGTCCGGGACCAGACGGGCGGCCTCGTGCAGCGCGGTGACCTGGTCGTCGAGCACGGGCGCGAACAGGTCGCCGTGGACCTCGCGTTCCCAGTCGGGTCCGCGGCCGGGCGTGCCTCGGCCGTCGGCGACCAGTACCGCGAATCCGTGCTCGGCGAACCACTGGGACAGCAGGACCCTCCAGTCCAGCTCCGCCGTCACGCGCTGGGCGCTCGCGCCGCCGTACGGATCGAGCAGGACCGGCAGTGGTCCGCTGCCCGGGCGGTGCCAGGACGGGAGGTGGAGGCGCGCGTGCAGTCCCCGGGGCCCGAGGACGAGCCGTCGCGCATGGTTGTCGAGCACCGGGTGCTCGGCGTGCGAGAGGACGGGAACGGCCGGTCCCCCTGCCCGCAGCACCTCGGCCCGGCCGCCGGGCCGGTCCGCCCCGCGGGTGACCCGGACCAGGGTGCCGCCTCGGGATGCCCCCGAGTGGATGCCCGGTCCGGAGCTGAGCCGCCGGAGGCCGACTGCGGCGCCGTAGCTCCACAGGTGGGTTTCGGTGGGGTCGTCGGAGGCGGTGAACAGCACCTCGTCGGCGTCGATGCCGAGTACGGCGCGTAGTTGGAGCCCGGCCGGCGTCACGGGAACTCCGTCCACGGTCAGGTGCCGTGTGCCGCGCAGGTCGCGGTGGGCCAGCACAGCGCCTGAGCCCGTGCGGGCGGGCAGTCCGGGGACGAGTTGCACCCAGCACGCGTCGTGCTGCTCATCGAGGACCGCCGTCCGGCCGTCGTCCGGTGCGATGCCGAGGAAGCGGACGGTGCGCTGGTCCCGGGACTGTACGACGGCCCAGGGACCCTGGGCATCCCAGCCCGCGCCGACGAGGTACTCGAAGGCCGTCCGGTCCCAACTCACCTGCCCGGACGGCCCGTCGAGTCCGGCGATCCACAGCGTGACGTCCGCGTTGGGCGTGCCGGCCGCCGCGAAGCGCGGCGGAGTGTGCGGTGCGTCGCCCAGGCCGGCCGAGTCGGTGGCGGGCCAGGGCCGGACCGCCGTGGAGTCCGTTCGGGCGACCAGCAGCCGGGTGCCGTCCGGGGACCACCAGTGGCCGCGCGACCCGTCGAGCGAGGTGGCGGCCGTGTGTACGGCGGCCCCGAACTCGACGTAAGGGCCGTCCGGTTCGGCGACCGCGCGGTCCCCGGTGCCGTCCGTCTCCGTCACCCGCAGGGCGCCGTGCGACACGTAGGCGATGCGGCGGCCGGTCGGGTCCGGGCGCGGATCCGACACCGGGCCGATCGCGGGCAGGCGCCGGGGCTCCCCCTTGCCCACCTCCAGTTTCCACAGCCCGCCGGCCAGCGCGAAGGCGACCAGGCCGACGTTGCGGTCGGTGGCGTACGACTCGATACCGACCGTACGTGTCTGTCGGCCCCGCAGGTGGGACTGCCGGCCCGCGAGCAGGCGCACCGGGTCGGCCAGCAGGCGCTCCGCCCCGGTGCCGAGATCCAGCGCCCACACACAGGCGGCAGGATCGTCGCCCGTACGGCCGCGCAGGAACAGGACGGTCCTCCCGTCGGGCGAGACCGCGAAGCGCTCGGGGACACCGCGGGTGAAGCGTCGGGTGCGGACGAGCTGTTCGGGGAGGGAGGTGGGCGCCATGGTGGGCTCTCTTCCACCTGACGCGACATTGAAACGTGTGTTCGAATATGTCGGTCCGGTTCTCAGTCGACGGCAGCACCGAACCACTTGGGCAGCAGGCCGAGCAGACCCTCCTGGTCTTCGCCGACCCACACCACGTGACCGTCAGGCCGCAGCAGCACCGCGGGCACGTCCAACTCCTCGCTCGCGTCGACGACATGGTCGACCCGATCGGCCCACCCCGCCACCGAAAGCCGGCCCGTCCGGTCGAGCAGCAGCCCGCGGCCTCCGTGCATGAGCTCGTAGAGACGCCCCTGCTTCAGCTGTACGTCCCGCAGCCGCCGGCCGAGCAGTTCGTGGCCCTCGCCGAAGTCGTAGCGGACGTCGACCTGGGTGATGAGTCCGGTCACGTACCGGTTCACCTCCTCGAAGTCCATCAGCCGCGAGAACAGCTCCCGCAGCGCGGTCGGCCCCGGCTCGGCCCCCAACAGGGTCATCTGCGCACGGGTGTTGTCCAGGACGCGGGCACCCACCGGGTGCCGTTCGTCGTGGTAGCTGTCCAGCAGCCCCTTCGGCGCCCAGCCGTCAACCGCGGCAGCCAGCTTCCAGCCGAGGTTGAACGCGTCCTGCACCCCGAGGTTGAGCCCCTGCCCACCGGTCGGCGGGTGGATGTGCGCGGCGTCTCCGGCGAGCAGCACCCGCCCGACCCGGTAGCGCTCGGCCTGCCGGGTGGCGTCGCCGAACCGGGACAGCCAACGCGGCGAGTGCACACCGAAGTCGGTGCCCGCGACAGCCCGCAACTGCTGCTTGAACTCCTCGAGGGTCGGCGTGGCCGCACGATCCTCGGCGACCCCCGCGGCCGGCACGCCGACTCGGTACGACCCGTCCGCCTGGGGGATGACACCGAACCGCAGCTGGGTCTTACGGACCTCCTCGACGACCGCGGCGACCGTCGCCGGGTCCTCGGTCAGCTCCATGTCGCCCAGCAGCGTCTCGACCGTGGAGGGCTCCCCCGGGAAATCGACGCCGAGCTGCTTGCGCACCAGACTGCGGCCGCCGTCGCAGCCCACGAGATAGCGCGAGCGCAACCGCTCGCCGTCCGCCAGCTCGACACTCACCCCGGCCCCGGCCCCGTCGTCGGACTGGCTCACCCCGACCACTTCGCGGCCGCGCCGGAGCTCGGCACCGAGTTCGAGGGCCCGTTCGTTGAGCAACCGCTCGGTGACCGGCTGCGGGTGACCGAGGCCGTACGGATGAGCCGTGTCCATCCCTTCCGGCCACGGCTTCATGACGCCGCCGAAGAGTCCACCGACCTGGAACTTCTTGCTGACCGCCTGGAACCGGTCCAGCAGGCCGCGCTGGTCCATCACCTCGACGCTGCGCGCGTGCAGGCCCTGTCCGCGGGTCTGCCTGGTCGGCTCGGCCAACTTCTCCAGCACGACCACGTGCACATCATGCAGCCGCAACTCGCAGGCCAGCATCAAGCCGGTCGGTCCGCCGCCGGCAATGATCACGTCGATCATGCCCCCCCCATTCAACGAGATGGGTCTTCGGCCGGCCACTCCACGCCGAGCCCCCGAAAGCACACCGCGGGTCCCGCCGTCGGTTCAGCATCCCGTGTGACCCATACATCAACAAATGCTTATGTAATTTGCGAATCTGCCATTTCCGCAGTTTCTGGCCTCGGCCGACCATTCTGCGGCACGACCCGGGCCTTGCCGCAAGCCCCCCAGCGCGCTATATGTTGGGAGTGGCAAGGAGTGACTGACCTCCTTGCCTTTTCCTTTTGTCGTCCGCTCTCGGCCTGACTCAAGCGTGCTGCGCGATCAGGAAGCGAGTCTGATGCCGACGGCGATCGGGAGGTGGTCGCTGCCGGTGGCGGGCAGGGTGCGGACGTCGGTCACGGTCGCCGAGCGGGTCATGACGTGGTCGATCCGGGAAACGGGAAAGGCCGCGGGCCAGCTGAAGGCGAAGTCCCGCGTCGGCGGGTTCATTTGCGAGGTGACCGGGGCCAAGCCGCGATCGTCCACCGTGCCGTTGAGGTCGCCCAGCAGGATCACCTCGTCCAGTTCCTCGGCGGCGATGGCCTCGCCCAGCAGTCTGGCGCTCTCGTCCCGATAGCCGGAGTCGAAGCCGCTCAGCCGGAGGCGGACCGAGGGCAGGTGGGCGACATGGACAGCGACCTCGCCCCACGGCGTATGCGCACTGGACCGCAAGCCACGGTTCCAGCCCTCGCCGATCCCCCGGGGCTTGATGTCCAACGGCCGCACGTCTGCCAGTGGGTACTTCGACCAGAGACCGACGGTGCCTTCCACTGCGTGGTAGGGGTAGGTGGGTGCCAGGGTCCTCTCGTAGAGCGGCAGTGCGGAGGACGTCAGCTCTTCCAGGGCGATGAGCTCCGGCCCGGCGTCGATCAGAGCCTCCGCGGTGCCGGCGGGGTCGGTGTTCTCGTCACTGACGTTGTGCTGGATCACCGTTATGTCGTGTGGCCCGCCGTCCTCGGGGAGGAGCAGCCCGCCGAAGAGGTTCGCCCAGACGGCCACGGGAAGCAGGAGGGCCACCAGCGCGGTGGCCGAGCGGCGCAGCAGAGCCACGACAAGCAGCATCGGGACGGCCAGGCCGAGCCAGGGCAGGAATGCCTCCAGCAAACTGCCCAGGCGTCCGACGGTGTTGGGCACGGCGGCGTGGAAGGCCATCAGACCTGATGTCAGCACGGCAAGCGATGCGAGAACACGCCCGCGCGCCCAGGACGACCGTCCCTTGTCATCCGTGCCCCACCCGCCGATGTGACGCGACCACCACCGCGGTGCCCCAGCCCTCGATCCCGGAGCCACGCCACCCGTAACCGGCTTCACCGTGTCCCACCCCTCGCCTCGGACCCGTCCTCGGCCTGAAGCCATGACCACGGCCTGCTCGCTATCACGCACGGCCCGGTGATCAGGTTCCGGCTCGGGAGCATTCTGCTGTCCCACGGCTGAGCACGCTGCCTGGCGAGGCCGTGTTCGGGGTGGCCGCTCAGGAGTTGGGCGATCAACAACAGGGCTCTGTCGCACTCGGGTTGGGGGTGGCGGCAAGGCACCGTTCGGCCAGGAGAAGGCTGTGCGCGGCCGGTTGCCGGTCCGCGCAGTGCCGCCGGGCCGCCGCCGGCGCCGTTCGACAGCGGGGCCGCCCACGTGCGGCTGGTTGACTGCGCTGTGGAGGTCACCGGTGGTCGCGACGCGGTGGCCCAGGTACTCGTTCATGATGGTGTCGCGGAACCCTCCCGACCAGCCAGAGCCTGGGGCCTTGTTGGAGCGGCACCCAGCCAGCGATGCTGGGGCGATGCCAGGTCAGCGAAAGAGGAAGCACCAGCAGCAGGACGCGAGTCGGCGGACTGCTGACCGCACCGCTCCTGGGACGGGCCGCTGGGAAGTGATCTTCGAAACTCAGGATGAGTCGGAGTGGCGTTCGCACCTGCACCGTCTGCGTTCGACGGAGAGCCGGATCGACTGGCCGATGACCCGGGTGGACACGCTCTGTGGGCGGCTGGTGCAGCCAACTACCTACCGACTGAGCCTGTTCGTGCCACACCCTCGTCAATTCGGAGCACGGAACCCAGAGTGACGGCAGGCATGCCACCGGCCACCGATTGGCCGTGGCCGCGGAACGGCGTGCCAGGGAGACTGGAGATCCGATGCCGTGCTTGAAGGAGTTGTGATGCAGGTAGCCGTGGTCACCTTCGACGGGTTCAACGAGCTCGACAGTTTCATCGCTTCCGCGCTGATCAACCGGTGCCGTAAGGACGGCTTGGAGGCCTTCATCACGACGCCGACGTCGGTGGTCACGTCGATGAACGGCGTCGAGGTGACAGGGCAGCGCCCGATGGAGTTCGTGACCGAAGCCGACGTCGTGCTGATCGGTAGCGGGGTGACGACGCGAGACGTCGTCGCCGACGACCGGCTGCTCTCCAGGCTGCGGCTCGCCCCTTCGCGACAGCTGATCGGCGCCCAGTGTTCCGGCGCGCTGGTGCTCGCCCGGCTCGGGTTGCTGGCCGGCATGCCGGCCTGCACGGACATGAAGAGCCGGCCCTTTGTCGAAGCCTGCGACGTCACCGTGCTGGACACGCCGTTCCACGCCGAGGGGAACATCGCCACGGCGGGCGGCTGCCTGGCGTCCCAGTATCTCGCCACATGGGTGATCACCCGCACGCTCGGGGAGGACGCCGCGCGCGACGTCATCGACTACGTGGCTCCGGTCGGCGAAAACCAGGAGACCGTCGAGCGCGCCATGCGTGCCGTCCACGCGGGCGAGGCTGCACTGCGCTGACGCCCCGCGCTCGGCCTTCGGGGCGACCTGCAGTCACGGCGACGGCTCCTGGGCGCATTGGGGACGTGGCATCGACGGCTCGTCATCCCGAGGCCGCAGATCGTCGAGGCGCAACGCATCCCGCTCGCGGCAATCACCACCGGCGGCACCGCAACGGCGTCACCCAGCTGATCCCGCTGATCCAGGCCGTCCCGCCGATCCGGGGCAAGCGCGGCCAGCTACTGCGCCGCCTCAGGTATCTGTTCGCCGACCGCGGCTATGACCACGAGGTCTACCGGGACAAGGTCCGCCGGTTCCAGATCACCCCGCACCTCGCCCGGTGCGGCACCGGGCACGGCTCCGGCTTGGGCGTGTACCGCTGGGTCGTGGAAGGAGCGATCGCGCTGCCGCACTGGTTCCGCCGCCTGCGCACCCGCTGGGAGATCCGCGACGACATCCACCACGCGTTCGTCACCCTCGGCTGCGCCGTCATCTGCCGGCGACGACTGCGCACCGCACTGTGTCGGGAGTAAGGCGGGCGATCGCCGCAGGGGATGGCCTGTTCGATGCGTCAGAACGCATACGTAGCAGTCGAGCCCGCGCAGCCTCACATCCGGGATCTCAGCACGTCGACCTCGCAGCCCGGCGCGAACGGGTCGAAGCCGTGCTCGCTCAGCCAGCGAACGATCAGCAGGCTTCGCAACGACCACCACGCGTGGATCACGTCGAGGTCGATGTCGGTGCCGTAGCCGGCGACGACGTCGTCGAGGTGCTCCTCGTGTCCGAGCGTGAAGGTGGCGAGGTCGTACAGGGCATCACCCTGGCCCGCCTCGGACCAGTCGATGATGCCGGTGACCTCGTCGCCGTCGACGAAGACGTGCGCGATCTGCAGGTCGCCGTGCGTGAACGCCGGAGTCCACGGCCGGAGCGCGGCCTCGGCGACCTGGCGGTTGCGGGTGACCAGGTCGGCGGGCAGGACACCGTTCGTCACGAGCAGCTCGCACTCGTCGTCGAGTTCCGCCGTCAGCGTGACGATGCTCCGGCCGGCCTGGCCGGGCCGGGGCGGCAGGGGCGCGTCGTGCAGCTTACGGATGGCGGCACCCGCCGCGGCCCACGCCGCCGACGACCCGGTCGACGGCCCGCCGAGGCGCCCGAGCGTCGTCCCCGGGAGTGCGGCGATCGCGAGCACGGGCGGCTTGCGCCACAGGACCTCCGGGGTCGGGACCGGCGCGAGGGACATCGCCTCGACCTCGACGTCGATACGCGCCTGATCGGCGTCCACCTTCAGGAACACGTCGCCGACGCGCAGGGTCGCGCGCTCGGAATGGGCGACAACGACTTTGACCTCATCCATGGGCGACCAGTATCCCGGGGATGATCGCCGACGTCGCCGGGTTTATCGCGTGCGATTACGCGGCTGACCGCGTCCCGCTACCCGTCGGCCTCGTGCGCGACACCGACCTCGGACCAGGTCAAGTCCACCACATTTGTCAGGAGTCCTTAGTGCCCAGAGGCGACCGGCCGGATGCGCGCGCCTCGATGCGAGGATGATCTCCATGTCGCCCTCGGTCATACGGCTCGCCCGGTACACGCAGACGGAGCTCGACGAGATCACCGGAGGTGCCGTCGACCCCTTCGAGGTCGCGGCGACCGGCTTGAAGTCGCTGGCCAAGGAGGTGCACTTCGGGGTCAGGGAGCAGGGCCGTCTCGTGGCCCACGCCGGGCTGGTGGAGGTGACTGTCTCGGTCGGCGGTGAGCTCATACGGGTCATGGGCCTCGGGGGCGTGATCGTGGCGCCCGACCTGCGAGGGCACGGGCTGGCGCGGCTGGTCGTGACTGCTGCCGTGGAGCATGCGCGTGGTACCGGGGCGGAGTTCGGGCTTCTGTTCTGCTGGCCTGACCGGATGCCGCTGTACCGGAAGCTCGGGTGGCGGGCGCTGGACGGCAGCATGCAGGTCGAGCAACCCGACGGCCCGGTCGGCACGCCGCTGCGCCCGATGTGGATACCGCTGGTCGAAGGCTCGGTATGGCCGCCCGGACCTGCACGCCTTCTGTCGCTTCCCATGTGAGGGGAGTTGCCGTGAATCCCGGTCCGGAAGGAAGCCGTACGGGGAAGAGATCGTGCTCCTATCGGATCCGAGAGTGGCGGCAGTCGCCGTACACGAGTGCGGGGACCCGCTGGTGGACTGCCGGGGCACGCTCCTCGTCGACGAACGGTGCTCCGACGCGACGGGCGACTGGGCGCATCTCCGGTCGGACGTCGTCGAACGTCTCGTGCGCGCACAGGAGTTGCTTCCCGACGACTGGCAGTGGCTCCTCGTGGAGGGACATCGCCCTCCGGCGCTGCAAGGCCGAAGTCGACATGGGCTGCCCGGAGGCGGCCACACCGGAGGAGAGCAACGGAGCCTGCTACACCCGTGCACCCGGGCTCACGGAGCGGGCTCGACGGAATCGTGCGGTGACGGGCGACGCCTTGAGAGCGGTCGGCAGGGTCAACTACCCGACCGAGTGGTCGCATTGGCCCTACGGCGACCGGTACTGGGCATTCATCAGCGGCGCCGACCACGCGGTCCACGCGTCGCGACAACTCGGGTGAGACAGGAGGGGCGGGGCACTGCCACCGGGGAAAAGTGATGGAACCCCGACAGACGCCGTGCTGGGATGGCGCGATGCAACATGACGTGTCGATGGTCGTGGACCGAGGGCAGTACCAGGATGCGGTGACGCCCTGGGAACAGGAGACCTGGCGGGAGGCGGCCCTCGGGTGGGCGGAGCGTGAGCTCGCCGCTCACGGTCTGCGCGAGACAGGGGAACGGAGTGTCCGGCTACGGCCGTGGTCCGTCCTCGTACGTATGGGCGTCGAAGGTCACGGTGCCGTCTGGTTCAAGGCCAATCCGCCCGGGAGCGCCTTCGAGGCGGCGCTCACTTCCGCGCTCGCCCGCTGGGTTCCGGAGCACGTATTGGAACCTCTCGCCGTCGACGTCGACCATGGCTGGTCGTTGCTCCCCGACGGCGGCGCCCTCTTCAGAGATGTGCTCGACCGCGGCCCCGCCGACGCGCGAGCCTGGGAAGAGGTACTGCGCCAGTACGCGACCATGCAGCGCACGCTCGTCCCGCATGCCGATGAGATCGAACTGCTCGGCGTCCCCGGCGCACGCACCGCCGCGCTTCCCGATGTCTTCGGCCGGCTCGTCGCGGACAACACCGCGCTGCGGCCGGAGGACCTCGCGCGGCTGGGGGAACTGCGGCCGCGTCTGGTGGACTGGTGCGGGGAGTTGGCCGACATGGGCATCGCGGACACGCTCGACCATGCCGATCTGCACGACGGTCAGCTTTTCCACCCCGAGGCGGGTCGGTTCACCTTCTTCGACTGGGGCGACGCCGCCGTCTCCCATCCCTTCTGCAGTTTCCTCGTACCTGCTCGGAGAGCCCGCGAACGGTACGGGCCCGAGGTGCTGCCGCGGCTGCGGGACGCCTACCTCGAACCGTGGACGGGGCACGGACGGACGACCGCGGAACTGCGCCGCGCGCTGAGCCTCGCGGCCCGACTGGGGGCCATCGGGCCCGCCCGCGCCTGGAGCCGCCTCTTTCCCGGGGCATACGGCGCCGCCGATGCCAGAGGTGCCGCGGCAAGCGCCGAGTGGCTGCTCAGGCTTTGCGCCGAGCCGCTGGTCTGACTACGAGAAACCACCGTTGCTCATCAGCAGCTGCCCGTTGACCCACCCGCCCTCGCGGGAGCACAGGAAGTCCACGAGGTGTGCCGTGTCCTGCGGGGTGCCCAGGCGGCCGAGTGGGGTGGCCCGGACGCAGTGCGCGCGCCCCTCATCGGTCATCCAACCGGTGTCCACCGGACCGGGGTTGATCGCGTTGGCGGTCACACCGAGGTGGGCGAGTTCGTGGGCGGCGGCCAGCGTGATGCGGTCCATGGCTCCCTTGCTCGCGCCGTACGGCAGGTTCCCGACGGTGTGATCGCTGGTGAGGCTGATGATCCGGCCGGTGCCCCGTTCCGCCGTGAAGCGCCGTCCGAACTCGCGGATCAGCAGCCAGGTGGCGCGTGTGTTGACGGCGAAGTGCCGGTCGAAACTCTCGACGGTGGTGTCGAGCAGGCCGGAGTCGACCGACTCGCAGTGGCACATCACCAACGCGCCGACGGGGCCCAGCCGTTGCTCGGCCTGGTCGAAGACACGGGCCGGGGTGTCCGGGTCGGCGAGGTCCGCCTCGATCGCGGCGGTGGCCGCCCCCTGCTCGGCCAGAGTCTCGCTGATCGCCTCGGTCGCGCCGGGCTCCTTGCCCCAGGCCATGCGTTCGTCGTACGGGTTCCAGAAGGTGAAGGCGATGTCCCAGCCCGCCGCAGCCAGTCGACGGGCGATGCCGGCACCGATGCCGACGGTGCGGCCCACACCGGTGATCAGCGCGAGCGGGCGGTCGGCGGACTGAGTCTGTTCGGCGCTTGATGTCACGGGGTGGGATCGTTCACCGCAGCGACGGGGACGGCAACTGCTTTTCCGGTTCCCACCCTACGGGCACGGGCCGAACTACGCGTCGGCGCACCCGAGTTGTAGGAGATTGACGGTTCTCCGACAGGCCACCGAGATCCGGCGGATTGTGCCACGCCCACGAGTCGCGACCGCCCCTCTGGCTTGAACTCGCGCTCTTGTGACCTGAGTTCACCCGTGGTAGTCAAGAGTTAACCGGTTACTACCGGTAATACCTTGCTTTACTCGATCCTTACCCGTAACTCTTCCCTCACGTACTAGCCGTGACTCTGGGGGGAGTTGGCTTATGGAAGGCACGGTAGACGGTTTCCGTTACGGTGCAGTAACCCCGGTGGCCGCCTATTTAATGGCGTGCCTGGGAGGGGCTCTGGGGCTTCGCTGCATCGTGCGCACCTTGCTCAGCACACAGTCCTGGAAGCCCGGTTGGCTGGCGCTCGGCGCCGCAGCGATCGGCTCGGGCATCTGGACGATGCACTTCATCGCCATGATCGGTTTCCAGGTCGTGGAGACCCGGATCCGCTACGACGTGGGCCTCACGGTGCTCAGCCTCGCCGTGGCGATCATCGTCGTCGGCATCGGCGTCTTCATCGTCGGCTATCGCGGTGCCACCACACCGGCGCTCACCACCGCCGGCGTCATCACCGGCCTCGGGGTGGCCGCGATGCACTACCTGGGCATGGCGGCGATGCACCTCAACGGCACGATCAACTACGACGTAGCCGTCGTCGCGCTCTCCGTGGTGATCGCGATCGTCGCCGCAACCGCCGCGCTGTGGGCGGCCG
Source organism: Streptomyces fulvoviolaceus (assembly GCF_000718165.1). Lineage (GTDB taxonomy): Bacteria > Actinomycetota > Actinomycetes > Streptomycetales > Streptomycetaceae > Streptomyces > Streptomyces fulvoviolaceus. The sequence goes on along the minus strand of NZ_JOEY01000037.1, from coordinate 65,059 downwards.
TCACGATCCGTGGCTTCCTGACGAGTCTCGGGGCCAGCCTGGTCATGGGCGTCGCCGTGTCCGGAATGCACTACACCGGGATGGCCGCGGTCAGCGTCCATGTGCACAGCAGGATCGGCGGATCGTGGGCCGGCGACTCGCCCACCTCGCTGCTGCTGCCCATGCTCCTGGGGCCGGTCATCTTCCTCGTGCTGGCCGGTGTGGTGGTGATGTTCGACCCCCTGCTCGTCCTGGGCGAGGGCGACTGGAACCGCCGGCCCGTCCCACCACCGCGACGGACCCCTGGGATCGACGGCCTCGAGCGACCCGCGCCCCAGTCCGGATCCTTCTTCGACAGCCCGGCCGACACGGGACAACGTGACACACCGGTCGTCCACGCACGCCTCCCGCAGGACCCCCACTGGGCGACGCCACGCGGCCACCGGAGATGAGGAGTGCCGACAGCCACCGGGTGAGGCTGTCGGCATCCCCCACATGACGCCGGTGCGCCACCGCGGTACCCCAGATCCCGGCCGGTTCTAGATCGTTGTTACGGTGCACCGGTGTCTGACTCCTCACGCGATACCGCCGAAGGCGCCGGCTGGGGCACTGCCCGACTCGGCGAGTACAAGCGGCTGATGCCGCACAAGGTCGAGAAGATCTCGTGGCTCAACCCCAAGACGCTGTGGGCCGCCCGCAACGGCGTGGTGGCCTCCTGGTTCGGGGACCCCACGGGCCGTACCCGCAGCAGATGGGTGGCACAGCGTGAGGCCGTCGGCGCGCCCGCGGACAAGGTGATCCGGCGTGACGATCCGGACCGGTTCTCCTTCATGGTCATCGGCGACACCGGGGAAGGAGACGATCCCCAATATGCCGTCGTGCCAGGCTTTCTGAAGATCAGTCAGGGCACGAACTTCGCCGTGGTCGCCAGCGATGTCATCTACCCGGTGGGCAGCGCGGACGACTACGACACGAAGTTCTTCCGCCCGTACCAGGACTACCGGGCGCCGATATACGCGATACCCGGCAACCACGACTGGTACGAGGACCTCGGCGCCTTCATGCGCGTCTTCTGCGACGACGCCCCGCCGCTCGAACCCGAGCCCACGCCCCGCCCGCTCACCAAGGCCTGGCTGCGGTCCCTGCTGTGGCACCGGCCGCATGCCAAGGACGGCCAACGCCTCGACGCGGCACGGAAGTTGCGCTCCGAGGAAGCCCAACAGGCCGTCCAGCCGGGCCCGTACTGGGCCGTCGACGCCGGACCGGTGCGGATCATCGGCATCGACACGGGTCTGCTGGGAACCATCGACGCCGAGCAGGGTGCCTGGCTGCGCGAAGTCTCGCAGGGCTCCCGCCCGAAGATCCTCGTCACGGGATCACCCCTGTACGTGGACGGCGAACACCACCCCTGCGCGATCGAGGGCGGCGGCACCGTCGACGACATCGTCCGCGACCCGGAGCACCACTACGTCGCGGCGATAGGCGGCGACATCCACAACTACCAGCGCTATCCGGTGCAGGTGGACGGCCGCACGATCCAGTACGTCGTCTCGGGCGGCGGCGGGGCGTTCATGCACGCCACCCACACCATCCCGCACGTCTCGGTGGCGGACGTGGCCGAGAAGGACTTCCGCTGCTACCCGCTGCGCGGCGACTCCCTGGCCTTCTACAGCAGGCTCTACGGCCGCCGGCTGCACCTGCGCCGCTTCTTCACCCTCACCGAGGCCGAGGCGACGGCCGTGATCGCCGAGCGTCTCGGCATCCCGCCGACCCGCACCCCGGGCGCACCCGTGCGCGTCACCTGGCGCACCCGCCTGGTCGCCACCCTGCTGGGCGCCGTGGGCCGCCCCGACCGCACCTCACGCTTCCGTCTCCCCGTCCGCAAGATCTACACGCAGCTGTTCTCGCCCAGCTCGGCGACGTACAGCCCGCCCTTCTTCAAGTGCTTCCTGCGCCTGGACGTCACCCCGGAGGCGGTGCACCTGCGCTGCTACGCCGCCACCGGCAACCTCGCCCAGGAGATCGACCCGCCGGTCGAGGACGAGGTGACCATTCCGCTGAGCTGATGTGACCCGATCTTGACCGGAGGCGTGGGAACACTTCCCGCGAGGACCTGGTTGCCACTGGGTACTACTTGATTCATCAAGCAACCGCGGAGGACCCCGTGCCGTCGATCTCACGCCCCCTGCGCAAGCTGGGCTTCCTGACCATCGGCCTGTTCGACGAGGCCGACCCGCGCCGCGGGCACGAGTCCACGCTGGAGATCATCGAGCTGGGCGAGCGGCTGGGCTTCGACAGCGCGTGGCTGCGCCACCGCCATCTCCAGTACGGCATCTCGTCCCCGGTCGCCGTCCTGGCGGCTGCCTCGCAGCGCACGAGCCGTATCGAACTCGGCACCGCGGTCATCCCGCTCGGCTGGGAGAACCCGCTGCGGCTGGCCGAGGACCTGGCGACGGTCGACCTGCTGTCCGGCGGCCGCGTCAACCCGGGGGTCAGCGTGGGCCCGCCGATGCACTACGAGCAGGTCAGGGACGCGCTGTACCCGGACACCGCCGACGCCGAGGACTTCAGCTACGAACGGGTGCGGCGGCTGCTGGACTTCGTGCGCGGCAAGTCGGCCACCGACTTCAGCGGGGTCGAGGGCTTCGAGGTGTTCTCCGACCGGGTGCAGCCGCACTCCCCCGGTCTGGGCCGCCGCCTCTGGTACGGCGGCGGCAGTCTCGGCTCGGCCCGCTGGGCGGGTGAGCACGGCATGAACTTCCTGGTCAGCAGCGTCGTCAAGGCGGAGGGTGCCGAGGAGCCGCACGACTTCGCGGAGATCCAGCTGTCCCACATCCGCGCTTTCCGCGCCGCCCATCCCGACGGCGAGGACGCCCGCGTCTCGCAGGGCCTGGTCGTCATCCCCACCGACTCCGCCTCGCCCGAGCAGCGCGCGAAGTACGAGGAGTACGCCGCGAAGCGCACCCCTCGTACCGCGTCACCGCAGGGGCCGGCGCGGCTGATGTTCGCGCCGGACATCGTCGGCACCTCGGCGGAGATCGCCGAACGGCTGCACGCGCACGCCGCGTTCCGCGAGGTCGACGAGGTCGCCTTCGCGCTGCCGTTCACCTTCGAGCACGAGGACTACGTACAGATCCTCACCGACATGGCGACGAAGCTCGGTCCGGCGCTGGGCTGGCGGCCCGGCGCCTGACCGCGGTCACCAGCGGCCGACTTCGGTTCCGACGATCGGTTCGGACGGCTTGCCGTCCGCCCCGACCGGCACGTCCCCGGCGAGCATCACCCGGTGCATGGTCCGCGGGAAGCCGAGGTGGGCGTTGTCACTGGGGGCCAGGTGGATGGTGGCCCTGTTGTCCCAGAAGGCCACGCTGCCCGGCTCCCAGCGGAACCGGACCGTGTACTCGGGCCGGACCGCCTGTTCCAGAAGCATGTCCAGAATCGCCCTGCTCTCGGCCCGGGAGACATCGGCGATCTGCTCGACGTAGTACCCGTTGACGTACAGGATCCGCTCCCCCGTCTCCGGGTGGACCCGCACCAACGGGTGCAGCGAGGCGACCTGATGGTCCAGCAGATGCCGGACATACGAGTCCTCGCCCGGGCGCGGCTGATAGCCGACGCCGAGCCGGTGCTCGACCCTGAGGCCGTCCACGAACTCCCGTACCGGGGCGGAGAGTCCGGCGTACGCGGCGGCCAGGTTCGACCAGGTCGTGTCGCCGCCGTAGGCCGGGACGGTCTCGGCGCGCAGGATCGTCGCGGCGGGCGGATCGATACGGGCGCCGTGGTCGCAGTGCCAGCCGCGCAACAGGGTGTGCCGTCGGCGCTGCAGCCATTCGTCGTGCTCCATACCGAACTTGCCGCCCAGCTCCAGCCGGTCGGCGGTCGTCTCGACCTCGGGGAAGTCCGTCGGCGAGGCACTCCCCCGCTTGCGCAGAACGACCGGTTCGCCGAACCGGCGCGCGAACGCCACATGCCCGGCGTGATCCAGCCGCTGCCCACGGAAGAACACCACCTTCCAGCGCAGCACGGCCGCCCGGACCGCGGCCACTTGGGCGTCATCCAGGTCTCCGGCCAGGTCGACACCCGTGATCTCGGCTCCGATGTGACCCGCGACGGGGTTCACCTCGATCCCCGATGTGGCCCAGTCCGTCGTCATGCGCGCTCCGATGGTCGGTCGGTCGTCTCCGTCAACGATCTTGACAGCGTTCGCCGTGCCTGGCGACAGGGCCTCAGGACTCAGGCCGTGAACTCCCGTATCACCGTATTGCGGAACACCGCGGTGCCGTCGATGGTGAACAGGGCCAGCCCGGTGTCGGCCAGATACGGGAAGGCCTCCACCGAGTGCACGTACCGACCGTCGTCGACGAACATCTCCACGGATGTGCGGTCCACAAGGATCCGCAGCCGGACCGTGCGTGCGGACGGGTCGAAGGGGCTCCTGCTCTCCTGCCAGTTGCCGGAGGAGTCGGGGTTCACCGTGTTCCGGCGGTTGACGAAGGCGTAGTCGTTGTAGATCCCGGCGTCGATGTGGCGTCCGCCGTCGGCGGAGAGTCTCAACTGGAGCCCGGCACCGGTGAGTTGGTCCCAGGTGATCTCGGTGGTCAGCTCGTAGGCCGTGCCGCTGTAGTCGAGCAGACGGGTGCCGTCGACCTCCAGGTCGCCGAGGTTCACCGTGCGCGAGACGTGATCGTCCAGGGCGGCGACCGGGCGGGAGGCAAGGTAGTAGGTGCCGGAGGCGGCACGCTGCAGCGTGACTTCACGGACGATCGAGTCGGTGCCGTTGAAGCCGTCGCAGTCGATCGTGGGCGTGGTGTTGGCGTAGTCCCAGTGGTTCAGCCAGCCGATCGCGTATCGGGCGGCCGGGTCGACGGTGCCGTTCGCGTCCCGCTTCTCGAAGGTGACGGCCGCGTACCAGTCCCAGCCATGGTCGAGCCACTGCGGGTCCGACGCGTCGGGGGTGAAGGTGGTCCCGTCGAAGGCGCCCGTCCAGTAGGCGTACGTGCTCGGCAGCCCGGAGCCCTTGCCGTTGGCGCTCGCGCCCAGCACCCACTTCCACGCGCCGTCCGCCGCCCGGATGCGGAACAGGTCCGGGCACTCCAGGACCCCGATGCCACCCTTGATGAAGCCGCTCACGTACGTCCATGACTTCAGGTCGGTGGAGTGGTAGAAGCCCACTTTGTCGTTCTCGGCGAGCGTCATCACCCACCGGCCGCGTTCCTCGTCGCGGATCACCTTGGGGTCGCGGAAGTCCTGGACGCCGGGGTTGGGCAGGACGGGGTCGGTGCCATGGTTGGTGAACGTACGGCCGTTGTCGGTCGAGTAGTACAGGTACTGCGCCTGAGCGCCCCCGTCGGGCGCCATGGTGGCGATGACGATCACCGTGCCCGCGCCGAAGCCCGCAGTGTTGTCGTCGTCGACCACCGCCGAGCCGGACCAGACATCGCCGTTGGGCGTGGTGTCCTTCGGCACGGCGATCCCGCGGTCGGTGAAGGAGACCAGGTCGGCGCTGGTGGCGAGACGCCAAGCGGTGCCCGCGGTGGTGCCGCCCGTGAGGTAGTCGGCGTTGTACAGGTAGTAGTAGTGGTACTCGCCGTCGATCCAGATCGGCCGCTGTGGATCGTTCTTCCACTGGTCGGGGACCGTGAAGTGGTACTCGGCGCGATAACTGGCGCAGGTGGTGGCGGCTTTGGGCTTCGCGGCGGCCGTGGGTGCGGCGGGCAACAACGCGGCCGAGGCTCCCGCGGCCGATCCGGCGAGCAGCGCCCGCCTGCTCATCATGCGCATGACACATCGTTCCCTTCGTCGGGATGGCGGCTCATGTGATGCAGGACTGTGCGACCTAACTCGTTAAAGGTCAAGGGGTTCACGCGTATTGACAGGCCCGTGGCCCGCTTCGCATCATCTGGGGCATCAACCCTGAACTAACACGAGTTAGGGCCGCCCGATGACCGACTCGCACGTCACTCGCCGCACACTGCTGCGGTACGGCGCCTACGGCGCGGGAGCCGCCGCGCTGGCCGGTACCGCCGCGAGCTGGGACCGGCTCACCGGAGCCGACATCCCCGGCCGGGACGACGGCTCCCTCGTCGTCGCCACCCTCGGCCCCGCCTACGGACCGGAGGCCATACGCACACTCACCGAGGGCTTCAAGCAGGTCCACCCCGACATCAAGCTCCGCATCAACGCCGTGCAGGCCGTCGACTGGTCGGACTTCTTCGCGAAGATCCTCACCCAGATCGCGGCGGGCACCGCTCCCGACCTCGTGTACGTCGCCACCGAGGGCGTCCAGCTGTTCGCGCAGCGCCTCGGGGTCCCGCTGGACGACTGGGTGAAGCGGGACGCCGCGGAGCTGCGCGAGTACTTCGCCGACGTCCATCCGTCGCTGGTGGAGTCGATGATGTACGAGGGGAGCCTCTATCAGCTGCCGGTCGAGTTCAACGCGGCCGACATGTACCTCAACAACCAGGTGCTGAAGCGGGCGGGCGCGGACTTCCCGGCGGCCGACTGGAGCCGCGACGACTTCACCGACCTGCTGCGGGACATGAAGAAGTCCAGCGGCTCCCAGTTCACGCCGTACTTCTGGACCAACCGGCTGTGGGGCGGCGTGGTGCCCTGGCTGTTCGCCAACGACACCAACCTGCTCGCCGAGTCCAAGGCGCCGGGCGGAGCCTGGCTGTGGGACTCCTTCTACCCGGCCGCCGAGCGGCAGGGCCGCGGGGGCGGTTTCCGCTGGACGACCCCGCAGGCCACCGACGCGCGCGTGGAGGAGGCGTACGACTATCTCGCCTCCCTCATCCAGGAGGACCTGTGCACCCGCCCCGAGGGCGGCAACGGCCAGAACCTCATCGGCGTGTTCTCCACCGGCCGGGTCGGCGTCACGCCCGCGGGCGGCTTCTGGGCGGGCGGCCTGCACCTGGCCGGTATGCAGGCGAACGGCTTCGACGTGCAGTACTTCCCGCGCTGGCGCACCCAGCGCATGCAGTACGGCGCCGCCGGCTACGCGCTGCTGCGCACCTCGAAGCGGCAGGAGGAGGCCTGGGAGTTCATCAAGTACGCAGCCCGCCGCGACACCCTGATGCGGCTGTTCGAGACCAACCAGACCACCCCGGCGCGCCGCTCGATGCTGACCGCCGACCGCTACCGGGAGACCGGCCCGGGCCGCTGGCAGGTCTTCTACGACAGCCTCGACAAGTTCCCCGACACCGGGCCGATCCCCGCGCCACCGCAGGTCGCCGAGGTCGAGCAGGTGCTGCTCAAGCACACCGGTACCGCCCTGGCCTCGCGGCGCTCGGTGGCCCCCGCGTTGCGCCGGATGCAGAGCGACCTGGAGAAGGCCATGGAGCGTGACGTATGACGAACACCCAGATACCGGCCGTACGGTCGCAGCAGCCGGCCGCGCCTCCGGCCGTCGCGCCCCGGTCCTCCGCCCGCGACCGTGGCACCCGGCTGCTGGCCACGCTGTTCCTGGCGCCCACGATCGTCGGCATCGTCGTCTTCACGGTCGTGCCGATCGTCGGCTCGGTGGTGCTGAGCCTCTTCCACTGGAACGTGATCGACGATCCGAGCTTCGCCGGGGCCGCCAACTACCGTGAGGTCTTCACCGATTCGACGGTGCTGGTGTCCTTCGGCAACACGCTGGTGTTCATGGTGTTCGCGGTCGCGCTGCAGCTGCTGATCGCCCTGGTGCTGGCCCTTGCGGTGAACGGGCGGATGCCGGTGTGGCTGCGGTCGGTGTTCCGCTCGGCGTTCTTCTTCCCGCTGGTGCTGTCCGCCGCGTCGATCTCGGTGGTGATGAAGTACCTGTTCAACCAGGACTTCGGGGTCGTCAACTGGGCGCTCGGGCTGGTCGGGGTCGCGCCGGTGCCGTGGCTGACGTCCGAGAACGCGGCGATGGCCACGGTGATCCTGGTCTACGTGTGGCAGCAGTTCGGGTTCTCCTTCCTGCTGTTCGTCGGTGGCCTGAACAACATCCCCAAGGAGATCCACGAGGCCGCTGCCCTCGACGGCGCGACCGGGCTGCGCAAGCACATCGGCATCACGCTGCCCCTGCTGTCGCCCACACTGCTGGTCGCGTCGGTGGTCGGCATCATCAACGCGCTCCAGGTCTTCGAGCAGCCGTACGTCCTCACCAACGGCGGGCCCGGTGACGCCACCCGGACCGTGGTGATGGTCATCTACGAGAGCGCGTTCGAGCAGCTCCGCTTCGGTGAGGCCTCGGCGGTGGGTGTGCTGCTGTTCGTGCTGATCATGGCGGTGACCGCCGTCCAGTTCCGGCTCAGCCGGCGTTTCGTCCACTACCAGTGAGCCGGGTGACTTCCATGACCCAAGCAACCCTGTCCCTGAGCCGCACCCGGCACTCCCTCGCGCCGTGGGCGCGGATCGCCGCGCTGGCCGTGTGCGCGCTGCTGACCCTGGGCCCGGTCATCTGGACCGTCTCCACCTCGCTGCGCACCCCCGCCGAGGCCTTCGACCTGCCACCGCGGCTCATCCCGACGGATCCGTCCACGGAGGCCTACCGCGGGGTCTTCGACCAGATCGACGTATGGCTGCTCGCCCTCAACTCGACGCTGGTGACCGCGCTGGTCGCCGTCGGCCAGATGATCACGGCGGGACTGGCCGGATACGCCTTCGCCCGCCTCGAATTCCGGTTCAAGAAGCTGCTGTTCGGCCTGGTCCTGGCGACCATGATGGTGCCCTTGCAGGTCACCATCGTGCCGGTGTTCCTGGTGCTGAAGCAGCTGAGCCTCACCGACACCCTGCTCGGCCTGATCATCCCGGCGTTCCCGACCGCCTTCGGCACCTTCCTGATGCGCCAGTACTTCCTGGGGATGCCGAAGGACCTGGGCGAGGCGGCGATGATCGACGGCGCCGGACCATGGCGGATCTTCCGGTCCGTCTACGCCCCGCTGGCCGCACCCGGCCTCGCGATCGTCGGCGTACTGGCCTTCAACTACCACTGGAACGAGTTCTTCCGCCCGCTGATCCTCGAGACGTCCGGCCAGAACTACACGCTGCCGTTGGGCCTGGTCTCGCTGCAGGGCAACCTCGGCACCGGCTCCATCTCGGTGGTCCTCGCCGGTGTCGTCCTCTCCATGATCCCCGCCGTCGCCGTGTTCGTCGTCGGCCAGCGCCCTCTCCGCGAGGGCATCACGTCCGCAGGAGTCAACCGTTGAGCCATGACCCCGACGCGCCGCGTTTCAGGGTCCGTCCGCCCGGCGGCTGGATCAACGACCCGAACGGGCCGTTCCGTTGGCGGGACCGCTACCACCTCTTCTACCAGCACAACCCTGACGCGCCGGTGCACGCGAACGTCCACTGGGGTCACGTCTCCACTCCCGACCTCGTGCACTGGGAGCACCACCCGATCGCCCTCGCCCCCACGCCCGGCGGCCCGGACGAGGCGGGCTGCTGGTCCGGCTGCGTGGTCGACGACGACGGCGTGCCGACCGCCGTGTACACCGGCGTCGACCGCCGTCACACCGGCCTCGGCACCGTCTGCCTGGCTCGGGCCGTGGTCCCGGACGACGAGACCCTCACCGACTGGAAGCCGCTGCCGACGCCGGTGGTGGCCGGGCCACCCGCCGGCCTGGACGTGGTGATGTTCCGCGACCCGTTCGTGTTCCGCTCTGGCGGCCGGCGGTGGGCACTGGTCGGCGCGGGACACGCGGACGGGACGCCGTCGGTCCTGCTGTACGACTGCGAGGACCTGACCGACTGGAGGTTCGCCGGGGTTCTCCTGGACGGCAACGACCCCGTCGCGGCGGATGTGTTCGGCGACAAGGCGGTCGGCTGGGAGTGCCCGCAGCTGTACACGACGGCGAGCGGCGCGTGGGTGCTCGTCCTGTCGCTGTGGGACGGCGACCCGTACGCCACCGGATACCTGACAGGTCGTCTGCAGCCTCACGGTGACGGCGAGTTGGGCTTCGAGGCGCGCACCGGCGGACGGCTCGACCACGGAAGGGACTTCTACGCGCCCGCCGTGCTCCAGGAGCCGGACCGCACCCTCATGTGGGGCTGGTCCTGGGAGGCCCGCGCGCAGGGCGAGATCGACCGCGCCGGGTGGGCCGGGGTCCTTACCGCGCCGAGGATCGTGGACACGCATCCGGACGGCGCGTTGCGCGTCGCACCGGCACCCGAACTCCAACTCCTGCGTACGGCCGAGCCGTTCGTCACCGCGCCGGACCGCCGGGTACCGCTCCCCCGGTCGTACGACCTGACCGTCACCGCGCACGGACGCACCACCGTGAGCTTGCTTCGGTCCGCTTCCGGCGCGCAGCTGACGGTGCGACTGGACCCGGACCAGGGGACGGTGACGCTGGATCGCGGTGACTGGCCGCGGGCGAGGCCCGACGGAGCGGCGCCGATCGTGGTGCCGGCGCCCGGAAGACAGGTGCGCATCCTCGTCGACGGTTCACTGTTCGAGCTGTTCCTCGACGACCGCGCCACGGTCACCGAGCGCGTCTACCTCCGCCCGGACGACACACCCGAGCTCGTCGTGTCAGGGGACGCGACCACCGTCACCGGGTGGGAACTGGTCCCACCGACGCCCGACTGATCACCGGGCACGCGATGCGCCGCGTGGTGGCCGGCGGCGTGCGTCCGGTATCGATGGAGTCCAGGAGGAGGCGGGTCGCGGCCTCGCCCATCGCCCGGTGCGGCAGCGCGACCGTGGTGAGGGGCGGGGTGAGGTAGGCCGCCATGTGCTCCTGGTCGTCGTAACCGACCACCGACAGGTCGCCCGGGACGGCGATGCCGAGCCGGGTCGCGGCGTGCAGGACGCCCGCCGCGACCCGGTCGTTATAGCAGAAGACACCCGTCGGGCGCCGGTCGGCGGAGGCGCCGTCGAAGATGCGCAGGGCGCCCTCGTGTCCGCTGGAGATCTCGCCGCCGGTGCGCGGAACCCACTCCTTGGGAACCGTGATCCCCTCGGCGCGCAGGGCGTCCCGGAAGCCGCGCAGCCGCTCGACGGAGGCGATGTCGTCCTGGCCACCGATCATGGCGACGCGGCGGTGCCCCTGCTCCAGCAGGAGTCGGGCGGCTGTACGGCCTCCGGCCCGCTCGGCGGGGATCACCGAGGGCAGGGAGTCGTCCTCGGGCAGGCAGTTGGCGAGCACGGAGTGGGTGCGGTGCAGGCCCTCGGGGACCCGGACCCGTCGTAGCGACATCGCGGCGTAGATGATGCCGTCCACGCGCCGGTCGAGGAGTTCCGCGACGGCCGCGTCCTCCTTGGCCCGGTCGCCGCCGGAGTCGACGGTCAGGACGAGGTGCTCTCTGTCCCAGGCGGTCTCCATGGCCCCGCGCAGCAGCCGGCCCGCGAAGGGCGAGGAGGCGATCTCGTCGGTGACCAGTCCGATCACGGCCGTACGGCGGCGGCGCAGGCCGCGGGCGACGGGGTCGGGGCGGTAGCCGAGCTGGGCGGCGGCCTGGCGGATGCGCTCCTGGGTGGCGGGCGACAGATTGCCCTCGGCGCGCCCGTTGAACACGAAGGAAACCGCGGTGTGCGACACCCCGGCGAGCCGGGCGACGTCGCGTGACGTGGGACGTCCGGATCCCGCCGGCTGCTTCTCCTCGGTGCTGCCCATGCCGTCCGCTGCCTTCATCCTCCACCCGTCCGGTTGATCACAGCTCACCCTATCCGTGACCCTGGAGGTACAGCACAGTCGAGGGAAAGGTCCCACGGTGATCAGCATCCCGACGCACACACTCAACGACGGTACGACGATGCCCGCCCTCGGCCTGGGCACCTGGCCGATGGACGACACGCAGGCGGAGCAGGCGGTTCTCGGCGCCCTGGAGACGGGCTACCGCCTCGTCGACACGGCGACGAACTACGAGAACGAGACCGGTGTCGGCCGTGGTGTGGCCCGCAGCGACGTCCCGCGCGAGGAGATCGTGGTGACGACGAAGCTCCCGGGCCGGCACCACGGCTACGAGGAGACCCTGACCTCCTTCGAGGAGTCCCGTGCGCGGCTCGGCCTGGAGTACGTGGACCTGTATCTGATCCACTGGCCGCTCCCCCGCGTCGACAAGTACGTCGACTCGTGGAAGGCCATGATCAAGCTCCGTGCGGACGGGCTGGTGCGGTCGATCGGCGTCTCCAACTTCACGCAGGCGCACATCGAGCGGCTGGAGAAGGAGACAGGAGTCCTGCCCTCCGTCAACCAGATCGAGCTGCACCCCTTCTTCCCGCAGGACGAGCTGCGCGCCTTCCATGCCGCCAAAGGCATCGTCACCGAGAGCTGGAGCCCGCTGGGCCGGGGCACGACCCTGCTGGACGATCCCGTGGTCGTCTCGGTCGCCGAGGCCCAGGGAGTGACGCCCGGCCAGGTCGTCCTGCGCTGGCACGTCCAGCTCGGCGCGGTTCCCATCCCGAAGTCGGCGGACCCCGAGCGGCAGCGCCAGAACCTCGACGTCTTCGGCTTCCGGCTCGGCCCCGCCCAGATGAGGGCGATCGCCGACCGCACCCAGCGGCGCATGGGTGGGGACCCTGAGGTGCACGAGGAGTTCTGAACCGGCGGAGGTGATCCGCCGATTCCGGCCCGAACAGACCTTCCATGCCTCTAAGTTCGAGCGGCACGACGCTGATCGTCCGCTCGAGCCTGGAGGCCTTTCGTATGCGCATCGCGCTCCGCACCGCCATATCCGGCGCGGCCCTCTCCGCCACTGTCCTCACCGGCACCACCGCCCACGCGACTCCGCCCGGCCCCGGGGTGACCGCCACGCTGATCGCCCAGAGGACCGTCGGCGACACCGACTACGTCATCAGGGAGATCACCATCCCGCCCGGCCAGGCCACCGGCTGGCACTACCACGACGGCCCCGTGTACGGGTACGTGAAGCAGGGCACCCTCACCCACTACCACGCCGACTGCCTCACGGACGGCGTCTATCCGCAGGGCACCACCGTCCGCGAGCCGGGCGGGCCGAGCGACGTCCACCTCGGCCGGAACGAGGGCGACACCCCGCTCGTCCTGGAGGTGCTGTACGTGCTGCCGCACGGCGCGCCGTACTCCGAGGACGTGCCGAACCCGGGCTGCTCGTTCCAGTGACGAGTTGATCAGTCCGGCAGCGGTTCCAGCGACTGCTCGGCCCAGATCGTCTTGCCGCTGCCGGTCTGCCGGCTGCCCCAGCGCTGGGTGAGCTGAGCGACCAGCAACAGCCCGCGGCCGCCCTCGTCGAAGGCGTGGGCGCGCCGCAGGTGCGGGGAGGTGGAACTGCCGTCGGAGACCTCGCAGATGAGGGTGCGGTCACGGATCAGCCGTAGCTGGATGGGCGGTTCGCCGTACCGGATCGCGTTGGTGACCAGTTCGCTGACGACCAGTTCGGTGACGAAGGCGGCCTCGTCCAGTCCCCACGCGGTCAGTTGCTCGGTGGCGGCCTGCCGGGTGGCGGCCACGTGCGCGGGGTCGGGCGGCACGTCCCAGGTGGCGACGCGGTCGGCGCCCAGCGCCCGGGTGCGGGCCAGCAGCAGGGCCACGTCGTCGCCGGGCTCCTCCGGCAGTACGGCCTTCAGCACCGTGTCGCACAGGTCGTCGAGGGTCTCGGTCCTCGCGGTCAACGCGCGGCACAGTTCGTCGGTCGCGTGGTCGACGTCCCGGTCGCGGTCCTCGATGAGACCGTCCGTGTACAGGGCGACGACCGCGCCCTCGGGCAGCTCGATCTCCGCCGCCTCGAAGGGCAGCCCGCCGACGCCGAGCGGGGGCCCCGCCGTCATCTCCACGAGCCGCGAGGTGCCGTCGGGCAGTACGACGGCCGGTGGCGGATGGCCGGCGGCGGCCGCGGTGAGGCGGCGCGAGACGGGGTCGTAGACGGCGTAGAGGCAGGTGGCGCCGAGCTCCGCGGCCTCGTCGTCCCGGTCGCCGGCCGCGAGATGGGTGACGAGGTCGTCGAGGTGGGTGAGGAGTTCGTCCGGCGGCAGGTCCACGTCGGCGAGGGTGCGGACGGCCGTGCACAGGCGTCCCATGGTCGCCGAGGACGGGATGCCGTGTCCGACGACGTCGCCGACGACGAGGGCGACCCGGCTGCCGGACAGCGGGATGACGTCGAACCAGTCACCACCGATGCCGGCCAGCGAACCGGAGGGCAGATAGCGGTGGGCCACCTCGACGGCCGCCTGTCCGGGCAGGCCGCGGGGCAGAAGGCAGTTCTGCAAGGTCAGTGCGGTGGTGCGTTCGCGGGCGAAGCGCCGGGCGTTGTCGATACAGACGGCGGCGCGGCTGGCGAGTTCCTCGCCGAGGACGGCGTCGTCGTCGCCGTAGTCCTCCGGGTGGGACATACGAACGGCGACCACGACACCCAACGTGGTCCCGCGTGCCTTGAGCGGCACCGCGAGCATCGAGTGGACGCCCTTGCGGTAGGGGCGGCCCGCGGGGGCCCGCGCGTTGCGTTCGGCGACCCATCGCATGAAGTCCGGTTCGCCCGCCTGGCTGAGGACCGCCCGCCCCTGCCGCAGTGACTTCGCGGGCGGCGAGAACGCGGGGTAGATGTCCGGCTCCCCCAGGTGTACGGCCGCCTCCGGGGTGCCCTCGTGGGCGGAGCCGTGGGCGACGCGCCGCAGGACGATGTCGCCGGTCGGCACGGTCGGGGGTTCGTCCGCTCCGAGGACCCATTCGAGCAGGTCGACGCTGGCGAAGTCGGCGTACCGCGGGACGAGGAGTTCGATCAGTTCCTCGGCGGTGCGCACCACGTCCAGGGTGGTGCCGATGGCGGTCGCCGCCTCGTTCAGCAGTGCGAGGCGCTGCCGGGCCCAGTACTGGTCGCTGCTGTCGAACGCCGCGAGGGCGACCCCGGTCAGCTCACCGGAGTCGTCGTCCCGTACGGGCCACATCTCGATGCTCCAGGCGTGCTCCCGGTTGAGTGCGGGCGCGCCGGTGAAGCTCTCGTAGCGGACCGGCATGCCCGTCTCGGCCACCTGGCGCAGATGGGCGTTGAAGCCGCGGCTGTGCTCGGCGTCCTCGATGGTCTCCGGGAAGTGCCGGCCCAGCAGGGCCTCCTCCGGCACCCCCATCACCCGGCAGGCCACATCGTTGAGGCGCAGATAGTACTGCCGGAGGTCGAAGACCGACATGGACATGGATGCCTGCTGGAAGGCCTGCCCGGCCAGGGTGGGTTCGGCGCGGCCGGGCCGCTCCGCCGTGATCACGTAGGCATCGGGTGCGCCGCCCCCGCCCAGGACCGGGCAGGCGCTCAGGGCGAGCGGAACGGGGGAACCGTCCCGGTGCCGCAGCACGACGGTGCCCTTCAGCGCCGCGACGGCCTGTCCCGGCGGGTCCTCGGCGAGCAGCTCCCGTGCCGCTCGTCCCACGACCTCCTCGGCCGTGTGTCCCGTGAGCCGCCGGGCACCCTCGCTCCACCCCGTCACGATGCCTGTGGCATCGACGATCGCCGTAGCGGAGGCATGCTCCATATCATCCAGGATGGTCCGTTTGTCAGACCGCATCAACCGAAATGGGGCAACCGGGCCCCTGGCGTCACTTCCGGTGGGCGCGCAGCGCGTCCAGCGCCCGGTCGGCGTGGGTGTTCATCCGCAGTTCGCTGCGGACGACCTCCAGCACCGTGCGGTCCTCGGCTATGACGAAGGTGACCCGCTTGGTGGGCGCCAGGCTGAAGCCCCGCTTGACGCCGAACCGCTCGCGGATCGCCCCGTCCTCGTCGGACAGCAGCGGCATGCCGAGCGTGTGCTTTCCCGCGAACTCCTGCTGGCGTTCGACGGAGTCACCGCTGACGCCGACAGGACGCCCGCCGGCTTCGGCGAACTCGGCGGCGAGGTCGCGGAAGTGGCAGGCCTCCGCGGTGCAGCCCGCGGTGAGGGCCGCGGGGTAGAAGAAGAGCACCACCGGTCCGTCGGCGAGCAGTTCGGACAGCCGGCGGGTCGTGCCGGTCTCGTCCGGCAGCTCGAAGTCCTCGATCTTGTCGCCGGTCTCTATCAGCTTGGTCATGCCCGACCCTCTCCGCTCCTGGCGACGTTGCGCGCCCACAGTACGAGGGGCAGCTGCAACGGCAGCCGCCCGATAGCAGCCGCCTTCAGCGGGGTGGGCCGGTGCCGCCAGTCCACGGCCATCTTCACGTTGGCGGGGAACACCCCGACGAAGAAGGCGGCCGTGGCCAGCGCCGCCACCCGCCTGGTCCGCGGCAGCGCCACACCCGCGGCCAGCGCCAGTTCCGCGGCCCCGCTCGCGTACGTCCATGTCCTGGGCGAACCCGGGAGGCCGCGCGGAATGGTCGCGTCGAACGGGCGTGGTGAGGCGAAGTGGGCGACGCCCGCGGTGGCCAGCAGGCCGGCGAGCAGCAGGGGCGAGCGTTCGGACCGCGGCACGGTTCCTCCTCTGGGGGCCTGCCGCGCGATATTACTTGACGGTAAATGCGAGGCGGGGCCCAGGGGTCGGGGTTCTCGTCACCACGTTGCCCGCGCCCGTCGACGTCAGGCGGTGCCTGCGGGCGTCGGCTGTTCGGCCTCGTCGTCGTTGGCGTGGGAGAGGAAGTCGTCGACCATGCGGTGGAAGAGCGTGGCGAGCTGCCGGAGCTCCTCGGGCGCCCAGTCACCCAGGGCGAGTTGCATGCCGCGGGCGCCGACGTCACGGATACGGTCTATGGCCTGCTGACCGGTCTCGGTGAGCTGGATGCGCTGGGCACGGCGGTCGTCGGGGTCCGGCACGCGGGTGACGTAGCCGGACTTCTGCAACTGCTGGACCGTGCGCGTGACATGGGAGGCCTCCACTCCCAGCCGGTTGGCCAGCTCCCCCGGCCGCAGCGGCTCGGAATCGGCGACCTGCCGCAGCAGAGCGACGGCGGCACGGTCCAGCGGTACGTCGGCGAGCGTCATCAGACGGTCGTGCGCACGGGCGCGTGTGCTCAGGTAGGTGATGCGGGTGAGCGCCCGTTCGATGTCGATGACTTCCGGGGACGCGGGGACGTCGGGGAGCGGCTGAGAGGACATGGGACCCACTTTACCATCTTGTTGCGTAACTCAAGTAATCTACTGCGGGCGTTTACCCCGCGTACTGCTGACGTACGACGTCACCCCCTCACACCCGGTCGGCTTTTCGCTCGGCGCGCAGCAGCCAGGCCAGGTAGGCACCGCCCGCGACGCCCGTCACCACGCCGACCGGCAGCAGGGCCGAGCCGGTGACGCGCTGTGTGGCCAGGTCGGCGGCGGAGACCAGGAGGGCACCCATCCATGCCGCGGGCAGGACGTTCGGTCCCGGCGCCCGGGTCACGCGGCGCGCCAGCTGCGGGGCGGCCATGGCGACGAACGGGATGGGTCCGGCCGCGGCGACCGCCATCGCCGTAAGACCAGTGCCCGCGCACAGCAGCAGCAGTCGGGTGCGCTCGGGCGGGACGCCGAGCGCACCGGCGGTGTCGTCGCCCATCTCGAGCATGGTCAGCCGCCGCGCGCAGACGAGGACCACCGGGACGAGGAGCACCAGCCCGAGGGCGGCGATACGCACCTCGCCCCAGTCCCGGGCGTTGAGCGAGCCGATCATCCAGGTCGCCGCCTGGGCCGCCTTGCCGATGTCGGCGCGCACGTACAGGTAGCTGGTCGCCGAGCCGAGGACCGCGGACGCGCCGATGCCCACGAGAACCAGCCGGTAGCCGTGCACACCCCGCTTCCAGGCCAGCAGGTACACGGCCACGGCGGTGGCGAAGCCGCCGCACACCGCGCCGATCGCGGTCTGCGCGTCGCCCCCGTCGAAGAGGATGATCGCGACGAGCGCGCCCGCCGAGGCACCGTTGCCGAATCCGGTGATGTCGGGGCTGCCGAGCGGATTGCGGGTCAGCGACTGGAACACCGCGCCCGCCATGCCCATCCCGAAGCCCACCAGGACGGCCACCAGGGCGCGCGGCAGGCGCAGGTCGATCACGATGAACTCGGCGCCGGGCGGGCCGTCCCCGGCGAGGGTGCGCACCACTTCCGGCGGGGACAGCTCGTACGTGCCGGTGCCGATGGCGAACACCATGGCGCACGCCGCCAGTACCGCGAGGGTGACGCAGACCAGCAGTGCGCGGACGTCGTACCGCAGGGACCAGCGCCTCGTGCGCAGCAGCCCGTGACGCACGACCACTCGCTCGTCCTGCATGAGGCTCACAGCTGGGCCACCTTCCGCCGCCGTACCAGATGAATGAAGAGGATTCCGCCGAGGAAGGCGGTGACCGTGCCGACCTCGATCTCCGACGGCGGCACGACGATCCGGCCGATCACGTCGGAGAGGAGCAGCAGGACCGGCGCGTACAGCGCGCAGAACGGCAGCAGCCAGCGCGGGTCGGGGCCGCAGAAGGCGCGGGCGGCGTGCGGGATCATCAGCCCGATGAAGCCGATCGGCCCGCAGACGGCGGTCGCTCCCCCGCACAACAGCGTGATCGCGACGACGGAGAGGACTCTGGTGCGCTTCACCTTGGTGCCCAGGGCCCGTGCGTGGTCCTCGCCCAGGGCGATGGCGCCGAGCGGCCGGGCCAGCGCGAAGGCGAGGAGGGCGCCGGCCACGAGCAGCGGCGCCACGGCGACCAGCAGGGAGGCGTCGCGCTTGGCGAGCGTGCCCACGGACCAGTACCGCATGGCGTCGAGAGTGCTCAGGTCCCACAGCTGGAGGCCGTTGACGTAACCGAACAGGGCCGCGTTGACCGCCGTACCGGCGAGGGCGAGCCGGACCGGTGTGGCGTACCGCCCGCCACCGAGGGAGTTGACGGCGGTGGCCGCCAGCGCGGCTCCGGCGAGGGCGAACCACAGATAGCCGCTGAAGGACGTGATGCCCAGGACGCTGATCGCGGTGACGACGGCGGCGGACGCGCCCGCGTTCACGCCGAGCAGCCCGGGGTCGGCGAGGGGATTGCGGGTCAGGGTCTGCATGACGCCGCCGCCGAGGCCGAGGGCGGCGCCGACGGCGATCCCGATGAGGGTGCGCGGCAGCCGGAGGTCGCGCACGATCGCGTCGTTCTCGGTGCCCGAGGGCGAGAAGAGTGCCGACCAGACCTGGTCCAGCGGGATCTGCTTGGTGCCGACGGCCAGCGACAGGGCGACCGCTCCGACCAGCAGCGCCAGGCCCAGCAGCAGGCCGGACGCGCGTACCGAAGTCCGCGAGCGGCGCTCTCTGGCGCCCCTCCCCTCGACGAGACGTTTTCTGCTCGGGCGTGACGCCATTCCAATGAACATGTGCTTAGCTTAGGCTAACCTAACCTTGACTGTTGACGATTTCGTTGACGTCTCAACCTTGCATTCCCAAATGTCCTCGGTGTCCACCTGGTTGCCCCTCCGGGCGACGAGAAGAGGAGAGATGTCCGCCGCCCCCACGCCCGCCCTGCGCCCCGCCGCCGGGCTGCCGGACCCCCGCCACGACGTGCGTCCGGTCCGCCTCACCGGTCCGCGCATCGCCCGACTCGTGGCCCAACTGGCCGCGGCCGAGGACGAGTCGAGACGCGCGGCCCTGACGGCCGGGTTCTGGAGCGAGGTCGAACGCCTGGGCACGCCGCTCGTCGAGGAGCTGGAGGGCGAGCCCGGTCACCGGGTCGTCACGTTCCTGTGGCGCGGCCACCGCGCCACCCGGCAGGTGTTGTTGTTCGCGAACCGCCTTGTCGACCGCGACCACCTCGCCGGCTCCTTGCTGCAGCGCGTGCCCGGCACCGATGTGTGGCACCTGGGGCTCAGGCTGCGCGCCGACCACCGCGGCTCCTATCGCATGGCCGCCGACATATCGCCCAAGGAGCCGCCCGGGGACCCGGCCGGTCTCCAGCAGCGGCTGCGCGCCCTGTCCGCGTACGCCGCGCCGGATCCGCTCAACCGGCGGACGGTGCCGACCCGTTGGCACTCGGCCGACAGCTCGGTCTTCGCCCTGCCGCAGGCACCGGCGCAGCCCTGGGCGGACCGGCGCACCGCCGTGCCGGCCGGGCGGGTGGAGCGGCACCGGGTGGCCGCGTCCGCGCTCGACGGCGACCGTGACACCTGGGTGTACCTGCCGCCCGGACACGACCGGGGCGACGCCTCACCCCTGCCCGTCCTCGTGCTGTGCGACGGCGACATGTGGTTCGGCCGGCTCGAACTCGGCCACACGCTCGACGCGTTGATCGCCGACGGGGCCCTGCCGCCGCTCGCCGTGCTGGCGCCGGACGCGGTCGACAGCCGGACGCGCTGGCTCGAACTGGGCGGGCGCGAGAAGTTCGTCTCCTTCCTCGCGGACGAGCTGCTGCCCTGGGCGGCCGGCCGCTGGCCGCTCACCACGCACCCCGGGCAGACCGTCGTGGCGGGGCAGAGCCTGGGCGGCGTGACCGCGCTGCACGCCGGTCGTCTGCGGCCGGAACGCTTCGGCAACGTGCTCGCCCAGTCCGCCTCCCTGTGGTGGCGCCCCGGCCTGCCGCCGCCGGGCCGGGCCAAGCCGCCCGTGCACGGGATTCCCTGGCTCGTCAGCCGCTACGCCCAGGCGAAACCGCTGCCCGTCACGGTCCATCTGGACGTCGGTCTGCACGAGGGCGTCATGGTCGACCACCACCGGGTCCTGTATGACGCGCTGCGCTCGGCGGGCTACCGGGTCACCTACGACGAGTTCAACGGCGGCCACGACTACGCCTGTTGGCACGGCGCCCTGGCCGACGGCCTGGTGCGCCTGCTGGGCGTCTGAGCCCTTGCTTCCCCTTTTGTCGTCTACAAGGAGCTTCACTTACATGTCCTCTACACGATCCTCTCGCAGGGCGGTCCTGACGTCCGCCGCCGCCGTCGTGACGGGAGCGCTGCTCCTCACCGCCTGCGGCTCCGACGACGGGAGCGACAGCGCCGCCGGCAAGGAGACCAGCACTCGGCAGATCACCGACGCCCAGGGCCGCAAGGTCGAGGTGCCGACCGCGCCGAAGAAGGTCGTCACGCTGAGCGAGCCCACGCTGGACGCCGCGCTCGCCCTCGGCGTAGAGCCCGTCGGCGCCACCTCGGGGCGCGGCCAGACGGGCGTGTCCACCTACCTCGCCGACAAGGCGTCCAAGGCCGAGGTGGTCGCCACGGTCGCCGAGGCCGACATGGAGAAGCTGGCCGCCCTGCAGCCCGACCTGATCCTGCTGGACGAGACGACCGGCGCCAAGAGGGAGCTCTCCAAGCTCCAGGCGATCGCCCCGACCGTGGTCACCGCCAAGCTCAACGAGGACTGGAAGAAGGCGTTCACGGCCACGGCCGACGCGCTGAACCAGAAGTCCGAGGGCGAGAAGGTCCTGTCCGACTACGAGGCCGACGTCGCCGCCACCAAGGAGAAGCTGGGCGACAACGCCGGCGCGGTGGTCAGCGTCATCCGCTGGCAGGACGGCGCCCCGTCCGTGGTCGGCAAGGGCGTGGGCCACGTCGGCTCCACCCTCTCCGCGCTCGGCGTGAGCCGACCCAAGGACCAGCAGGGCGCCAGCGCCGGGCACAGCGAGCCGGTCAGCCTGGAGAAGCTGACCACCATCGACGGCGACTGGCTGTTCTTCGGCACGCTCGGCGACCGGGCCGACGGCGAGAAGGCGTACGCCGAGGCGAAGAAGGTGCCCAACTTCAGCAAGCTGGAGGCCGAGAAGGAAGGCCACGTCGTCGTCATCCAGGGCTCGGCGTGGAACAGCGCGGGCGGCCCGCTGGCCGCGCGGATCGTGCTCGACGACGTCACGAAGGCGCTCACCTCGTGAGCGGCTCACTCGCCGGACGGCTCGCCCTCGTGACGGGGGCGGGCCGGGGCATCGGCGCGGCCGTGGCCACGGCGATGGTCGACCAGGGTGCCCGGGTGCTCGCCACCGACCTGGACGCCGACGGCGTCGAGGCGCTCGCCGAGAAGCACGGCGGTCGAGTCACCGCCCGCACCCTGGACGTCACCGACGCCGCCGCCGTGGAAGCGCTGGTCGCCGACGCCGAGCGCACCCACGGCCCACTGGACATCGCCGTCAACGTGGCCGGGATCCTGCGGAGTTCGAGCGCCGTGGACCTCACGGACGAGGACTGGGCGGCCACCTTCGCCGTGAACACCGACGGCGTGTTCCACGTCTCGCGCGCGGCGGCCCGCCGGATGGCCGAGCGAGGCCACGGCAGCATCGTCACCGTCGCCTCGAACGCGGCCGGCGTTCCCCGCGCGGGCATGGCCGCCTACGCCGCCTCGAAGGCCGCGGCCGTCATGTTCACCAAGTGTCTGGGGCTGGAGATGGCCGCGCGCGGCGTCCGCTGCAACACGGTCTGCCCCGGCTCGACCCTCACCGACATGCAGCGCGCCATGTGGGCGGCCTCCGGCGCCGACGAGGCAGCCGGCGCGCGCAGCGTCATCCAGGGAGACCTGGCGACCCACCGGACGGGCATCCCGCTCGGCCGCATCGCCGATCCCGCCGACGTCGCCGATGCCGTCGCGTTCCTGGTCTCCGACCGCGCCCGCCACATCACCATGCACGACCTGTACGTCGACGGAGGCGCCACCCTGCGCGCCTGAAGCCCACGTCGTCGACCACGCCTCGTGCCGTCCCCCCACTGGAGACACCCATGTCCACCTCACTGCACGAACCCACCACTCTCTCCTTCTCCCCCGGCGCCGCGACCTCACTGCTGGACGCCTACCGACCCACCACGGACCGGTTCCTGGCCTCTCCCCACCGCACCCTGCTCGGCCGCGGCACGACCACCGAAATCCCCCACGATTCCCGCCAGTTGACCGACCGCGTACGCGAGGTGCTTGACGCGCTGCGCCGCCCGGGCGCCCCGGCTCCCGTCGTCATGGGCTCCCTGCCCTTCGCTCCGGACGCCCCGCCCGCGCTGGCGGTCCCGGACATGGTCCACTGGGCGCCGCCGCTGCGTGAGGACCCGCTCGTCGCCCTGCCCGTCCCCCACGACGACGACCGGCCCGACTGGCAGGTGCGGGAGGTCCCGGCGCCCGAGCAGTACGGCGAGGCGGTCGCCGCCGCGGTCGCGCGCATGCGGGGCGGCGAGTTCGACAAGGTCGTGCTCGCCCGCACCCTGGAGCTGACGTCGTCCCGCACACCGGACCTGCCCGCCATGCTGCGGCGCCTGGCCCGCCGGGACCCGGCCGGGTACACGTTCGCCGTGCCGAGCGGGCCGGGCCGCACGCTCATAGGCGCCAGCCCCGAGCTCCTCGTCGCCCGGGAGGCCGGCCGGCTGACCGCCAACCCCCTGGCGGGATCGGCGCCGCGCAGCTCCGACCTGGCCGAGGACGTCCGCCGGGCGGTCGCGCTCCTGGAGTCCGAGAAGGACCTCCACGAACACGCCGTCGTCGTGGCCGCCGTACGGGAAGCCCTGGCACCGTTCTGCAACCGACTGGAGGTGCCGGAGCGGCCCACCCTGGTGCGCACCGCGGCCATGTGGCACCTGTCGACCACCGTCACCGGTGAGCTCGCCCACCCCGGGACGACCGCGCTGGACCTGGCGGCCGCACTGCACCCCACCCCGGCGGTGTGCGGCACGCCGACGGACGTGGCCCGGGCCGTGATCGCCGAGTCGGAGCCCTTCGACCGCGGCCCGTACACGGGCATGGTCGGCTGGCAGGACGCGGACGGCGACGGCGAGTGGGTCGTGACGATCCGCTGCGCCGAGGCCGAGGGACGGTCGCTGCGGCTGTTCGCGGGTGCCGGCGTGGTGGCCGCGTCATCGCCGGAGGCCGAGACCGCGGAGACGGCCGCCAAGTTCCGTACGTTCCTGCACGCAGTGGGAGCCTCGCTGTGACCCTCACTCCTGGCGTGGACTCCCCCACTTGGCCCCGTGAGTTCGCGGAACGCTACCGCGCGGCCGGCTACTGGCGCGGTGAGACCTTCGGGGGCGTGCTGCGCGAGCGGGCCGCCGCCCACCCCGACCGGCTCGCCCTCGTCGACCCCGCCCCCGAGCGGCGCACCTGGACCTACCGGGAGCTGGACGAGCGGGCCGACCGGCTCGCCGCCGGGTTCGCGGCACGCGGGATCGGACGCGGCGACCGGGTCGTCGTACAACTGCCGAACATCGGCGAGTTCGTCGAGGTGGTCTTCGCGCTGTTCCGGATCGGCGCGCTGCCGGTGTACGCGCTGCCCGCGCACCGGGAGACGGAGATCGGCTACTTCTGCACCTTCGCCGAGGCCGTCGCGTACGTCATCCCCGGCTCGTACGGCGGCTTCGACTACCGGGACCTGGCCGCGCGGGTGCGGAAGCAGACGCCGAGCCTCAGGCACGTGTTCGTGGGCGGCGACCCGGGTGAGCACACCGCCCTGTCCGAGGTGCCGTGCGAGCCGTCGGGGTCGTATGAGGGCCCGGAACCGCACGAGCTGGCCTTCCTCCAGCTGTCGGGCGGGACCACGGGCGTGCCCAAGCTCATCCCCCGCACCCACGACGACTACCTGTACTCGCTCTGGGGCTCCAACGAGATCTGCGGCGTCGACGCGGACACCCGCTTCCTCGTCGCACTGCCCGCCGCGCACAACTTCCCGATGAGCTCGCCCGGTTGGCTGGGCGTGCTCTACGCGGGCGGCACGACGGTGTTGTGCCCGAAGCCCGACCCGGCGACGGCCTTCCCGCTCATCGAGAGCGAGCGGATCACCATGACGGGGCTGGTGCCGCCGCTCGCCCTGGTGTGGACGGATGCCGCCCAGGAGGCCGAACAGGACCTGTCCGGCCTGGAGTTGGTGCTCGTCGGCGGCGCCAAGTACAGCGAGCAGGCGGCACGGCGGCTGGAGCCCGCTCTGGGCTGCCGGCTGATGCAGGTCTTCGGCATGGCCGAGGGACTGGTCAACTACACGCGGCTGGACGACGACTTGGAGACGATCGTCACGACTCAGGGTCGTCCGATCTCCCCGGACGACGAGGTCCGCATCGTCGACGACGCCGGGAACGACGTCCCCGACGGCGAGTTCGGGCATCTGCTCACCCGCGGCCCCTACACGATCCGCGGCTACTGGAGGGCCCCCGAGCACAACGCCCGATCCTTCACCGAGGACGGCTTCTACCGCACCGGCGACATCGTCCGCCGCACCCCGACCGGCCACCTCGTCGTCGAGGGCCGGGCCAAGGACCAGATCAACCGGGGCGGCGAGAAGGTCGCGCCGGAGGAGGTCGAGAACATCATCCTCGCCCACCCGTCCGTTCACGACGTGTCCGTCGTCGCCGTACCCGACGAGTACCTCGGCGAACGGTCCCTCGCCTACGTGATCCTGCGCGAGGGCGCCCTGCCGCTCAAGCCGGTCTCGATCAAACGGTTCGTGCGCGAGCGCGGGATCGCCGCCTACAAGGTCCCCGATCTCGTCGAGTTCGTCGACGCATTCCCGCAGACCGGCGTCGGCAAGGTCAGCAAGAAGCAGCTGCGGTCCACCGCCGAGCAGTACTGAAAGGCCCTCTCCCCATGGCACTTCCCGCCATCCCCTCCTATCCGCTCCCGGCCGCGGCCGAGCTTCCCGCGAACCGTGTGTCGTGGACCGTTGACCCGGCGCGCGCCGTGCTGCTCGTCCACGACCTCCAGCAGCACTTCCTGTCCGCGTTCCCGGCCGGCGCACAGCCCCTCACCGGCATGCTCGACAACGCGGCCCGTCTGCTGAAGGAGGCCCGCCGGCTCGGTGTCCCGGTCGTCTACTCGGCCCAGCGCGGCGGCCAGACGCCCCAGCAGCGCGGCCTCCAGCTCGACTTCTGGGGCCCGGGTGTCGCGGACGACCCCGAGGCGCTCGCCACGCCCGAGGCGGTGGCGCCCGAGCCCGGGGACACGGTGCTCACGAAGTGGAAGTACAGCGCGTTCGTACGCACCGAACTCGACGCCCTGCTGCGAGAGACGGGCCGCGACCAGTTGGTGATCGTCGGCGTGTACGCGCACATCGGCGTGCTGATGACCGCCTGCGACGCGTGGCAGCGGGACATCCAGGCGTTCGTCGTCGCCGACGCCGTCGCCGACTTCTCGCGGGACGACCACGACATGGCCCTGCGCTGGGCCGCCGGCCGCTGCGCGGTCGTGACCACCACCGACGCGCTCTTCAAGGAGGTCTGATCCATGACACTCACCCTGGAGCGGATCCGCACCGACATCGCCGACTGCCTCGGCGAGGAGCCCGCGGACATACCCGTCGACGAGAACCTCGTGGACTACGGCCTCGACTCCGTCCGCATCATGGCGCTCCTCGAACGCTGGCGCCGCGAGCACGGCGTCCAGGCGGACTTCGCGGACCTCGCCGAGCAGCCGGCCATCGAGGCCTGGGCACCCCTGCTGGGGGTGGCATGACCATCACCCTCGCCACCGAGACCGAACTGCCGCTGACGGCCGCCCAGTCGGGCATGTGGTACGCCCAGGCCCTCGACCCGCTCAGCCCCGCCCAGAACACCGCGGAGTGCCTGGAGATCGACGGCCCGCTCGATCCGGACCTCTTCGCGACGGCCCTGCGCCGGGTCACCGCGGAGGCGGAGGCGCTGCGCGTCCGGGTGGCGGACACCCCTGAGGGGCCGCGCCAGTACCTGCGGGAAGCGGTCGAACTGCCTCTGCTCGTACAGGAGATGAGCACCGTCGCCGAGGCCGAGGCGTGGATGCGCGCCGACCTCGCCGAGCCCTGCGACCTGGCGACCGGCCCACTCTTCCGGCACGCGCTCTTCCATGTCGGGGAGGATCGTTGGCTCTGGTACCAGCGCATCCATCACCTCGTGATGGACGGCTTCGGCTACTCCCTGCTGGTACGCCGCACCGCCGAGGCGTACACCGCTCTCGTCCGCGGCGAGGAGCCCGGTCCGCGCACCTTCGGCCGCCTCGCCGACCTGGTCGTGGACGACGCCACGTACCGCTCCTCCGAGACCTTCGCCGCCGACCGCGCGCACTGGTCGCGGGCCTTCGCCGACCGGCCGGAGGCACCCCGCCTCGCGGGCCGCGGCGCGCTGCCCTCGCGCACCTTCCACCGGCGTACGGCCCATGTGTCCCCGGAGACCACCCAGCGGCTGCGCGAACTCGCCGCCCGCCTCCGCGCGACCTGGCCGGACCTCCTGATCGCCGCCCAGGCCCTCTACACCTCCCGGGCCACCGCTCAGTCGGACGTGGTCCTGGGCCTGCCCATGATGGGCCGCATGGGCTCGGTCGCGCTGCGCGTTCCGGGCATGGTGATGAACGTCCTGCCGCTACGGCTGACCGTCTCCCCCGACGCGACCTTCGCGGAGCTGGTGCGCCAGGTCGTGCTCGGCATCCGGGAGGTCCGCCGGCACCAGCGCTACCGCTACGAGGACATCCGCCGCGATCTGGGCCTGCTGGGCGAGAACCGGGGCCTGGTCGGCCCGCTCGTCAACATCATGCCCTTCGACTACGGCGTCGACTTCGCGGGAGCTCCCGCGCGGGCCCGGAACCTGTCGGCGGGGCCGGTCGACGACCTGACGGTCAACATCTACGACCGCGCCGACGGCCGGGGCCTGCGCATCGACCACGACGGCAACCCCGCCCTGTACGGGGAAGGCGAACTCGCCGCACACCAGGCGCGGTTCCTGCACCTGGTGGACCGGCTCGCGGACACCGACCCACAACTGCCGCTCGCCGTGCACACCGTCGCGACCCCGGCCGAACAGGCCCTGGTCCTGGACGAGTTCAACCGCACCGACCGTGCGCTGCCGCCGACCACGCTGATCGGCCCGATCGAGGCGCAAGCCGCGCGAACCCCGGACGCTGTCGCGCTCGTGTACGGCGGCACCTCTCTCACCTACGCGGAGCTCAACGCCCGCGCGAACCAACTGGCTTGGCATCTGCAGTCCCTGGGCGCCCGTGCGGGCGCGGTGGTCGCGGTCTCGGTGCCGCGCTCCGTGGAGCTGATCGTCTCCCTGCTCGCCGTGGTGAAGGCGGGTGCGGCGTATCTGCCGCTCGACCCGGACTATCCGCCGCAGCGACTGACGTACATGCTCGAGGACGCGGCCCCGGTGTGCGCGATCACCGACCGTGCGGGGCGCCTCCCCGAGGACACGGGAACCCCGCTGGTCGCCCTGGACGGGCTCGATGTGTCGATGTACCCGCCGGTGAATCCGGCGCGGGCACTCACCCCGAGGCATCCCGCGTACGTGATCTACACGTCCGGCTCCACCGGCCGCCCCAAGGGTGTCGTCGTCCCGCACGGGGCGATCGACAACCGGCTGCGCTGGATGCAGCACGAGTACGGGCTCACCCCCGGGGACCGAGTGCTGCAGAAGACGCCGTCGTCGTTCGACGTGTCGGTGTGGGAGTTCTTCTGGCCGCTGCGCGAGGGTGCGGCGCTGGTCCTGGCGGAACCCG
Source organism: Streptomyces fulvoviolaceus (assembly GCF_000718165.1). GTDB lineage: Bacteria > Actinomycetota > Actinomycetes > Streptomycetales > Streptomycetaceae > Streptomyces > Streptomyces fulvoviolaceus. The sequence continues at coordinate 36,914 of NZ_JOEY01000037.1, read as the reverse complement.
GCGGCCACAAGGACCCCGCCTACCTGGCCCGGCTCATCCGTGAACAGGCCGTCACCACCTGTCACTTCGTGCCGTCGATGCTCCAGGTGTTCCTGGCCGAGCCGGACGCGGCCGCGTGCACCGACCGACTGCGCCGGGTGTTCTGCAGCGGCGAGGCCCTGCCCCGGGAGACCGCGAACGCCTTCGGGCGGACCCTGCCGGGCGTGGAGCTGCACAATCTGTACGGCCCGACCGAGGCCGCCGTCGACGTGACGTACCACGCCTGTGCCCCGGAGGGGTCCGGCCCCGTCCCGATCGGGCGGCCGGTCTGGAACACCCGCCTGTACGTCCTGGACGCGGCCCTGCAGCCGTGCCCGCCCGGAGTGCCGGGCGAACTGTACTTGGCGGGCGTGCAGTTGGCCGACGGCTATCTGCGCCGCGCCGAGCTCACGGCGACCCGGTTCGTGGCCGACCCCATCGGTCCGGCGGGCAGCCGGATGTACCGCACGGGCGACCTGGCGCGCTGGACCGGAAAGGGTGAGGTCGAGTACCTCGGCCGCACCGACCATCAGGTGAAGCTGCGCGGCCAGCGCATCGAACTCGGCGAGATCGAGGCCTCGTTGGCGGCCCAGCCCGGCGTGGACGGCGCCTGCGCGTTGGTGCGGGAGGACCGGCTCGTCGGCTATGTGACGGGCATGGCCGATCCGGCCGCGGTGCGGGCCGCGTTGGCGCGTGAGCTGCCGGAGCACATGGTGCCGGCGGCGGTCGTGGCCCTCGACGTGTTCCCGCTCAGCCCCAGTGGGAAGCTGGAGCGGCGTGAGCTGCCCGATCCGGTCTTCGCGGGCGGCGCGCGCAAAAGGCCGCCGGCGTCCCCCCGCGAGGAGGCGCTGACCGGGCTGTTCGCACAGGTGCTGGGCGTCGAGGAAGTCGGCCCGGACGACGCGTTCTTCGACCTGGGCGGGACCTCGCTGCTCGCGGTACGCCTGGTGACCCGGGTCCGGGAGGATTTCGGCGTCGAGCTGACGATCGGCTCGCTCTTCGAGGCGCCGACACCGGCCGCGCTGGCCGCCCGCCTGGACGCCGCGGGACCGGCGTCCGGGGACGCCCTGGACGTCGTACTCCCGCTGCGCGCGGAGGGCACACGGCCCCCGCTGTTCGCGTTCCATCCGGCGGGCGGGATCTCGTGGTGCTACGCGGGGCTGACCGCACGGCTCGGTCCCGGGCAGCCGGTGTACGGCATCCAGGCGCGTGGGCTGGTCGGCGACGAGCCGCTGCCACGGACGCTCCAGGAGGAGGCGGAGGACTACGTCGAGCGGATCCGCGAGGTCCAGCCGCAGGGGCCGTACCGGCTGCTGGGCTGGTCGGTCGGCGGGGTCCTCGCGCACACCGTGGCCGTCCTGCTCCAGGAGGCCGGCGAGGAGGTCCAACTCCTCGCGCTGCTCGACGCGTTCCCGGCGGAACAGTGGCGGGAGCGGCCCGCGCCCGAGGAGGGGGACGCGCTCACGGCCGTACTGCGCATGGCGGGCTTCGAGCGCACCGACGAGCGGGATCGGGACGACGTGCTGGCCACGCTGCGCCGGGCGGGCAGTCCGCTCGCCGGGCTCTCCGACCACACCCTGTCGCGGATCGTCGACATCGTGCCCAACCACGCCCGCATGATGCGCGAGCACCGACACCGCCGATACGACGGCGACTTGCTCTTCTTCACAGCCGCCGCCCCGCGTCCCGAGCACTGGCTGACCCGTGAGGCGTGGCGGCCGCACGTGAGCGGCGTGATCGTCAACCACGACCTGGACTGCACGCATCCGCAGCTGATGCGGGCCCGGCATCTCGACGACATCGCGGCGCATCTCGCCGCCCGTTTGAAGGAGTTCGACGCATGACGACCCAGGCCGGTCCGTTCGATCCCGGTCCTGACGGCCAGGAGACCCATCTGGTGCTGGAGAACGCGCAGGGGCGGCTGTCCCTGTGGCCGGCCTGGCGCGCCGTGCCGGCCGGTTGGGCGGCCCGCTTCGGTCCGGCTCCGCACTCGCTGTGCGTGGGCCAGGTGGAGACGGGCCTGGGATGAGAACGGTGACACCGGAGGTGCCGAAGCTGCGTCCGCGGGCGCTCGTACGGGGGCCGGGACTGTGCCGCCGGGACCTGGCACGGGGCCCGCTGCTGTGGCTCGTACGGGCGCCTGAGACGGGTGCCCCGCTCGACGTGTCCCTGCTGGATGCGGACGAGCGGCTCCGGGCGGCGGCGTTGCGACGGCCGGCGGAGCGGGCGCTGTACGTCACCGTGCACAGTGCGCTGCGCCGGGTCCTGGGCGCCTACTCGGGACTGCCGGCCGCGTCGGTTCGGTTGACGCGGCTGCCCTGCCCGGGCTGCGGCGGTCCGCACGGCCGTCCCGCGATGGTGGGGCCATTCGGCTCACGCGTCCACTTCTCGCTCTCCCACTCGGGCGGGCTGGCCCTGCTGGGACTTGCCTCCGAGCCGGTGGGTGTGGACCTCGAGCGGGTTCCCGGACCGGTGCTCGCCGAGGAAGCGGCCCATGCCCTGCACCCCGCCGAGCGGAAGGAGTTGGCGCGGGCGTCCGTCGAGGCCCGCCCGGGCGCCTTCGCCCGGTGCTGGACCCGCAAGGAGGCGTACGCCAAGGCGACGGGCGAGGGCCTGTCCAGCGACCTGGTGCGCGGCCTGTACCTGGGGACCGGCCCTCGCCCGGCCGCTCTTCCCGGCTGGACGGCGACGGACGTCGACGTCCCCTTCGGCTGGGCCGCGGCCTGCGTGGTGCGGGACGCGCTCAGCGGCCCAGCAACTCCACCAGCCCGTCCGCCAGTTCCGTACGCCAGCAGAGGTAGTCGTGGCCACCGTTGAACTCCCGGTAGGAGGCGTCGTGGTAGCCCACGCTCGCGAGCGTGTCCCGCAGTCGGCGGGCCGCGGGCAGGGCGACCCATTCCTGCTCGCCGAAGGAGAGCCGGAAGCGGACCGGCAGCCGCGGCGTCGCGGCGATCGCGCGGGTGAGCCACTCGGCTTCCTGGCCGACGGGCCACCAGAACGAGCCCGACTGGACGAGCGCGTTGCCGAACCGGTGCGGGGCCGCGACGGCGGCGTAGGCGGCGGTGAGTCCGCCGAGGCTCTGTCCCGCGACCACCGTCCGCGCCGGGTCGTCGGTGACGGGCAGGCGTGCGGCGGTCCACGGCAGCAGCTCGTCCGTGAGGAAGGAGACGTACTCGGGACGGCACGACAGCTCCGCCCATCGGGTCGCCTCGTCCAGGGCCTCCGGCAGGACGGCGGCGACGGGCGGCATACGGTCGTCGGCGATGAGGTTGTCGAGGAGGTGGGCGAGGCCGAGCCGCGGCTGCCAGTGCTCGCCGTCGAGGAGGACGAGGACCGGCAGATCATCCGCCGACGTCCTTGTATCGACCGGCGGTTGGTACAGCCAGACGCGCCTGGGGCCACCGAGTCGCGCGCTTCCGACCTTGTGCTCGGTGACGGTTCCCCGGGCGACACCCGCTCGCGGCTCCCAGTCCGACGCGTCGGGTGCGGCGGGGAGTTCGGCGTACGAGACGGGAGCGTCCTCCCAACGGTGGGGAAGCGCCCGGCCGTTGAACGGATCGGTGCGGCGGCAGATGCGCAGCCACTGCCAGTACGCGGGGGTTCCCGGGTCCGGGCCGTCGCCCTCGTCGACGTAGAAGTCGTAGGAGCCGCGCCAGTCGTGGCGCAGGCGAAGCGTCCAGTGCCATACGTCCGTGCCGGGGACGCGCTCCATCAGGTTGCCCTCGGGGTCGCGCGGGTCGCCGAGCTTGTTCGGCAGGACCTGGACGGCGCGGGTGGCCGGGGTGCCGCGCCACAGGAACGTGACGGCCAGGTGGTCGGCGCTGCCCAGCGGGTCGGGAGCGACGAACGGTGTGCCGCGGCGGCGGACCTCGGCCCAGAACTCCTCGACGCCGTCCGGCGCGGGCAGCACGCAGGCCGGTTCGGCGAGCCGTGGCACCGCGTGCGGTCGCGCGAGTCGAGGCGGGCGGTTCGGGGCTCCCTCGGGCGGCACAGGCACGGACATTCAGCGGACTCCCGACGACACATCGCTTGATTACTTAGGCAAACCTACCCTTACATCCAGGAGCTTCGTCCGTGGCCTTCGACAGACCCTCCGCCACCATGTCCCGCCCCGGACTCAGCCACGTGGCCGCGCTCACCGGCGGAGCAGCCCGGCGGCGACGTGCCCTTCACCGTGACCGGCTTTCCAGCCGGGGCAACCCTGAGCGTCAAGTTCGACAACGCGACCCTGCTGAAGCAGTTCACGATCGGCCGGCCGGCAACTGAGCTCCGGGGCTGTGCGGCCCCGGCCGTGCCCGCACGGGCACCAAAACCCTCGCTCCGCATCAACCCACCCCCCCATATCAGGGAGTTGACTCAGCATGACCACACGCACCCGCAACCTCCGCCGCACCACGGTCCGTGCCGCCATAGCCGTGGTACTCACCGCGGGCATCACACCGGCGCTGACGGGCACCGCGTCGGCCGAGGCGACAGGCTCCACCGTCACGACCGCACCGCTGGTCAGAGGCCTGTACCAGTCGGCGTACTCGGAGCGGAACGACGCGCTCTGGGTCACCGTCTCCAACGGCCGCCCGCCGGTCACCGCCACCAGCCTGCTGAAGGTGGACCCGGACACCCTGGCCGTGGAGGCCTCCTACACCCCGCCGGTCGTCGACACGGCCACCGGCGCGCTGGAGGCCGTCTACGGTGTCGCCGTCGACGACGAGCACAACACCGTGTGGACGACGAACACCCGCAACAACTCCGTCGCCGTCTACAGCCAGCGCACCGGCGAGCACCTCGCCACGCTGCCGAACGTCGCGCACGCCCGCGAGATCGTCGTGGACGAGCGGCACAACACGGTGTGGGCGAGCGGCTTCGGGGACGGCACGCTGGTCGCGATCGACAGCCGTACGTTCAAGGAGAAGGAGCGCGTCACGATCGAGGGCGCGGGCCCCGCGGGCCTCGCCGTCAACGAGCGGACCGGGACGGTCTATGCGGCCGACCTGTCCAACGACCGGATCATCCAGGTCTCCCCCGGCTCGGAGACGCCGCGGTTCATTCCGGCCGGCGACGGTCCGATCTCGGTCTCCCTCTCCAAGAACGGCCGCACCGCCTACACGGCCGACCAGACCGCGGGCACGGTGTCCGTGGTCGACCTGCGCTCGGGCACGGTCACCAAGTCGGTGGCGACCGGTGCGGGTGCGCTGTCGGTGGCCACGGACGAGCGCTCCGGTGACGTCCTGGTCGTCAGCCGCACCGCCGCGAGCGTCTCCGTCATCGACCCGCGCAAGGGTGTCGTCGAGGAGACGCTGGCCACCGGGACCAACCCGAACCACGTCGACGTGGCCGACGGCACGGCGTACGTGGTCGACAAGTCCGGTGCCGGCGCGGGCGGCACGGACCAGGTGACGCGGATCCGTATCGGTCACTGACCCGGTGGGGCGCCGGCACTCGCCGGCGCCCCTTCAGTGCCGGCGCAACCAGGCGCTCTGACCGCCGTCGACGACCAGGTCGGTGCCGTTGACGTACTGCGCCTGGGGCCCGGCGAGAAAGGCGATGACGTCGGCGATCTCCACCGGTGTCGCGGCGCGGCCCGCGCCGCACGCGTCGAGCATCTTCCGCAGGTGCTCGCCGTACACCGACCCGGCCTCGGCCTTCGCCATGTCCGTGGCCACGGCGCCCGGACTGACCGAGTTCACCCGGGCACCGCGCAGGTTCCAGGCGAGCGCGGCGGCCTCGACACGCACCTGCACAGCCCGGTTGGACACGATGTACGCGGGCACCGCGTCGTCCCCGACGGCGGCGACGACGTCGAGTTCGAGGAGCTCTTCCGCGGGCACGGTCGCCAGCAGGACCTCGTCCTCGTCGGACAGTGTCGCGTAGTGACCCGCGACGCCCGCGACGCAGACCAGGGAGGTGCCGCGAGTGGCCACGGCCTCGAAGCAGTCGATCACATGGGCGGTACCGACCATGTTCACCTCGAAGTTGGTCCGCGCGGAGGCGATCGCGGCGCAGACCCCCGCGGTGTGCACGACGGCCGCCAACCGTCCCTCGCCGGCCGCCGTTTCGGCCAGCTTCCGCACCGACGCGTGATCGCAGACATCGATCACCACGCCGTGCGCGTCGTACCCCTCGGCACGCAACACCCCGACCGTACGGTCGAGTTGGCCGCGCGAGGCGTCGGCGAGGAAGAGGGTACGGCCGCTGCCGATCCGGCGTGCGACCGCCGTCCCTATTCCTCCCGCCCCGGTGACCACGACCACGTCACGGCGTTCGTCGCGCGGAAAGCCGACCATGGACAACCTCCTTCGTTCAGGCCTCGGTTGCCGAGACCTCGCTGCGCACTGCCTCGTGCCAGGCCGCTCCGGACGCGATGGCCTGCCGCCACTGCCGGATCGCCTTGGGCGGCATGCCGACGGCGAGCGCTCCGCTCACCCGGTCCCCGGTGCGGTAGACGGCGACGAACCGGCGCTCCGCCAAGTCACCCGCCACCACGGCGACTTCGTCGTGTCCCCGCAGGAAGCCGTATGCCTGGACCTTCATGTCGTACTGGTCGGACCAGAAGTACGGCACCGGCGCGAACGGCTTGCGCGCCTCGGGGTGGAGCAGGTTGCGAGCGGCGGCCATGCCCTGTTCGGCCGCGTTGGTGCGGTGCTCGATGCGCATCGAGGTGCCGAACAGGGGGTTGTACCAGCGGGCGACGTCACCGGCCGCGTACACGTTCCGCGCGGCCTCGCAGTACTCGTCGCAGACCACGCCGTCGCCCACCGGCAGACCGCTGCCCTCGAGCCACTCGGTGTTGGGCAGTGAGCCGATGGCGACCAGCACCTCGTCGGCGTCGATCACCTCGCCGTCGGCGAGCCGGACCCCGTCCTCGGTCACCTCGGTCACGGTGACCCCGCAGCGCAGGTCAACGCCCCGGTCCACGTGCGCCTGGGCGAGCACCTGTCCGACCTCGGCGCCGACCGCGTGCGCCAGCGGCACGGAGGCGGGTTCGAGGAGCGTCACCCGGGCGCCGAGACGCCAGGCCACCGCGGCGGCCTCCGCGCCGAGGAAACCCGCGCCCACCACGACCAGCCGCCGCCCGGGCGTGAGCCGCTCCCGCAGCGTCAGGGCGTCTTCGAGCGTGCGCAGCACATGCGCGCCCTCGCCGGGCAGCCGGCGCGGCCGGACCCCGGTGGCCAGGATCAGTCCGTCGTACGGCACCGTCGAACCGTCGGCCAAGTGCAGTGTGCGCTCGGCGAGTTCGAGGCCGGTCGCGGCCACGCCGAGGCGCAGGTCGAGGCCGAGGGCGCCCAGGTCAGACGTGGTGCGCAGGGCCAGCCGGTCGGGCTCCCACTCGCTGGACAGCAGCTGCTTGGAGAGCGGCGGCCGGTCGTACGGGGCGAGCAGCGCAGACCGCGATGGCTTCCTTGACGTCGTCGAGGAGTTCGGGCCCGGGCTTCTCCTCCAGCAGGATCGCGATGCCGTCGTCGTCCTGGTCGAACACGTCCATCGCGGCGAGCACGCACTGCCCCGAGGCGACGCACTTGTCGGCTTCCAGTTCCACCTTCATGGGAATCCCCTTCATCACATGTCGTTCTTGTTGGTTGGCGGGACGGGAAACCGTCACCAGGTGACAGGCAGTCCGTGCACGCCGTAGATGAACGCGTCGTGCTTGAACTTGACGTCTTCGAGGGCGCAGGCGAGCTTGAGCGTCGGGATGCGCTTGTAGAGGGTGCCGTAGACGACCTGGAGCTCCATCCGGGCCAGGGGCTGGCCCAGGCACTGGTGGATACCGAAGCCGAAGGCGACGTGCCGGCGGGCGTCGCGGGTGATGTCGAGCTTGTCCGGGTCGGCGAACACCTCGGGGTCGCGGTTGGCGATCTCGTTGACCAGGATGACGCCGTCCCCGGCCTTGAGGACCTGGCCGGCGATCTCGATGTCCTCGGTGACCGCGCGGCGCTTTCCCTCGTGGGCGATGTTCAGGTACCGCAGGAGTTCCTCGACCGCCGAGGCGACGACCTTCGGGTCGTCCGTCTCACGCAGCAGGGCGAGCTGGTCCGGGTTCTGCAGCAGCGCCAGAGTGCCGAGGGCGATCATGTTGGCGGTCGTCTCGTGCCCCGCGAACAGCAGGAGCAGCGCCATCTCGGTCGCCTGCCCGTGGGTCAGTTCACCGGCGGCGACCCGTCCGGCGATGCTCGACAGCAGGTCGTCCTGCGGTTCGGCGAGCCGCTGTCCGATGAGACCGCCCAGGTATCCGCCGATCACCCGGGTCGCCGCGTTGCGCTCCTCGGTCGTCGAGGTCGTGCGGACCATCGTCTTGGTGTTGTCCTGGAACATGGCGTGGTCGTCGTAGGGCACGCCCAGCAGTTCGCAGATCACCAGCGAGGGGATCGGCAGAGCGAACGCGTCCACGAGGTCCACCGGGCCCGGGCCGGCCAGCAGATCGTCGATCAGGTCGTCCACGATCTTCTGGACGGTGGGCCGCATGGCCTCCACCCGCTTGATGGCGAACGGCGCCGTCGCCATCCGCCGCAGCCGGGCGTGTTCGGGGTCGTCCATCATGATGAAGCTGAGCTTGCCCCCGCCCGAGGCGGCCTTGTTCGGGTAGCCGGGGGTGTCGATGTCCGCACTGACCCGCGCGTCGCCCAGAATGGCCCGCTGCTCGGTGTAACGGGTCACGAGCCACGGCTCGCTGCCGTCCCACAGCCGCACCTTGGTGAGGGGCGCTTCTGCCTGCAGATCCTTGAGGGCGGGCGGCGGGTCGAACGGGCAGCGGGCCTCCCGGGACATCGGGAACTCGGGGACGGTGTCCGTCGCTTCGGGCACGGGTCCGGCCAATGTGTCGGCCATGGTTCTCCTCGGTGGTGGGGGGCTCCGGTCGAGGCGGAGCGCCGGGGGGAAGGGTCGAGGCCTCGATGAGCACATGCAAACAGAGGGGGCTGACGCCTTCCCGCCAGTTCCCTGACAGGAAGCTGACGTGACCCAGATCACACGATGCGGAGTGCGGGTAACTCCCTTGCGATGTAAGGAAGTTGTGAGGGAAAGGCCGGATGGTCGCTGCTCGACGCGGTGCGTCAGGACTCGACGTCGGCACTGCCCAACCAGTAGCCGAAGCCCCGGCGGGTGTGAATCAGCACGGGAGCGGCCCGGTCCACCTTGCGCCGCAGCCGGGAGACGAGCTGCTCGATCGCGTTGTCACCGTGGTAGTCACCCCAGACGTACCGGCCGATCTGCTCCTTCGACAGCACCCGGTGCGCATTGACCAGGAGATGGCGCAGCAGCCGGTACTCGGCGGGCGTGAGGTCGAGCGAGCGCGGCCCGCGCCGGGCCTGGCACAGGCTGTCGTCCAGGACGAGATCGCGGTAGCTCAGCGCTCCGTCCCCCGAGCGTCCGGAACCCGCCCCGCGCAGCAGGACCTGCACCCTGGCCAGGACCTCGCCCACCCGAAAGGGCTTGGTGACGTAATCCCTCTCCCCCAGGCCGAGCTCAGGCACGAGTTGGTCGAGGGAGTCGTACTCGACCAGCAACAGCACCGGCGGGCGGTGCTCGAGGGCCGGCCGGTCGCGGCCCAGGTCGGCCACGTCCGGCAGGCTCGAGTCGAGGACCACCAGGTCGTACGACTGCTTCGCAAGCCGGGCCGGCGCTTCGGCCGCCGTAGCGACGACGCCGACCGTGTATCCCGCCAACTCCAGCATGGTGGACAGTAGTTCGGCGACATCCGTGTCGCCGACGACGATCAGGAGGTGCTGGCCGGCCCCGCGGGCGAGTGCCGGTTTCTCACTGGGGCTGCCGTACATGCAGCTCACCCTACCGGACTGCTTGCCTAACTCAAGCAATACGCGCGGCGTCGGACCAGGACCGCCGGAACTCAGGTGCCCGGCACCGGCGTGACCGGAGCCAGCCAGATGCCCACCACGGCGTCGGCCAGCCCCGTGGCGGCGTCCCGCCAACTGGACCGCGGGGTCGGGATCCTCTCCGCGAGGGCCTGTTCCCGCTCGGCGGGCACGTGCACGATCAACTGACGTGCCATGGCACCGCGTTCGGCACGGACATCGGCCGGCAGATCGGGCAGGCACCGGTTGAACCCCTCGATGACCTCCCGCAGGGACGGCGAGGAGAGGGACTCCTCCACCATGATCTGCTGGAGCGCCGGGTCGGTCATCACCTGCGCGCAGAACCGGGCGAACCAGGTGGGGCTGCCCAGCTCCGCGAGATGTTCGAGGATCGGGCGCACCAGGCAGTCCACCCAGTCGCGTACGTCCGTGGAGTCGCCGATCCCGGCCAGCAGCCGGACGCGGTTCTCCTCGACACGCGCCTGGTGCTTGCGGATGATCGCCCGCACCAGGTCGGCCTTGGTGCCGAAGTGGTAGCCGACCGCGGCGTTGTTGCCCTGCCCCGCGGCCTCGCTGACCTGACGGTTGGACACCGCGTACACGCCGCGCTCGGCGAAGAGCCGCTCCGCCGCGGTCAGGATCGACTCCCGGGTCGCGCTGACCTGCTCCGCCCGTACCGCCCCGCCGGCCATCTTCACCACCGCACCGGGACTTCACGCAACCCTCCGACGGCCAGTCCCTCGAGCCGCCTGAGGTCCGCCGCGGGTGCGGCGAGCTCCAGTGACGGAAGCCTACGCAACAGCACGTCAAGGACGGTTCGCAGCACCGTGCGGGCCAGCGCCTGGCCCGGACAGGACTGCGGCCCGGCGCCGAAGGCCAGATGGGGGTTGGGGCTGCGGTCGAGCGCCATCTCCCCGGGAGCGACGAAGGCGGACTCGTCACGGTTGGCGGCCGCCGCACTGCACAGCACGGTCGTGCCCGGCGGGAGCACGGTGCCGGCGATCTCGGCCTCCTCGCCGAGATAGCGGGGCATCCCGACGCCGGGGTCGGCGTCGAACCGGAGCGCCTCCTCGACCGCGGTCGGCACCAGCGAGGGGTCGGCGAGCAGCCGCTCCCAGCGCCGCCGGTCGGCCAGCAGCAGGGCCACCATCTTCGCGATCACGTTCATGGTGGTCTCGTGCCCGGCGACCAGCAGGGCCTGGCCCGTGAAGACGAGTTCCCGCTCGGACAGCCGGTGGCCGTCGGTGTCGCGTGCCGTGACGAGCGCACCGAGCAGGTCGTCGCTCGGCTCCTCCTGCCGGGCGTGGACCTGCGCTCCCAGGTAGTCGACGAAGTCGTCCTGCGCGGCGTCGAACTCCTCCTGGGTGCAGCGGGTCAGGTTGAGCAGGGTGTCGGACCAGCGGGCGAACCGGTCGTGGTGGGCGTCGGGGACGCCGAGGAGTTCGCAGACCACCCACACCGGCAGCGGGAAGGCCAGGTGGGCCCGCAGGTCCGCGGGATGCCCCTGCTCCACCATGTCGTCGACGAGCCGTTCCGTCCGCGCCTCGATGCCCGGCCGCAGCGCGGCCACCCGCTCGGCGGTGAGCCATCGGCCCAGCATCCGCCGCCACCTGCGATGGGCCGCGCCGCTCTCCGGGATGGCCAGCGCCATGTCGCTGTTGAACACCCCGCCGGACTCGTGGTCCGCCATCCGGGCCGCGTCGTCGGCGGTCAGGCGCCGGCTGAACCGCCGGTCGGAGAGCACCTGCCGGACATCTTCGTAGCGGGTCAGCAGGGCCGCCTCGTCCCCGCTCGGCAGGGTCACGCGCGCGACGGGGCACTCCTGCCGCAGTGTCGCCCACTCCGGGGGCGGCTCCAGCGCCGTGCCCCCGCGCAACGGATAGGTCAGTGACGGCTCGTCCTGGCTCCGGGACATACGCCCTCCTCGGCTCCCGCGATCGCTCACGGCTCGGCTCCGGCGATCGCTGCACGATCAGGACAGCCGGGCGATTAAGCTAAGTCAAGCACCTGACTTACATTCGCCGAGTTCCGGCCCTCTAGCCATGCCCACGGAGGCCCCGTCATGTCCGACGCCCCTGCCAGACCTGTCGCCGCGGAGGGTTCCGCACCGCCGAGGTCGAGTTCCGTGGTGGCGGTGCTGGCCTTCGCCGGAATCGTCGTCGCGCTGATGCAGACCCTGGTGATCCCGATCGTTCCGGAGCTGCCCCGGCTGCTGGACGCCCCGGCCTCGGACACCGCCTGGGCCGTCACCGCGACCCTGCTGGCCGCCGCCGTGGCCACTCCCGTCGTCGGGCGCCTGGGCGACATGTTCGGCAAGCGTCGCATGCTCATGATCAGCATCGTCATGCTGGTGATCGGCTCGGTCTTCTGCGCGCTCAGCGACGCCCTGGTACCGATGATCGTCGGCCGTGCCCTGCAGGGCCTGTCCTCCGGTGTGATCCCGCTCGGCATCAGCATCATGCGCGACGAACTGCCTGCCGAGCGGCTGGCCGGCGCCACCGCGCTGATGAGCGCCTCCCTCGGCGTCGGTGGCGCCCTCGGCCTGCCCACCGCCGCGCTGATCGCGGACAACTACGACTGGCACGTGCTGTTCTGGGGCTCGGCCGCCATGGGCGTCCTGGCCCTCGTCCTGGTCCTGTTCCTGGTGCCGGAGTCCAAGGTGCGCACCGGCGGGCGCTTCGACCTGGTAGGCGGCGTCGGCATGGCCATCGGTCTGATCTGCCTGCTGCTGGCCATCTCCAAGGGCGCCGACTGGGGCTGGACCGACGGCACCACCCTCGGCCTGCTCGCCGCGGCCGTGATCGTCCTGCTCGCCTGGGGCGCGTTCGAACTGCGCACCGACCAGCCGCTGGTGGACCTGCGCACGACCGTCCGCCCGCAGGTGCTGTTCACCAACCTCGCCTCGATCGCGATCGGCTTCTCGATGTTCGCGATGTCGCTGGTCCTGCCGCAGCTGCTGCAGCTGCCGGCCGAGACCGGTTACGGCCTGGGCAAGTCCCTGCTGACCGCCGGTCTGGTCATGGCGCCCTCCGGTCTGGTGATGATGGCCCTGGCGCCCGTCTCCGCGGCGGTCTCCAAGGCCAAGGGGCCGAAGGTGACGCTGATGATCGGCGCGCTGATCGTGGCCGCCGGGTACGGCCTGAACATCGTGCTGATGTCCGAGGTCTGGCACCTGGTGCTGGTCTCCTGTGTGATCGGCGCCGGCATCGGCTTCACCTACGGCTCCATGCCCGCCCTCATCATGGGCGCGGTCCCCGCGTCCGAGACCGCGGCCGCCAACAGCCTCAACACGCTGATGCGGTCCATCGGTACGTCCGTCGCCAGCGCCATCGCCGGCGTGGTCCTGGCGCAGATGACCACCAGCTTCGGCGGCTACGCCCTGCCGTCCGAGGACGGCTTCAGGACGGTCATGGCGATCGGTGCGGGCGCCGCGCTCCTCGCCTTCGCGATCGCCTCCTTCATCCCGCGTCCGCGTGCCGCCGTCGCGACCGCCACGGCGCCCGCTCCCGCGGAAGCAGCGGCCGGTACGCCCGCAGGGCACTGAGAGAGCGCCGGCCGATGGCCGCGGAGCGGCGGTCCGCGGCCATCGGGCCCGCTACTTGCGGGTCCGCAGCAGGCTCACCCCCGCTCCGAGTGAGACGACGCCCATGCCGACGCTGGTCATGACGGCCTGGGCGCCGTCCACGACCGCGGGGGCCACCGCCGCGACGGCGAGGTTGAACAGGAACAGGAACCAGAGCACGGGCCGCGACGACAGCAGCGACTTCATCGAAGTGTCCTTTCAGGACGGGTGAACCGCGTTGACCTTGCACCGTCAACGATTCCGGGGCGCGCGGCCCGCTTCGAGGGAGTGCGATCCCGAACGGACGGTGTAGTCCGCTCCACCACGGGCCCCTCGTCCTGCCCGGGGATGACCTGGGGCTCACCGTCTACTGCGTTCTCAGTAGGCGCGATTGTCGGCAGACGAACGACGACGTGACAGGCCTTCGCCCGGAACCCTGGGGTGGTATCCACGACCAGAGGGGGAGTCCTCCGTTCCATGGCCACATTCCTGTGTCGCCTCGGCCGCCTGGCCTTTCGGCGGCGTCTGATCGCCGTCCTGCTGTGGGTGGGGGTGCTGGCCGGCGTCGGCGCCGCCGCAGTGACCGCACCCGCCGCCGAGGACCAGACCGAGACCATGCCCGGCATCGAGTCCCAGCAGGCGTTCGACCTGCTGGAGCAGCGTTTCCCCGGCACCAACGCCGACGGCGCGAGCGCCCGCGTGGTCTTCGTCGCCCCCGACGGGCAGAAGATCACCTCGGCCGCCCACCGAGCCGTGATCGAGAAGTTCGTGTCCGAGGCCGCCGACGGCTCGCAGGTCTCCTCCGCCGTCGACCCCTTCCAGGCGAAGGCGGTCAGCAAGGACGCCTCGACGGCGTACTCGACCGTCTCCTTCACCGAGAAGGCGGACGACCTCACCGACACCAGCAAGAGCCACCTGGAGACCGCCATCGGGCAGGCCCGGGACTCGGGGCTGACGGTCGAGGTCGGCGGCACGGCCCTGGCGAGCAAGCCGGCGGCGGGCGGCGCGGCCGAGGCGATCGGCATCGGGATCGCCGCCGTGGTGCTGCTGATCACCTTCGGTTCGCTGGCCGCGGCCGGGCTGCCGCTGCTGACCGCCGTGGTCGGCGTCGGCATCAGCATGGCCGCGATCCTCGCCCTGGCCCGTGCCTTCGGGCTGTCGGCGACCACCGGCACACTGGCGAGCATGCTGGGGCTCGCGGTCGGCATCGACTACGCGATGTTCGTCGTCTCCCGCTACCGGGAGGAACGCTCCAAGGGACACGCCCCGCAGGAGGCGGTGGGCCTGGCCACGGGTACGGCGGGTTCCGCGGTCGTCTTCGCCGGGCTCACCGTCGTCATCGCGCTGGCCGGTCTGTCGGTGGTGGGCATCCCGATGCTCACCAAGATGGGGCTGGCCGCCGCGGGCGCGGTCGTCATGGCGGTGCTGATCTCGCTGACGCTGGTGCCCGCGCTGCTCGGCTGGTGGCCGAACGCCGTCCTGTCCCGCAAGGCCCGCCGCAGCGGCCGTATCGAAGAAGCCGGCGAGCACAACGGCGGCACCCGCTGGGCCCGGTTCGTGCTGCGCCGGCCGGTGACCGTGCTGCTGCTGAGCGTCGTCGGTCTCGGCGCGCTCGCGGTGCCCGTCATGGACCTCCAGCTCGGCATGCCCGGCGACGAGGTCAAGGCCACCTCCACCACGGAGCGGCGCGCCTACGACGACCTGGCCGAGGCCTTCGGTCCCGGCTTCAACGGGCCGCTGATGATCGTCGTACAGGCCGAGGACGCCGCCGATCCCGAGGCCGCCGTCTCGACGATCTCCGGAAAGATCGCCGACGAGCAGGGCGTGGTCGCTGTTTCGCCGCCGCGGTTCAACAAGGCGGGCGACACGGCGGTGTTCTCCGCGACCCCGGCCACCGGCCCCAGCGACAAGAAGACCCAGGACCTGGTCAACGCGATCCGCGACGACCGCCCGGGCATCGACTCCGCGACCGGGGCGACCTTCAAGGTCACCGGCACGACCGCGGTGAACATCGACGTCTCCGAGAAGGTGCAGGCCGCGCTGATCCCCTACCTCGCGGTAGTGGTGGGTCTGGCCTTCGTCCTGCTGCTGGTCGTCTTCCGGTCCGTCCTGGTGCCCCTCAAGGCGGCGCTCGGCTTCCTCCTGTCGGTGCTCGCGGCGCTCGGTTCCGTCGTCGCGGTCTTCCAGTGGGGGTACGGCGCCGACCTGCTGGGCGTCAACGAGACCGGTCCGATCATGAACATGATGCCGATCTTCCTGGTGGGCATCGTGTTCGGTCTCGCCATGGATTACGAGGTGTTCCTCGTCGCCCGGATGCGGGAGGCGTACGTCCACGGAGACCGGCCGGGCCAGGCGATCGCCACCGGCTTCCGCTACAGCGCCCGGGTCGTCGTGGCCGCCGCGCTGATCATGATCGCGGTGTTCTCCGGCTTCATCGGGGCCGGCGAGTCCATGATCAAGATGATCGGGTTCGGGCTCGCGGCGGCCGTCCTGCTGGACGCGTTCGTCGTCCGTATGGCATTCGTGCCCGCGGTGCTCGCCCTGCTCGGCAAGGCGGCCTGGTGGATGCCGAGGTGGCTGGACCGGCTGGTGCCCACCGTCGACGTGGAGGGCGAGTCGCTCACCCGCCACGAACCGGCGGTGCCGATCCAGCGGGAGTCCGCCCACGTCTGATCCTTCTCCTCCCCCAGGGGGTCGCCCGTGTCTCCGGACACGGGCGACCCTCGCCCGTCGTTCCCGGCGGGCATCGACGATCATGGCCCCAGGACACCGACCGGAGAACCCGATGAGCCTCCCTTGGCAGCGTTACGCGGACGACCACGCCCGCACGGTCGACACGATGACGGCCGCCGTGCTCTTCGCGTGCTTCCTGTTCGGCAGCGAGATCCACTTCCCGAACGCGGCGCCGCCCGAGGCGGTGGGACCCACGATCGCCCTCGCCGCGGTCGCCTGCGGCTCCCTGTTCTGGCAGCGCAGCCGTCCTCGTACGGTCGTCGCCGTGACCGCGCTGTGCAGCGCCGGGGCCGTCGCGCTGGGCGACCTGCTCACCCCGCTGCTGCTGGGCCCGCTCATGCTCGCGCTCTACCGGCTCGCCCTCGCGACCGACCGCGGGACCACTCGGATCGCCTTCTTCGCCACCCTCGCGCTGGTGACGATCGCGGCCTTCACCGTCGATCCCTTGGACCACCCCTGGCCGCTGAAGACACTCGGCCCCGTCGCCTGGCTGCTGCTCCCGGTCGCCACCGGCAACGGGGTCCGGCTGCGTCGCGCCTACGTGGAGGCCATCCAGGCGCGTGCCGAGTACGCCGAGCGCAGCCGGGAGGAGGAGGCCCGGCACCGGGTGGCGGAGGAGCGCATGCGCATCGCCCGTGAACTGCACGACGTCGTGGCCCATCACCTGGCGCTGGCCAACGCCCAGGCGGGCACCGCCGCCCACCTCGCGCGCACGCACCCGGCGCAGGTCGAGCGGATCCTCACCGATCTCGCCGGTACGACGTCCTCGGCGCTGCGCGAGATGAAGGCGACCGTGGGCCTGCTGCGCCAGGCGGACGACCCCGCCGCGCCCCTGGCCCCGAGCCCGGGACTCGGCCAACTCCCCGAGCTGACGGACGCGTTCGGCTCCGCCGGGCTCACCGTCCACGTCAGCACCGAGGGCAGTCCCCGTACGCTCTCGCCCGGGGTGGACCTGACGGCGTACCGGATCGTGCAGGAGGCGCTCACCAACGTCGCCAAGCACGCCGGGGCCGGGGCGGCCCGCGTACGGCTCCGCTACCGCGATGACCAGCTGACGATCACCGTCACCGACGACGGCGCCCCGACCGCCCCCGCGGCTCCCGCCCCCGGCCAGGGCTTCGGTCTGATCGGGATGCGCGAGCGGGCCCGGTCCGTCGGCGGCGCCCTGCAGGCCGGTCGCCGTCCGGAGGGCGGCTTCGAGGTCACCACCCGGCTCCCCCTGTACCCCACCGCTCCCGAACGCGAAGAACGGACCCCATGACCATCCGTGTGCTGCTCGCCGACGACCAGGCCCTGCTGCGGGCCACCTTCCGGATCCTCATCGACTCCTGCGACGACATGGAGGTGGTCGGTGAGGCCACCGACGGCGCCGAGGCGGTCGACCTCACCCGCATCCACCGCCCCGACATCGTCCTGATGGACATCCGCATGCCCGGGACCGACGGCCTGACCGCCACGTCCGTCGTCTGCGCGGACCCGGAGCTGTCCGCCACGCGCGTGCTGATCCTCACCACGTTCGAGATCGACGAGTACGTCGCCCAGGCGCTGCGGGCCGGCGCGAGCGGCTTCCTCGGCAAGGACGTCACCGCCGAGGCCCTTCTCGCCGGCATCCGGACCGTGGCGGCCGGCGACTCCCTGCTCTCCCCCGGCGCCACCCGCACCCTGATCACACGCTTCCTGGCCGTGCCCGGGCTCGGCACCCGGTTGGCCGGGGCCGACGACCTCGCCGGCCTCACCACCCGCGAACGCGAGGTGATGGCCTGGGCGGCCGAGGGGCACTCCAACGAGGAGATCGCGGAGAAACTCTTCGTCAGCCCGCTGACCGTCCGCACCCACGTGCACCGCGCGATGACGAAGCTGGGCGCCCGCGACCGCGCCCAACTCGTCGTCATGGCCTACCAGTCGGGCCTGGTCCAGGCCCTGCCGCCCACGGACCGCTGAAGCCTCAGTTCGCGGAGAGCTTCTCCAGCCACTGCTGGAGGAGGGCGGACTCCGCGACCGTGAGCGCCGGTGGCACATCCGCCCGCAGGCGGGCCGCCAGCGTGGCCGCCGCGACGGGCACGGCGTCCCCCTCCTGCTCCTGCACCACGACTGTTTCGGCGGGCCGGGTCAGCGAGCCGATCACCGCGTCGCGCAACCGCTCGGCGAACTGCCCGTCGGGATACTGCTCCGGTCTGTTGAGCATCGACAGCGCCGCCCCGACGTTGGCCGACATGATGACGCGGGTGGCGAGCGCGGGCGGCACGGTCAGCCGTCCCGCCGCCGCGCAGCGCTCCAGGATGCCGTGCAGCAGGTCGTGCGCCTCCCGGGCCGCGGCGGGCGGCGCGGTCAGCTCGGGCGAGTACATCAGGCGGTAGTGGTGGGGGTGGTCCAGTGCGAAGCGCAGGTGGTTGTCCCAGCCGCTCCTGAGGTCCGCCACCGGATCGCCGCTCGGGCGGGCCACGCGCTTGGACGCGAGGTACTGCTCGAATCCCCGGTCGACGACGGCGGCCAGCAGCCCCGCCTTGTCGCCGAAGAGACGGTAGAGCATCGGCGCACCCACCCCGGCCGCCTCGCACACGGCCCGCGTGGAGACATCGGCGGCCGACGCCTCGGCCAGCAGCTTCGTGGCCGCATCCAGGATCTTTTCCCTCGCATCCATGCCCCTACGATACGTCATTCGTAGCGTCGATACGAGTTGGGGATTACCAACGCTACGATCCCGTGTTACCGTCGATACGAACGATCCGTAGCGTCGATACGAAGGATGCAGCCATGACCACTCAGCCCCTCACGGACCGGCGCGTCGCGATCGTGACCGGTGGATCGCGCGGCATCGGACGACAGATCGCCCGGCAGCTCGCCACCGACGGGTTCACGGTCGTCGTCGGATACGCGGGCAACAAGGACGCGGCCGACGAGGCCGTACACGCCATCGAGGCGGCCGGCGGCGCCGCCATCGCCGCCCGCGCGGACGTCGCCGACGAGACCGAGGTCGCCGCCCTGTTCGACCTGGCGGAAGCCACCTACGGCGGCGTCGACGCGGTGGTGCACTCGGCGGGCCGGATGTCCCTCTCCCCCATCGCGGACCTCGACCTCGACGAGCTCGACGCCCTGTACCGCACCAACATCCGCGGCACCTTCGTCGTCGACCAGCAGGCCGCGCGCCGGCTGCGCCCGGGCGGGGCGCTCGTCAACCTCTCCAGCTCGGTCGTCGGGCTCGCCTTCCCGGGCTACGGCGCCTACGCCGCCAGCAAGGGCGCGGTGGAGGCCGTGACCCTGATCCTCGCCCGTGAGCTGCGCGGCCGTGACGTGACCGTCAACGCCGTCGCGCCCGGCCCCACCGCCACCGAGCTCTTCCTGGACGGCAAGGACGAGGAGACCGTCGCCCGACTGGCCGCGCAGCCCCCGCTGGAGCGACTGGGCACGCCCGAGGACATCGCCGGCGTCGTGTCCTTCCTGGTGGGCCCGGCCGGTCGCTGGGTCAACGGGCAGGTGCTGCGGACCAACGGCGGCATCGTCTGACTCAGTCCCGGCCGTTGACGAAGGTGACGATCTCCTTGAGCCCGGGGTCGTATCCGCGGGTGGTGTCGACCTCGATCTCCGGGACGTCCAGCGAGACGCGGTCGAACGCGTGGTGGCTCAGGGCGTACGCGGCCGGATCGTCGTCCAGGATCTCGGCGTGCGCCCTGCGCAGCGGGTTGTCGTGCAGGCGCCGGCGTCTGCGTTCCAGCACCGCGTCCGCGTCGGCGACGCAGTGGATGACGCGGATGTCGGCGAGCTCCCGAAGGGGCTCCAGGCCGGGTCGCCACAGCCGGTCCTGGAAGGCCGCCTCCGCGACGGTGGTCACGCCGGCCTTGAGCAGCAGCTCCAGGACATTGAAGAAGGTGGGCAGGGTGCGCATGCTCAGCTCGTCCTGAGGTCCGGGCACGACTCCCGGGGTGGCGTGCACCATGCCTTCCTTGATCTCGTCGCGGCAGATGGCGGGGCATCCCACGGCGCGGGCGAGCTCGTGCGCGAGTGTGGTCTTGCCCGCTCCGGGAGGACCGCTGAGGACAACCAGGCTGGGCTGTGAGATCACTTGCCCAGTGAAGCAGAAGGCACGGGCGCCAAGTGGCCCTGGATCCGTTCAGGGGAAACCCGCGGGAAGAGCGCGTGGCAGCCGACGCCCGCGTCGACAACTGACCCGTGAGCCTCCCCCTGATCCCGCCCATGCTCGCCACGTCCGGGACACTGCCGTCCGCGGCGCAGGACGCGCGCTGGGCCTATGAGACCAAGCAGGACGGCCAGCGGGTGGTGGTGTACCTCCCGGGAGACGGCAGTGCGGTGCTGCGCGCCCGGTCCGGGGAGGAGATCAGCGCCGCCTACCCCGAGCTCCTGCCGCTCGGCGGTGCGCTCGGTGCCACGCCCGCGGTGCTGGACGGCGAGGTCCTGGCACTGGACGAACAGGGCCGGGGCGACTTCCAGTTGCTGCAGTCCCGTATGGGGCTGGCCCACTCCCCCGGCCGGGCCGCGCGCCGGGCGGCGGAAGTCCCCGTCCATCTCGTGCTGTTCGACGTGATGCACCTGGGGCGGCACCCCCTCCTCGCCCTCCCCTACTCCCGGCGCCGCACCCGGCTGGAGGCGCTGGGCCTGGACGGTCCGCACTGGTCGACTCCCGCCGCCCTCGTCGGTCACGGCGCACAGGCCCTGCAGGCCACCCGTGAGCACGGCCTGGAGGGCCTGGTCTGCAAACGGCTGGACTCGGTGTACGAGCCCGGCGTGCGTTCCCGCGCCTGGATCAAGATCCGGAACCTGCGCAGTGAGGACGTCGTGGTGGGCGGCTGGCTGCCCGGCAAGGGGCGGTTGACGGGTCTGCCGGGTGCCGTGCTCCTCGGACAGCGCTCCGAGGGACGCCTGCGTTATGTCGGCGGGGTGGGCACCGGCTGGAGCGAGACGGAGCGGGAGCAACTCGCCGCGCTGCTCCGGGCCGCCGCGACGGACGTGTGCCCCTTCGACCCGGTTCCGCCGGCTCCGGGCGCGCACTGGGTGGTGCCCCGGCTGGTCGGCGAGGTCCGCTACAGCACCCGCACGAGGGCCGGGCTGCTCCGTCAGCCGTCCTGGTCGCGGCTGCGGCCCGACCTCACGCCGGAAGAGTCCGCGGCCGACTTTCCGGACGGCCTTGTCTGACATCCCGAACAAGATCCAACTGTTCGGACGGTTGTTACCAGAGAGTCGCTTACGAAGTCTTGGCGCGGACATGAAAACTCGGGAAGCTGAACTTCCCATTCCCCCACAGCCGTTGGGCTGCGCCCGCACCAAGAGGAGGACGCAGTGTCGTCACCGTCGTTCAAGAAGCACCGCGCGAGATGGTTCACCGGCCTGGCCGGCGCCGCCGCCCTCGTCGTCGCCTTCCCCTCCGCCGCCTTCGCCGCCCCGCCGTCGGCCCTGCCGGCCAACGCCGAGACCGCCGAGTACACGTACCAGCCGGCCTTCGACTACGACACGGACGGCTGCTACTCCACGCCCGCGATCGGTCCCGACGGAACCGTCAACGGCGGCCTGAGCCCGACCGGTTCGCTCAGCGGGGACTGCCACGACCTCTCGGACCTGAACAACACCAACAGTTACTCGCGCTACAAGTGCAACAACGGCTGGTGCGCCTACATGTACGGCCTGTACTTCGAGAAGGACCAGGCCCTCGCGAACAGCAGCATCGGCGGGCACCGGCACGACTGGGAGCACGTCGTGATCTGGGTGCAGAACGGCACGATCCAGTACGTCTCGACGTCCAACCACGGCTCGTTCACCGTGAGCGCCGCGTCCGGCGTCCGCTTCGACGGCACGCACGCGAAGATCGTCTACCACAAGGACGGCGCCAGCACGCACTGCTTCCGGCTGGCGAACTCGGGCGACGAGCCGCCGGAGAACGCCAAGGGCACCTGGCAGTACCCGCCGCTGGTCGGCTGGAACGGCTACCCGTCGGGCGTCCGCGACAAGCTGAGCGCGTACGACTTCGGCAGCGCCAACTTCGGCCTCAAGGACGCCAACTTCGCGAACCACCTGTCGTCGGCCAAGCCGTCGGGGATCTCCTTCGACCCCAACGCCTGACCGACACAGCGATCGGGCGCGGGACCTAGGTCCCAGGCACCTGTGGGTTCCGCCCCGCGCCCGATCCCGGTCCATCCATGGGCCGCATAGCGTCCCGCTCATGGACACGAGTGACACGAGCGGACAGTTCGAAGAAGCCCTGGAACGCATTCACGCATCCGGCCCGGAACGCGGCGGCTGGCTGTCCAACCACGCCCCCATGGTCGTCGAGGCGCTCGCCGCGCACGGGCAGGCGGGGGCCGTGCACCGGTGGGTGGACCTCTACCGGGACAAGCTGGAGGACTTCCCCGACCGCCTGGCACCCGTCACGGACGACAACTGGCCCTCGGCGCTGGGCGATCCGCGCCGGATCGCGGACTGGACCGACCACTTCTCCCGCACCCTCGCCGAACGCCCCTGGCGGAGCGTCCTGGCCACATGGTGGCCGCGCCTGCTGCCCGGCCTGCACGGCGGCGCCACGCACACGGTCATCAGGGTCGGCCACGCCGTGCGCGCCGTCGAAGCCGGCGAGAACGCGCCCCGGCTCACCGAACTCGCGCACGCGCTGGGCTACTGGGCGGCCCGGCACCAGCCCGTGACCGGCCTCGCCGCGCTGCCGGGTACGCCGACCGCCACGGACGCCCTGGACGCCGTACCCGCGATCGCGGCGGGGCACGTGGGATTCCGCGACCGCCTCTCCGCCGTACACAGGCTGCCCGCCTGGGCGGACGACGTCACCGACCCGGAGACGGCCCGCGAACGCCTCACCGAACTCGTCCGGGCCGCGACGCATCGCTACGCCACCCACGGCCACGGCGAGCCGACGATGCTCGTGCACGCGGCAACGGCCCCCAACGCCGTGCTGCGCACACTGGATTCGCTGCCCCGCGAGCAGTGGGTGCCGAGCCTGCACGCGGCGTGGACGGCGTCCGCCGCGGTCACCGCGATGTACGCGCCCGTGGAACCGGTCGTGTACACGCCTCCCGCACGCCTGACGGCCGAAGAGGCCCTCGAACGCGCCCTCGCCCACGGCGACGAGCACGTCATCAAACTCACCGACACGGCACTGGACGTGGGTGACGACCAGGCGCTCGCCGCCGCCCTGCGCTCGGTCGAGATGAGCGAGCCGCTCGCCTGAGAGCCTGTGTCACGTCCCCGGCCGGGCGCCCGCCGTCAGGCGCGCACACTCGCCGCGTTGGCACGCACCGGACGACGCGCGCGCTGATCCGGCCGGAGATGTGGCGGAGGCTCCGAGGTCAGGTGCCGTCCACCAGCGCATCGCCCAGCGGCGTCCGGCCGTACAACACGTGATGGCCCTGCCTTCGTGAGCCGAGCAGCCCCGCCTCGCGCAGGACCGACAGGTGGGCGGAGACGGTCGACGGGGCCAGCCCGTGCCGGCGGGCCAGGTCCGTCGTCGAGGCGGGGGTGCCGAGCCCGGCGAGGAGGGCGGCGCGCTGCCGGCCCAGCAGCCGGGCGAGTGCCTCCGACGGGCGCGGTACCGGCGTGGTGTTGAACTCGCCCATCCCGCGGGCGGGATAGATGACCGTCGGCTGCCAGGGCCGGGCGAAGCCGCTCACCACGTCCGGCCACACGAACACACTCGGCATGAGCAGGACGCCCCGGCCGTCGGCCCGCTGGGCCTCGGCCGGGTCGCCGAGCAGGGGGAGGGTGAGGCTGCCGTCGGTCCAGTCGATGCCGGGGTGGAGATCGGCGAGCAGCGCGTCGAGGCCGCCGTCCGCCGCCTGCCGGGAGCGGTGCGCGATGTCGGCCTCCAGGACGGCCCGGTGGCGCGGCCAGTCCGGGGCGAGCAGGGTCTGCCAGGCCTGTTCGGTGAGGTCGGCCAGTCGTCGGACGGTTCCGGCCGGGTCGTCGAGGGCGGCACGTCCCCGCGGCGACTCGGTGAGACCCGGGGTGCAGGCGAGCGAGCGGGCCATCTCGGTGCGGACCCGGTCGAGGTCGGTGGCGCGCAGGCGGGCCAGTTCGTCGTCGAACGAGGGGTACGGCTCCTCGGGCGGCGGGCCCAGGAAGTCCGGCGTGTAACCGCCGGCCGGCGGGATGAACAGCCACAGCGGCGCCAGGTCGAGCCCGGCGACGGTCGGCGCCACGCGGCGCAGCCAGGCCCGGTGGTAGCCGTGCCGTCCCGACCGGCGCAGCATGCGCAGCGCTTCGTGGGTCTGGCACAGCGGCGAGATCGCGAACCGGCACCGGGTCAGGTCGTCGGGGCTCAGACTCAGGGTCAGCGGCAAGTCGGCCTCCCTGGCCTCCGATTCGCCCTGGACCGAAAGAGTAGAACGCCCTCCCCCGGCACCGCACGCTTGCCCCCCGGCCGCTCGGCCGTTCCCGATCACCGACCCCGGAGGGCACAGGGATGGGCAGCGTACGTCCGGCCGCCCGGCACAGGACCGCCGTCGTCGCGGCGTTGATGCTGGCGGCGTTCACCTTCAACACCACCGAGAACCTCCCCGTGGGCCTGCTGTCCCTCGTCGCGGACGACCTACGGGTGTCGATCACCGCCGTGGGCGTGCTGGTCACCGGGTACGGCCTCACCGTCGCCGTCGTGTCGCTGCCGCTCGCCCACATCACCCGGTCCGTGCCGCGCCGGCATCTGCTCGCGGGGCTGCTGGCACTGCTCGCGGTGGCCAGTTGGGTCTCCGCGCTCGGTGCGGTGTCGTACGGGCTGCTGCTGGCCGCACGCGTGGCGACCGCGGTCGCGCAGGCGCTGTTCTGGGCGGTCATGGGACCGGTCGCGGTCGGCCTGTTCCCGCCCGAACGGCGGGGCCGGGTCATCGGGTTGCTGTCCGTCGGCGGGTCGCTGGCCACGGTACTCGGGGTGCCGGCGGGGACCTGGCTGGGCGGGCACAGCGGCTGGCGGGTGCCGTTCGCGGTCCTCGGCGCACTCGCCGTGGTCTCGCTCGTCGCCGTGGCCGTGCTGCTGCCGACCTCGCGCCCTCAGGAGAACCACTCCGCGTACGGCGCGGCCCCCGACCGTCGCCGGTTCGCCGTCGTCCTCGCCACCACCGCGCTGTCGGTCACCGGGGCCTTCGCCGGGTTCACGTACGTCGTGGCCTTCCTGGACGACGTCAGCGGGTTCGGCACGGACGCGGTGAGCCCGGTGCTGCTGGCGTTCGGCGCGGCGGGGCTGGCCGGGGTCACGGTGACCGGTCCGCTGCTCGACCGGTATCCGCGCGCCACGCTGACCGTGCCGGTGGCGGGGCAGGCGGTGGCCCTGCTCGGGCTGTACGTGGGCGGGGGCAGCCAGGTGGTGAGCGTCGCCCTGCTGATGCTGCTCGGGGCCTCGGTCGGGCCGGTGTTCATGGCGACGCAGAGCCAGGTGCTCCATGTGGCGCCGGGGCGCACGGAGACGGCCCTCGCGGCCAACTCGGCCGCGTTCAACGCGGGGGTGGCCGCCGGTGCGCTCCTCGGCGGCGCCCTGCTGCCCCTGGTCGAGGTGCGCGGCACGTTCCTGGTCGGCGGGCTCCTCACGGTGGGGGCGTTCGTGGTGCTGACCTGGCCGGTCTCCACCGGGCGGACGTGGCGTGCGCCCGCTGTGGACGTCCGGGGGCCCGGCGCCAGATGATGTCCGAATGGATCATGACGAGGAACTGCCCGCCGGCGTGGACACGGAGGCCCTGCTCGCCCTGGCCGGGTCCCACCACGCCCGCGCCACCCGGCCGTTGGGCACCGGGGAAGCCGCCGGTCACCTGGTGAAGGTGTACGCGCTGGAGGCCCCCGGCCGCACGGTGTCCGAGCAGGACACCGAGGCCGCGCTGCGGATCGCCGGAGCCCATCTGGAACTCGGGCGGGTGCGGGGCTCCCTCGGGCTCGCCGTCCTGATCGTGCACGCGGGCGGCGACGGCGACTACGTACTGGTCCACACCTGGATCGAGGGCCACATGTCGGACCTGGCCGTCTTCACCGGCCCGGCGGGCAGGCCCGACCGACTCCGGCCCGGCCGGACGGGACTCGCACCCTGCGTGTGGGAGGCGGCCGTACTGTCCCACGAGCGCGACGCGTTCTCCCGGCACGTTCTCGACGGGGCCGGGCCGCTGGCGGAGCGACTCGTCTCCTGGGGCGCGGACACCGTCGAGGGGGACGTCCGATGAGCGAGGCTCCCCGCGTACGGCCCGCCGAGCGCGCCGACCTGAAGCGCGTGGCCGAACTCGCCGCCCAGCACGCCGAGTACGAGCGCGCGGCACCGCCCGCCGACGACCTGCCCGCCCGACTGGCCGCACTCCTCTTCGACACCCCCGCGCCCCGGTTGCGCTGCCTGGTGGCCGAACTGCCGGGCGGCGAACTCGTCGGCTACGCCACCTGCGCGCCCGAACTCTCCACCTGGGAAGGCCACGAATACCTGCACATGGACTGCCTGTTCCTGGCACCCGGGCACCGCGGTCTCGGGCTCGGCCCACTGCTCGTGGACGCCGTCGCGGCCGAGGCCCGCGCCCTGGGTCTCACCGAGGTGCAGTGGCAGACGCCGCCGTGGAACGAGGGGGCGATCCGCTTCTACGACCGGCTCGGCGCCCGCGCCAAGGAGAAGGTCCGTTACTCCCTGAGCGTGCGGCGCTGACCCCTCGCAGGGTCTATCGTGTCCCGCATGTCCGTGCCCGAACTGATCCGTATCGTCTCCCGGGACTCGCCCATGGCGCTCGCCCAAGTGGAGCGTGTCCGCGCCGAGTTGAGTGCCCTGCACCCAGGTGTTCGTACCGAGGTCGTGCCGGTGAAGACGACCGGTGACAAGTGGATGGGCGATCTGTCGAAGGTCGAGGGCAAGGGGGCGTTCACCAAGGAGGTCGACGCCGCGCTGCTGGCCGGCGAGGCGGATCTCGCGGTGCACTGCGTGAAGGACGTGCCCGCCGACCGGCCGCTCCCGGCGGGCACGACGTTCGCCGCGTTCCTGAAGCGGGACGACATCCGCGACGCCCTCATCCATCCGGGCGGGCTCACGCTGGACGAGCTCCCGGACGGCACCCGGATCGGTACCTCCTCGGTGCGCCGGGTCGCCCAACTGGCGGCCACGCACCCGCATCTGGAGTGCGTACCGTTCCGGGGCAACGCCAACCGGCGCCTCGCGAAGCTGGCGGCAGGTGACGCGGACGCGCTGCTGCTCGCGGTCTCGGGTCTCGAGCGCATCGACCGGCGGGACGTGATCAGCGAGGTCCTCTCCCCCGAGGCGATGATGCCGCCGATCGGCGCGGGCATCCTCGCGCTGCAGTGCCGGGAGGGCGACACCGAGCTGATCGACGCGGTCAGCGGGCTCGGAGATCCGGACACGCACCGGGAGGCCACGGCGGAGCGCATGTTCCTGCACGTCCTGCAGGGCCACTGCAACAGCCCGATCGCCGGGTACGCGCGCGTGGAGCACGGCGGCGAACTCTCCCTGCGCGCCTGCGTGTTCACCCCGGACGGCAAGACGCGGCTGAACGCCCACGAGTGGGCGGGCCGGCTCGACCCGGCCACCCTCGGCACCTCGGTCGCCGTGGCCCTGCTGCGTCAGGGCGCCCGCGAGATCATCGACGGGATCCCCCACTAGGGCCTGCCCGTCAGGCGCTGCCCTCTTCGGCCTGGTCCCGCAGGAAGTTGCTCACCTGGTGGGCCAGGCCTTCACGGCACACGCCCGCATGCGCAGCACCCTCGTGCAGTCCGATGCCGCCCGCCCACAGCCGGCGGTCGGCCCAGTCGTCGTCCATCCGCAGCTGGATCTGGACGTCGACCAGGCTCAGGGACGCCTCGGGCCCGGCGGCGTACAGCACGGCGGTGGCGCGGCGCAACGGGTAGACGTCGAAGCCCTCGATGAACTGCGAGTTGCGCCAGTCGATGAAGGCGCTCTCGCCCTCGGGGCCGACGCGCACGTCGATCTGACCGTCCTCGAGGTGGATGGTCGCTTGCTTCTCGCCACGGTTCTCGACGGTCACACGGACACAGAAGTACGTGAGCCCCTCGGCGGCGTCGTCACGTCCGCGCGGCGGCTCGGCGGCCTCCAGGCGGTGGACGCGGACACGCAGACCGGCATGCTCGTCGTACTCCTGCCAGTCCCCGACCACGTTCGGCTCGTACACAGTGCACCTCTTCGACCTCAGAGAGCTGCTTCTTATCTGTGTGCTCAATGCACTGTCAAATGAGCAGAATGCGCTGTGGCCAGCGAATTCACCCCCTTTGATCAGTGATCAAGCCCTGCGCAGGCGAAATCCGCGCGCGGGCCGGAAACCCGCTGCCACCGGCGTGCCGCACATCACGTTCCCTCCCATGATCAGCGGGCCAGGCGGCCCATCAGCGAGGAGGCTGCGGTGATGCCGAGTGCGGCTGCCACGATCAGCACCGCGAAATCCAGCGCCAGATGATCGGGGGTGCCCAGGAGCAGCCCGCGCAGCGCGTCGACTTGGTAGCTGAGGGGATTGACCTTGCTGATCGCCTGGAGCCAGCCCGGCATGACGGACAGCGGGTACAGGGCGTTGGAGCCGAAGAACAACGGCATGGTGATCGCCTGCCCGATGCCCATCAGCCGGTCCCGGCTCAGCACGATGCCGGCGATGGTCATCGACAGGCAGGAGAAGAAGGACGAGCCGAGGATCACGATCGCCGCGACCCCGAGGAGCTTGAGCGGGTTCCAGGTCAGGGCCACGCCGAGCAGTGCGGCGATGACGAGGACGACGACGGCCTGGATCAGCGACTTCACGCCGGCCGCGAACGCCTTCCCGGTGATCAGCGCCGAGCGCGGGGTCGGCGTGACCAGGAGCTTGTTGAGGATGCCGGCGTCGCGCTCCCAGATGATCTGGATGCCGTAGAAGATCGCGATGAACATCGCGGACTGGGCGATGATGCCCGGGGCCAGATAGTCGACGTAGGGGATGCCGTCGGTGGGGATCGCCTTGATCCGGGTGAAGGTCTGGCCGAAGATCAGCAGCCACAGGGCGGGCTGTACCGCGCGGGTGTAGAGCTCGGTGCGGTCGTGGCGCAGTTTCTGCAGTTCCACGGCGCACATCGCCACCACCCGGGCGGGCAGCACCCGCCAGCCCGCGCGGGGCTCGGGCGGCCGTACCAGCAGGCCTATGCCGTCCCGTTCAGCCGACGCGGTGCGCGGTGCGGCGGGTGCTTCGGACATCGCGGAAACCTCCTGACTGGTCGTCGAGTCCGCTGCCGGCGATGTCCCGGAAGACGTCCTCGAGCGTGGGCAGCGGATCCGTCGCCTTGGCACCCCGGCGCTCACCGAGCCCCTGCCGCAACTGGACCGGGGTGCCGAGGGCGCGGATGCGGCCGCGGTGCATCAGGCCGACCCGGTCGCAGTACTGGTCGGCCTCGTCCATGTAGTGCGTGGTGACCAGGACCGTCATGCCGGTGGCGGCGCGTACGGCGTTGATGTGCTCCCAGACGCTGGTACGGGCGATCGGGTCGAGCCCGATGGTCGGCTCGTCGAGGATCAGCAGGCGGGGCGCGCTGACCAGGGCCTGCGCGAGTTCCAGTCGGCGGACCATGCCGCCGGAGTAGGTGCCGGCGAGGCGGTCGGCGGCGTCGGTCAGGTCGACCGCCCACAGAGCCTGGCCGACGCGTTCGGCGCGTTCCCGGCGGGGCACGTCGAAGACCCGGGCGAACAGGGCGACGTTCTCGCGGCCGGTGAGGCCGGCGTCGGCGGACAGTTGCTGCGGCACGTAGCCCAGCAGGCGCCGTACGGCCATCGCGTCCTTCGCGGCGTCGTGGCCGAAGACGCGGACCAGGCCGGCCGGGACCGGCAGGAGGGTGGTCATGCAGCGGAT
Organism: Streptomyces fulvoviolaceus; assembly: GCF_000718165.1. Lineage (GTDB taxonomy): Bacteria > Actinomycetota > Actinomycetes > Streptomycetales > Streptomycetaceae > Streptomyces > Streptomyces fulvoviolaceus. The sequence continues at coordinate 7,002 of NZ_JOEY01000037.1, read as the reverse complement.
CGCCGTGGTCTTCCCGGCGCCGTTGGGTCCGAGCAGCCCGAAGACCTCGCCCTCCGCCACGGTCAGGTCCAGCCCGTCCACGGCGTTCGTCTCGCCGAAGGCGTAGACGAGCCCCGTGCAGACGACAGCCTCGTCAGCCTTGTCGACGTACCGCGTCATGACTCCTCGGCCTCCTCGTGCAGGTTGACGGCGAGCGTGCGCAGGGCCGGCAGCGCGGCGCGCAGCGCCTCCTGGTCGGCCGCGTCGAGCCGGGCCACGTTCCGCCCGACGAGCGCGACGCGCCGCTGCTTCCAGTCCCGCAGCCGGGCCTCGGCCTTCTCGGTGAGCAGCAGACGGGCGGCGCGCCGGTCGGCGGGGTCGGTCTCCCGGACCAGATGGCCGTCCCTGACGAGCTGGTTGACCAGCGTCGAGACGGAGTTTCCGGCCAGGTACAGCTCCTTGGCGGCTTCGGAGACGCCGATGCCGGGCCGGGCCTCGACGAGGCGCAGCAGCTCGACCTCGGCGCCGCGCAGTCGCGGCACGGTCAGCCCGGCGCGCAGTCGGCGCCTGAGCAGCCGCTGGATGCCGACGAGCGCGTCGGCGAGCTCTTCCGGGAAGGTCTCCTCGTCCACACGGCGAGATTACCTCTGTGTCAGAGGTAACTGGGCTAAGAGAGGGTCAAACATGCAGGGGACTATTCCGTGTATTTGTTTTATTTCACCCAGAGCGGGAATCCGCAGAGAAGTGCTTCGGACAGGAGGCACGTTCCGTGGGAGCCGCACCGCCGGGCCCCGGATGACCTCCGCCAGGTCCGACTCCGCGCCTCCCATGGGGTCTGTCCATCCGGCACCCCGCCGAGGGAGGTGCGCGACATGTCCGTCGCCACCAGAACGAAGCCCCATCCGCACGACGACGCGCCGGAGACCGCCGACGCGTTCGAACGGCTCGCAGGACTGCCCGACGGTCCGGAGCGCAAAGCACTACGGGACAAGCTGGTCGAGGCCTGGCTGCCCATGGCCGAGCGGATCGCCGTCCGGTTCCGGGGCCGCGGCGAGGCCCTCGAGGACCTGTACCAGGTGGCCGCCCTCGGGCTGGTCAAGGCCGTCGACCACTACGACCCCGCGCGCGGCAGCGCCTTCGAGGCATACGCCGTACCGACCGTCACCGGCGAGATCAAGCGGCACTTCCGCGACCACATGTGGACCCTGCACGTGCCCCGCCGGGTCCAGGACCTGCGCAACCGCGTGCGGCGGGCCGTGAAGGACCTGTCGCAGACCACGCCGGGCCGGGCGCCCACCGTCGCCGAGATCGCCGCGTACGCGCACATGAGCGAGGACGAGGTGCGCACCGGGTCGGAGGCACTGGAGTGCTTCTCCGCGCTGTCGCTGGATGCCGAGATGCCCGGAACCGACGGCTACGCCCTGGGTGACGCGCTCGGCTCAGCCGACCCCGGCTACGACATCATCGTCGACCGCGTGGCCGTCAGGCCCTGTCTGGAGGCACTCCCGGAACGCGAGCGGACCATCCTCTACCTGCGCTTCTTCCAGGGGATGACCCAGAGCTGCATCGCCGAACAGCTCGGCATCTCGCAGATGCACGTCTCCCGGCTGCTCAACGGCTGCTTCACGCACCTGCGCGCGGAGGTCCTGACCGGCACCGGCTGAGTCCCGCCGAACTTCACTCCGGCGGTGCCCCCGGGATCTGGGTCGGACCGTAGCGGTCGAGGGCCTCTTCCAGCTCGGCGCGGATTTCCGGCGGCATTTCTCCGGTCCGCCCCCAGACGAGAATGAAGTCCGCGACACTGCGGAGCTTGATGTTCGTGTGCTGGGAGACGTCCTTCAGTACTTCCCAGCCCTGGTCGGGCGAGAGCCTGCCGAGCGCGACGACCATGCCGATCGCCTGGTCCACGACGGCGTGCGAGGCGACCGCTTCCTTGAGCTGGTCGACCTCTTCCTGCAGTTCGAAGATCCGGTCCGCCTCGGAGGCGGGCTCGTCCGGTACGGCTGCCACCCACCCATCCTGTCACCCGGGCGGGCCCGCGCCACCGGGCGGGAGGAGAGACACGCCACCGTTTCGGCACCGCCGCCGGGGTACTCGGCAGGCGCCCGGAGCGGTTCCGGACGGACACTGGTGGAAGAGACCGTGGCCGCCGGCCCACAGGAGCAGGACGCGACAGCCATGAACCACGACCCGAGACACCCCACTGCCGCCAGGGACGTCATCTCCACGCACTCCGTGTTCGGCGCGCCCTGCTGGGTGAGCCTGACCAGCCGCGACCAGGACGCCACCGAATCGTTCTACGGGGCCGTGCTTGGCTGGCAGTGGGAGCCGGCGAAGCTCGGCGACCACTTCCGGGTCGCGCTGGCGGACGGGACCCCGGTCGCCGGGATCGCCGCGGTCGCCTCGATGTACCAGATGGCGGTGGCGTGGACGCCGTACTTCGCGGTGCCCAGCGCCGACGAGGCGGCGGCGCGGGCGCAGGAGCGCGGCGGCACGACGGCGGTCGGGCCGCTGTCCCTCCCGCCCGGGCGGGCGGCGCTGCTGGCCGACCGGGACGGTGCGACCTTCGGTATCTGGGAGGGCGAGCTGGTCGCCAACTGGGAGATCTGGCGCCGTGCGCAGCCCGCCTTCATCCGGCTGCACACACGCGACGCGTTCGACGCCGCCATCTTCTACGGCGAGGTCCTCGACTGGGCGTCGGGACGTCCCGGCTGCTGCGAGGTCCACTACGAGGGCGGCGAGGTCGTGCTGCGCAGCCAGGGCGATGTGGTGGCGCGGATCGAGTCGGGGGCGCTGGGCTCGGCGCCCGACCCCACCATCCGGCCGCACTGGCAGGTCCACTTCGCGGTCGCGGACGTGACGGCCTGTGTGCGGGCCGCCGAGGTGCACGGTGGCAGCGTCCTGTCGAAGGGCGGCGACGAGGCCGTCCTGCGCGACCCCGACGGCGCCCAGTTCACGGTCACCTCACACCGCGAGCGCTGACCCTCAGCCGACCGCCCGGGAAGGCCGGGACAGCAGCACCAGGCTGCGCGGCCCGACCGTGGTCTCCGTCCCGGCCTTGTGCTCGGACTCGTCGGCACCCTGCGGCTCGGCGGTGTCGATCAGTGTCGTCCAGCGTTCGCCGTACGTGAGGTCCGGCAGCCGGAAGTCCACCGGCTCCCAGTGGCCGTTGAGCAGGAGCAGGAACGAGTCGTCCACGACGGGCCGGCCGCGCGGGTCGGGTTCGGCGATGGCGTCGCCGTTGAGGAAGACGCCGACCGCGTGCGCGTCGGAGCGCTGCCAGTCCGGGTCGGCCATCTCGCGGGCGTCCGGCAGCAGCCACACCAGGTCGGGCAGCGGCTGTCCGGCGTGCGTGACGGTCTCGCCGCGGAAGAAACGGCGGCGGCGCAGCACGGGGTGGGCGGCGCGCAGGCCGATCACGTACCGCGTGAAGTCGGCGAGGTCGCGCTGCTCCTCGGTCAACTCCCAGTCGATCCAGGAGACTTCGTTGTCCTGGCAGTAGGCGTTGTTGTTGCCGCGCTGGGTGCGGCCCAGTTCGTCGCCGTGGCAGAGCATCGGGATGCCCTGCGAAAGGAGCAGTGTGGCCAGGAAGTTGCGCTGCTGGCGGGCGCGCAGTTCCAGGACGGCCGGGTCGTCGCTCTCCCCTTCGGCACCGCAGTTCCAGGACCGGTTGGTGCTCTCGCCGTCCCGGTTGCCCTCTCCGTTGGCCTCGTTGTGCTTGTCGTTGTGGGAGACCAGGTCGCGCAGGGTGAACCCGTCGTGTGCGGTGACGAAGTTGACGCTGGCGCGCGGGCGGCGCCGGCTGTGCTGGTACAGGTCGGAGGAGCCGGTCAGCCGGGAGGCGAACTCGCCGAGCGTGTGCGGCTCGCCCCGCCAGAAGTCCCTTACGGTGTCCCGGTACTTGCCGTTCCACTCCGACCACAGCGGCGGGAAGTTGCCCACCTGGTAACCGCCCTCGCCGACGTCCCACGGCTCGGCGATGAGCTTGACGCGGCTGATCACCGGGTCCTGCTGGATCAGGTCGAAGAACGCCGACAGCCGGTCCACCTCGTGGAACTGCCGGGCCAGGGTGGCCGCGAGGTCGAAGCGGAAGCCGTCGACGTGCATCTCGGTGACCCAGTAGCGCAGCGAGTCCATGATCAGCTGGAGTACGTAGGGGTGGCGCATCAGCAGGCTGTTGCCGGTGCCGGTGGTGTCGTAGTAGTGCCCCCAGTCGCCGTCCACCAGGCGGTAGTACGAGGCGTTGTCGATGCCGCGGAAGGAGAGCGTGGGGCCCTTCTCGTTGCCCTCGGCCGTGTGGTTGTAGACGACGTCCAGGATCACTTCGAGGCCGGCCGCGTGCAGCGCCTTCACCATCGACTTGAACTCGGTGACCTGCTGCCCACGGGTGCCGTGGGCGGCGTAGGCGTTGTGCGGCGCGAAGAAGCCGATCGTGTTGTAGCCCCAGTAGTTGGACAGGCCGCGGCCGGTCAGCACACCGTCCTGCACGAACTGGTGCACCGGCATCAGCTCGACCGCGGTCACACCGAGCGAGGTCAGGTGCTCCACGACCGCGGGGTGCGCGAGACCGGCGTAGGTGCCGCGCAGTTCCGGCGGGACGTCGGGGTGGGTGCGGGTGAGGCCCCGTACATGGGCCTCGTAGATCACACTGTCGGCGTACGGCCGCCGTAGCGGCTGGTCGTCGCCCCAGTCGAAGGCCGGGTCGGTGACCACGCCGAGCATGGTGTGCCCGGCGCTGTCGGTGGCGGGGTCGTAGAGCGAGGGATGGTCGTCGACCTGCCCGTCCACCGCCCTGGTGTACGGGTCGAGGAGCAGCTTCGCCGGATTGCACCGGTGGCCGAGTTCCGGGTGCCAGGGTCCGTGCACCCGGTAGCCGTAGCGCTGCCCCGGTTCGATGCCGGGCAGGTAGCCGTGCCAGACGAAGCCGTCGGCCTCGGTCAGCGGGACGGTGCTGTGGGCGTTCTTCTCATCGACCAGGACGAGCTCGACGCGCTCGGCGACCTCGCTGAACAGCGCGAAGTTGGTGCCCTTGCCGTCGAAGGCGGCGCCCAGCGGGTAGGGGTGCCCGCTCCAGGCGGACACCCCTGTCTTCCGACGGGACTTCGCGGTCACCGGGCATCCTCCAGGACGCCGCTCGTCGGCGCGGCCAACACGGCGACCGGCATCTCGCGGGGCACCTGGCGCACCTCCCGCAGGCTGGGCACGGGGGCCGTCGGCACCCGCGGGATGCGTTCGCCGGTCCGGGCGCGCTGCGAGAACCAGATGACCTTGCTGCCGGTGTCCGTGGCGCAGCAGCCCCACCCGTCGCTCATCGCGGCGATGCGCTCCAGGCAGGCCCGCAGGTCCTGGTCCGGGCGCAGCTCGCAGTCGTTCTCCCCGATGGCGGTGATGAGGTGCTGGCCGTTCCACCACATCTCGATCGACGTGTTCTTGTCCGTCGCGTGTTCGTCGATGGCCCTCAGCAGCAGTTCGACGCCGCGGCAGACGGGCTCGACCAGGATCTCCAGATCCCAGTACCTGAGGTGCGCGGCCAGGATGCGCCTGACCTGTCCGACCCGTTCCGGGCCGACTTCCACATCGAGGTGGTAGTAGCAGGGGACTGCGGTCTTCATCGTCCTTGGCTCCTCACCGGCGAAGCTCCCACTCCTCGTCGTCCCCGCGGAACGGGGGCCGAACGCGAAGCGTGAGCAGTGATCGCTCCTGAGTCACCTCAAGAGTGGGAGCGCTACGCCATTCGTGCAACACGAGCCGTCCACCGAGGTGAACGAGGTGGTTGAAGCGCCAACAAGACGCTGGGTCGTCACACGTGCACCATGAGTGAAACTCTCCGTGGAAGGTGAACGGCGTCATGCTGCTACCGGCCAAAGCCGAAGTCGCCCGGCAACTGCGGCGGTACCGGACCTGGGAACGCCTGATGCTGGCCGCCCCCTCCGACCGCTCGGCCCGGGCCGCCTTCGAGGACTCGGGCTACACGCTCTGCGTGCTGATGGGGAAGCGCTGCGCGCGCGAGGCCGCGGACGCCGCCGAACACTATCTGCGCACCAGCCTGGCGACCTATCTGCGGGAGCAGAACGAACGGCCCCGTCCGCGCGCCGTCGCCAGACGAGGCCCACCGGCGAGGGATCGGCGTTCCCCCGCGGGAAGGTAGACCCCTTCCCGCGCAGCTTGGATACCCGGCCGGGCCATGAGCCCGGCCTCGACCACGGCGGAGGCGAGACCATGAGTTCCACCCCGGCCATCGGCCGCATCCCGGTACGGGACGTCCGTCCCGCCGTCGAGTCCGGCAGGCGCCCGGCGAAGGCGGTCGCAGGAGAGACGTTCGAGGTCACCGCCACCGTGTTCCGCGAGGGGCATGACGCGGTCGCCGCCAACGTCGTCCTGACGAACCCGCAGGGCCGTCCCGGCCCGTGGACGCCGATGCGGGAGCTGGCCCCGGGCACCGACCGCTGGGGCGCCGAGGTCGCTCCGGACGCCGTCGGCCGGTGGACGTATCACGTCGAGGCATGGAGCGACCCGGTCACCACCTGGCGCCGCACCGCCCGCATCAAGGTGCCGGCCGGCCTCGACACCGGTCTCGTCCTGGAGGAGGGCGCCGAGCTGTACACCCGGGCTGCGGCCGGCGTGCCGCAGGGCCCCGAACGCGCGGTGCTGCTGGCCGCCGCGGAGGTCCTGGCCGACGACTCGCTGCCGGTCGCGACACGTTTGGCGGGTGCGTTGACGCCGGACGTGGACGCGGTGCTGGCCCGGTATCCGCTGCGGGAGTTCATCACCCTCTCGGACACCCTGCCGCTGCTGGTGGAACGCGAACGCGCGCTGTTCGGCGGCTGGTACGAGTTCTTCCCCCGCTCCGAGGGCACCCCGCAGCAGCCGCACGGCACCTTCCGCACCGCCGCGAAACGGCTGCCCGCGATCGCCGCGATGGGCTTCGACGTGGTCTACCTGCCGCCGATCCACCCGATCGGCCACACCTTCCGCAAAGGCCGCAACAACACCCTCTCCGCCGGCCCGGACGATGTCGGCGTG
>NZ_JOEY01000036.1 GCF_000718165.1 Streptomyces fulvoviolaceus | reverse complement strand
ACCCCCCTCACCCTCCCCGGCGGCCTCGCCCCCACCGGCCCCGCCTCCGTCCTCCTCGGATGGGTCCTCACCGCCGTCGGCCTGGCGATCGCCGGCCCCGGCCTCACCCACCTCTGCGGCCGCCTCCTCCAGACCGCCCGCCCCGGCGCCCTGCGCCTCCTCGCGGGACGGGTCCTCATGGCGGAGGCCGCCCGTATCGGCCGCCCCCTGGGCGTCGTCTGCGCGGTCGCGTCGGGGACGTACGCCATGTCGGCCGTGTACGACACGGGCGGCCCGGACTTCGGACCGCTGACCACCCTCGGCCTGCTCCTGGTGACCGGCTGCACGATCGCGACGCTGCTCACCGCCGCCGTGGAGGCCAAGCACGCCCGCGCGGACACCACGGCCGCGCTGCTGCGGCTCGGCGCCCCCGCCACGATGCTGCGCAGTGCCGCCGCCCTCCGCGCCGGCGCACTGCTCGCCCTGTTCGGCCCGCTCACCATGATCGTGGCCGAACTGGCGGCGCTGCCGCTGGCCCGCTGAAAGGCCGTAGGAAAAAAATCTCCGCCGACCGATGAGTTCGGCGGAGCCGCAGCGTCTACCCCACCGAAAGCAGCCACCCCGATGGGAGAGACTCCGATGACCTCGACGACGTATCAGCAGATGATTTTCGTGAACCTGCCCGTGAACGACCTCGACGCCTCGAAGAAGTTCTTCACGGACCTCGGCTACACGATCAACCCTCAGTTCAGCGACGCGAACGCGGCCTCCGTCGTGATCAGCGACACCATCGTCGCGATGCTGCTCACCAAGCCGTTCTACGCCACCTTCACCAAGAAGGAGATCGCGGACGCGACGCAGACCAGCGAGGTGCTGGTCGCGCTCAGCGCCGAGAGCCGCGAGAAGGTCGACGAGCTGGTCGACAAGGCGCTCGCAGCGGGCGGCTCCCCGGCGGGCGAGGCGCAGGACCACGGCTTCATGTACGGCCGCTCCTTCGACGACCTCGACGGCCACACCTGGGAGGTCATCTGGATGGACCCGACCGCGATCGAGGGCTGAAGGGGCCGCGCCCCGTCGGGGCGCGGGGCTGTGTCGACTTGCCGCTCCGCCGCGGGGCACGACCAGCCACGACGCGCTCGCAGACGCCCAACGGCCCCATCCGGCACATCCAGCGGAGCGCCTAGCATGGGCGGGTGCAGACGAGCCCCGCCCATGCGGCCCACCACAACGACCGTGAGATCGAGACGCTGGAGGAGTTCGACGCCACCGTCTCGGCACGCGGCACACTCGCCGGATTCCGTGTCCAGGCCGTCGATCTGACCGACCGGACAAGGGAGTTGCTGGCCGCCGACACCGCGGGCGCCGTCTTCCTCGGCTGCCCGATGCGGGAGAACGCGGCGGCGAAGGTCCGCGCGGACGGCGCCCTGGTGTTCCCACCCCTCCCGGACCTGCCCTTCGACCCGTACCGCGGTCTCCTCTACACGCCGGACGAGCTGTTCGCCGGACTCGACAAGGGATACGAGCAGACGCCGGACGCCCTCGCCTACGCCTGGTTCCAGCAGACCAAGGCCGACGGCGACATCTTCGCGTCGACGCTCCGCTCGGTCCACGACGACGCCGTCTCCGACGCCCTCGACGAACTCCTGCGCGGCACACGGGTGGTGGGGGTCATGGGCGGCCACGCGATGGCCCGCGGGACGGAGGCGTACGCCGGTGCCGCGCGCCTCGGCCGGGAGCTGGCGCGCGCCGGGTTCACGGTGGCCACGGGCGGCGGCCCGGGCGCGATGGAGGCGGCGAACCTCGGCGCCTACGCGGCCCCGTTCGAGGACGCCATGCTCGACGAAGCATGCGAACTCCTCGCCAAGGCACCGTCGTTCACGCCCTCGATCACGGACTGGGCGGGCGCCGCCTTCGAAGTCCGCGACCGCTGGCCGGGCGGCGGCGGTTCGGTCGGCATCCCGACCTGGTTCTACGGCCACGAGCCGCCCAACGCCTTCGCCTCGCACATCGCCAAGTACTTCGCCAACGCCACCCGCGAGGACGGCCTCCTGGCCCGTTCCAACGCCGGTGTGGTCTTCCTGCCGGGCGCGGCCGGCACCGTACAGGAGATCTTCGACAGCGCGACGCCGAACTACTACGAGTCGCGGGGCGAGCCGACGCCGATGGTTCTCGTGAACCGCCACCACTGGACGGAGAAACTGCCCACCTGGCCGCTCCTGCAGGCTCTTGCACGGGAGCGTTCAATGGAGGCCCGAATCGCCCTGGTTGACCGGATCGAGGAGGCGCCGGGGGCCCTGAAACGTCTCACTCGTTAATAAGCGGGCAAAGCCAACGGCTGTGACGTGCTTATGCGTTGACACTGCTTACGCTGCGCTTATAAACCTGTGAGACTCCTGGGACCGTTGATGTCGCATCACCGGCCCCTCAACCCCCCGCTTCAGCGCATCCCGTGAAGGACGAACGTGGCATTCATGCCCATATCCCGCCGCACCGCCGGCGCCGCGCGCATCCTCGGTGTCGCCGCTGCCTCGGCCGCGCTCGCGCTCGGTGCCGCCGGCAACGCGCTCGCCTGCAACATCAATGACTTCTCCGCCGAAGCCAAGTGCGACGGCACCCAGGGCGTCATCACGGTCACCGACGTGGACGCCTCCGGAAAGACCGCGACCGTCTCCGTGTTCCTGGAGAACAACGGCGCCGACGAGCGGAAGGTCGGCGAGCAGGAGGTCAAGGGCTCGCGCGAAGGTACGACCATCACCTTCGAAGAGGCCTGGCAGCCGAACGCCGAGTACCGCATCCACGTCACGGCCGGGAACCTGGTCGACGAGGACGTCAGCCCGAACCTGATCACCCCGGCCACGGCCTGCAAGACCGAGGACTCGCCGACCCCGACGCCCTCCGCGTCGGAGTCCACCACGCCCCCGGCCGAGGAGTCCCCGACCCCGACCGCGACCCCGTCCGCCTCGGAGAGCTCCTCCACCGAGCCGGCCACCGCCGAGAGCAACGCCCCGACGCCGGCCGCCGGTGACTCCAACCTCGCCGAGACCGGTGCGAACTCCAACACCGGCCTGATCGCCGGCATCGCGGTCGCCCTGGTCGCCATCGGCGGCGGCGCCGTCTTCTTCGGCCTGCGCCGTCGCGGGACGAGCGGTCGCTGACGCCTCACGAGCAACACCGCTGTGGCCCGTCCCCGTTGGTGGGGCGGGCCACCGCTGTGTTCAGCCTCAGTCGAAGGTCGCCCGCTCCAGCCAGAACTCCAGCAGCTCCCGCTCGCCGAGCACCTCCAACTCCGGGCTGTCCAGCGGCAGTCGACGGTAGAAGGCGAGCAGTACGGCGGTCAGCGGCCCCCTGAGCGCGACCGTCGCCTTCTCGTGCCCGCGCCGCCAGACGAGGATGTCCTCGGTGAGCTCGACGACCCACTCGGCGTTGAGCTCAGGAGTGCCGTCGGTGGCGTGGAGGTGGATGCTGCGCCCGGTCCCCCGCAGCTCCTTCGCCGCGTCATGCGGCATCGTCCGCTGCGCGAACTCCACGATCTGCAGCCACTCGTCGATCGCGTCGGCGGCGATGTCCGGGGCGACCCCGTACGGCAGCCCGGCGGCGAGCGTGGCGTCGGCGCGGTGAACGGTGAGCTCGTGGGCCATACGGCGGGCCCAGAAGCCGGAGTCGGGAATGCCGGCCCACGCCCACACCTCCGTGTCCGGCCCGGCCTCCCGCAGCGCGGCGACGAGCATCTCTCCGGTCTCCGCGAGCCACGCGTCCAGCGCGGCGGCGTCCCCGGCGGCCTCGGGCCCGTCACCCAACGGCACCTGATCCTCCGGGATGTCCTCCTCGGCCCGGGTGCGCACGAGCAGCTCCACCCAGCGCAGGGCGCCACCCGTGTGCCGCACCAGCTGCTCCAGCGACCAGTCCGGGCAGGTCGGCACGGTGGCGGACAGGTCGGCCCCCGAGGTCACCACGGCCCTCAGCAGGCCCACCTGGTGGGCGATCTCGGCGCAGTAACGGTCATGGGTGAGCGGCGTCATGCGCCGCACACTATGCGGCCGTGGGTCGGTCGAGCACCACGATTTCGGCCGCGTCGAACTCCACGCCGACCACGTCCCCGACCCCCGGCGCCTCCCGCAGCGCGCACGCCGCCTCCAGCCGCGGCCCGCCGTCCTCCGGCTGCAGGTGTACGGCGACATGCGTGCCCTTGAACGTCCGCGCGGCCACCGTGCACCGCAGCCCCGCGTCGGCGGCCACGAGCCGCACCCCCGGGGGACGCACCAGCAGGCTCCGCGCTCCCTGTTCGGCCCCCGCGGGGACCGGCACCTTGCCCCAGGGCGTGTCCGCGGCCTCCCCGCTGACCACGCCCTCCACCACGTTCTCGAAGCCGAGGAACCGGGCCACGAACTCGTCCGCCGGCCGCTGCCACACCTCAAGGGGCGTACCGGACTGGGCGATCCGCCCGTCCCGCATCACGACGACCCGGTCGGCGAGCGCGAAGGCCTCACCCTGGTCGTGTGTCACGGCGAGCACGGTGGTGCCCAACTCGCTGAACAGCTCCCGCAGTTCGACGACCAGCCGCTCCCGCAGCGAGCGATCCAGCTGACCGAGCGGCTCGTCGAGCATCAGCAGCCGAGGCCGGGGAGCCAGGGCGCGGGCCAGCGCGACCCGCTGCTGCTCACCCCCGGACAGCGCGGCGACCGCCCGTCGGGCAGCACCCGGAAGCCCGACGAGATCGAGCAACTCCCCTACCCGCTCCTCCTGCCGAGGCCGCGACACCCCGTGCATCCGCAGCCCGAAGGCCACATTGCCGCCCACGTCCCGCTGCGGAAACAGCTGATGGTCCTGGAACATCAGCCCGACCCCACGCCGGTGCGCGGGGACCCCGGCCTGGTCCCGTCCGTCGAGCAACACCCTTCCTGAGGAGAGGGGTTGCAGCCCGGCCACCGCCCGCAGCAGCGTCGACTTGCCACTGCCGCTCGGCCCGAGCACGCACACGATCTCGTGCTCGGCGACATCGAGGCCGACCCCGTCCAGCACGGGCCGCCCACCGAACCGTACGGTCGCGTCCTCAAGGCTCAGCAGCATCTAGAACTCCCCGGTCCGGTCGGTCCGCAGCCGCTCAAGGACCAGCAGCGCCGCCGCGCACACCATCATCAGAATCGTCGAAAGGGCCATCGCCTGCCCGTAGTTGAGGTCGCCCGCCCGCCCGAGCAGCTTCGCCACGGCGACCGGCAGCGTCGGATTGTCCGGCCGCGCGATGAACACGGTCGCCCCGAACTCACCGAGCGACACCGCGAAGGCGAACCCCGCCGCGATCAGCAGCGCCCGCCGCACCATCGGCAGATCGACCTCGCGCCACACCCGCCACGGCGACGCCCCGAGCACGGCCGCCGCCTCCCGCAGCCGACCGTCCACGGCCCGCAGCACGGGCAGCATCGTCCGTACGACGAAGGGCACGCCGACCAGCGCCTGCGCGAGCGGCACCAGGATCCAGGAGGACCTCAGATCCAGCGGCGGCTCGTCGAGGGAGATCAGGAACCCGAACCCGACGGTCACCGCGGACACCCCGAGCGGCAGCATCAACAGCGCGTCGAAGCCCCGCACGAACCGCCCCGCGTCCCGCCGGGTCAGGGCAGCGGCGGCGAGACCGCCGATCACCACGGCGATGACGGTGGCGGCGAGGGCGTACTCCAGCGAGTTCCCGATCGCCTCGATCGGCGCGACGAGGAAGACCCCGCTGTCGTCGCTGGTCAGCTCCCGGTAGTAGGCGAAGTCCGGCGCGTCGAGCGACCGCTGCACCAGCACGGCGAGCGGCAGCAGAAGCAGGACGACGACCGAGACGAGGACACCGCCGAGCAGCGCCCACTGCCCGGCCCCGCGCGGCCGCCGGGCGGTCATCGACGCGTCCACCAGCCGGAGCGCGGTCTCCCGCCGCCGTACGGTCCACGCGTGCAGGGCGAGGACACCGCCCACCGCCACGAACTGGATCAGCGTCAGCACGGCGGCCGTGGGCAGGTCGAAGATCTCGGAGGTCTGCCGGTAGATCTCCACTTCGAGGGTCGAGAAGGTCGGCCCGCCGAGGATCTGCACCACGCCGAAGGAGGTGAAGGTGAACAGGAAGACCATCAGAGCGGCGGCGGCCACAGCGGGCGCGAGCGCGGGCAGGGTGACCGTCCGCCAGGCGGCGAGACGGGACGCGCCGAGCATCCGCGCGGCCTCCTCCTGACGCGGGTCGAGCTGCCCCCAGAGCCCGCCGACCGTCCGTACGACGACCGCGTAGTTGAAGAAGACATGCGCCAGCAGGATCGCCCACACCGTGGTGTCCAGCCGTACGCCCCACAGGTCGTCCAGCAGCCCACCGCGACCGACCAGCGCCAGGAACGCCGTACCGACGACGACCGTCGGCAGCACGAACGGCACGGTCACCGCGGCCCGCAGGACCTGCTTGCCCGGGAACTCGAAGCGGGCGAAGACGTACGCGCCGGGCAGCGCGACCAGCAGGGTGAGCGCGGTGGAGGCGAGCGCCTGCCAGGTGGTGAACCACAGGACGTGCCGGATGTCGGACTGCGCGAGCACATCCGTGATCCGGCCGAACTGCCACACCCCATCGAGCTTGAGGCCCCGGGCGACGATCGCGGCGACGGGCCAGGCGAAGAACACCGCGAAGAACGCGACGGGCACGGCCATGAGCCCGAGCCGCGCCGCCGCGCCACTCCTGCTGGAGGTCACTTCAGTACGAGCGAGGTCCACGACTTGACCCACTGGTCACGGTGGTCGGCGATCTCGGCCGGGTCCATGGTCTCGGGATCCTTGGCCTGCGGCCCGTACTTCGTGAACTCTGCCGGCACCTGGGCACCCTCCAGCACCGGGTAGACGAACATGTTCAGCGGCATGTCCTCCTGGAACTCCTTGGTGAGCAGGAAGTCGAGGAGTGCCTTGCCGCCCTTGGTGTTCTTCGCGTTGCTGAGCAGCCCCGCGTACTCGACCTGCCGGAAGCACGTGCCGGTCGCGACACCGGTCGGCGCGGTCGTCGGCTTCGGGTCGGCGTAGATCACCTCGGCGGGCGGCGAGGAGGCGTACGACACGACGAGCGGCCGGTCCGCCTTGGCCTTCTTGCCTCCCGCGGAGCCGGAGAACTCCTCGTTGTAGGCCTGCTCCCAGCCGTCGACGACCTTCACGCCGTTGGCCTTGAGCTTCGTCCAGTAGTCCTGCCAGCCGTCGTCGCCGTACTTGGCGGCGGTCCCGAGGAGGAAGCCGAGCCCCGGCGAGGAGGTGGAGGCGTTCTCGGTGACGAGGAGGTTCTTGTAGGCGGGCTTGATCAGGTCGTCGAAGGAGGTCGGCGGGTCCAGCTTGTGCTCGCTGAAGTAGGCCTTGTCGTAGTTGACGCAGATGTCGCCGGTGTCGATCGGCGTGACCCGGTGCTTGTCCTGGTCGACCCGGTACTCCGCCCCGATCTTGTCGGAGCCCTTCGCCTCGTAGGACTGGAACAGCCCGTTGTCGAGCGCCCGGGACAGCAGGGTGTTGTCGACGCCGAAGAAGACGTCGCCCTGCGGGTTGTCCTTGGTCAGGATCGCCTTGTTGACGGCCTGCCCGGCGTCGCCGTCCTCCAGGACCTTGACCTTGTAACCGGACTGCTTCTCGAAGTCCGCGAGGACGCTCTTCGAGACGGCCCATGAGTCGTGGCTGACGAGGGTGACGGTCTTGGAGTCTCCGTCGCTGTCGCTGCTGTCGGACGACCCGCACGCGGACAGCGCGACGAGCCCGAATCCGACCGCCACGACCGTGGCCTTCTTGGTGATGCTCACTGAATTCCTCCTGGGGGTGACCAGGAAGAGACGCGGCCCTGCCCGGGACCTCTGGGAGACCCCGGGCAGGGCGCAACAGCTCGAGTGATGACCGATCTCCCTACCCAGAATGACCTGGGCCAGGTTCGGAGGGTCTGCGGCCGGTGCCGCACTCTCAGCGCTGTGGCGCTCCCCTGTCGGAATATGAAGATGTACCTACGACGGTCAGACTACCGCTCGGTCGCCGCGAGCTGACCGCACGCCCCGTCGATCTCCTGACCACGGGTGTCCCGGACGGTCACCGGCACACCGTGAGCGGCGATGGCCTCGACGAACGCCTTCTCGTCCTCGGGACGGGAGGCAGTCCACTTGGAGCCCGGGGTCGGGTTCAGCGGAATGAGATTGACGTGCACGGGCTTGCCCTTCAGCAGCCGCCCGAGCCGGTCACCACGCCATGCCTGGTCGTTGATGTCCCGGATGAGCGCGTACTCGATGGACAGCCGACGCCCGCTCTTCTCGACGTACTCGAACCCGGCATCCAGCACCTCCCGCACCTTCCACCGCGTGTTCACGGGGACGAGGGTGTCGCGCAGCTCGTCGTCCGGCGCGTGCAGCGAGATCGCGAGCCGGCACTTGAAGCCCTCGTCGGAGAACCGGTGAATGGCGGGGACGAGCCCGACGGTCGAGACGGTGATGCCGCGCTGGGACAGCCCTAGCCCGTCGGGCGCGGGGTCGGTGAGCGCCCGGATGGACTGCACGACCCGCTTGTAGTTGGCGAGAGGCTCGCCCATACCCATGAAGACGATGTTGGAGAGCCGTGACGGCCCCCCGGGAACCTCACCGTCCCGAAGCGCCCGCATCCCATCGACAATCTGATGGACGATCTCGCCGGTGGACAGATTGCGATCCAGCCCCGCCTGCCCGGTCGCACAGAACGGGCAGTTCATCCCGCACCCCGCCTGCGAGCTGATGCACATGGTCACCCGGTCCGGGTACCGCATCAGCACCGACTCCACGAGCGTGCCGTCGAACAGCCGCCACAGCGTCTTGCGCGTGCTGCCCTCGTCGGTCGACAGATGCCGTACGACGGTCATCAGCTCGGGGAGCAACGCCTCGCGGAGCTTCTCGCGCGCACCGGCGGGGATGTCGGTCCACTCCGCCGGGTCGTGCGCGTACCGCGCGAAGTAGTGCTGCGAGAGCTGCTTGGCACGAAACGGCTTCTCACCGATCTCCGCAACGGCCTCCTTGCGCTCGGCAGGAGTGAGATCGGCAAGGTGCCGCGGCGGCTTCTTGGCTCCGCGGGGGGCGACGAAAGTGAGTTCTCCGGGCTTAGGCATAGCCGTACCAGTGTCGCAGATCCACTCCGATGCCCCTGCCGCCTCGGAAGAGCCCGGCAATCACCGCGAAGACCCGGGTGACGTAGGTCTTCGTCCCGTTGCCGGCCCGCCCGCCGGCGGGTCTAGGCCGGCCTGTGCTCCAGCCGCTCCTTCAGCAGCCGCTCGTTGTGCGGCAGTTCCTTGCGGATCTGTGGGCGGACGACAAGGGGCAGCAGGACCTTGCCGATGCCCTTGCCCTCGAAGTCGAGCTCGATGGTGACGCGGGAGCGGCGACCCTCGTCGATCGGGTCGATCTCACCGTGGACGTGCCCGCGGATGGGACCGTCGATACCTTGCAGGCCCCAGGCGTGCGGCGGGTCGTACTCGGTGCACTCCATGGTCATCGGGATGTCCCGGCGGCCGAGGTGCCGGGTGATGCGTACCCGGGAGCCGACGTGGACCGGCCCCTCGTCGAGCCGCTCGGTCGCGACCGCGCTCTCCTGCCATTCAGGCATGTGGGAGAAGTCGATGACATACCCCCAGACGTCCTCGGGGCTGCGGTCGATGTCGATCGATTCACGGAAGTCGGACATGCTGCCCACTCCCTTCCAGGGCGATCCCCCCTGTGAGGGCCTCTATGGGAAATCGTCCCACTCAGCCGCCCGAGGAGCCACGGCAGCGGGCCCCCGTCCTGTCCAGGACGGGGGCCCGCGCAAGCCGCGTACGCGCCGGTCACCCGGAGCCCACGAAGAACACCAGCAGCAGCCACACCACAGGAGCCGTAGGAAGCAGCGAGTCCAGCCGGTCCATGCTGTATCGATTTGCCGCTACCGCGGCGTGGTGCCGTGGCCTACCTCACCCGGACCCTACAAAGACGACGAGCAGGAGCCACACCACCGGAGCGGTCGGCAACAACGAGTCCAACCGGTCCATGATGCCGCCATGGCCGGGGAGTAGCGTGCCCATGTCCTTGATGCCCAGGTCGCGCTTGATCATCGACTCGCCGAGGTCGCCCAGCGTGGCGCTGCCCGCGACCGCGAGGCCGAGGAGCAGGCCCTGCCACCAGGTGCCGTCGTCGATCACGAACTCCATCAGCAGCGCACCCGCCACCATCGCGAACGTCACCGCTCCGAGCAGGCCCTCGCGGGTCTTGCCGGGGCTGATGCGCGGGGCGAGCTTGTGCTTGCCGAAGCGCCAGCCGACGGCGTACGCACCGGTGTCGCTGACGACGGTGAGGACCAGGAAGGTCAGGACGCGGCCCGCCCCGTCCTCGGCCGTGAGCATCATGGCGACGAACGTGGCCAGGAACGGGACGTAGAACGCGGCGAAGACGCCCGCCGTGACGTCCCTGAGGTAGCCCTCCGGCGGTTCCGTCATGCGCCAGACGAGGACGGCCAGCGCGGTGAGCGCCATGGCCACCCACGCGCCCTCGGCACCCCGGACGTATCCGGAGACGACCATCGCCGCACCGCCGAGCGCCAACGGAACCAGGGGCGCCTTGATGCCCTTGCGCTCCTGGAGCCGACTGGTCAGCTCCCACAGGCCGACCACGACGGCGACCGCTATCACGCCGACGAAGGCGGCCTTGACGAAGAACAACGACGCGACGATGACCACGCCGAGGCCGACGCCGACCCCTATGGCGGCACCCAGGTCACGGCCCGCGCTCTTCTTCTGAGGGCGGGGCGCCGGCTGCGGGGCGTCGGGCATGGGCTCCGGATTCTGCTGCACCGCTCCGTAAGGCGGCGACTGCGGCGTTTCGTCGCGGAACAAGGGGCCGCTCAGCCGAGCGGCCCCCCGGTCGTCATCCTGGTCTCCGCCATGCGCGGATACGTCGGGCACGATGGGCATGGGGCGAGTCTGCTGCGCTTGATGCGCATCGTACGTGGGACCCGCCGGGGCAGCCCCCTGGACAGGCCCCTGGTCGGACGGCCCCCAGTACCCGGCTTGTGGCGGTGCCCCCCAGGAAGAGTCGTTCATCAGACCTCGAGCAGCTCCGCTTCCTTGTGCTTCAGGAGCTCGTCCACCTGGGCGACGTACTTGTGCGTCGCGTCGTCGAGTTCCTTCTCCGCACGGCGGCCCTCGTCCTCGCCGACCTCGCCGTCCTTGACCAGCTTGTCGATCGCGTCCTTGGCCTTGCGGCGGACCGAGCGGATCGACACGCGCGAGTCCTCGGCCTTGCTCTTGGCGACCTTGATGTAGTCGCGGCGGCGCTCCTCGGTGAGCTCGGGGAACACCACCCGGATGATGTTGCCGTCGTTGCTCGGGTTGACGCCCAGGTCGGAGTCGCGGATCGCCTGCTCGATGTTGCGCAGCGCGGTCTTGTCGAACGGGGTCACGACGGCCATGCGCGGCTCCGGCACGGAGAACGAAGCCAGCTGGTTGATCGGCGTCGGCGCACCGTAGTAGTCGGCCACGATCTTGTTGAACATCGCCGGGTGCGCACGGCCGGTGCGGATCGCGGCGAAGTCCTCCTTGGCGACCACGACGGCCTTCTCCATCTTCTCCTCGGCCTCGAGGAGGGTCTCTTCGATCACCACTTGCTCCTGCGTGTCTTGAGTAGGCCCGGCTGCGGTTCCTTGACGGGGGCGGCGGCCGGCTGCGTCGCGTCTTCTTTCTGCACGGTTCCCGACCGGCAGGACATTGTCCATCCCCCGGTCAGGGTCATCAGCCCTGGCTGACTTGGTCACCCACAAGCGTGCCGATCTTCTCACCCTTGACGGCGCGGGCGATATTGCCCTCCGCCAGGAGCTCGAACACGAGGATCGGGAGCTTGTTGTCGCGGCACAGTGTGACGGCGGTGGCGTCGGCGACCTTGAGGTCACGCGTGATGACCTCGCCGTAGCCGAGGGCGTCGAACTTGACCGCGTCGGGGTTGCGCTTCGGGTCGGAGTCGTAGACCCCGTCCACGCCGTTCTTGCCCATGAGGAGCGCCTCGGCGTCGATCTCCAGGGCGCGCTGGGCGGCGGTGGTGTCGGTGGAGAAGTACGGCATGCCCATACCGGCGCCGAAGATGACCACACGGCCCTTCTCCAGGTGGCGCACGGCGCGCAGCGGGATGTACGGCTCGGCGACCTGCCCCATCGTGATGGCGGTCTGCACCCGGCTGTCGATGCCCTCCTTCTCCAGGAAGTCCTGGAGGGCGAGGCAGTTCATCACGGTGCCGAGCATGCCCATGTAGTCGGAGCGGGCCCGGTCCATGCCGCGCTGCTGGAGTTCGGCACCGCGGAAGAAGTTGCCGCCGCCGATGACGACCGCGATCTCCGCCCCGTCGCGCACGACGGCCGCGATCTCACGGGCGATCTTGTGCACCACGTCCGGGTCCACACCCAGGCCACCGCCACCGGCGAAGGCCTCTCCGGACAGCTTCAGCAGAAACCGGCCGCGCACTTTGCCGTCGTCGCTCTTCTGGGGCTTGGTGGTCATGGGACTCTCGCCTCTTTCAAGGGGTCGCACATACGAAGAAGGCCATTGCCGATGGGGTGTGGTTCGCATCCCATGTGCGGCAATGGCCTCCTCGTCAGATCTGCTGTCGTCCGCCACGCGCGTGCGTGACGGCGTACCGGACGACTGCTGACGACCCTATCGGGGTCGCGCGTCGCTCGCGGTACGGACTCAGATGCCGACCTTGATACGCGTGAAGCGCTTCAGGGTGACACCGGCCTCGTCCAGAACCTTCTGGACCGACTTCTTGTTGTCGAGCGCGTACGGCTGGCCGAGCAGCGTGGCGTCCTTGAAGAAGCCGTTGAGGCGACCCTCGACGATCTTCGGCAGGGCGGCCTCGGGCTTGCCCTCGGCGCGGGTGGTCTCCTCGGCGACGCGGCGCTCGGACTCGACGACCTCGGCCGGCACGTCCTCCTTGGAGAGGTACTTCGGCGCGAAGGCGGCGATGTGCTGGGCGACACCGCGGGCGACCTCGGCGTTCGGCTTGTCCAGCTCGACGAGGACACCGATCTGCGGGGGCAGGTCGGGCATCGTGCGGTGCATGTACGACGTCACGAAACCGTCCGCGAACTGCGCGAAGCGGTCCAGGACGATCTTCTCGCCCAGGTTGGCGTTGGCCTCGTCCACGAACGCCTGGACGGTCTTGCCGGCCTCGATCTCGGAGGCGAGCAGGGCCTCGAGGTCGGCCGGGGCCGTCTTGGCGACGTGCTCGGCGATCGCGTTGGCGGCGGCCTGGAACTTCTCGCCCTTGGCGACGAAGTCGGTCTCGCACTTCAGCTCGACGAGGACACCGGAGGCGTTGTCGTCGGCGATGATGGAGACCACGGCGCCGTTCTCGGCGGAGCGGCCCTCGCGCTTGGCGACGCCCTTCTGGCCCTTGATGCGCAGCGCCTCGACGGCCTTCTCGACGTTGCCGTCGGCCTCGTCCAGCGCCTTCTTGCAGTCCATCATGCCGGCGCCGGTGAGCTCGCGGAGCTTCTTGACGTCGGCGGCGGTGTAGTTCGCCATGATCTGTGAATCTCTTCTCGGAGTTCGAAGTCTCGAAGTCGGCGGCGGCTGCGGCTTGGGCGGGCCCCGCCAAAGATCTACGGGCTACGAAGATCTACCGGCTGTGGGTGAACGGCGGGTGGCGCGATCGGCGCCACCCACCGTCACTACAGCCTTACGACCGTGAGGTCAGGCCTGCTCGCCCTCGGCGGCCGGCGCCTCGGCGGGGGCCTCAACCTCAGCCTCAGCGGCCGGGGCCTCGGCCTCAGCGGCGGGAGCCTCGGCAGCAGGCGCCTCCTCAGCCGCGGGGGCCTCAGCGGCAGGAGCCTCGGCGGCCTCCGCAGCCGGGGCCTCCTCGGCCTTCTTCTCGCCCTCGAGCAGGTCGCGCTCCCACGCGGCCAGCGGCTCGCCCGCGGCCTTGTCGCCCTTGCCCTCGGTGGCGACACCGGAGCGGGAGATGAGGCCCTCGGCGACCGCGTCGGCGATCACACGGGTGAGCAGCGTGACGGAGCGGATCGCGTCGTCGTTGCCGGGGATCTTGTAGTCGACCTCGTCGGGGTCGCAGTTGGTGTCGAGGATGGCGACGACCGGGATGTTGAGCTTCCGGGCCTCGCCGACCGCGATGTGCTCCTTCTTGGTGTCCACGATCCAGACGGCGCTGGGCACCTTGGACATCTCGCGGATACCACCGAGGGTCTTCTCCAGCTTGGCCTTCTCGCGCGAGAGCACGAGAAGCTCCTTCTTGGTGAGACCGGAAGCGGCGACGTCCTCGAAGTCGATCTGCTCGAGCTCCTTGAGGCGCTGCAGACGCTTGTAGACGGTCGAGAAGTTGGTGAGCATGCCGCCCAGCCAGCGCTGGTTGACGAAGGGCATGCCGACGCGGGTGGCCTGCTCGGCGATGGCCTCCTGCGCCTGCTTCTTCGTGCCGACGAACATGACCGTGCCGCCGTGGGCGACGGTCTCCTTGACGAACTCGTAGGCGCGGTCGATGTACGACAGCGACTGGAGCAGGTCGATGATGTAGATGCCGTTGCGCTCCGTGAAGATGAAGCGCTTCATCTTCGGGTTCCAACGACGGGTCTGGTGACCGAAGTGGACGCCGCTTTCCAGCAGCTCCCGCATCGTGACGACGGCCATGGCCGTTCTCCTTGAGTTTCTCGGTTGTGCCGCGGAAGCCGGACGGCTCCCACGCCTGACGCCCACATGCGCCGTGCCACGAAGGACCGAGGAGCGCTGACACCGGTCGGCGTGACCGGCCTGGTGTCGGGGCGTGCGAAGTCGACCCGGTGACCCGGATCGCCAAAGGAAGTGTACGGGACCCGCGGGGCACCGGGTGACGCCGCTGTCCACAACCGGGGAGCAGTCCACAGGTCCCGGCCATGATCGGGGCGGCTGCGGGACGGTTCTCGCATGCGAGCGAATCGATGCCTGGGGATGTGCCTGGGGCTGCTGCTGGTGCTGGTGCTGACGGCGACGTTGCTGACGTCCGCACCCCGGCCGACCCCCCTCGAACCGGCGGGCACGGACACCTCTGTACCGGCCATCGCCCACACCTGGCCCGTGGGTGCACGCCCGGCGGTCCTACGCGGCTGGGAGCCCCCGGCGACGGTGTACGGCCGCGGTCACAGGGGCGTCGACCTGGCAGCGGCTCCCGGGACACCGGTACGGGCGGTGGCGGCGGGCCGGGTGTTGTTCGCGGGCAGGGTGGCAGGAAAGGGCGTCGTCTCGGTGGAGCTGACGGGGACGGGCGACCCACCTCTGCGAACGACGTACGAACCCGTGCGAACGACGGTGTCGAAGGGGGACGAGGTGACGGCGGGCGAGGTGGTGGGCACGGTGGAACCGAGGGGTTCGCATTGCGCGGCCACGTGCTTGCACTGGGGCTTGCTGAGGGGCGACACCTACTTGGATCCGCTGTCGCTGCTGCCGGCCTGGCTGCTGCATCGGGGGCCGTCGAGGCTGTTGCCGGTGCTGGGCGTACCAGTGCCCTCCTAGCCGCCGGAGCCGGCAGCTGTCGTAGCTGCGGGCAGTCGTGCCACTGGGGCGGCTCCCGACCCAAAGAAGCGGCACCCGGCCGGCGCCGGCAAGCGAAACCCACCCCTGCCCGGCCGCCCCACCCGACGTCAGCCCCGCACACCCCGCAGAACCATAGCCACAGCAGCCTCAGTAATCACCGAAGGTTCCTCCGCAGCCCCCAGCTCAATCCGCCGCACAGCCGCGTCCACAACCCCTTGCAGCAACATCGCCGCCATCCGAGGCTGCGCGTGCCCCATCTCCCCCAACGCCTCCACGATCATCGCCACCAGCCCCCCGTGCGCGGCCCGGATCTTCTCCCGGGCCCCCGCATCGAGCTCACTCGCGGAGATGGCGACCACGGCTCGATGCCGCCGGTCCCCGACCAGCGCCAGCTGCTGGCGCACATACGCCTCGACCTTGGCCTCCGGCCCGTCCGCCGCGGCCATCGCGGCGGAGACCTCCGCCGCCCAGACGGGGAAGTCGACCTCGCACAGCTCCTCGACCACGGCGGCCCGCGACCGGAAGTACTCGTACACGGACGACCGCGCGAGCCCCGTGCGCTCGGCGAGGGCCGGGAAGGTCAGCGCCTCTGTCCCGCCCTCGGACAGCAAAGACCGAGCCGCGTCCAGCAGGGCGGCTCGCTGCATCGACCGGTGCTCGGCCACGGAGGCCGCTCGAATCCTTGGCACGTCAACCACTTTACGGACGTACAACCGGCGACGGGAGTCACTCCACCCGACCGGCTTCCGACAAGCGGCCGTCCGGCCGGGTCAACGTCCGAAACTCGCCAGCTTCGCCCGCAGCTGCAGCACGGACTTGGTGTGGATCTGGCTCACCCGGCTCTCGGTCACACCGAGCACGTTCCCGATCTCGGCGAGCGTGAGGCCCTCGTAGTAGTAGAGCGTGACGACGGTCTTCTCCCGCTCGGGCAGCGTGTTGATCGCCCGTGCCAGAAACCTCCGCAGCTCCCGGCCCTCGGCCACCTCCACAGGGTTGTCGGCGGCCGTGTCCTCCAGCGTGTCCATCAGACTCAGCCGGTCGCCGCCCTCACCCCCCGCATGCAGCAGCTCCTCCAGCGCCACCACATTGGCCAGCGACAACTGGCTGAAGACCGCGTGGAGTTCGTCCACGGCGATCCCCATCTCGGCGGCCACCTCGCCCTCGCTGGGCGACCGCCTCAGCCGCGCCTCCAGCGTCGCGTACGCCCGCTCGACGTTGCGCGCCTTCTGCCGCACGGACCGCGGAATCCAGTCCAGCGCCCTGAGCTCGTCGATCATCGCGCCCCGGATCCGCGTGATCGCGTACGTCTCGAACTTGATCTCCCGCTCGATGTCGAACTTCTCGATCGCGTCGATCAGCCCGAACACCCCCGACGACACGAAGTCCGCCTGCTCGACATTGGGCGGCAGCCCGACGCTCACGCGGCCGGCGACGTACTTCACGAGCGGCGAGTAGTGCAGGATCAGCTGCTCGCGCAGCCGTTCGTCCCCCGTCGTCTTGTACGACCGCCACAGCTCGTCGAGTGTCGAGGGAGCGGGCGGCCGCACGCTGCCACCGTCACGGGCGGCTGGGGGGATCGCCGCCCGGTCGGACCCGGAGGTGTGCTGGGGCATTCGTCGCCTTGTGCCGTTCTGCCGTGAAGTGGTGTTACCTGGGTGAGCTGTCGGCCTGATGCCGAGTTGCGTGACTGCGTCGGAATCCACGTGAGCGTAGCGTGACTGGAGTGTCGCGGTGAGCGAAGAGCGTGGCCCGGACCATACGCAGATACGTTCCGCTTGACGCCCCACCGAGACGCCGCCATCGCTCTGCGTGATCATCGGAATGCGCCAACTGCGGGAATTCCCAAGGGGTTCGGGGTTCCCCCGGACGGCCGAACACGCTCGGTCAACACGGACTCCGACCACTCCGGACGGAGATCATCGCCTGGCGTGTCAACTTCCAGCCGTCGCCGTGTCGTTCGACGTAACCAAGTGATCGGAGTTCGTACAGTCTCGCGATCGCGTCGTCCTCCGTGGTCTGCGCACCCCGGGCGACCTCGTCCGCGGTCGCGGTCCGGGTCCCGGGCAGCGCGGCCAGGACACGCCGGGCGGGCGCGTCCAGCAGGTCCCGCGGCAGTACCGGTCCGCGCCGGTCCGGGGCCAGCTCTCCCATGTCGCCGACCAGTTCGACGACTTCCGCGGCGTCCGTGACCAGCGTCGCGTCCCCGCGCAGCAGTTCGTGCACGCCGGCGGAGAGACCACTGGTGGCCGGGCCCGGCACCCCCATCGTGTGACGGCCCAGCCGCTGCGCCGCACGTGCGGTGACCAGCGAGCCGCTGCGGTGGGCGGCCTCGACGACCACGGTGCCCCGGGTGAGCGCGGCGATCACCCTGTTCCGCAGGACGAATCTGCTGGGCGTCGGATGATCACCGGGCGGCAACTCGCCGACCACCAGCCCTTGTTCCGCGATCCTGTTGATCAACTGGGCATGCCCTTTCGGATAGGCCCGGTCGACGCCGCAGGCAAGGACGGCGACGGTGGCACCGCCGGCGCCGAGAGCACCGCGATGGGCGGCGCCGTCGACCCCGTAGGCACCGCCGGACACCACGACCCACCCGCGCTCGGCGAGCCCGGCGGCGAGGGTGGCCGCCATGTGGGCGCCGTACTCGGTACAGGCACGCGCCCCCACGACGGCGACGGACCTGAGCGCCCACATCCGCAGACTGGCCGGCCCTCGCACCCACAGCCCCAGGGGCCGCGCATCCCCGAGATCGTCGAGCTGACCGGGCCACTCGCCGTCCCCCGGGCTCACGAACCGCACACCGGCCTCCCGAGCGACGGCGAGATCCGCACGGGGCTCGGCCCGCCCGGCCCGGGCCACGAGGCCCGCGCGCCGCTTGTCACCCACCCCGGGCAGAGTCACTCCGCCGCTCCGCAACCGCCGCGCCACCTCACACACCCCCCACTCCCGCACCCACCGCCCGGCGACCTCGTCGCCGGGCTCGATGACGCGGGCGAGGAAGACACGGGCAAGCAGGTCGTCGTCGGGGACGTCACCGGTCATGTCAGCGCCCCGATGGCCATCGGCACGCCCCGTGGCACCCCGGTGCGCAGCTGGAGGGCCAGGGCGACGTCCGTCGCGTCCGGACGGTCGTGCCCGACCAGATCCGCGACCGTCCAGGCGACGCGCAGGACGCGGTCGAGCCCGCGGGCGGTCAGGACGCCCCTCTCCAGGCTGCGTTCGGCATCGTCCATGGCCCCGGACATGGCGTGCCAGCGGCTGCGCAGCTCGCGGCCCGGCACCTCACTGTTGGTCCGCCACGGGGTGCCGGCGAGGCGCGCCGCCGCCCGCTCCCTGGCCGCCCGTACCCGCTCGGCGACCACCGCGGTCGACTCGCCCCGCGCGCCGCGTTCGGTGAGCTGGGCACGGGTGACGCGGTCCACCTCCACCCGCAGGTCGACCCGGTCGAGCAGCGGACCGGAGAGCCGGGCCTGGTACCGGCGGATCGCCGAGGGCGGGCACTCGCAGAAGTCGTCGGTCTGGGAGAAACGGCCACAGGGGCAGGGGTTGGCCGCGAGGACCATCAGGAACTTCGCCGGGAACCGCACGACGCCGGCGCTGCGCGCGATCACCACGTGCCCGGCTTCCAGCGGCTGCCGCAGCGCGTCGAGTGCATGGCTGCTGAACTCGGGCGTCTCGTCGAGAAAGAGGACCCCTCGATGGGAGAGCGACACCGCGCCGGGCCGGGCGACGCCGGCACCGCCACCGACGAGGGCCTGCATGGTGGCCGAGTGATGCGGGGCGCAGTAGGGGGCGACGTCGACCAGGGGCTTGCCCGGCGGCAGCAGGCCCGCCACCGAGTGGACCGCCGTGACCTCCAGCGACTCCTGCCGGCTCAGCCGGGGCAGCACGGCCGGGAGCCGCTCCGCGAGCATCGTCTTGCCGGCACCCGGAGGACCCTCCAGGAACAGGTGGTGGCCGCCCGCCGCCGAGACCTCCACCGCGGTACGCGCCGAAACCTGCCCCACGACGTCGGACAGGTCGTGCCCGTGGTCCTGCTGTGCGGCCCCGGCACTGTGCATGCCCGTGGCCGCACCCGTACCCGGCACACGCAGACCGGCGAGCAGCGGATCGGGGCGGCCGGGATCGTCCGGCTCCTCGTCGGGCACGGGCTCGTCCGCGAGGACGGCGATCAGCTGCCGCAGGGTGCGCACGCCCAGCACGGACACGCCGGGCACCAGTGAGGCCTCGGCGGCGGCGCACTCCGGCACCACCACCTGCTCGTACCCGGCGTCCGCAGCGGCCAGCACCGCCGGCAGGATGCCCCGGACGGGACGCACCCGCCCGTCCAGGCCCAGCTCTCCGATCATCACGATGTCGGCGAGCACCCGCGGGTCGATCCGCTCGGAGGCGCCGAGCACGGCGCACGCCACAGCGAGATCGAATCCCGAGCCGGCCTTCGGCACCGACGCCGGACTGAGCCCCACCGTCAGTTTCTTCTGCGGCCACTCGGCACCCGAGTTCACGACTGCGGCCCGAACCCGATCCCGGCTCTCCGTGAGGCTCTTGTCCGGCAACCCCACGAGCGTGAACGCCGCGACCCCCGGTTCCAGGTCGGCCTGGACCTCGACGACCACGCCTTCGACGCCCACGAGCGCCACCGAGCACGTACGTGCGAACCCCATGTCAGGCCACCCCCCGCGCGTGCTCGACGACGGGTGCGCCGCGGCTGGGCAGGACGACGCCCACCAGGTCGATGCGGACGCCTCCCGGTGGCGCCCCTCCATGGGCGTGGATCCAGCGTTCGGCGAGGCCTCGCAGGCGCTCCGCCTTCTCGGGAGTCACCGCGGCCATCGGGTGCTCGAAGGCACCCACCCGCCGTGTCTTGACCTCGCAGACGACCAGGACGTCGCCGTCCCGGGCCACGATGTCGATCTCACCCGTCCTGCCACAGCGCCAGTTGCGCTCCAGGACCGTCATCCCGGCCTCGACCAGCCGCCGCGCGGCCAGCGTCTCGCCGTACTTGCCGAGTGCACTGCGTGCCCGATTGGTGTTCATGTCGGCACCACCTCCGGCGCCAACCGTCACGCAACCGAGCAGATCGAGTTGATCTTGGTGGATTACTCACCGGTTGTGGAAAACCCCGCCACTCACACGAGGACGCACCAGCGACGATCACCCACCCGGCAGCTCCAGATCGCTCTTGTTCAGCTCCTCGATGTTCACGTCCTTGAACGTGAGGACACGGACCTGCTTCACGAAACGCGCCGGCCGATACATGTCCCACACCCAGGCATCCGCCATGGACACCTCGAAGAACACCTCACCCTGGACCGAGTGCACCTGCATCTCGTAGTCGTTGGTCAGGTAGAAGCGCCGCTCGGTCTCGATCACGTATTTGAACAGACCGACGACATCGCGGTACTCCCGGTAGAGCTTGAGCTCCATCTCGGTCTCGTACTTCTCGAGGTCCTCGGCGCTCATGGCATGTTCCCCTTCAGCCGTGCGATCCCACCATTGTGCGCCAGTCCCGTCAGCCCCTAGACGATTTCGGGGTCAAGGGTCACGGGCCCGGCCGGGGGACCTTCGTCGAGCAGCCTGCGGAGCAACTCGGCGAGTCTGGTCGGATACACCGTCTCATGTGCCCGGGTCAGTTCCTGACACGTCCACCAGCGCGCTCCGGCGACGCTGCGCCGCTCGAGCTCGGTGAGGCCCGCGGCCACGGTGGCCGTCTGGGTCGTACGGGCCAGGAAGTACCACTCGTCCTGGTCCCAGCGGCGGCCCGCGAACGGGAAGGAGCACATCCGCCGCCAGAGCACCGGGCCGAGCTCGACCTCGGTGATGCCGGTCTCCTCGGCGAGTTCCCTGATCGCGGCCTCTTCACGGCTCTCGTCGCCCTCCAGACCGCCACCGGGCGTGAACCACCAGTCGTCGGCAGGATCGTCCGGCTCGTGGCCGTGCAGGAGCAGGATGCGGTCCTCGGGATCGAGCAGCACCACCCGGGCCACCTTGCGCAGCCCGCCCTGGTACGAGTCCTCGTGCGCGGCCTCCGCCTCAGCGGGCACGGGAGCGCTTGCCGAGGCGGTTGGCGACCGGTCCGTACGCTCCGCCGCCGAGGACGAGGATCCCGCCCACGACGATCAGGGCGACGATCGTGCGCAGCGGCCCGGGCGAGGAGAGCGCGCCGAGCGTCTCGAAGCCGGTCGGGCTCTGCAGCATGCCGTTCATGGGCCACACGACCGCGTCGACACGGGCGCTGACCGCACTGCGCGCCACGGTGCCGCTCGCGGCGTCCGTCAGGTGCGCGGTGGAGTCCAGGGACCCCTCACGCTCGTCACCCAGCAGGAAGAGCCGGCCCTTCGGCACGGTCACGGTCGGGAAGTTCGTGATCTCGGCCTGGCTTCCCTCGGGCAGATACGGTTCGTCGATCTGCTTGCCGTTGACGGTCAGCTTGCCGTCCGTGCAACAGGCGACGGTGTCACCGCCGACCGCGACGACGCGCTTGACCACAGGGGCGTTGGTCACCCAGGTCTTGTCAACGAAGACGACCACGTCGCCCCGGCGTACCTCACCACCGTCGACGCGCTGGGCCAGGACCCGGTCACCCGCGTCGATCGTCGGCGTCATCGAACTGGTGGGCACGGTGTACGGCCGGTAGATCACCGCTCCCCAGGCGAATCCCCCGAGGAACAGCACAAGGCCCAGTGCGACGGCCAGCCCGGACAATCGCTGTCCGGTCCGGCTGCCCACCGGGCCTGTGTCTGTGCCACCGCTGCGCGGGGCCGTACGCGTAGTGCTCTCGCCACCCATGGATCCGCACCCTACCCGGCGGTACCTGACCGGGTCAGCCCCTCACCCGGACCAAGGTCACCAGCCGCACAAGGGTTTTCCCGAGCCTTGACCGTACGGTCAGCGAGTCTCGGCCACGGCGATCTTCCTACGACGCCACAGCGCCACCGGCACCACACCCACGAGGGCGAGGCCGGTCGGTGCGACCGTGAGGGCCGCGGACGCCGAGGACTGGTCGTCGAGGCCGACCTGGCTGAAGGTGTCCGGCTCCGGCAGGGTGCCCCAGCGGTTGATCGGCCAGGCCTTCACGATGGCGCGGCCGACGACCTCGTCCACCGGCACCATGCCGTGGTTCTTGTCCGACTGGTTGTAGCGCGAGTCACGCGAGTTCTGCCGGTGGTCGCCCATGACCCAGATGAAGCCCTTGGGGACCTTCACGGAGAACTGGCCGCCCTGGTCGTCCTGGCTGCACGGGGTGTTGCCGGCGTAGACGTAGTCCGCCTCGTTCAGCGCTTTGCCGTTGACCTTCAGCGGGCCCGTGCCCTCGCAGGAGACGGTGTCGCCGCCGACGCCGATCACGCGCTTGATCAGGTCCTTCTCCTCGGCGGACGGCATGAGGCCGATCCAGGAGAGGAACGTCTGCACGGCGTTCGGGTCGGCCGTCGGCTCGCCCGCCAGCCAGTTGTCGGGGTCGTGGAAGACGACGACCTCGCCGCGCTCGGGCTCGGAGCCGAACCAGGGGGTGAGCTTGTCGACCAGAACACGGTCGCCCTGCTGAAGGGTGTTCTGCATCGAGTCCGAGGGGATCGAGAACGCCTGCACCAGGAACGTCTTGATCAGCAGCGCCAGCACGAGCGCGATGCCGATCAGGATGGGCAGTTCCTTCCAGAAGGAGCGCGGCTTCTTCGCCTTGGGGGCCGAGTCTCCCGGCCCTCCGTCCTCCGTGCCGGTCCGTTCTCCCGTCATCGTGCTGTCTTCGGTCGCTCCGGAGTCACTCCCGGAGGTCACGGCGCTGTCCACGGCCGGGTCGGCTGCTTCCACGGGGCGTCCGCGGTGCTCCTCGCCGTCGTGCCCGGACCGTGCGCCAACCGCCACATCCCCCACGCCAACTCCTTACTCTGTGCCGCTGCCTGCCCCATGTGCGGCGCAAGCCCACCACTCCCATAACGAGCGGGAGTTCCGCAGGGCTCGGGAGTTGGATCGTTCCGTTCGGATCGTCGGGTGCAACCCTAAGCGACACTGGGGAAGCCGCGGTCGACCCGGAAGCCGAGTCGGACACGGAAGCGTAGGTTTTCGGCTCCTTCAGCGTGGTCCAGTGGCCGAAGGGCCAGGCGATGACCATGGCCCGTCCCACCACCGAGTCCTCGGAGACCGTACCGCCGTAGTCGGTGTTCTGATGCACACGGGAGTCCGCGGAGTTGGCCCGGTGGTCACCCATCACCCACAGCCGCCCCTTGGGGACGGTGATGTCGAACTCCTGCGTGGACGGGGCGTTTCCCGGATACAGGTAGTCGCCCTCGGTCAGGGGGACGCCGTTGACGGTCACCCGCCCCTGCGTGTCACAGCACTTGACGCGGTCGCCGCCGACACCGACGACCCGCTTGATGAGGTCCTTCTCGTTGTCGGACGGCAGCAGGCCGATGAAGGTGAGCCCTTCCTTGACCTGCTTGACGACCACGGGGTCGTCCTTCTTCGTGGTGGTCGTCTCCTCGTTCAGCCAGCCGCCGGGGTCCTTGAAGACGACCACGTCCCCGCGCTCCGGCTTCGAGCCGAACCACGGGGTGAACTTGTCGACCAGGACCCGGTCGCCGATCTGGATCGTCTGCTCCATCGAGCCGGACGGGATCACGAACGCCTGGACGAGGAAGGTCTTCAGGACGAGGGCTATGAGGACCGCGACGCCGACGAGGAGTGGTATCTCCTTGATCGCGGAGCGCCTGCGGCGCCGCTTGACCTTGCGCTGGAGCTTGCGCCGCTCGGCCCGACTGCGCCCGCCGTCCGGACCGGAGGCACGCCGGGCGCCCGTGGGCAGCAGATTGTCGGCCGCGGTCGAAGTGCCGCGCGGTCGGCCACGGTTACCCATGGACACCGTCCGCGGCGGGCACACGCGCGTAGGAGGCGGGACGGTGCAGGTGGGTGGAGTGGCCGGCGGGCCACAGGATCCAGTCGGCGCGTCCGACGACGACGTCGACGGGGATCATGCCGCCGCCCGGTGAGCCCAGGTGGTCCCGGGAGTCGCTGGAGTCGCTGCGGTGGTCGCCGAGGACGAACAGGGTGCCGTCGGGCACGACCACGTCGAAGGCCACCGTGGACGGGCTGTCACCGGGGTACAGGAAGGTCGACTCGTCGACCGACCGGCCGTTCACCTGGATCCTCCCCTCCTTGTCACAACAGACCACGTGGTCTCCCCCCACACCCACAACGCGCTTGACGTAGTCGGCGTCCCCGAAATACCCGGTTCCGTCGAACACGACGACGTCACCACGCTGCGGTTCGGCACCGAAACGGTACGCCAACTTATTTACGAGAACGCGGTCCCCGATCCTCAATCCGTTTTCCATGGATCCGCTGGGAATCTGGAACGGCTGCAGCACGAAGTTGCTGAGCAGCAGGAGGAACAGCAGACAGAGCAGCAGGGTCAGGCTGATCCGGCCGCCGGGGAGCCATGCGCTGATCCGCGACACCAACGCGAAGCGCGACCGCCCCTCCCGACCCTCTGTGTCCGAGATCTCCTCGGAGTCAGAACGGCTGGAGGAGCGGTCGCGCTCCGTCGGCTGTGCTTCGGTGTCCATCGAAGCCAGATATTATCCGGCCTCGCTTTGGACCCTCTCGCGCGATCAGTTGTCGCGCTTCTCCTTGATCTTCGCGGCCTTGCCGCGCAGGTCGCGCAGGTAGTACAGCTTCGCGCGACGCACGTCACCGCGGGTGACGAGCTCGATCTTCTCGACGATCGGGGTGTGCACCGGGAAGGTGCGCTCGACGCCCACGGAGAACGAGACCTTGCGGACCGTGAAGGTCTCGCGGACACCGGCGCCCTGGCGACGGATGACTACGCCCTTGAACTGCTGCACACGGGAGCGGTTGCCCTCGATGACGCGGACGTGGACGTTGACGGTGTCACCCGGGCGGAAGGCCGGGACGTCGCTGCGCAGCGACGCGGTGTCGACGGAGTCGAGCAGGTGAGACATTTCGTCTGCTTTCTTCGCTGATGCCACAGGTCATCAACGGAAGTAGATGTTCTGGATGAGAGTCGTGCGGGTCGGGACGGGCGTCGTGTCCCCCTGTGGCAGGGGCGCAGTCCGGACGGTGCACAACAGCGACCTATTCTTCCATGCCTTCCAGCCTGCGCCAAAATCGGCCGTACGGCTCCCCCTGCGGGTCCGGCGCCCAGCCCAGGATGGAGAGCATTTCGCGGTCCTTCTTGTCGAAGGCCTTGGGGTCGCAGCGCTCGATGAGGTCGGGCCGGTTGGCTGTCGTACGCCTGAGGGCCTCGTCGCGGCGCCAGCGGGCGATCTTGCCGTGGTGGCCGCTGAGCAACACGTCCGGGATCCCCCGCCCGCGCCACTGGGGCGGCTTCGTGTAGACGGGCCCCTCCAGGAGGTTGGCCATGGCCCCGGGCGCGAACGAGTCGTCCCGGTGCGACTCCGCGTTGCCCAGGACACCGGGCAGCAGCCGCGCCACGGCCTCCGTGACGACGAGTACGGCCGCCTCGCCGCCGGCGAGGACGTAGTCGCCGATGGAGACCTCGTAGACCGGCATCCGGGTCGCGTACTCGTCGATGACACGGCGGTCGATGCCCTCGTAGCGCGCGGGCGTGAAGATCAGCCAGGGGCGCTCGGAGAGCTCCACGGCGAGTTCCTGGGTGAAGGGGCGGCCGCTGGGCGTGGGCACGATGAGCGCCGGCGCGTGGGAGCCCGTCTCGTAGCCGTCGGCGAGGGCGGAGTCCAGCGCGTCACCCCAGGGATCGGTCTTCATGACCATGCCGGGGCCGCCGCCGTACGGGGTGTCGTCGACGGTGTTGTGCCGGTCGTGCGTCCACGCGCGCAGGTCGTGCACGTGGACGTTGAGCTGTCCACGCGCGCGTGCCTTGCCGACGAGGGAGACGTTCAGAGGTTCGAGGTACTCGGGGAAGATCGTGACGACGTCGAGCCGCATTACGCCTCTTCCCCGGAGGAGTCAGAGGAGTCCTCGGAGGCGTCACGGGAGGACGCGATCTCCGCCTGGTCGTCGATCAGACCCGGCGGCGGGTCGATGACCGCCCGCTGCTCCTCCAGGTCGATCTCGATGACGATCTCCTCCACGAAGGGGATCATCACCTCGCTGCCGTCGGGCCGCTCCACGATGAACAGGTCCTGCGAGGGCAGGTGCGAGATCTCGGTGATACGGCCGACCTCCGCACCCTCCTTCGTCACCACGTCCAGGTCCATCAGCTGGTGGTCGTAGTACTCGTCCTCTTCCTCGGGGAGCACCTCCGGGTCCACCTCGGCGATCAGGAGGGTGTTGCGCAGGGCCTCGGCGCCGTTGCGGTCACGGACGCCCTCGAAGCGCAGGAGAAGCCGGCCGCTGTGGACACGGCCGGTCTCGATGGTGAGCGGACCCGTCGAGGCGGGGTCCGTCATCAGTACGGCGCCGGGTCCGAGCCTCAGCTCCGGCTCGTCGGTGCGGACCTCGACGGTGACCTCGCCCTTGATGCCATGGGCACGGCCGATACGAGCAACTACCAGCTGCACTGTGCTTGATCTCCTGTAGGTACGACTACGGGCCGGGGACGGCCCAGTGGCCCTCCCCGGCCCGAGCCGGTGCTGCGTTTGGCGTCAGCGGACGTGGTCCACGTCGACGAGGTCGACGCGGACACCGCGGCCGCCGATGGCGCCCACGACGGTGCGCAGGGCGCGTGCGGTGCGGCCGTTGCGGCCGATCACCTTGCCGAGGTCGTCGGGGTGCACCCGGACCTCGAGCACACGCCCGCGGCGCAGGTCGCGCGAGGCGACCTGCACATCGTCAGGGTTGTCGACGATGCCCTTCACGAGGTGCTCGAGAGCCTCCTCGAGCATGCTCAGGCCTCGGTCGACGCGGACTCGGCGGAGGCCTCGTCCTTCTTCTCAGCCTTCTTCTTCTGGGTGATGGCCTCACCCTTGCCCTCGTCGTCGCCACCGAGGGCGTCGAACACCGGGCGAGCGGCCTTCGGCTCGGCCACGAGCAGCGGAGCCGGGGCGGGCAGGCCCTTGAACTTCTGCCAGTCGCCGGTCAGCTTCAGGATGGCGAGGACGGGCTCGGTCGGCTGCGCGCCGACACTCAGCCAGTACTGCGCGCGGTCCGTGTCGACCTCGATGCGCGAGGGGTTCTGCACCGGGTGGTACAGACCGATCTCCTCGATGGCCCGGCCGTCACGGCGGGTACGGGAGTCGGCGACGACGATGCGGTAGTGAGGCGAACGGATCTTGCCCAGACGCTTCAGCTTGATCTTGACTGCCACGGGAGTGGGTTCTCCTGGTTTTGACGTGGTTGGGCACGGCGAGATTGCCGCGTGGGGTTGCGGTACCCGAGTGCCCGATGGACGCGTCAGCCGGAGGCGAGAGGGTTCCTGTGCGGCTGTCGAGTACAGCTAGCCATTGTGCCACACCCCGCGGCCCGCTTCCGACCGAGGTGCGCCGGGGCATGCCTGAGAGGCACCCGGCATTTCAGGTGCCCACAGGCCTCGCACGCCGGCTACGGCGTCCGGGGCGCGGCTGCCACGAGCAGCCGCGTCCTCAGCTCGCCGCGGCCCCCACGACCTCCGGGATCCGGAACGGCTTCCCGCACCCCCCGCACACGATCGGCGCCTGGGCCAGTACCGACGGGACGACCCGTACGTTACGACCGCAGTCGCAGACCGCCTTCACGCGCACACCGCCCCCGGAGGAGCCGTGGCGAGCGGCCGGGCCGCGGAAGGAACGGGCGGTGTCGGCGGAGGTGGCTGCCGTGTGGGCCTTCAGGGCGCGCTGGAGCCGCTCGATGGTCGGGCGGTAACGGCGCTTCGCCTCGGGGGTGAGCGTGACCAGCGAGAAGCCGCTGCTGGGGTGCGGCTCCTCGGGGTGGTCCAGGCCCATCTCCTCGGCGATCGCGAGGAATCTGCGGTTGTGGTAGCGGCCGGCGCGGGAGGTGTCGCGGATGCCTCGCGCGGCGGCGATGCCGTGGACTGCCTCGTGAAGCAGTCGCTCGAAGGAGAGCTCGTGACCGCACGCGGACGACGACTCCCCGATCAGGGACTCTGGCGCGGCAAGGTCCGGCAGTTCGGGGTGGTACCGCTGAATATCGGCCCACGCCTCTGCCAGCTCTGCGGCGAGAACAGGTGGTGTCTGTGTCGTGCTCACGTAATGACAACGAGCCAGAGTGCCGCTGTGTTCCTATTCCGGGCCATCCCAAATAATTTGCACGTACCCGTCAGTTGCCGCTGATGCGTCCGGACCAGGGGTAGTGCGCTGATCTGCGGAGAAGCCTCACAGCTCATACCAAGCTGGTGCGTAGTCTGACGTACGCCCCGGCGCGTAGATCGCGTCCACGGGCCGGTGCGGCTGTGGCCGGCAGGTGCGCAAGAGGTGTTTCGGTCGCTCTCCCACCGGAAGGGCCCTGCCTCAGTAAGCGCGCGCGACGACCGCGACGTTACCCGGGGTGTCTTCGGCGTCGGGCACCGACCCGTCCTCGGCGACCAGACACCGTACGGTCACCGCGTGCTCCCCCAGCCTGACCTCGCCCTCTTCGCCGAGGTTCGCCCAGGGAATGCGCGCCCAGCCGCCGGCGACGGTGGCCTCCACGGCCTCCTCGATCGTCGACACCTCGGACGTACGGGACTCGCGGCGCTCGCGGGACTGGGTCAGCAGGAGCGCCTGGTCCTCCTCGAGAACGGTGGGCAGCAGCCGTACGAGAGACTCGATGGCGACCGGCTCCTTGCCGCCCGGGATCCGCCGCGCCAGCATCGCGGTGCCGTTCTCCAGGTCACGGGGCCCGACCTCGATCCGTACGGGGACTCCCTTGAGCTCCCAGTCGACCGCGCGGCGGCCGAAGGGGGTGTCGGTGCGGTCGTCGACGTGGACGCGGAGGCCGGCCGCGGTCAGCCGATCGCCGATTTCGCGGACCTTGGCCAGAACCGGTTCGTCGCCCTTGATCGCGAGGACGACGACCTGGGTCTGCGCCAGGCGCGGCGGGACACGGAGGCCGTTGTCATCTCCGTGAGTCATCACGAGGGCGCCGATCATGCGGGTCGTCGAGCCCCAGGAGGTCTGCCAGACGAGTTCCTGTGTGCCTTCCTTCGACAGGTACGAGGTGTTGAAGGCCCTGGCGAAGTTCTGGCCCAGCTCGTGGCTGGTGGCCATCTGCAGGGCCTTGCCGTCGCCCATCATCCCTTCGAGCGTGAGGGTGTTGATCGCGCCGGCGAAGCGCTCCTTGACCGTCTTGCGGCCGGGGACGACGTCCATGGCGAGGACGTTCACCATGAAGTCCTCGTAGACCTGGCGGTGGATGTGCGAGGCGAAGTCGCGCGCGTCCTCGTACGTGGCGTGTGCGGTGTGGCCCTCCTGCCACAGGAACTCGGTCGTACGGAGGAACAGCCGCGGCCTGAGCTCCCAACGCACCACGTTCGCCCACTGGTTGATCAGCAGTGGCAGGTCGCGGTAGCTCTGCACCCACTTCGAGAAGTAGTCGTTGATGATCATCTCGGAGGTGGGACGGACGACCGCGGGCTCCTCCAACTCCTTGCCGCCGCCGTGCGTGACCACCGCCAGCTCGGGCGCGAAGCCCTCGACATGGTCTGCCTCGCGCGCGAAGTACGACTGCGGGATCAGCAGCGGGAAGTACGCGTTCTGGGTGCCCGTCGCCTTGATGCGGGCGTCCATCTCGGCCTGCATCCGCTCCCAGAGGCCGTACCCGTACGGTCGGATCACCATGGTGCCGCGCACCGGACCGTTGTCCGCCAGCTCGGCCTTGGCGACCAGATCCTGGTACCAGCGGGGGAAGTCGTCCGCCTGTGGCGTGAGTACGGGGGCCTTTGCCATGGCGCGATGTTACGGGGCCACGTTGCAGGGGTGTGAATTCTTTTCGCCCGCACAGCCAACCCACAAGCCGGGCCCGACAGCCTATGGACGAGCGGTCGAGTGCGGAGTTACCTGGCATACGGGGGGAGTGCGAGCGCACTGCACGGGGGCCACGGAAACGGGCACAGCGGTAACTCTCGGCGGATTGGGGCGCTTACTTATGACACCTACGCTCGTGCGGCAGCACCTGTCTCATACGGGAGAGGCGTCCCGTGTGGACCGCGGTGCACGCGCGCGTGACTGGTCCGAGATCCAGGAGCGGATGCTGGTTCCGCTCTACGAGGCCGTCTACGAGCGACTGGAAGTGGGCCCCGCGACGCGGCTGTTGGGCCTCGGCTGCGGCAGTGGGCTCGCCCTGCTGATCGCCGCCTCCCGGGGCGCCGCGGTCAGCGGTGTCGACTCCTCCTCTCCCGAACGGCTGGCCCTCGCGCGGGAGCGGCTGCTGCCGGAGAAGTGGGACACGCGCGCGCGTGCCGGCGCCCGGCTCGTCTGCGGACCGCCCGAGGACGCGGCCGGCGCGGAGGCGCCCGCGTTCACCCTGGTGACCGCGTTCGAGCCCATCGGGTGTCTCGCGGGCGACTCGGAGGGGCTCGGTGAACTTCTCGCCTCGGCGGTGCCGCTCGCCGGGCGGGGGGCGCCCGTGGTGCTCGCCGGCTGGGGTCCGCCGGAACGTTGCGCCACGTCGTCCGTGCTGCGGGTGGCCACCAAGCTGGCGGATCCGCTGCGCAGCACGGGCAGTTGGCGCCCCGCCCTGCGGGACGACCTGGAGGAGGTCGCCCAGCGGGCCGGTCTCAAGCCGGACGGCTCCGGGCGGGTGGCCTGTCCCTTCGGGTACGCCGGTCTGGACAGCGCCCTCAGGGGACTTCTGTCGACCGGTCTCTTCGACGCGGCGATCTCCGCGACGGACCAGGCCCAGGTGGACAAGGAGGTGACGGAGGCGCTGCATCCGTATCGGCGGCGGGACGGGACGGTGTGGATGCCGAACGTGTTCCGGTATCTGATCGCGCGGATTCCCTAGGGCCGGCCAGGCCCTAGGCGTCCGTGCCCTAGGCGTCCGTGCCCTTGGTCGACCGGGTGATCCCCGCGATCCGGTACGCGTCCGCCTCCTCCAGCGTCTCGTTGGCCAGCAGTGCCTGCGCGAGGGCGTCCAACTGCCCGCGGTGGTCGCGCAGTTTGCGGCAGGCCTCGTCATAGCACTCGTCGACGATCCGGCGCATCTCGTGCTCGATCACGTCCAGGGTCTGCGGGGCCGCCGAGAGGCCGTACGCCTGCTGGGCGTCGCTGGGTAGCGCGGACAGCCGGCCGACGCGCTCGCTCATGCCCCAGCGGGCGACCATGCCGCGCGCGATGTTGGTGACCTGTTCGAGGTCGTTCTCCGCACCGGTGGTGATGACGTCGTAGACGACGTGTTCCGCGGCCATGCCGCCGAGGGCGCCGATGATGCGGCCGCGCAGGTACTGCTCGGTGTACGCGTACCTGTCCGCGTCCGGCGTCGACAGCGTCACGCCGAGCGCCCTCCCGCGCGGGACGATGGTGATCTTGCGGACCGGGTCGGCGCCGGGCTGCAGCATGCCGAGCAGGGCGTGTCCGCTCTCGTGGTAGGCGGTGCGCCGGCGTTCCTCCTCGGGCATCACCAGCGGGCGTTCCGCGCCCAGTTGCACCTTCTCCAGGGCCTCCGAGAGGTCGGTCTGCGTCACCTGCTCCTGCTTGCGCTTGACCGCGAGCAGGGCCGCCTCGTTGGCGAGGTTGGCCAGTTCGGCGCCGGTCATGCCCGGGGTCGTACGGGCGACCTGGGCCAGGTCGACGCCCTCGGCGAGCGGGATCTCGCGGGTGTGGATCTCCAGAATGGCCTCGCGGCCGCCCCGGTCCGGGGGCGAGACCATGACCACCCGGTCGAAGCGGCCGGGGCGGGTCAGGGCCGGGTCCAGGACGTCGGCGCGGTTCGTCGCCGCGATGACGATCACGCCCTCGGAGCCCGAGAAACCGTCCATCTCGGTGAGGATCTGGTTCAGCGTCTGTTCGCGCTCGTCGTGGCCGCCCATGCCGGAGCCGCCGCCGCGGGCCCGGCCGATGGTGTCGATCTCGTCGATGAAGATGATCGACGGGGCCACCTTGCGCGCCTCGGCGAACAGTTCACGCACGCGTGAGGCGCCCACACCGACGATCATCTCGATGAACTCGGAGGCGGACGCGGAGAAGAAGGGCACGCCCGCCTCACCGGCGACCGCCCGCGCGAGCAGCGTCTTTCCGGTGCCGGGAGGCCCTGCCAGCAGCACACCGCGCGGCATCTTGGCGCCCATCCTGCGGTAGGCGTCCGGGTTCTTGAGGAAGTCGACGACGTCGTTGAGCTCGCCCTCGACCTCGTCGATGCCCGCCACGTCCTGGAAGGTCGTGCGCTTCTCCCCCGACTCCAGCTCGACCGGCTTGGGCGGGGCCTTGCGCCCGAGCATGCCGCCCGCGCCACCCATGCCCGCGCTCATCCGCCGCGCGATGAAGATCCACAGCACGACCAGCAGCAGCATCGGGGCCAGCGAGATCAGCAGGTTGGACAGGAAGCTGCGCTGCTGGACGACGGGCTCCGCCGTGACGGTGACGCCGTGCTTGGTCAGGTCCTCCCAGAGCTGGTCGTCCGCGAAGGTCGGCCGCTCGGTCTTGAACTTGGTGTAGGTGCCGTCGCCCTCGGGGTTGTCCTGCTTCTTCTTGAGCTGGCCCTGGATGGCGTCGCCCTTGGCGTAGATCTTGGTGACGTTGCCGTCGTCGACCTGCTTACTGAACTCCGTGTACGAGATCGTCGGCTCGTCGCCGTCGTTGAAGAAGGACAGCACGAGGTTGGCGATCAGGAACACGACCAGCGCGGCGGCGACCAGGCTCCACCAGCCGCCGCGCGGCCTGCGCCCGCCCGACGGCGGCTTCGACGGCTCCTCGGGCGTGCCCTCGGTACGCCAGGGCTGGTCGGGGGCCTTGCGCGGCGGCACAGGGTTGGTCATATCCGGACGTTACGACAGGAAACCCTCGCCAGCATGTGCGCTTACGGCGCTGGGGGCACCCCCTGCAACAGGGGGCGCCCCCAGCGCCGTAGCCAAGTCAGGACGGTCAGCCCATGAACTTCTTGAACTCGTCCGGCAGCTCGAAGTCCTGCGGGGCCTGCTGGCCCGGCACACCGAAGGCGTTGCCGCCCTGAGCGGCCGCCGCGCGCCGCGCGGCCTCCTCCTGCTCCTGCTGCTTGCGCTTCATCGGGTTGCCCGAGCGCTGCTTGCCCTTGGCCTGCTTCGGCTGCTTCTTCGACCGGCCGGGGCCGCCGCCCATGCCCGGAGCCCCCGGCATGCCCGGCATACCGCCGCCCTGGGCCATGCGGGACATCATCTTGCGGGCCTCGAAGAACCGCTCGACCAGGTTCTTCACGGCGCTGACCTCGACGCCGGAGCCCTTGGCGATACGGGCGCGGCGGGAGCCGTTGATGATCGTCGCGTCCTGGCGCTCGGCCGGGGTCATCGACTTGATGATCGCGGCCGTGCGGTCGACGTCCCGCTCGTCGAGGTTGTTGATCTGGTCCTTGATCTGACCCATGCCGGGAAGCATGCCGAGCAGCTTGCTGATGCTGCCCATCTTCCTGACCTGCTCCATCTGGGCCAGGAAGTCGTCCAGGGTGAAGTCCTGGCCCTTCTTGGACGCCAGCTTGGAGGCCATTTTCTCGGCCTCTTCCTGACTGAACGTCTTCTCCGCCTGCTCGATCAGGGTGAGCAGGTCACCCATGTCGAGAATGCGGGAAGCCATCCGGTCAGGGTGGAAGGCGTCGAAGTCCTCGAGCTTCTCGCCGTTCGACGCGAACATGATCGGCTTGCCGGTCACGGACGCGATCGACAGGGCGGCACCACCGCGGGCGTCACCGTCGAGCTTGGAGAGGACCACGCCGTCGAAGCCGACGCCGTCGCGGAAGGCCTCGGCGGTGTTGACCGCGTCCTGACCGATCATCGCGTCGACGACGAAGAGGATCTCGTCGGGGCTGACCGCGTCCCGGATGTCCGCGGCCTGCCGCATCATGTCCTGGTCGATGCCCAGGCGGCCGGCGGTGTCCACGATCACGATGTCGTGGACCTTGGACTTCGCGAACTCGATGGAGTCCTTGGAGACCTTGACCGGGTCACCGACGCCATTGCCCGGCTCGGGCGCGTAGACCGCGACGCCGGCGCGCTCGGCGACGACGCTCAGCTGGTTCACGGCGTTCGGGCGCTGGAGGTCGGCGGCGACGAGCAGCGGCGAGTGGCCCTGCTCCTTCAGCCAGCGGCCGAGCTTGCCCGCGAGGGTGGTCTTACCGGCACCCTGCAGACCCGCGAGCATGATCACGGTCGGCGGCTGCTTGGCGAAGCGCAGACGGCGGGTCTCACCGCCGAGGATCGTGACGAGCTCCTCGTTCACGATCTTCAGGACCTGCTGGGCGGGGTTCAGCGCGCGCGAGACGTCGGACCCGAGGGCGCGCTCCTTGACGTTCTTGATGAACGTGCGCACGACGGGCAGGGCGACGTCGGCCTCGAGGAGCGCGATGCGGATCTCGCGCGCCGTGGCGTCGATGTCCGCTTCGCTCAAGCGCCCCTTGCCGCGCAAGTTCTTGAAGGTCGCTGAAAGGCGATCGGAAAGAGTATCGAACACGGCGGCGTCGGTCCTCGGAGTCGGGGGCAGTCTGAGCGTCTTCCAGGGTATCTGGCCCCGCAAGAGAATCGTCCCCGCCCGCTGCACGCAGTGGGCGGGGACGGGAAATACCGTGCGGTCACGCCCGCAGCGTCTCCTCCAGCTTCCGCACCACCGAGGAGGCCTCGTCGCCGGGCAGCGGCGTCCCCTCCGGTCCGGTCACATAGAAGGCGTCGACGGCGTTCGCCCCGAGCGTGCTCACATGCGCACTGCGCATCCGCACCCCCGCGTCCTCCAGCGCCCGCCCGATCCGGAACAGCATCCCCGGTGCGTCCTGTGCGCGGACCTCGATCACCGTGGCCAGCCGGGACGCGGCCGGGTGGACCGTCACGCGCGGCGGCGGTGCCACGACACCCCGGCGGCGCGGGTACGCGGCGTCGCGTTCGGCGAGGCGGGCCGCGATGTCCAGGGAGCCGTCCAGGGCGCGGACGAGGTCGGCGCGCAGGCGGGCGGCCTGGGGCAGGGAGCCGTACTGGGCGGCGACCCGCCAGTTGAGCAGCAGGACCGAGCCCTCGACGCCGTCGGGCAGGTCGAGGGCGCTCAGTTCGGCGGTGCGGACCGTCAGCCGGTGCATGGCCAGCACTCCGGCGACCGCGGGCAGCACGCCCGGCTGGTCCGGTACGGCGATGAGGAGCTCCACGCCGAGCGGCTCGGGATCCCCGAGCGGCTGGTCCTCCGCGAGAGTCGGCGGCTCGGTCTGCGCGCGCAAGGACAGCACCGGGCCACCGGTCGCGACGGCCTCGATCGCGAGCCGCTCCTGCTCGGCGGTGGGCGCGGCGGCCTCGGGCTCGTCCAGGTCGTCCCCGGCGAGGACGGCGGCGACCCGCTTCACCAGGTCGGTGACCAGGGATCCGCGCCAGGACGACCAGGCGGCGGGCCCGGTGGCGAGGGCGTCCGCCTCGGTCAGCGCGTGCAGCAGTTCCAGGGTGCCCTGCGAGCCGACCGCGTCGGCGACCGAACGGACCGTCGCCGGGTCCTCCAGGTCGCGGCGGGTGGCCGTGTCCACCAGCAGCAGGTGATGGCGTACGAGAGTGGAGAGCACCGTCACGTCGTCGCGGTCGAAGCCGATGCGCGCGGCCACGTCCTTGGCGATGATCTCGCCGGCCACCGAGTGGTCACCGGGCCAGCCCTTGCCGATGTCGTGCAGCAGCGCGGCGACCAGGAGGAGGTCGGGGCGGTGCACACGGCGGGTGAACTCGGAGGCGCGGACGGCCGTCTCGATCAGATGCCGGTCGACGGTCCAGATGTGCACGGCGTTGCGCTGCGGACGGCAGCGGACCCGCTCCCAGTCGGGCAGCAGCCGGGTGATCAGGCCCTCGGCCTCCAGCGCCTCCCAGACCTCGACGGTGGGGCGGCCGGAGCCGAGCAGGGTGACGAGCTGTTCGCGCGCCTCGGCGGGCCAGGGCGTGGGCAGGGGGCGCACGTTGGCGGCCATGCGCCGTACGGCGTGCAGGGAGAGCGGGAGTCCGGCCTGCGCGGCGGCGGCCGCGGCGCGCAGGGGAAGGACGGGGTCGCGCTCGGGGCGCGCGGCGCGGGCGAGCACCACCTCGCCGTCCTGCTCGACCACGCCTTCGGCCAGCGGGGAGCGCTCGGTGACCGGCTTGCCGCCCCCGAGCATGGCGCGCAGACGCGGCCGCACGGCGCGCGATCGCAACACACGCCCCACTTCACGCCAGGTGACATCGCTCGCATACGAGATGACACGCGCCGCCTCGTACACCTGCCGCAGGAGCGTGTCGGCGTCGAGGAGGCCGAGCTCGGCCGCGACCTGGTCCTGCTCCTGGAGCGCGAGCCGGTCGGTCGCACGCCCGGTCGTGAGGTGCAGCGCGTCGCGCACGTCGAGCAGCCGGCGCCGGGCGTCGTCGAGGCCCTCGCGCGGGGCGTCGGCCAGCCAGGAGGCGGCGACGGCACGCAGAGCGGTGGCGTCCCTCAGCCCACCCCGGGCTTCCTTGAGGTCCGGCTCCAGCAGGTACTGCAGCTCCCCCTGGCGCTCGGCGCGCTCGGCGCACAGCTCCTGGAGCTCGGGGAGACGTTTCGGCGCCTGGTTGCGCCAGTCGGCGAGGACGGCCGTACGCAGGCCGGCGGTGAGGCCGAGGTCGCCCGCGAGGTGGCGGGCGTCGAGGAGACCGAGTTGGACTTTCAAGTCCTCCGCGGCCGTCTTGCGGGCCTCGGCGGGTGTACGCACCGAGTGGTCGAGGGCGAGGCCGAGATCCCAGACGGGGTACCAGATGCGGTCCGCCAGGGCGGCGACCGCGTCGGAGTCGCTGCCGTCGTGCAGCAGGAGCAGGTCCAAGTCGCTGCGCGGGGACAGCTCGCCG
The DNA here is from genome assembly GCF_000718165.1 of Streptomyces fulvoviolaceus. Classification (GTDB taxonomy): domain Bacteria; phylum Actinomycetota; class Actinomycetes; order Streptomycetales; family Streptomycetaceae; genus Streptomyces; species Streptomyces fulvoviolaceus. The sequence continues at coordinate 64,945 of NZ_JOEY01000036.1, read as the reverse complement.
CGGCCGTAGCCGCCTACGGCGATCAGAGAGACGCCGCGCAGCGCCTCGGCGCCCGCGTTGAACAGGCCCGACAGCCAGTCGTCCGTCAGTTCGGACAGGGCAGCACGGCGCGGCGGCCCGGACCGCGCCCCCTCTTGGAGGAGGCGCAGCCGGGCCGCCGCGTAGCCGCTGGGTCCCGAGTCTTCTGCATCCTTACGCACGTCCGTACTCGACACCCAGTGACTCCTGTCGTTTCTTCTGTTAGAGCGCGTCCGGGCCGCGCTCGCCGGTCCGAACCCGTACGGCCGTCTCGACCGGGAGGGACCAGACCTTGCCGTCACCGATCTTGCCGGTACGGGCCGCCTTGACGATGACGTCGATCAGACCCTCGGCGTCGTCGTCCTCGGCGAGGACCTCGATGCGGATCTTGGGAACCAGGTCCACGGTGTACTCGGCACCGCGGTAGACCTCGGTGTGGCCCCGCTGACGACCGTAGCCGCTCGCTTCGGTGACCGTCAGGCCGTGGACCCCGAAGGCCTGGAGGGCTTCCTTGATCTCGTCGAGCCGGTGGGGCTTCACGACGGCGGTGATGAGCTTCATGCATCCACCTTCTTGGCAGTGTCCGCGACCGGGGCCGCGGTCCGGGCAGCACCGCCGCCGGCGCCGCTGAAGTCGTATGCGGTCTCGGCGTGCTCGGCCTGGTCGATACCGGCGACCTCGTCATCCTCGGAGACCCGCATACCGATGGTCTTGTCGAGGATGAAGGCGAGGATCGCGGAGACGATCAGCGAGTAGGCGAGGACGGCGAAGACACCGGCGCACTGCTTCCACAGCTGGTCGAAGGAGTGGTTGCCGTAGAAGACACCCGTCGCGGTCGACTGCCCCTTGCCGCTGGCGAAGAAGCCGATCAGCAGGGAGCCGACGACACCGCCGACCAGGTGGACGCCGACGACGTCCAGGGAGTCGTCGTAGCCGAACTTGTACTTCAGGCCGACGGCCATGGCGCACAGCAGACCGGCGATGGCGCCGACGGCGATCGCGCCCATCGGAGTGACCGCACCACCCGAGGGGGTGATGGCGACCAGACCGGCGACCGCACCGGAGGCGGCACCCAGCGTGGTGAACGCGCCGTGGCGGATCTTCTCGTAGATCAGCCAGGCCAGCATGGCGGCGGCGGTGGCGACCTGCGTGTTGACGAACATCAGGGAGCCGACGCCGTCGTCGTTGCCCAGCCACGAGCCGGCGTTGAAGCCGAACCAGCCGAACCACAGCAGACCGGCACCGAGCATGACCAGCGGGAGGCTGTGCGGGCGCATCGGGTCCTTCTTGAAGCCGACGCGCTTGCCGATGACCAGGATCACGCCGAGCGCCGCGGCACCCGCGTTGATGTGGACCGCCGTACCACCGGCAAAGTCGATCACACCGAGGTCGAAGGCCCAGCCGCCCTCACCCCATACCCAGTGGGCGACGGGGAAGTAGACGACCGTGGCCCACAGCGCGATGAACAGCGCCCACGCGCTGAACTTCACACGGTCCGCGAGAGCACCGCTTATCAGGGCGGGCGTGATGATCGCGAACATCAGCTGGAAGACCATGAAAGCGAGGAGCGGGATGTTGTACGTACCCCACAGCTCGCCCTTGTCGACCCCGCTGAGGCCGAGCCAGTCGGAGTTCCAGCCGATGATGTGGCCGGAGTCGGTGCCGAACGCCATGGAGAAGCCGTACAGCACCCACAGGATGGTGACGATCCCCAGGCTGATGAAGCTCATCATCAGCATGTTGAGGGTGCTCTTGACGCGGACCATGCCTCCATAGAAGAAGGCCAGGCCCGGTGTCATCAGCATCACCAGGGCGGAACAGATGAGCATGAAACCTGTGTTGGCGGGCGACAGCTCTACCTTGTCTGCCGCCATCATGATGGCTGGTGCCATCGGCGTCTCCTCGTTGTTGGTACGGCCCCGTGCGGGCGAAGCCTGAGCGGATTGAGGGGTGGGCCGGTTATGCGCCATGAGATTGGCGCAGCGCCGTTTCGGTGGAAGCCCCTCGTTGTTTCGCGGCCGTGACGAAGGCGCCCTGTGTGTTACGCATTGATGAACTGCGAGATGTTCGACTGCGCGATCGTTATCGTGGCGCAACCTTCCGGGGAAAGGCCGCAGCGGCCTTCCGGCAGCCCCGCGCGGGGACAGAGGGTCGAGCCAGACAGTTCGGGAGGGCCGGCCGGGGCTCAGGGGTTGTACGCGGTCTCAGACCACCTCGGCGATCTCGGGCAGCTTGGCTTCGAGCCGCTCCGCCCCCACTGCCCGCCACATCAGAAGTTCGGCCGGGGAGGCAGGTCGGGCCTCGGCCGGCCATGTGAGCCAGGCCGCGGCAGAAGCCGGCCTCCATCGCATACAGCATCGGTGGTGTACCGACAGGTAGGTACACCACCGTGGCGAGAAGGTCGGCAGTGGTGCGATACCGGACTGCCTGCCGTGAGATCCGCCCTTCCGGTTCGAGGAGGGGCCGTGTCTCGTGTACGACCAGGTACCGGGTCGATGAGGGACGACAGGACGCCCTTCCATGTCCGGCACCACGCATGAAGGGCCGGGCGGTCATGTGACCGACCCGGCCCTCGCGGCCTACAGAGCGCCAAGCGTGGAAGATCAGCATCCACCGTAGGTCTTGCACCAGAGCTTCACGCCCATCTTGTGCGCGAAGTCCTGCCACTTGTCGCGGGCAAACCGCTTGTTGAGCGAGTCCGGCACCGACGGATGTGTGACGTAAGCCCAGACGTGGAGTTTGAGGTAGTGCGTGTTCTTCTCGCTGTAATACTGGAAGTAGACCTTGGAGCCCTTACCGTCGAAGTGCCCCTGCTCCGCGGTGAAGTACCAGCCGTTGCTGATGCCGCCCTTGTGGTAACGGACAGGCGCGTTCTTGCAGACGAAGTAGGCGGCACACGCCTTGAGGTTGAGCTTCTGGTTCTCCGTGGGGTACTTCTTCGGCGCACCCTTGACGGGGAAGGTGCAGTTGAAGCAGTTGTGCAGCTCCTTGATCGCCAGGCTGGGCTTCCAGGCGACGCCGATGACTCGGGCATTGTTCGGCTTCACATAGAGGCGGTAGTCGTAGAGCTTGCGGGAGCTCTGAGCCGAAACGCTTCCCTGCGCCTCTACCGCAACGGCCTGAGTCGCGCTCGCCGTCCTCGTGACCGCGCCCGCGTCGGCCACCGGACCAAGCACGAACAGCACGGAGGCAATGCCTGCCACGAGAGCGGACAGGGCAGACTGGGTTCTCATGTTCATTTATCCCCGATTTTCCCCGGTTGATGGTCATGTGCCGAACGAGCTGGTCAACTCGACTTGTTCACAGGCTGATTTGCTCCTGCTTACCTCGGCACAGCGACAGTCACGCTAGCCACGCCAGCGCCACCGTTACCAGGTGCAAAACTCGAGCTTTACTGAACGATCAAGGTGCGATTACAGAAGCGACGCGCGAACCGGCCGCGGTCGGCCTTCCGATGACCTGGCATGGGGGAGCCGAGTCGGGCAGTTCGGGAGGGCCGGCCGCGGCCGGAGTTCAAGGGTTCCTCCGGGATTTCAGACCGCTTCCGCGGTCTCTGGCAGCTCGATGGCGAGCTTGTCCGTCAGGTCGACGACCTCGGCGAGATCACCGAAATCGCGTACGGCCGTGTCCACCGTCTTTCGAATACGAGTGTTGACCCGCTCGGAGCGGACCTTCTTGGCGATGTACATCGCCTGCTCGGCCAGCACCGTGCTCTGCTCGGGCTCCCGCTGCAGCAGGTGCACCGTGGCCATGCCGATGAGGTTCAGTGCGTACGACCGCTGGTGCTCGCCGTCCTTCGAGAAGAGCTCCACGCCCCGCTGCATCAGGGGCTCGGCCAGGGAGGCGTAGGTGGGGCTGCGGCCGGCGACGTAGGCCAGGTCGCGGAAGGAGTGGGAGTTCTCGCCGTACAGCTCGGCCTCGGAGAAGAAGCGGATCCAGTCGGGGTCCGGGTCGTCCCACTCGTCGGCGTCGGCGAAGGTGTCCTCGGCCATCCGGACCGCCCGCTTGCACTTGCCGGGCTGCCCCATGTTGGCGTAGGCGCGGGCCTCCATCGCATACAGCATCGACTGGGTGCGCGGGCTCGCGCAGTCCCGGCTGCCGTACTGCGCGAGGTGGATCAGTTCCAGCGCGTCCTCGGGCCGCCCGAGGTGGATCATCTGGCGGCTCATGCTGGAGAGGACGTACGAGCCGAGCGGCTTGTCGCCCGCCTCCTTGGCGGCGTGCAGGGCGAGGACGAAGTACTTCTGCGCGGTGGGCTGCAGCCCGACGTCGTACGACATCCAGCCGGCCAGTTCGGCGAGCTCGGCGGCGACCTTGAAGAGCTTGCGGGTGGTGGTCTCGGGCTGGGGTTCCTGGAGGAGGTCGGTGACCTCGTGCAGCTGGCCGACGACCGCCTTGCGGCGCAGCCCGCCGCCGCACTGGGCGTCCCACTGGCGGAACATCACCGTGGTCGACTCGAGGAGGTCCAGCTCGGGCCGGGAGAGCCTCCCGCCACGACGGGAGGCGGATTCGGGCTCGTGGTGCAGAGCCTGGGGCGCGGGCACGAGCCAGCGCTGCATGGGCTCGATGAGGGACGGGCCCGCGGACAGGGCCAGCGAGGTCCCGAGGAAGCCGCGCCGCGCCAGCATGAGGTCGCTGCGCGAGAACTCGCTGAGCAGAGCCACGGTCTGCGGGCCCGTCCAGGGCAGGTCGACTCCGGACGCGGAGGGTGACTGGCGGGCGGCGCGCAGACCGAGGTCCTCGACGGAGACGACGCAGCCGAACCGCTCGGAGAACAGCTCGGACAGGATCCTGGGGATGGGTTCGCGGGGGTTCTCACCGTCCAGCCAGCGGCGCACGCGCGAGGTGTCGGTGGAGATGTGGTTGGCCCCCAACTGGCGGGCCCGGCGGTTGACCTGGCGGGCGAGCTCGCCCTTCGACCAGCCGCTGCGCACGAACCACGAGGTGAGCAGCTCGTTGGGGCGCTTGTCAGCCTGCGCACCGCTCGCGGCGCTCGTCCCGCTTCCGCCGTTGCCGCCCACTGGAACGCCCCCATCCCTGAGACCACTTGTCGCTGAGTGCGCCAAGCCCTATCAGAATGCCGGTAAATAGGGCCGCCCGTCCGGCGGTTGTCATCCTTCGAACGGGAAACCGACTTGCCCCCGGCATACCCACGAGTGCATGTGCCCCCAGGACTCGTGCACTCAAAGTAATCCTACGATCACCCGTCCAGCCATGGCGAACCCTGAAACGCCACCATTCGCCACCCCTTCGAATGAACTCACGGTCGCCTCCGCACGATTCACTTGACATAGGACGACGGGGAGTGGGCGGAGCGGTGCACTCAGGGGCGCACGAGGCCGAGCACGCAACCCTGGACACTTCCGAGCGCCGCCGGTACCCGGAAGTGGCAACGGAGAGTCACGCTGCGCGTCCGTGTCGTAACCACCGGCGCGCTGGACCCGTTGGAGGGGGCATGGGCTTCACGATCGGCGGTATTCGGGAGATTCGCTCCGGCTCGCGTCGGCGCGGCCGCTCGTCGGAGTGCACCGCCGTCGCCGAGTTCACCGGACTCTGGGGCTGGGACGTGGTCCCCGGCGCGCGGGCCGCGGCGGGCGCCTGTTCCTGCGGGCTCGCGGACTGCCGTACGCCGGGCGCCCACCCGCTCTCCTTCGCGCCCCAGGTCCCGGCCGGCGCCACCCTCGACGAAGTGACCAAGGCCTGGGCGGAGTTCCCCGGCGCCTCGGTGATGCTGCCGGTCGGCCGGGCGTTCGACGTGATCGAGGTGGCCGAGCCGGCCGGACGCCGCGCCCTGGTCCGGCTGGAGCGCATGGGCCTGCCTCTCGGCCCGGTGACCGCGACCCCCGAGGGCCGCACCCAGTTCTTCGTCGCCCCCGGCGCCGCCGCCGGACTCCCCGAACTCCTCTACCGCATGGGCTGGGACGACCCGACCTCCCTCGACCTGCACGGCCTCGGCCCCGGCACCCACATCACGGCCCCACCGTCCGACCGCGGCGGCCTGGGCCCCGTGCAGTGGCTCCGCTCCCCCGCGTTGGACACGGCGACGAAGCCGCCCGCCGCACGGTTGCTGCTGGGGACGCTGGCATACGTGGCGCACCGGTCGCGGGCGTAGACGTACACAGCGAAGCGCCCGCTCCCAACTGCACCTTGGGGGCGGGCGCTTCTTCGTCGATACGACTGTTCAGTCGCCGATAAGTGCATCGACGAACGCCTCCGGCTCGAACGGCGCCAGGTCGTCCGCACCCTCGCCGAGACCCACCAGCTTGACCGGAACACCCAGCTCGCGCTGCACCGCGATCACGATGCCGCCCTTCGCCGTGCCGTCCAGCTTGGTCAGCACGATGCCGGTGATGTCGACGACCTCGGCGAATACACGGGCCTGGACAAGGCCGTTCTGCCCCGTCGTCGCGTCCAGGACCAGCAGCACCTCGTCGAGCGGCGCGTGCTTCTCCACGACCCGCTTGACCTTGCCGAGCTCGTCCATGAGGCCGGTCTTGGTGTGGAGGCGGCCGGCGGTGTCGATGAGCACGACGTCCGAGCCCATCTCCTTGCCCTCCTTGACCGCGTCGAAGGCGACGGAGGCCGGGTCGCCGGCCTCGGGGCCGCGCACGGTGTGGGCACCCACCCGGTCGCCCCAGGTCTGGAGCTGGTCGGCGGCGGCGGCACGGAAGGTGTCGGCGGCGCCGAGCACGACACTGCGGCCGTCGGCCACCAGGACGCGGGCGAGCTTGCCGGTGGTGGTGGTCTTGCCGGTGCCGTTGACGCCGACGACCATCACGATGCCGGGCTTGCTGTTCTCCGGCTCGGTCTTCACCGTGCGGTCGAAGTCGGTACCGACGAGCTTGAGCAGTTCCTCGCGCAGCAGGCCGCGCAGCTCGTCGGGGGATCGGGTGCCGAGGATCTTCACGCGCTCGCGCAGGGCGTCGACCAGCTCCTGGGTGGGTGCGACGCCGACGTCGGCGGTGAGGAGGATGTCCTCGATCTCCTCCCAGGTGTCCTCGTCGAGGTGCTCGCGCGACAGCAGCGTGAGCAGGCCCTTGCCCAGGGCGTTCTGCGAGCGGGAGAGGCGGGCGCGCAGCCGGACGAGGCGTCCGGCGGTGGGCTCCGGTACCTCGATCTCGGTCGGCGGGAGTTCCTCGACGACCGGCGGTTCCTCGACGGCGACCGGCGTCGAGCCGTCGGGAAGGTCCACCTCCTCTATCGTGCGGCGCGGTTCGTCGCGCGGCGTCTCGGCCTCGTCGCCGACGTGCGGCTCGGCCGGAGGGGCGGTGATGTCGGGCGCGGCGGGGGGCGGCGGGGGCAGCGACTTCTTGCGCCGGCTGCCGACGACGAGCCCGCCGAGCACACCGAGCACGACCACGGCGATGACTACAGCAAGGATGACGGTTTCCATAACAGCTCCAGTATGGCGTGACCTCCCGCGCGGGCCTTCGTTGTCGGCGGAGGGCTTCGTGCCCTGCGAGCCGGGCTGGTCCGCCGCCCGACCTCGCGTCGGCGGGAAGCCCCTTCGGGCGGGGTCACAACCCGTCCAGTATCCGAGCGGGTCAGAGTACGCGCAGCGTCCCCAGAGCGTGTCACGGCCCATGACGTGGTCCGCGACACACCCTCAGCGCCCTCAACGCCCTGCTCCTGACCATGGGAGCGGGCCTGTCGGTGTCGTCCGGCCTGGTCGGGCTGATCGGCATCGCCGGCAAGCGCGGAGGCGCTCCCGGCATGGCCCTCTCCCGTGCGGTCTTCGGGCAACGCGGCAATCTACTGCCCGGCTCGCTGATCTGGATCGCCCGCTGGGGCTGGGAGACGATCAACGCGGTGACCGGCGCCTATGCGCTGCTCTTCGTGATCACGACGTTTGCGATCTCGGGCCTGGGCATCGGCGCCGTACAGAAGTGCACCAGGTGGGCGACCTGCTTCTTCGGCGCTTTCTCCGTGCTGGTGCTCGGCCATCTGGTCGTCGAGACGGACTGAGGCAAGGGCTTCGGGCAGGGCGCAGGGCTCACGTCCGCGATGATCACGGGCATCGGCCTGGTCGCCGCAGGCGGCATCAGCTGGGTGCCGGCCTCCCCCGACTGCACGCGCCATCTGCCGGGGCGGCGATCGTACGCAACACGGTGGGCGGCGCCGGCATCGTCGTCCTGCCGATGGTCCGCATGGGTCTGGTCATGGCCTCCGCGACCCCCGACCTGACCTCCGCCTCCGCCTCCGCCTCCGACCCGGTCTCCTTCCTCGGCGGGCTTCACCGCCCAAACCCTCGGCTTCGAGGTCCCGCGGCACTGGGCGGTCTCGGTCAACGCGGCGGGCCGTACTGCCGAAGCCGGCGGCCCCCAAGAAGACGGCCCCCGTCGAGGAGCCCGCACCCATAGCGATCTGACGTACCGTCAGCTACCGTCCCCCTCCACCGTCCGAAACCGCGTGAAGGGGGACGTCCCATGCCTGTCACGGTCGTACGCTTCAACCTCGTCGAACCCGGCGCGACCCCCGCCTCCCTCCGCGCCCGCTACAAGGCGGCCCTGGAGATGGCCGCGTACGCCGACGAGCACGGGATCACCACCGTGCAGACCGAGGAGCACCACGGCGTCGCGAACAACTGGCTGCCCTCGCCCTTCGCCTTCGCGGGCGCGGTCTTCGGAGCGACCCGGCGCATCGCGGTCACGGTCTCGGCGGTGATCGGCCCGCTGCACGACCCATTGCGGCTGGCCGAGGACATCGCCGTACTCGATCTGCTGAGCGGCGGGCGGCTGGTGACGGTCGCCGGGATCGGGTACCGGCCCGAGGAGTACGCGCAGTTCGACGTGGACTGGAAGCGGCGCGGCAAGCTCCAGGACGAACTGCTGGAGACGGTGCTGAAGGCGTGGACAGGCGAGGAGTTCGACTACCGGGGCCGTACGGTACGGGTCACCCCGCGCCCCTTCACCGACCCGCACCCCCTCCTCCTGGTCGGGGGTTCCTCCAAGGCCGCCGCCCGCCGGGCCGCCCGGCTCGGCCTGCCCTTCTTCCCCAGCGCGCATCTGCCGGAGCTGGAGGCGTACTACAAGGAGCGGCTCGTCGAGTACGGCACGGAGGGCTGGACGATGATGCCCGCCGCCGAGACGCCGCTGCTGCACATCGCCGAGAACCCGGACGAGGCGTGGGCCTCGTACGGCTCGTGCTTCCTCCACGAGGCGCGGACGTACGCCTCCTGGCAGTCCGGGGCCATCCACTCGGCGGTGCGGTCGGCGGCCACGAGCGTGGACGAGCTGCGCGCCGAGGGCGTCTACCGGATCCTCACTCCGGACGCGTGCGTGGCCCAGGGCCTGGACAACCTCGTTCTGCATCCGCTGGCGGGCGGGATGCCGGTGGAGGAGGGGTGGCGGAGTCTGCGGCTGTTCGCGGAGGAGGTGCTGCCGGCGCTGGAGAATTGACCTGCGCGGTCCGCCGATGCGGTGATCCACTGGGCCCATGAGTCTGTGCGTGGACGTGTTCGTGCGGGACGCGACCGGCGAGTGGCTGGTCCTCGACGTCCCGGAGGGGTGCAACGACTCGGCCGGGTTCGAGATCTGGCGCGAAACGGTGTGGGGTTCCGAGACGGTGCGCTCGCTGGGTGCCCGCTTCATGCCGGTGTTGGCCGTGAGCAACCTGTTCGTGGAGGCGGACACGGTCGTCGAGTTCCTGGAGGAGATCGCGCTGCTGCGGGCGAACCTCAAGCTGATCGCCACCACCACACGGCGCCCCCGGGAACTCGCCGAGCACGAGAGCGGGATCGAGTCCCGGCTGGACAACATCGAGGCGACCGCCCTGCGCGCCCAGGAGCTCGGGGCCGGCGTCCTCATCTGGTGACGACGACACCGCCGCCCCGGCTCGGTCAGTGGCCGAGCCGGGGCGGCGGCGGGGGTACGGGGAGAGGGGCAGCGGGGTTGTGGCCCATCTCCCCGAGTTCCTGGGGGCTGCTCAACCCATCTCCTCCAGCGCCTTGCCCTTCGTCTCCTTGACGTACTTGAGGACGAACGGGATGGAGAGCGCGGCGAAGATCGTGTAGATCACGTAGGTCGCGGAGAGGTTCCAGTCGGCCAGCGACGGGAAGCTCGCGGTGATGGCCCAGTTGGCGATCCACTGCGCGGCGGCGGCGACGCCCAGCGCGGCGGCGCGGATCCTGTTCGGGAACATCTCGCCGAGGAAGACCCAGACCACGACACCCCAGGAGAGGGCGAAGAAGAGGACGAAGACGTGCGCCGCGATCAGCGCGACCCAGCCCTGGGTGGCCGGCAGCTGGCCGTCGACCAGGTCGAACGAGAAGGCCCAGGCCTCGAGGCCGAGACCGATGACCATGCCGACGGAGCCGATGAGGGCCAGCGGCTTACGGCCGACGCGGTCCACGAAGATCATGGCGATCACGGTGCCGACGATGTTGATGATCGACGTCGTGAACGAGTAGAAGAACGAGTCCGTCGGGTCGACGCCGACCGACTGCCACAGCGTCGAGGAGTAGTAGAACGCGACGTTGATGCCGACGAACTGCTGGAAGACCGAGAGGCCGATGCCGATCCAGACGATCGGCTTGAAGAAGAAGGAGCCGCCGAGCAGGTCCTTGAAGGTGGACTTGTGCTCGCTGTGCATGCCGTGCTCGATCTCGGCGACACGGGCGTCCATGTCGATGTTCTCGCCCTCGACCTCCTTGAGGATCTCGCGGGCGCGCTCGTGCTTGCCGACGGAGATCAGGAAGCGCGGGGACTCGGGGATCGCGAAGGAGAGCAGGCCGTAGAGGATGGCCGGGATCACCATGACGCCGAGCATGACCTGCCAGGCCTCCAGGCCCATCAGCTTGCCGCGCTGGTCACCGCCGGCGGCGTTCAGCAGACCCCAGTTGACCAGCTGCGAGATGGCGATGCCGATGACGATCGCGGCCTGCTGGAAGGAGCCGAGGCGACCGCGGTAGGCCGGCGGGGCGACCTCGGCGATGTAGGCGGGGCCGATGACCGAGGCCATGCCGATGGCGAAGCCGCCGATGACGCGCCAGAAAGCGAGGTCGTACAGCGAGAAGGGGAGCGCCGAGCCGACGGCGCTGACCGTGAAGAGCACGGCGGAGATCTGCATGCAGCGGATACGGCCGATCCGGTCCGCTATCCGGCCGGCGGTCGCGGCGCCGATGGCGCAGCCGATCAGGGCGATGGCGATGACCTGTGCCAGGGCCGCGGAGCCGATGTCGTAGCGGCCCCGGATGGCCTCGACGGCGCCGTTGATCACGGAGCTGTCGTAGCCGAAGAGGAAACCGCCCATCGCGGCCGCCGCCGCGATGAAGATGACGTGCCCGAGATGTTCGGGATGAGCCGTACCGGCTCCTGACTTGGGTGCCTGCGCTGTGCTGGTCACGTGTACTCCTCGGGCCACCGGCAACGCTGCCGGCGTGAGACGACCCTTCCAGTGGCGCACACCTCGGTGCTGCCCACCACCTGAAGGTAAAAGCAACGTTGCAGAGACTATGCCTTCAAGTTTCGAAGTCAACAGGGGTTTCGGTGTGAGTAATGAGACGCCGTGTGACGCACTTGTGTTCAAGAGTTGAAGTGATTAAAAAGCGCAGGTAGCGGTAGGTGTAGACCGCACGGGTCTAGCGCAGGCGCTGTGAGATGACCTTCGACACACCGTCGCCCTGCATGGAGACGCCGTACAGCGCGTCGGCGACCTCCATGGTCCGCTTCTGGTGCGTGATCACGATCAGCTGCGAGGCCTCCTGCAGCTCCTGCATGATCCGGATCAGCCGCTGGAGGTTGGTGTCGTCGAGGGCGGCCTCGACCTCGTCCATCACATAGAACGGGCTGGGCCGGGCCTTGAAGATCGACACCAGCATCGCGACGGCGGTCAGCGACCGCTCCCCGCCGGAGAGCAGCGACAGCCGCTTGACCTTCTTGCCCGGCGGCCGGGCCTCGACGTCGACACCGGTGGTGAGCATGTTGTCGGGATCGGTCAGGATGAGTCGCCCCTCACCACCCGGGAACAGCCGGCTGAAGACGCCCTCGAACTGGAGCGCCGTGTCCCGGAACGCCTCGGTGAAGACCTGCTCGACCCGCTCGTCGACCTCCTTGACGACCTGGAGCAGGTCGGCGCGGGTCTTCTTCAGGTCCTCCAGCTGCTCGCTGAGGAACTTGTGGCGCTCCTCCAGCGCCGCGAACTCCTCCAGGGCGAGCGGGTTGACCTTGCCGAGCTGCTGGTAGGCGCGTTCGGCGGCCTTGAGCCGCTTCTCCTGCTCGGCCCGGTGGAACTGCTTGGGCTGGTTGCGCGGGTGCTCCGGGTCCTCCGGCAGTTCCTCGCCCTCGGCTGCGAGCGAGGGCGGCACCGGCTGCTGCGGGCCGTACTCGGCCACCAGCCCCGCCGGTTCGACACCGAGCTCCTCCAGTGCCTTGGTCTCCAGCTGCTCGATCCGCATCCGCTTCTCGGCGCCGAGCACCTCGCCGCGGTGCACCGAATCCGTCAACTTGTCGAGTTCAGCCTTGAGATCGCGGCCCGTGCTGCGAGCGGCGGTCAGTTCCTGCTCCCTGCGGGCCTTGGCCGCCTCCGCCGCCGTCCGCTCCTCGTCCGCGCGCGCGAGCGACACCTCGACGTGGAGGAGCAGCTGCCGCGCCCCGGAGGCGACGGCTTCGGCGACCGCGGCCTCGTGTCTGAGCCGCGCCCGCCGCTGTTCGGCACGCGCGCGTGCGTCGCGCTCCGCTCGGGCGGCGCGGTCGAGGGAGTCGGCGCGGCCGGCGAGCCCTTTGACGCGTTCCTCGTGTGTACGGACCTGGAGGCGGGCCTCCATCTCGGTCTGCCGCGCGTTGGCCCCGTCGGCGGCGAGACGGTCCCGTACCGAGGTGTCGGGCTCTTCCTCTACGGGCATCTCCTCGGCGACCTCGAGGCGTTCGGCCAGCTCCTCGACCTCCTGGAGTGCTCTCTCCAGCGCTTCCTGGGCCCGCGCGGCGGCCGCGGTGGACCGCTCGGCCTCCCCGGCGGCGCCCCGCGCCTGCCCGGACAGCCGCCCCAACTGCTGTGCTACGGCCGACTTCTCCCGGTCGGCGGTCCGGCGCCGCTCGCCCAGTTCCTCGACGGACGCGGCGGAGGCTTTGCGCCGGTCGACTGCCGCGTGCTGGGCCTCTGCGAGTTCCTCGCACCGCACCGCCAGCTCTTCCAGCTCGGCGGCGGCCTCGTCCACGGAGGCCTGTACTTCGAGGAGGCTGGGCGCCCCTGCGGAACCGCCGTGTGCGAAGTGGGCGCCGAGGAGGTCGCCTTCAGCGGTGACGGCGGTGAGGTCGGGGCGCGCGTATACGAGTTCCTCGGCGTCCTCGAGGGTGTCGACTACGACGATGCCGCGCAGGAGGCGCCGTACAGCGGGCATGAGGTCGGAAGGTCCGCGGACGAAATCCGCCGCGTGAGGTCTTTGGGCGTCCACCGGCTCGTCGTGGCTGGTCGCGCGGTTCCCCGCGCCCCTCAAGGGAGTCTCCCCCGACATCGGCTCCTCCGGCACCCCTGCCAACAGGAGCGACGCCCTCCCCCCGTCCTGTTTGCGCAGCAGGCGGATCGCGTCGGCCGCCGCCGACGGGGAGGTCACCGCCAGGGCGTCCGCCGCCGCGCCGAAAGCCGCGGCCAGGGCGACCTCGTGGCCCGGCGTCACCGTCAGCAGCTCCGCTGCCGGGCCCAGCAGTCCCGTGAGTCGGTCCTTCGCGCCGAGCAGCGCCCCCGTGCCGTCCTTGCGGCGCAGCCCCAGCGCCAGCGCCTCGTGGCGGGCCTGGGTCGCGGCCCGTTTACGCTCGGCCGCGGTGGTCGCCTCGCGGGCGGCGGTCAGGGCGGCCTCCGCCTCGGCCAGCGCGGCCTTCGCGGCCTCGTGCTGTTCGCCGAGTTCCGCGTCACCGGCATCGAGGCCGTCCACCTCCGCCTTCAGCGCCTCGTACTCCTCCTGCGCGGCGAAGGCCCGCTCCTGGGCCTCGTCCCGGGCGGCGGCCAGGCGGTCGATCTCGGCCTGGGCGGAGGCGGCGCGCGAACGGGCCGCGTTGACCTGGCCGTTCAACCGGGCGAGGCCCTCGCGGCGGTCGGCGATGGCCCGAGCGACGTCCTTCAGGCGCCGTTCCTCCTGGGCGAGTTCGCGTTCCAGCTCGGCGCGGTGGGCGACCGTGTCCTCCAGGGCATGCTCGGCCGCCTCCAGGGCCGCTTCGAGCTCGGCCTCCTGCTCCCGGATCCGGGCGGCCTCGCGCTCCATGTCCTCGGGATCGCGGCCGCGCCGCTCCTCGGGAGGCGCCGAAGTCGCGCTCTTCACGCGCGCGTCGGCCAGCGAGATCGTGCCGCGCACCCGCTCGGCGAGCTGGGAGAGCTCGTACCAGGTCTGCTGGCCACGCTGCAGCCGTGGCGTGAGCTGCCGTACCTCGTCCTCCAGGAGGGCCTCCCGCTGGAGCGCCTTCTTCAGCTCCAGCTCGGCGGCTTCCTTGCGTTCCTTGAGGGCGGCCTCGTCGGCGATCTCGGCCGTCAGCGCCTGGCGCAGCCGTACGAGATCGTCGGCGAGGAGGCGCAGCCGGGCGTCGCGCAGATCGGCCTGGATGACGGCGGCCCTGCGCGCCACCGCGGCCTGACGGCCGAGGGGCTTGAGCTGCCGCCGCAGCTCGTCCGTCAGGTCCTGCACGCGCGCGAGGTTGGCCTGCATCGCGTCCAGTTTCCTGAGCGCCTTCTCCTTGCGCTTGCGGTGTTTGAGGACGCCGGCCGCCTCCTCGATGAAGGCGCGGCGGCCCATCGGGTCGGCGTGCAGGACGGAGTCGAGCTGGCCCTGGCCGACGATGACGTGCATCTCGCGGCCGATGCCGGAGTCGGAGAGGAGTTCCTGGATGTCGAGGAGGCGGCAGGTGTCGCCGTTGATCTGGTACTCGCTGCCGCCGTTGCGGAACATGATCCGCGTGATGGTGACCTCGGCGTACTCGATGGGCAGTGCGCCGTCGGAGTTGTCGATGGTCAGGGACACCTCGGCGCGGCCCAGCGGGGGACGCCCGGTGGTGCCGGCGAAGATGACGTCCTCCATCTTGCCGCCGCGCAGCGACTTGGCACCCTGCTCGCCCATGACCCAGCTGAGCGCGTCCACGACATTGGACTTGCCCGAGCCGTTCGGCCCCACGACACACGTGATTCCCGGCTCGAACCGGAGCGTGGTCGCCGAGGCGAACGACTTGAACCCGCGCAGGGTCAGGGCCTTGAGGTGCACGCCGCTGGACTCTACCTTCCGGGGGTGTCTCACTCCATGAACCCACGGTTTCACCCATGAACGTGCAGGGCACACCAGACGTTAAAGAGAGTGAACGGGTGCGCGGGGGCAAGAAAGAAGGGACGCCGAAGCGTCCCTTGCAGACTCTGACAACTTAGCGGTTGATACAGGCCGCCCAACCACTGCTTGTCGTCGTGCGGTGCAGTGATCAGGTGAGCGCAGGCTCCGCCTGGTGTGCGTCGATGCTCTCGAGAAGCGAGTCGTGAGAAGCGGCAGCCGCGAGCGCGTCGTTCTCCGCCTGGATCCGACCGAGCTCGGATTCCAGGTCCTGTACGCGCTGCTGGAGCCGTCGCATCTCGGCGATGAGTCGCGGGTCAGAGCCGCCGACGTAACCGAGAAGCGCCTTTGCCATGATGGATGGTCCTCCACACTGAGTGACCGACCGAAGCGGTGTGGGTCGTGAGGGAATCGCACCCGCGATGCTTGACACTTTTGTGGTCTTGCTGCCGTTCTTACATGCCAAACAGCTAAGGTGCGCGGGGTGCTTTCAGCGTCTCACCAAAAAGTTTGACGGTCAACACGATCACGCCCTGTATTGGCGGGCAACCCGGGGGCATGCGGCCGGAAAGCGGCTGCGCAGCGACTCCTGCGGGGCCCTCAGGGCGTAGCGATCATCCTTAATGGCGGAGCCTCCCACGACAAGCCGTTCTTGGCAACCACCAGGCCCTTTCTGCTCCGGGCAGGTGCCAGTGGCATGTCCCTCCGCTTCCGCCTGGGCTGTTTTACAGAACCGGCTCAACGGATGGCGAAGCCGTCGTAACCCCCGCGAGGTGTGTCCCAGATCTCGGTGACACCGTCCACATGACCGGGCGTGTCGGCACCCCGGAGCCAGTCGAGGAGCCCTTCGCATCCCGGCCGCGGCCCCTCGGCGACCACCTGGACCCGTCCGTCGCCCAAATTGAGAGCAAAACCACTCAGGCCGCCGATCTCCAGGGCCTTGGCCCGCGTGAACCAGCGGAAACCCACACCTTGGACGCGTCCACGCACCCAGGCGACCAGTCGCACATCCTCGCTCATGAGTGCAACCTAACGGGCCAATGTCTCTCTGGGCACTTCCTCCCCTGGCGCCATGCGGTACCGTCCCCTCCCAATGAATCTCATACGAAACTCACTCGATCGTGTGAGTTTTGTGATGTTGGTTGGCCGGGGGGACGCGTCGACCGCCAAGACGAGGAAGGCAAGGACATGGGACGCCACCGACGCTCCGCCGCCGGCCGCGCCGCCACGGGCCGCGCCACGGGGGTAACAGGAACACACGGCGCTTATACGAGCGGCTACGCCCCGCAGGACTCGTACGGCTTCGACCAGCGGGACCCTCACAGCTTCGACCCCCGGGACTCGTACGACTACGACCCGCTGGGCTTCCACACGGGAGAGATGCCCACCGTCGGCATCGCGCCCTATCTGAACCCCGAGGCACACACGGGCGGCTACGGCCAGAGCGAGGCGTACCTCTTCGCGACGGACGACGAGTACGCCCGGACCACCGGCACGACGGTGCTGCGCAGTGGCGGCTTCGCGCCCGACGACGGCTCCGGGCGCGGCGGTTCGCGCCGCCGGCGCAAGAAGAGGGTCGGGACGCCGGTCAAGACCGGTCTGCTCGGCGTCTCGGCGGCCGTCGCCATCGGCACCGTCGCGGTCGCCACGGGTGTGGTGCCCGGCCTGGAGACCTACAAGCTCGGCGGCGGCACCACCAGCGGCGGCGACGTGCAGGCGGCGGGCTCGCCGACCAGCAACCCGACCGAGCAGGGCGGCACCTCCGGCAGCGCCGACAGCCGCGACGACGGCACGTCCACGAGCCGCGACGCCGACCGCTCCGCCTCGCCCTCGGTGTCCCCCTCGACCTCGACGGCCGCGCCGACCGAGGCGCCGTCGAAGAAGCCGACGGCCACGCCGAGCAAGAAGCCGAAGACGACTCCTTCACAGAAGGACAAGGAGCCGGCGAAGAAGACCACCGCCCCGGTGGCGGTCTCCGCGGAGACGGCGGCCGGGGCCGAGGTGCTGAAGCTCGTCAACGTCGAGCGGGCCAAGGTGGGCTGCAGCCCCGTGGCCGCCAACAGCGCGCTGACCGAGCTGGCCCAGGCCTTCAGCGAGGCCATGGCCGAGCAGGGCTTCTTCGACCACACCGACCCGAGCGGCGCGACTCCGTGGGACCGCGCGGAGAAGGCCGGCATCACCAACCTCGGCGGCGAGAACATCGCCCGGGGGCAGGCCGACGCGGCCGCGGTGATGGAGGCCTGGATGAACAGCCCGGGCCACAAGGCCAACATCCTGAACTGCGACTTCAAGACGCTGGGCGTCGGGGTGCACATCGCGTCGGGTGGCCCCTGGTGGACGCAGGACTTCGGTTACTAGCCACAACAGGGAGCACTAACCAGTGGTTAGTGCTCCCTGTTGGTTAGCGCTGCGTTCACGTACGCTTGATGTATGGACACCACGCAGCAGCCCACGGAGGTGCAGGACCTCCCGTACGACGTGTTCGCCAAGGCCTGTCCCTCGCGCGGCACGCTGGAGCACGTCACGGGACGCTGGGGCGCACTCACGCTCGGCGCCCTGTACGAGCGCTCCCTGCGCTTCAACGAGCTGCGCCGTCGCGTCGACGGCGTGAGCGAGAAGATGCTGTCCCAGACCCTGCACGCGCTGGAGCGCGACGGCCTGGTGCACCGCGAGGCCCAGCCGACCAACCCGCCCCGCGTGGACTACGAACTGACGCCGCTGGGCCGCGGGGTCGCCGAGCGGCTCATCGGCCTCATCGAGTTCGTGGAGGGGCGGATGGACGACGTCCTCACGGCCCGCGGGCGCTACGACGAGACGCGCGGCGCCCGCTGACACTGCGGGCAGAAGTAGCTGGACCGGTTCATCCAGGGCCGCCTGCGCATCGGCGTACCGCACCGCTTGCAGGGCAGGCCCTCGCGGCCGTACGCGTCGAGCGAGCGGTCGAAGTAGCCCGACTCGCCATTCACGTTGACGTACAGGCTGTCGAAGCTGGTGCCGCCGACCGCGAGGGCCGCGTTCATCACGTCCCTTACGTGGCCCAGGAGTTCGGTGGTGCGCGGGCGCGTGAAGTTCGCCGTCGGGCGCTCGTAGTGGAGGCGGGCGCGCCAAAGGGCCTCGTCCGCATAGATGTTGCCGACGCCGCTGATCAACGACTGGTCGAGCAGGGCCCGTTTGATGGTGCTGCGCTTGCGGCGCAGTGCCTGGTGGAACGCCTCGTCGTCGAAGAGCGGGTCGAGGGGGTCGCGGGCGATGTGCGCGATGACGTCGGGCAGGCCGTCGGGGGTGTTGTCGTGCAACGACAGGCCGCCGAAGGTGCGTTGGTCGACGAAGCGGAGTTCCGTCTTGAGGGTGTCCGCGAATCTCACCCGGATCCTGAGATGCTTCTCGTCCGGTGCCTCGTGCGGCTGGACCAGCAGCTGACCGCTCATGCCGAGGTGCGCCAGCACCGACTGCTGCGTGTCCTCCAGAGGCAGCCACAGGTACTTGCCGCGTCGGCTCGGCGTGCCGATGCGGTGGCCCTTGAGGCGGTGCGTGAAGTCGTCGGCGCCGGCGATGTGCCGCCGTACCGCACGCGGATGCAGCACCTCGGCCTCGGCGACGGTCCGGTGGGCGACCCACCGTTCCAGACCCCGCCGTACGACCTCGACCTCGGGCAACTCGGGCATGGGGCTCCCCCGTCACAAGCCGGTGTATGAACCGAGCGCCCGCCCCCGGCTGAGGGGGCGGGCGCTCGGGTTGCGCTGTTCGTTCGACCTTCAGGAGGAGTTCAGGCAGAGACGGACGAAGGGCCTTCGTCGTCGTCCTCGACGGCCTTGTCGGCCGCCGCCTTGGCTCGCTCGTCCGCGGCGGCCCGGATGGACCTCCAGGCGGACTCTGCGGCCTGCTGCTCCGCCTCCTTCTTGCTGCGGCCGGTGCCGGTGCCGTACGAGACGCCTCCGACGCGGGCGGCAGCAGTGAAGGTCTTCTCGTGGTCGGGGCCGGTCTCCGAGACCTGGTACTCGGGCACGCCGAGTCCTTCGGTCGCGGTGAGCTCCTGGAGACTGGTCTTCCAGTCCAGGCCGGCTCCGAGGTTGGAGGACTTCTCGATCAGCGGGTCGAAGAGCCGGTGGACGAGCTCGCTCGCCGCATCGAGACCCTGGTCGAGATAGACAGCGCCGATCACCGCTTCGAGGGTGTCGGCGAGGATGGACGCCTTGTCCCGGCCGCCCGTGCCCTCTTCACCCCGGCCGAGCCGGATGAAGGAGCCGAGGTCGAGCCCGCGGCCCACCTCCGCCAGCGCACGCGAGTTGACCACCGCGGCCCGCAACTTGGCCAGTTGGCCTTCGGGCAGGTCGGGGTGGGTGGTGTACAGCGTGTCCGTGACCACGAGGCCGAGTACGGAGTCCCCGAGGAACTCCAGGCGCTCGTTGGTGGGCAGGCCGCCGTTCTCGTATGCGTAGGAACGGTGGGTCAGCGCACGCACCAGAAGGGCGGACTCGAGTTGGTACCCGAGCCGCCCTTCCAACAGCGTGTGGGACGAGGCCTGGTTGTCGCCTGGGTTTTTCTTCGGCGTGGACACAGTGCCTCTCACCGGCCGCTCAGACCTCGAGGACCTGGCGCTTGTTGTAAGTGCCGCAAGACGGGCACGCGATGTGCTGCTGCTTGGGCTCGTGGCAGCGCTCGCACGCAACCAGGGGGGTGACCGCAGCCTTCCACTGCGACCGGCGGTGGCGCGTGTTGCTGCGCGACATCTTCCGCTTCGGAACAGCCACGGCTACTTCTCCTGCTTCTCGTTGGCGCGCGCCGATCGAGGCGCTTCGCCACTCATCTCGTCCTTCTCGCCGTCTTCGAGTGAACCGGCGAGTCCCTGCAGTGCCGCCCAACGGATGTCGACGGCGTCGTGGTGGTGGTCCGGGTCGTCCGCCAGCCGCGCTCCGCACTGGGAGCACAGGCCGGGGCAGTCGTCCCGGCACACCGGCTGCATCGGCAGTGCGAGCACCACCGCATCACGCAGCACGGGCTCGAGGTCGAACAGGCCGTCCTCGATGAAGAGCCTGTCCTCGTCTTCCTCGGCGTCGTCGGCCGGCTCCGCCTTGGGGCGGCCCCGGTCGTCGGCGTCAGGGTACGAGAACATCTCCTGGAAGTCCGCAACGAGCTCCAGCTCAAGCGGCTCCAGACACCTTACGCATTCCCCCTTGGCCAGTGCACGGGCGGTGCCTGTGACAAGCACCCCTTCCATGACCGACTCGAGCCGGAGCCCGAGCTCCACCGGGGCGCCTTCCGGCACTCCGATGACTCCCTGGATCCCGAGATCCTTGGGAGCGTCGATCTCGCGGGACAGGCGCTGCAGCGCGCCAGGACGCCGCCCCAGCTCGTGTGTGTCGAACACGAGAGGGTTGCGGTGGTCGAGGCGGGCGTTCAGGGCCATTCCTGCTTTCGATCTTCGAGCTCAGAGGGACGCTGCCCTTCGGTGTTCCCGGGCAGCGTTGATCGCGGACGTACACGCGACCGAAGAGCCAGGATACTGGACCTTTCGCTCACGGCCCAATCCGGTGGTCCCTTACTGGCCGCGACCCTGTTCGTACGCCCTGAGCTGCTCCGGCGTGATCATGCCGGTGTCGAAGAGACTGGTCTCGTCGAGGGCGTAGGCCTGCTGTTGCTGCTGGGCCTGGTTCGGGTCGTAGGCGGCCTGCTGCTGGCCGTCGTAGCCCTGGTAGGCATACGGGTCGGCCTGCTGGTAGCCGTACGGGTCCTGCTGCTGGGCGTAGGCCTGCTGCGGGTAGCCGCCGTACTGGTCCTGCTGCTGTTGGTAGCCGTAGGGGTCCTGCACGGGCTGCTGGTCGTACTGCTGCTGCGCGGCCTGCCCGGCCGGGGCCGGGTTGTCCTGCTCCGCCTGGGCGACGAGGTCGTCCAGGTAGTCGGCGTCGCTGGAGTGCTGGACGGTGCCGAGGTCGTCGGCGAGGGCGCCGAGGTCGTCGGTGGCGATGCGGCCGTGCAGCTTCTGGCGGCCGCGGCCGACGGCCTCCAGGGTCTTGGCGAGGACCGCCTCGAAGGCGCCGAGCTTGACGCCGACGTACTCGTCGGCGGTGCGGCGCAGGGTCTCCGGGTCGTGGCTGCGCTCGGGGGCGTCATCGTCCTCGTAGCCCTGCTCGTCGACGCCCGGGCCGGTGCCGAGGAGCTTCTCGCGGCCGCGGCCGACGGAGCCGAGGGTCTTGGTGAGGACGACCTCGAAGTTGGCGAGCTTGGAGTCGACGTAGTCGTCGGCCTCGGCGCGGACGTCCTCGGCCTCCTTGCGGGCCTCGGTGAGGATGCGCTCGGCCTCGGCCTGGGAGCGGCGGGCGATCTCGGTGTCGGAGATCAGGGAGCCGCGCTCGGCGTGGGCCTGCCCGATGATCCGCTCGGCCTCCTGGCGGGCCTGCTCGACCATCTGCTCGCGGTCCCCGATGAGCTCCTGCGCCTGCGCGAGGGAGCCGGGCAGGGCCGCGCGCACCTCTTCGAGCAGCGCGAGCAGCTCGGCGCGGTTGACCACGCACGAGGCCGACATGGGCATCGACCGGGCGCCGGAGACCGAGGTCACGATCTCGTCGAGCTTCTTCTGCACGTCCACCTGTGCTCGCCACTCTCTACAGCTGTGTTGGAGACGGACGGAACGACTGTAGCCCCATCAGTCCTTGCGCAGGCGCTCGTTGAGGGCCTCCAGGACCAACGGCGGGACCAGGTGCGAGACGTCTCCGCCCCAGGTCGCGACCTCCTTGACGAGCGAGGAGGAGAGGAAGCTGTAGGTCGGGTTGGTGGGGACGAAGAGGGTCTCCACGCCCGAGAGGCCGTTGTTCATCTGGGCCATCTGCAGCTCGTAGTCGAAGTCGCTCACCGCGCGCAGGCCCTTGACGATGGCCGGGATGTCGCGCTGCTTGCAGAAGTCGACGAGGAGGCCGTGGAAGGCCTCGACCTTGACGTTCCCGTAGTCGGCGGTGACCTGGCGGATCAGGTCCATCCGCTCCTCGATCTCGAACAGGCCCTTCTTGGACTGATTGATCATCACCGCGACGTAGACCTCGTCGTACAGACGGGAGGCACGGGAAATGATGTCGAGGTGTCCGTTGGTGATCGGGTCGAACGACCCGGGACAGACGGCGCGGCGCACTTGAGTTCCCTCGCTCTCCGGTCCGGTCATCGTGCGTCTTCGCACGTAGAGGCGGCGCGACCGTACCAAAACGTTCCCTCGCCGTAGCGACGGGACCGGATCGCGTCGAAACCGTCCGGCCACCTGAATTCGCCGCCTCTGGTGCTGCGCTCCACGGTGACGATCGCCTCCGGCGCGAGCCAGCCCCCTGAGCGGAGTGTGAGCAGAATCTCGCGAAGATCGTCGTCCGTGACGGCGTACGGAGGGTCGAGGAAGACGATGTCGTACGGCTGTGCCGGCGCCGGTGTCTGGATGATCTGTTCGGCTTTGCCTGCCCTCACCTCCGCGCCGGGGAGGCCGAGAGATTTCACGTTCTCGCGGATGATGCGGGCCGCGCGGGCGTCGGCCTCGACGAGGAGTGTGTGGCTCGCGCCGCGGGAGAGGGCTTCCAGGCCTACAGCGCCTGAGCCGGCGTAGAGGTCGAGGACGCGTTCGCCTTGGAGCGGGCCGCCCAGCAGGGACTGCCAGGTGGAGAAGAGGGCCTCGCGTGCGCGGTCGGAGGTGGGGCGGGTGCCATTGCCTGGCGGCACGGCGAGTCGACGTCCGCCGGCTGTGCCGGCGATCACGCGGGTCATCTCTGGTCCTTGGTCGTGGGCGGCTTCAGGTTCCAGTGTGGCTGGTCGCGCACACGCGGCGGAGCCGCATATCCAATACTGCCCCGTGCTCCTGGGGTGGTCCGCTTCAGCCCTTGTCCAAGTACTGCTCCCTCTCCTCGTCCAAGAGGGCGTCCAGGGCCGTCTGGAGGCCAGGGAGCCCCGTCAGTTCCGGATCCGCCGCCACGATCGCCGCTGCCTCCTCCCTCGCCTCCGCGATGATCTCCTCGTCCTCGATGACGGCGAGGACCTTCAGGGAGGTGCGGGCGCCGGACTGGGCCTGGCCGAGGACGTCGCCCTCGCGGCGCTGTTCGAGGTCGATACGGGAGAGCTCGAAGCCGTCGAGAGTGGCGGCGACCGCGTTGAGGCGCTGGCGGGCCGCGCTCGCCTCCGGCATCTCGCTGACCAGGAGGCAGAGGCCGGCTGCCGAGCCACGGCCGACGCGGCCGCGCAGCTGATGGAGCTGGGAGACACCGAAGCGGTCGGCGTCCATGATCACCATGGCGGTGGCGTTGGGGACGTTGACGCCGACCTCGATGACCGTGGTGGCGACCAGGACATGGGTCTCGCCGGCGGCGAAGCGGCGCATGACCGCGTCCTTGTCGTCGGGGTGCATACGGCCGTGCAGGACCTCGACCCTGAGGCCCTGCAGGGGGCCCTTGGCGAGCTGGTCGGCGACATCGAGGACGGCGAGGGGCGGGCGCTTCTCGGCCTCGTCCTCGGCGGACTTCTTGGCCTTCTTCGGGTCGGCCGGTTCGTCGATGTCGTCCCCGATGCGCGGGCAGACGACGTACGCCTGGTGGCCGTTCTCGACCTCCTCGCGGACCCGCTCCCAGGCCCTGGCCAGGAAGTGGGGCTTGTCCGCGGCCGGGACGACATGGCTGGCGATGGGCGAGCGTCCGGCCGGTAGCTGGTCGAGGACGGAGGTCTCCAGGTCGCCGAAGACCGTCATGGCGACCGTGCGCGGGATGGGGGTGGCCGTCATGACCAGCAGGTGCGGGGGCTGCTTGCCCTTGCCGCGCAGGGCGTCGCGCTGCTCGACACCGAAGCGGTGCTGTTCGTCGACCACGACCAGACCCAGGTCGTGGAACTGCACCTTGTCCTCGATCAACGCGTGCGTGCCGATCACGATCCCGGCCTCGCCGGTGACGAGATCGAGCAGCGCCTGCCGCCGCGCGGCCGTACCCATGGAACCGGTGAGCAGCGTGACCTTGGTGGCCTGCTCGGCCCCGCCCAGCATCCCGCCC
This sequence comes from Streptomyces fulvoviolaceus, assembly GCF_000718165.1. Classification (GTDB taxonomy): domain Bacteria; phylum Actinomycetota; class Actinomycetes; order Streptomycetales; family Streptomycetaceae; genus Streptomyces; species Streptomyces fulvoviolaceus. The sequence continues at coordinate 40,687 of NZ_JOEY01000036.1, read as the reverse complement.
TCGGCCAGCTCCCCCATCATCTCGACGACGGAGCGGTGGTGCTGCTGGGCGAGCACCTCGGTGGGCGCGAGCATGGCGGCCTGACCGCCGGCGTCGACGACGGCGAGCATGGCGCGGAGCGCGACCATCGTGTTGTGGGTGACGGTGAAGTTGTCGGTGACGTAGGCACGACTCGGGTGAGCGACGCTGATGCACTGGACGGGTTTCCGCCCCACGTGCTCCACCGCACGGATTCCTCGCCTGAAGGTGTTGTACTCGGGGCGTGGGCCCACCCGATCGGCTTTGCGGGTGAGTCGGAACGGTGAGTATTCGTCAGGCAGGGCCACCGAGACGTTGAAGGCAGCTTTCTTCGGGAGCACTCGTGCCCGGCCGCCGAGCGAGCGGACGAGCCAGGCGACGTCGTCAGCGAGCCTGCGCGATGCTGAGCAGAGCGAGATACTCAAGCCGCCCTTGTCGACGGTGCCATCGGTATCCAGAAGGCCTTGAAGCAGCGCGAGACGATTCTTGATCGAAGTGTTCTTGAACTCGTCGGGAACGAATTTCCCGTGCGACGTCATACCCCACAGCTTCAGATCACGCAGTGTTTGAATCACAGGATTGCGCATGCCACCCGCACGATGTGCCAGCTGAATCGTGTGGTCACAACGAGACCCCTTCACCGGCACCAGCCGGCACTCGGGCGCCACGGCTGTCGCTACAGCGTCACGGATCTCGTCGTCGATGGTCGACAGACGCAAGTTGTGCCGGAACGATCCGTCCCCCAGGAGGAGACCGAACAGATACGGATCGAGAGGCAACCCCAAGTCGTCTCCGAGATCAACCGGGGTAGCCGCTGGGAGGTACCACTTCGAAGATCCGTTGGCTTTGAAGGTGTCCAGCCGGATCTCCCGAGTCGTCATGACCTTGGGAGCCTGGCCCCGGTGCCACCCGCAACTGGTGCCGACGATCCAGAGATGCTCGTCGTCGCACTCGACGGAGCTGCCGTCCGAAAGCTCCAGGCGCCAGACATCGCGCTCACCTTGTGGAAAGACGCCGTCGATCAGCGCGATCTCCCCGTCAGGCACGACGATCTCGTCACCCACCCTCATGTCTCCCATACGGCGGAAACCAGCAGGTGTGAGGACGAGTGAATCGAGAGGCTGGGCCTTGCCCGAGCCCACCTCTCCCTGCAGCAGCCGGTGCATCGGATGGTCGGTCGCCAGGTCGTCGAAGATCTCCTTCGAGACCTTCTGCTGGCCCTCGGTGAGGGTGAAGGGGAGCTTGCCGTCGAAGGCCGTCAGGAGGCCGTCCGGGGCGGGTTTGCGGGGGACGGCCGGGAGCTGGGCGTCGGCATGGCGGCGGCGGGCGAGGGCGACCTGGAGGACGAAGGCCTCGTCCCACTTGAGGCGGGAGCGGGCGTCCTCGATGTCGGCCTTGGTGTGCGGGCGGTGGATCTTCAGGAGGGCCTCGGGGAGGGCGACCAGGCCGCGGCCCTCGCGAAGGGAGTCCGGGAGCGGGTCGAGGGCCTCCTGGGCGCTGGGCAGCACCGTCTGGATCGCCTTGCCGATCTTCCACGACTCCAGCTTGGCGGTGGCGGGGTAGATCGGGATCAGGGCGCCGGCCCAGCTCTCGACCGTCTCCTCCGCGTCCCCCTTCAGCAACTCGTAGGCCGGATGGGCCAGTTGGAGACGGCGGTTGAACACGGAGACCTTGCCCGCGAACAACGCGCGTGTGCCCGGCAGGAGTTCCTTGTGGGGCTTGTGAACACCGTGGCCGAAGAAGACCAGTTGGAGGCGGCCATTGCCGTCCGTGATGGTGACTTCCAGGCGCTGGCCCTTACCTCGGGGAGCTTTCGAGGAGGCGAAGGTGTGCAGGCGGGCGTCGGCGACCTGGGCGACCACGGTGACGTGTTCGTCCAAGGGGAGGTCGGCCAGGTGCGTGAGCTGGCCGCGCTCCTCGTATCTGCGCGGGTAGTGGTGCAGGAGGTCGCCGACGGAGTGCAGGCCGAGGTGCTCGGCCATCACCTTCGCGGTGGCGGGGCCGAGCACCTTTTTCAGTGGTTCTTCCAGTGCGGGCACGAGATCCATTGCACACCACGGCACTGACATTGCCGTATACATACCGGGAAACCCCTGGTCAGACGGCTGGTTGGGGCCTTAGGATGACGCGCTCCGGCCCTCCCCCGCGGTCACCGCCTCACCGGGACCGCCCGACCCCGCGCCGTCGCAAGTCCCCCCACCGGCGCTGCGACGATGGACTCCCAGACCTCACAGTCATCCCAGGCATCCCAGACTCCTCCGTCACCTCACACGTTCCAGGTCGATCTGCGTGGCCTGGTGGATCTGCTCTCCCATCACCTCTACTCCAGCCCCAAGGTCTACCTGCGCGAGCTGCTGCAGAACGCGGTGGACGCGATCACCGCCCGACGGGCGGAGCAGCCCGACGCCCCGGCGCGGGTGCGGTTGTACGCGCAGGACGGCACCCTGCGCGTCGAGGACTCCGGTGTGGGGCTCACCGAGGCGGACGTGCACAACCTGCTCGCGACCATCGGCCGCAGCTCCAAGCGGGCCGAGGGGCTTCAGGAGGTCCGCTCCGACTTCCTCGGGCAGTTCGGCATCGGCCTGCTCGCCTGTTTCGTGGTGGCCGAGCGGATCCGGGTGGTCAGCCGCAGCGCCCGTACGCCGGACGCCCCGCCCGTGGAGTGGACGGCGAGCGACGACGGTTCGTACCGCGTGCGGACCCTGCCGGACGAGGCACGTCCGGAGCCGGGTACGACCGTGCACCTGGTCGCGCGGGCGGGCGCCGGGGAGTGGCTCGCGCCCGAGCGCGTCCTCGCCCTGGCGCGGGACTTCGGGTCGCTGCTGCCGTACGACGTCCGGGTCGGCGACGAGGCGGTCACCGACCTTCCCGCGCCCTGGGACCGGCCGTATCCGAGTCCCGCCACCCGCAGGGTGGCCCTGGCGCGGCACTGTCACGAGCTGTTCGGCTTCACGCCGCTGGACTCGATCGAGCTGAACGTGCCGCTCGCCGGGATCCGCGGGGTGGCGTACGTCCTGCCGTCGGCGGTGAGTCCGGCCCAGCGGGCGGGGCATCGCGTGCACCTCAAGGGCATGCTGCTGACCGAGCGGGCCGAACAGCTGCTGCCCGACTGGGCGTTCTTCGTGCGCTGCGTCCTGGACACGGACAGCCTGCGGCCCACGGCCTCGCGCGAGTCGCTGTACGAGGACGAGACGCTGGCCGGCGTACGGGAGGCGCTGGGCGAGCGGATCCGGTCCTGGCTGACGGGCCTCGCGGCCGGTGATCCGGAGCGCCTCGCGGCCTTCCTGTCCGTGCACCACCTGGGCGTGAAGTCCCTGGCGCGGCACGACCGGGAGATGCTGCGCACGATGCTGCCGTGGCTGCCCTTCGAGACCACCGACGGGCGGCTGTCCCTGGAGGAGTTCGCGCAGCGGCACCCGGTGGTGCACTTCACGCGGACCGTCGAGGAGTACCGGCAGGTGGCGCCGATCGCGTCCGCGCAGGGCGTCGGGGTGGTCAACGGCGGTTACACGTACGACAGCGAACTGATCGAGGCGCTGCCCTCGGTGCGGCCGGGGACGGTCGTTGCCGAGCTGGACGCCGACACCGTGACCGCCCATCTGGACGCCGTCGACCCGGCCGAGGAGCTGGCCCTGTCGGGCTTCCTGGCGGCCGCGCGGGCCAGGCTCGACCCGCTGGGCTGTGACGTCGTCCTGCGGGCCTTCCATCCGCTCTCCGTGCCCGCGCTGCACCTGGACGACCGGGCCGCCCGGCACGAGCAGGCGCGGTCGGAGGCCGAGGACCAGGCCGACGACCTGTGGGCTGGGATCCTGGGCTCGCTGCGCGGCAGCGCCCCACGCGCGCGTCTGGTGCTCAACCACCTCAACCCGCTCATCCGCAGGATCAGTTCGCTCGGCGACCCGGAGCTGATCGGCACGGCCACCGAGTCCCTGTACGGGCAGGCGCTGCTGATGGCGCAGCGCCCGCTGCGTCCGGCCGACTCGGCGCTGCTGAACCGGGCGTTCATCGGCCTCCTGGAGTGGGCCACGCACACCGAGGACGGTCACTGATGAGCGGGATCACCGACTTCGACACCCTGCGCCGGGCGATGGCGGAGAACTCCGAGGAGCCGGAGGGCCCCGCCCGCAACGCGCGCGCGGAGCAGCTGCTCGCCGAGGCCGAGAAGCTGAACATCCCGCTCGCGGTGGTCGAGGCGCTCGGACACCAGCTGAAGGTCTACAACTACAGCTCCGAGAAGGCCAAGATGTTCGTCCCCTTCGCGCGCCTGCTGCGCATGTGGGACGAGCGGCCCGAGGACTTCGACGAGTACGAGGTCCACTCGCTGCACTGGGTCTTCAAGTGGATGTCGTCCGGCATGCTCGACCAGCCGCACATCCCGCTCGCGTCCGTCGAGAAGTGGCTCGGCGAGATGGAGCACCGCTACCGGCTGGCCGGCCACTCCGAACGGGCCGTGCGCAGCGCCGAGTTCAGCGTGGCGGCGCACATAGGTGACGTCCCGCGCGCGGAGCGGGCGTACGCCGCGTGGCTGGCCGCCGATCGGGACGCCATGGCCGACTGCCACGCGTGCGAGCTGCACGGGCAGGGCTGGTGGCAGGCGGAGCGCGGCCGGGACGCGGAGGCTCTCGAGCTGTGGGAGCCGGTCCTGGAGGGCGAGTTCACGTGTGCCCACGAACCGCACACGGTCCTCGCGTCCTCGCTGACGCCGTTGTTGCGGCTGGGCCGCCTGGACGAGGCACGCGCCCACCATCTGCGGGGCTTCCGGCTCGTGCGGTCCATGGAGAGCATGCGCGGCGCCTACGCGGACCACGTCGAGTTCTGCGCGCTGAGCGGCAACGAGGCGCGCGGTCTGGAGCTGCTCGCGGAGCGGCCGGCGTACTTCACGGACGACGGGCAACCGCGCAGCAAGATGGAGTTCATGGCCGTGGTGGCCCTGCTCATGGACCGGCTGACCGAGCTCGGGCTGGGCGAGCGGCCGGTGCCCGGACCGGGCGACCGGGCGTGGAACGCGGCCGAACTCGCCGCCCACGCGCGCGAGGAGGCCCTCGCGCTGGCCGCGCGCTTCGACGAGCGCAACGGCACGGCACACGTCAGTGAGCGGGCACGCGCGCGTATGGCGCAGCGTCCGGTGGTCGAGCGGCTGCCGCTGGGGGTGCGTGCGGCCCGGGCGGCGGCCCCGGCTCCCGTGGCACCGCCGGTCGCCGTGACCGCGGACGAGCCCGATCTGCCCCGGCTGCTGTCCGAGGCGCGGTGGCGGTCCGACACGCTGCAGCCGAACGCCGTCGAGGCGTGGGCGGCGGTCTCGCGGGCGGCGGAGGGCGTCGAGCTGGACGCGCGGGACCGGGCGGAGATGGCCGACCACCGGGCGATGGACCTCGGCCCCGAGGGTGTCGAGCTCTTCGAGCGCGCCGCCGAGCTGTACGCGGAGGCGGGCGACCCCGGCGAGTCCCTGGCGGCACGCGCGCGTGCCGCGTACGTGTGCGCGCTCGCGGGTGATGTGGAGGAGGCGCTCACGGCGGTCGCCGAGCCCTACGACACGGTCCTCGCGCTCTACGCCGAGGACGGCACGGGCGTACGGCAGACCGCGTCCGTGGTGATGGCGCGGGCACGGATCCTGATGCGGCGGGTGCACGAGGCCGAGGAACCCGCCGCCGACACGCTCCTGTCCGACGCGGAGGCGGCCGTACGGGAGGTGCTCGCGCTCGTCGAGGGGCGCACCGGCGACGACGTCCGGCTGGCCGCGCGGGTCGCCGAGGCGCAGGCGATGCTCGCGGAGCTGGCGACGCGCACCGGGGACCTGGAGGGAGCCGCGGAGCTCTTCGCGTGGGCCGCGACGGGGTTCGTCGAGGCGGGGCTGCCGTGGTTCGCGGTGGAGTACGAGGCACGGCTCGCCGGGCTCGCGCACCACCTCGGCGACATCGCGGAGGCGGAGCGGGCGCTGCGCGCGGCCCTGGACCACGGCGGGCCGCACCTGGAGGCGACGGGACGCGCGCAGCTGTACTTGCAGCTCGCCGAGGTCGTCGGCGGCCGGGGGCTGTCCGAGGAGGCGGCCGAGCACGCCCTGGAGGCCGCCCACTGGGCCGACGAGGCAGGCGAGGGCCCGACACTCGGCGCCTGGGCCCGGCACCAGCTCGGCGGGTTCCTGCTGCGGCAGGGCCGGTGGGCCGAGGCAGCGGAGGTGCTGGAGTCGGCGTTGCCCGACCTGAGCGCCGAGACCCACGGCGACGGCGCGGTCGTACAGACGAAGTGGTGGCTCGGCGACTGTCTGAGCGAGCTCGGGGAGCACCACGCGGCGGCCGAACGACGGCTGCAGGCGGCCGAGATCGCCCGGCACTGGCCCGAGCAGCACGACCACGCGACGCTCGCCCACCTCGCCGCCGAGTCCCTCGGCGCCGCGGGCCTGCCCGCCGAGGCGGACCGGGCGTACGCGCGCGCGGGCGATCTGTGGCGCTCGCTCGGCAACGTCCACGGTCTCGTCCGCTCCCTGCGTGCCCGCGCGTGGCTCGCGCTGCGGACCGACGAGGAGTCCGACGGGGCACGGGAGTTGATGGCCGGCGCGGTCCGGGAGTGCGAGGAGGCGCTGGGCGCCGCCGAGGCCGACGAGGAGGCGCGGCTGCGGCTCGTCGCCGAACTCGGCCACACCCACCGCCAGTTCGGCGACCTGCTCGCCCGCTCCGTCACCGAGGACGCCGAGGACGACTCGATCCGGGCCGTGCTGGAGGAGGCACTGGCCCAAGTGGCGGAGGCGATCGTGGTGTTCGCCTCCCTCGGGGACGACGCCCTGCACGCCCGGACGGGCGCCGAGCTCGCCGCGGGCTGGCTGGCGGCCGACCTGAGCCGCCCGGCGGAGGCGGCGGCACGCGCGCGTGCGGTGCTGGGCGCGTACGGCGGGGACGACGAGGACGGGGCCGACGAGACGGCGCAGGCCCGGCGAGCCGAGGCGGAGCAGATGCTCCAGCTCATGGAGGAGCAGTTGGAAGAGCAGGAGGACTGAGCGCGTCGGGCTCCGACAGAACTCCTTCGGGCTCTACTCGACCCCGATGAGCAGCAGCGCCCCTTGCCGCCCACCCCGGTACACCACCGTGTCGACGGCGAGGTACGACTCACGCACCCGTGCTTCGAGACGGTCGGCGACGGACTCGGGGGCCTCGTCGCCGAGGACGAGGGTGACGAGTTCACCGCCGGCCGAAAGCATGCGGTCCAGGACGGTCTCGGCGGTGACGGTGACGTCCGAGCCGATCACGGCCACGTCGCCGTCGATGAGGCCCAGGACGTCGCCGGCCTGGCAGATGCCGGCCATCGTCCAGGACTGGCGTTCGGCGACGGCGACCTCGGCGTAACGCGTCGCGCCCGCCGCCGAGGTCATCGACACGACGTCCTCGTCGAACCGGCGCCCCGGCTCGTGCACGGCGAGCGCGGCGATCCCCTGGACCGCCGAGCGCGTCGGGATCAGGGCCACGCGGATGCCCTCCGCCCGGGCCTGCTCGGCCGCGGCGGCCGCGGTGTGGCGCAGGTCCGCGTCGTTCGGCAGCAGCACCACTTCACGCGCGTGTGCCCGTCGTACGGCCTCCACGAGCTCCCCGCTCGCGGGCGGCTCCCCGGGGCGCGCGAGCACGGTGGTCGCGCCGGCCTCGGTGTAGAGCCCGGCCAGGCCCTCGCCCGGCACAACAGCCACGACGGCCCGGGGTGCCCTCTCTCGCGGCACTCCGGTGGTGTGCACGTCCCCGACGGCGAAGTGCGTGATCCGGATCCGGTACGGCCGCCCGGCCTCGACGCCCGCCTCCACGGCGGCGCCCGCGTCGTCGACGTGGACGTGGACGTTCCACAGCCCGTCGCCGCCGACCACGACGAGCGAGTCGCCGAGGGCGTCGAGCCGCTCCCGCAGCCGCGCGACGGCCAGGTCGTCGGCCTCCAGGAGGTAGATCACCTCGAAGGCGGGCCCGCCGTCCTCCAGGTCGGCCGGACCGTCGGCGCACTCGACGAGACCGTTGCCCGACTGGTCCTCCCCGTCCTCCACGCGCGCGTGGAGGACGGGACCGGCAGCGGACACAACCCCCGCGGGCACCTCCCCCGTGAACGTCTCCACCAGCGCCCCCAGCACCGCCACCAGCCCCCACCCGCCGGCGTCCACCACCCCGGCACGCTCCAGGACGGCCAGCTGCCCCGGTGTCGCGGCGAGGGCCGCAAGCGCGCCCTCATAGGCAGCCCGCGCGACGGTCCCGCAGTCGCCCTCGGCCCCTTCGGCCGAGTCGGCGGCGGCCGAGGCCACCGAAAGGACCGTGCCCTCCACGGGGTGGGCCACGGCCTGGCGGGCGGAGTCGGCCGCGTGCCGCAGGGCGAGCCGCAGGCCGCTACCGTCGGTGTGAGGGCTGTCACTGTCGGCAGCGAGTACCTGGGCCATCCCGCGCAGCAGCTGGGCGAGGATCGTCCCGGAGTTGCCGCGGGCGCCTATCAGGGCACCGTGCGCCATCGCGCGCGTGGCGTCGGCGAGCGTCGGCTTCCCGGAGACGTGGGCGTCGACCTCATGGGCCTCGAAGACGGCCTCGACCGCGGCGACCGCGGACTCCACCGTCAGATACAGGTTCGTGCCGGTGTCCCCGTCGGCCACGGGGTAGACGTTGATCGCGTCGATCTCCTCGCGCGCCCGCCCCAGTGCCCGGAGCGCGAGACCGCACCAGGTGCGCACCGCGAGAGCATCGAAGAATGTCTGCGGCACCTGCGCCACCTGCGCCTCCTTGAGCTGCCGGCCGTGGGACGCAGCGTAGACCCCGGGGAGGTGTCCACCGGAAGAGGGCTGGAGCGGACCCCTGATCAGCCATGGTAGTTTCGTTGTACTGGTGCAGTCGTTGTATGCTGCTCCGGTTGCCCGATCCCATCGGGCTCTCCCCCTGGCACCGCCACTCAGATCTCTGATCCTGCGATCTCGATCCCGGCATGCCGGGATCCAACCGTAAGTGCATCTGAAGTCTTTGGAGTGACCCGTGGCTGCCAACTGCGACGTCTGCGGCAAGGGGCCGGGCTTCGGCAACAACATCTCGCACTCGCACCGCCGTACGTCCCGCCGCTGGAACCCGAACATCCAGCGCGTCCGTACCGTGGTGAGCGGGACGCCGAAGCGCGTGAACGCTTGCACCTCGTGCATCAAGGCCGGCAAGGTCTCGCGCTGACGCACAGCTAAGCGCGCGGCCACTGCTGGTTCGCTGCATTGAGCCGGTCCACCGGAAGGTGGGCCGGCTTTTTGCCATGCCTACGCGCTAGCGGAACCGCCAGCCATGATCCACCGGCCCGATTCCCCCACCCAGCGCGAACCCGGCCACGATCGCCCCGGTGACGTACTCCTTGGCCACCGTCACCGCCTCCGGCACCGACTGCCCCTTCGCCAGCTGCGACGCGATCGCCGACGCGAGGGTGCAGCCCGTGCCGTGCGTGTGCCGGTTGTCGTGGCGGGGTGCGCGCAGCCAGTGCTCCTCACTGCCGTCGGTGAGCAGGTCGACGGCGTCGCCGGGCAGATGACCGCCCTTGATGAGCGCCCACTTCGACCCGTACGACAGGACAGCCGCGGCGGCCTCACGCATCCCGGCCTCCGACGCGACCTGGACGCCGGTGAGTTGGGCCACCTCGTCGAGGTTCGGCGTGGCCACGGTGGCCACCGGAAGCAACCGGGTCCGTACGGATTCCAGCGCGGAGTCCGCCAGCAGCGAGTCCCCGTGCTTGGAGATCCCGACCGGGTCCACGACCGCCGGTGCGTCCGTCCCCCCGATCAACTCCGCCACCGCCTCCACGAGTTCGGCCGACGCGAGCATCCCCGTCTTGACCGCCTGTACGCCGATGTCGTCGACGACACTGCGGTACTGCGCCCGCACCGCCTCCACGGGCAGCTCCCAAGCTCCCTGCACACCGAGGGAGTTCTGCGCGGTGACCGCCGTGACGACACTCATCCCGTGCACGCCGAGCGCGAGCATCGTCTTCAGGTCGGCCTGGATCCCCGCGCCCCCGCCGGAGTCGGAGCCCGCCACGGTCAGCACCCGGGGCGGGCTCACGACTCGATGTCCCCGAAGTGGTCCCAGCCGCCCTTGCTGGTCCAGGGCGCCCCGTCGACCGTGACCTGGGGCAGCGCAGAGGGGTTGAGGACCTCGCCGATGATCTTCCAGCGGGCCGGGAGCTTCACGTCCGGCGGGAAGGTCGCGACGATCGCGTGGTCCTCTCCCCCGGTGAGCACCCACTGCATCGGGTCGACGCCTACGGCCTGCCCGATGTCGTTCATCTGGGACGGGATGTCGATCGCGCCGGAACGGATGTCGATGCGGACCTTGCTGGCCTCGGCGATGTGCCCGAGGTCGGCGATCAGCCCGTCGCTCACGTCGCACATCGAGGTCGCGCCGAGCGCGGCCCCCGCCGGGCCCGCGTGGTACGGCGGCTCGGGACGCCGGTGCGCCTCCACGAAGGCGCGCGGCGAACGGAAACCGCGGGACAGCACCGCGTACCCGGCCGCGGACCAGCCCAGCCAGCCGGTCACCGCGACGAGGTCACCGGGCTGTGCGCCGGCCCGCGTCACGGGCTCCTGGCCGCGCAGATCGCCGAGCGCGGTGATCGACACCATGATCGTGTCACCTCGTACGACATCCCCGCCGACCACCGACGCGCCCGCGACCTGGCACTCGTCGCGCAGCCCGTCCATCAGCTCGGTCGGCCAGGTCACCGGGAGTTCGGCGGGGACGACCAGGCCGAGCAGCAGCGCGGTCGGTACGGCGCCCATGGCGGCGATGTCCGCGAGGTTCTGCGCGGCCGCCTTGCGCCCCACGTCGTAGGCCGTGGACCAGTCGCGGCGGAAGTGCCGGCCCTCGAGAAGGATGTCGGTGCTCGCCACGACTCTGCGGTCGGGCGCGGCGACCACCGCGGCGTCGTCGCCGGGGCCCACCCGGACCGCCGGGGTGGTGGTGAGACGGGAGGTGAGCTCCCTGATGAGCCCGAACTCACCGAGCTCACCAACAGTGCCCTTCATTGCCCTTACGCCCCTTCTGTACCTTGCCGTGCCCGGTCGCGCGTCCCCAGTGTCCTCGATACGGTCGAGGGAACCGTCAACTTCTGTCGTGCCCGCACCCCGGCGCGGAGGCAGCGGTCCCCGCAGGTCTCCCCGCGGCGAGCGGCGACGCGATACCGTGGCGTTCCTTTTCCCCACATGATCCTCGTGGCCGCCCTGGAGGTTCCGTGGTACAGGCGTACATCCTGATCCAGACGGAGGTCGGCAAAGCGTCGACCGTCGCCGAGACGATCAGCAAGATTCCTGGAGTCATCCAGGCCGAGGACGTGACAGGACCCTATGACGTGATCGTGCGCGCCCAGGCGGACACCGTCGACGACCTCGGCCGCATGGTGGTCGCCAAGGTCCAGCAAGTGGACGGCATCACCCGCACCCTGACCTGCCCGGTAGTCCATCTCTAGTCCCCGTCTACCCTTGGCCGGTGAACTTCTTCCGTCACCGGCTTCTCGGTCTGCCCGCACTCGTCCTCGTGATCACGGTCGCGGGCTGCTCCTCAGCAGACGACAGCGCGTCGGCGGCGGTTCCCGGTCCGGGTTCGAAGGTCACGAAGCTGTGCCGGAACCTGGACGAGGCACTGCCGTCGAAGGTGGACGGTCTGAGCCGTGAGGATCCCGAGCCCGCCTCCGCGCTGACCGCGGGCTGGGGAAGCCCGGCGATCATACTGCGCTGCGGTGTCACACGACCCACCGCGATGAACGACCCCGACGCGGACGGTGTCGAGGTGAACGGCGTGGGGTGGCTGCTGCAGAAGCGGGACGACGGGTCGTTCCGGCTCACGACGACCCTGCGCAAGGCGTACGTCGAGGTGAGCATTCCGAAGGACCGCACGGCAGACGGTATGGCCCCGCTCGTCGACCTGGCGTCCTCCATCAAGAAGGCGATCCCCGAAGGGATCGCCGACTAGATCAACGCAGACCCGTGGACCTGCGAAGTGCCGCCTGCACCAACCGGTCCACCAGTTCCGGATAGCTGATCCCGCTCGCCTGCCACATCTGCGGGTACATCGAGATCGGCGTGAAGCCGGGCATCGTGTTGATCTCGTTGATCACGAACTCGTTGTCCTCGGTGAGGAAGAAGTCCGCGCGGACGAGCCCCTCGCAGGAGGCCGCCTCGAAGGCGTCCACCGCGAGCCGCTGCACCTCGGCCGTCTCCTCGGGAGTCAGCGGCGCCGGGACGAGCCCCGGGGTCGAGTCGATGTACTTGGCCTCGAAGTCGTAGTACGCGTGCGCGTCCGGCGGCGGGATCTCGGCCGGTACGGAGGCCCGCGGACCGTCCTCGAACTCCAGCACCCCGCACTCGATCTCGCGGCCGCGCAGCGCCGCCTCGATCAGGATCTTCGGGTCGTGGCTCTGCGCCTCGGCGATCGCCTCGTCGAGCCCCGACAGGTCGTCGACCTTGGTGATGCCGATCGACGAACCCGCGCGCGCGGGCTTCACGAACAGCGGCCAGCCGTGGTCGCCGGCGAAGTCGACGATCTTCTTGCGGGCGGCCGACTCGTCCTGCTCCCACTCGCGCGGCCGGATCACCACGTACGGGCCGACCTTGAGCCCGAAGGAGGTGAACACCCGCTTCATGTACTCCTTGTCCTGGCCGACGGCCGAGGCCAGCACACCCGAGCCGACGTACGGCACGCCGGAGAGCTCCAGGAGCCCCTGCAGGGTGCCGTCCTCGCCGTACGGACCGTGCAGGACGGGGAAGACGACGTCGACCTCGCCGAGCGCCTTGGGCACGGATCCGGGCTCGCTGTAGACGACTTCGCGGTTCGCGGGGTCGACGGGGAGCACCACGCCGCCCTCGGTCGAATCGGCGAGCTCCTCGACGTTCGGCGTACGGCGTTCCGTGATCGCCATGCGTTCCGGATCGTCCGCGGTGAGCACCCAGCGGCCTTCCCGGGTGATGCCGATCGGCAGGACGTCGTACTTGCTCCGGTCGATGGCCCGCAGTACGGCGCCGGCGGTGACCATGGAGATCCCGTGTTCGGAGCTGCGTCCGCCGAACACGACGGCCACGCGCGGCTTGCGCGGCGGCTGCTCAGGGCTCTGGGGGAGGTTCTCGGTGCTCATATCGCGTTGAGAGTACCCGGTGGTAGTGCCCTGATACAGCGTGCCTCAACTGGCGTCGCTCAGCGTCGTTCGGGCTTCGCGCTGCGCGACATCAGCTCCTTGAGCGCGACCACCGGAGGCTTGCCCTCGTGCACGATGCCGACGACCGTCTCGGTGATGGGCATGTCGACGCCGTGCCTGCGCGCCAGATCCAGCACGGACTCACAGGACTTGACGCCCTCGGCGGTCTGCTTGGTGACCGCGATGGTCTCCTGCAGGGTCATGCCCTTGCCGAGGTTGGTGCCGAAGGTGTGGTTGCGGGACAGCGGCGAGGAGCAGGTCGCCACCAGGTCGCCCAGACCCGCGAGTCCGGCGAACGTCAGCGGGTCGGCACCCAGCGCGACACCGAGCCGCGCGGTCTCCGCGAGGCCCCGTGTGATGAGCGAGCCCTTGGCGTTGTCGCCGAGCCCCATGCCGTCCGCGATGCCGACGGCGAGCCCGATGACATTCTTCACGGCACCGCCCAGCTCGCAACCGACCACGTCCGTTTCGGTGTACGGCCTGAAGTACGGCGTGTGGCAAGCCGCCTGGAGCCGCTGGGCCACGGCCGCGTCCGTGCAGGCGACCACCGCGGCGGCCGGCATGCGGGCCGCGATCTCGCGGGCGAGGTTGGGTCCGGTGACCACGGCGATGCGGTCCTGTCCCACCTTGGCGACGTCCTCGATGACCTCGCTCATCCGCATGGCGGAGCCGAGTTCGACGCCCTTCATCAGCGACACGAGAACCGTGTCGGGCGCGAGCAGCGGCACCCATTCGGCGAGGTTCGCGCGCAAGGTCTGCGAGGGGACGGCGAGGACGGTGAAGTCGGCGTCGTGCGCGGCCTCGGCGGCGTCCGCCGTCGCCCGCAGGTTCTCCGGGAGTTCGACGCCGGGGAGGTAGTCCGGGTTCGTACGCGTGGAGTTGACCGCTTCCGCGAGTTCGGCGCGGCGGCCCCACAGGGTGACCTCGCACCCCGCGTCGGCGAGCACCATGCCGAAGGCGGTGCCCCACGATCCGGTGCCGAAGACGGCCGCCTTGACCGGCTTGCTCACGTGCCCTGCTCCTCTTCCTGTTCGGTCTTCACCTGCGTTTGCGCCTCGGTCCGGCGGCGCTGCTCGATCCGCTCGGTACGCGGGTCGTAGGGCGTCTCGGGCGCCTTCTCGCCGCGGACGAGCTCCAGCTGGGCGGTGACGGCGGCCATGATGACCTCGGTCGCCTCCTTCAGGAGGTCCGGGGTCATCTCCTTGTCGTAGAAGCTCGACAGGTCCACGGGCGGGCCCGCGAGGACGTACGAGGTCTTGCGCGGAAGGACGTTGAGCTTCTTGCCGTACGGCGGCAGCAGTTCGTTGGCGCCCCACTGCGCGACCGGGATCACCGGGCACTTGGTCTGCAGGGCCACGCGCGCGGCGCCGGTCTTGCCGGTCATGGGCCACTGGTCGGGGTCCCGGGTGATGGTGCCCTCGGGGTAGAACGCGACGCATTCGCCGCGTTCCACGGCGTCGATCGCGGCCCTGAAGGCACTCAGCGCGTCCGTGGTCTCGCGGTAGACGGGGATCTGCCCGGTGCCACGCATCATGGCGCCGATGAATCCCTTGTTGAAAAGACCGCTCTTCGCGAGGAATCGCGGAACACGGCCGGTGTTGTACTGAAAGTGCGCGTACGCGAAGGGGTCGATGTGCGAATTGTGGTTCACCGCGGTGATAAATCCACCGTCGGCCGGAATGTGCTCCATTCCGCGCCAGTCCCGGTTGATCAGAACCACCAGCGGTGGTTTGGCGATCACCGCTGCGAGGCGGTACCAGAAGCCGATTCTGCGGCGGGGCACGCGAACACCTTCCTCCAGAGCCTGGGGAGCCGCACAAGTGTCGCCCCAGGCCGACGGTCTGTCGAGAACACCGTACGCCCCGCCCCGGCGGCCGACAGATGGCCCGGTGACGGCTGAGTAACAATGGCCGCGACAAGAGAAGGACGGAACGCTCGTGCAGTGGACTTTGGTCATCCCCTTGAAAGCCCTGGCGCGGGCCAAGAGCAGGCTCTCGGACACCGCCGCCGACGGGCTGCGCCCGGGCCTCGCCCTCGCCTTCGCCCAGGACACCGTGGCGGCCGCGCTGGCATGCCCGGCGGTCAAGGATGTGGCAGTCGTCACGGACGACGCCCTGGCCGGCCGCGAACTGTCCGCCCTGGGCGCCCTGATCGTCCCCGACGAGCCGCAAGGCGGCCTGAACACGGCACTGAGGCACGCCGCGGCCGCCGTACGGTCAACGCGCCCCGAAAGCGCCGTGGCGGCCCTGAACGCCGATCTCCCGGCGCTACGGCCCCTGGAATTGGCCCGGGTCCTTGATGCGGCCGCGGAATTCCCCCGCGCTTTCCTCCCGGACGCCGCCGAAATCGGCACCACTCTTCTGGCCGCCGCACCCGGCCGGGAATTGCTCCCCGTATTCGGCACCGATTCCCGTGCCCGCCATCGTGCGTCCGGCGCCGTCGAACTCACGCTCACCGACGTGGATTCGGTACGACAGGACGTGGACACCGGCGCCGACCTGCGGGCCGCGCTGGCCCTCGGGGTGGGCCCACGAACGGCCGCCGCGGCGGCGCGGCTGCTGATCCCCGGGCAGTAGGCTGCCGCCATGCAGGCCACCGCATACACGTACGACCCCGACACCCGCAGCGGCAGTGTGCTGCTCGACGACGGCACGCCGGTCCCGTTCGACGCCCCGGCGTTCGACGCGGGCGGGCTGCGGCTCCTGCGGCCCGGTCAGCGGGTGCGCATCGAGGTGGAGGGCTCGAAGGACAGTCCCCGGATCACTCTGGTGACGCTGCAGACGCTCTGAAACAGACGCTCCCGACAAAGCTGTGAACACGCCGCGGGCCGGACTCCGATGCGGAGTCCGGCCCGGCGCGTGAGTGCCCCTGCGCCCTTACCTCTTGCGGGCGGTGGCCTTCTTGGCGGTGGTCTTGCGAGCCGTCGACTTCTTGGCGGGCGCCTTCTTGGCGGTCGCCTTCTTCGCCGGGGCCTTCTTGGCCGTCGCCTTCTTGGCGGTGGTCTTCTTCGCGGCGGTGCTCTTGGCGGTCGCCGTGGTCTTCTTGGCGGGCGCCTTCTTCGCCGTGGTCTTCTTCGCGGTGGCCGTGGTCTTCTTGGCCGTCGTCTTCTTCGCCGTGGTCTTCTTCGCGGCGGCCGTCGCCCGCTTCGCCGGGGCGGCCTTCTTCGCGGCGGCCTTCTTGACCGTCGCGGCAGCCCCGCCGGTCAGGCTGCCCTTGGGCGCCTTCTTGACAGCGACCTCGCCGCCGCGCGGGAGCTTCTTCGAGCCGCTCACCAGGTCCTTGAAGCCCTGGCCGGCGCGGAAGCGCGGCACGGACGTCTTCTTGACCCGAACCCGCTCGCCCGTCTGGGGGTTGCGAGCGTAACGGGCGGGACGGTCGACCTTCTCGAACGAACCGAACCCGGTGACCGAGACCCGGTCACCCGAGACGGTCGCGCGGACGATGGCGTCCAGGACCGCGTCGACCGCGTCGGCGGCCTGCTGGCGGCCGCCCACCTTGTCGGCAATCGCTTCTACGAGCTGCGCCTTGTTCACGTCTTCCCCTTCGGAGACATTGCCAGAACGAAAGTGTTCAAGCTTTTTCGCACGTTAGGCAGATATATACCGCAAATCAAACACGAAACGGGCTTATCACCCTTGTGCCGCAACGAACTCGGCTGTCCTGGACGTGTTCAGCGTTCCTCTTCCGGGATTCGACCCGCGTCGAGGTCTGCCGTGAACGCCTCCAGACGCCTTGTCGCTTCGGCGACGTCGTGTTTGGCCGCGGCCGTAATGACCAGCAGCTTCCGGGTCAGCGCCATCCGTACGCCCTCCGGGACTTGCAGTGCGCGCACTCTTGTGTGCGCTTCCTTCAGTTGGTCCGCGACTGCCGCATAGAGCTCGAGTTGGCCGTCGTGTTCCATGCACAGATTGTGCCATCTGGGGCGAGTTGTCGCCTGCTCAGGGTGCAACTGCCGCCTCAAACGGCCTTCCGGGCGCATGCGGAAGCCCCGGCTACAAGGGTCGCGTACCCCGACAACACCCGTCGTAACGTGGGAAGTTGAGAGATCGCGGCGCGTCGCTCAGGGCCGTACGGGTGCACAAACAGCTGTACCCCCGATCGGGCTGATCGGGGGTACAGCGGGGGTGTTCAGGTGGCCGAAACTCGACCAGCCGAGGGGCTCCGGGTCAGACCGGGAGCGTCCGCGGCTTGTACGAGGGCCGCTTGGCCTCGTACGCGGAGATGTCGGCCTCGTTCTGGAGGGTGATGGAGATGTCGTCCAGCCCGTTCAGCAGTCGCCAGCGGGCGTTCTCGTCGAGCTCGAAGGCGGCGGTGATGCCCTCGGCGCGCACCTCGCGGGCCTCCAGGTCGACCGTGACCTCGGCCTGCGGGTCCTTCTCGGTGAGTTCCTGCAGCGCGTCCACGATCTTCTGCTCCAGAACCACTGTGAGCAGGCCGTTCTTGAGCGAGTTGCCGCGGAAGATGTCGGCGAACCGGGAGGAGATGACGGCCTTGAAGCCGTAGTTCTGCAGCGCCCACACGGCGTGCTCACGGGAGGAGCCGGTGCCGAAGTCGGGGCCGGCAACCAGAACCGTGGCGCCCTTGCGCTCGGGCTGGTTGAGGATGAATTTCTCGTCCTTGCGCCAGGCCTCGAACAGTCCGTCCTCGAAACCGTCCCGGGTCACCTTCTTGAGCCAGTGAGCAGGGATGATCTGGTCGGTGTCGACGTTGGAGCGGCGCAGCGGGACGGCCCGGCCGGTGTGCGTGGTGAATGCTTCCATGACTCTCAGACTCCAGCGGGCACAGGGGCGTCGGACAGGTCGG
Organism: Streptomyces fulvoviolaceus; assembly: GCF_000718165.1. GTDB lineage: Bacteria > Actinomycetota > Actinomycetes > Streptomycetales > Streptomycetaceae > Streptomyces > Streptomyces fulvoviolaceus. The sequence continues at coordinate 22,705 of NZ_JOEY01000036.1, read as the reverse complement.
CGGGCGAGGCCAGGTGACCCAGCACGGCGGTCGCGGCGGCGACCTGCGGCGAGACCAGGTGCGTACGGCCGCCCTTGCCCTGCCTGCCCTCGAAGTTGCGGTTGGAGGTGGACGCGGAGCGCTCACCGGGGGCCAGCTGGTCCGGGTTCATGCCCAGACACATCGAGCAGCCCGCGTGCCGCCATTCGGCGCCGGCCTCCTTGAAGACGACGTCCAGGCCCTCGGAGACGGCCTGCAGACCGACCCGCGCGGAGCCCGGGACGACCAGCATCCGTACGCCGTCGGCGACTTTGCGGCCCTTCACGAGCTCGGCCGCCGCACGCAGGTCCTCGATACGGCCGTTGGTGCACGAACCTACGAAGACGGTGTCCACCTTGATGGACCGCAGCGACTGTCCGGCCTCCAACCCCATGTATTCCAGGGCCTTTTCGGCGGCGAGGCGCTCCGAAGCGTCTTCGTACGAAGCAGGGTCGGGGACGTCCGCCGAAAGCGGCGCGCCCTGGCCGGGGTTGGTGCCCCAGGTGACGAACGGCGACAGCTCGTCGGCCTTGATGACGACCTCGGTGTCGAACTCCGCGTCCGCGTCCGTCTGCAGCGTCTTCCAGTACGCGACGGCCGCGTCCCAGTCCTCGTCCTTGGGGGCGTGCGGACGGCCCTTGAGGTACTCGAAGGTGGTCTCGTCGGGGGCGATCATGCCCGCGCGGGCGCCGGCCTCGATCGACATGTTGCAGATGGTCATCCGGGCCTCCATCGAGAGCTTCTCGATGGCGGAGCCGCGGTACTCCAGGACGTAGCCCTGGCCGCCGCCGGTGCCGATCCGGGCGATGATCGCCAGGATCAGGTCCTTGGCGGTGACGCCCTCGGGCAGCTCGCCGTCCACGGTGATGGCCATGGTCTTGGGCCGGGCCATCGGCAGCGTCTGGGTGGCCAGCACATGCTCCACCTGGGAGGTGCCGATGCCGAAGGCCAGACCGCCGAAGGCGCCGTGCGTGGAGGTGTGGGAGTCGCCGCAGACGACCGTCATGCCCGGCTGGGTCAGACCCAGCTGCGGGCCCACGACGTGGACGACGCCCTGCTCGACGTCACCCAGCGAGTGCAGACGCACACCGAACTCGGCGGCGTTCTTGCGCAGCGTCTCCAGCTGGACGCGGGAGACCGGGTCCGCGATGGGCTTGTCGATGTCGAGGGTCGGGGTGTTGTGGTCCTCGGTGGCGATGGTCAGGTCGAGCCGGCGCACGGGACGCCCCGCCTGACGGAGGCCGTCGAAGGCCTGCGGGCTGGTCACCTCGTGCAGGAGGTGGAGATCGATGAAGAGAAGGTCGGGCTCGCCCTCGGCGCGCCGGACGACGTGGTCGTCCCAGACCTTCTCCGCGAGTGTCCTACCCATCGCTTTCCCTCCGGCCGGCAAAGGTGCGCCGGCCCAACTAGAGATCTTGTGGAGGCGACGCCCACGGCCCCTGTTCCCGGGCAGCCGCCGCCAGGCCCGTTGGTCTGCGGGCCGCTGTGTATCCAAGGGTTGCGCGTCTCACGAAAAAAGGAACTTGCGTTTCACAGAGTGAGACGCGAGTATCGTTTCATGGACAACAGTAGCGGCGTCGGCGTTCTGGACAAGGCAGCCCTTGTCCTGAGCGCCCTGGAGTCCGGTCCGGCCACCCTCGCAGGCTTGGTCGCTGCCACCGGACTCGCACGACCCACGGCCCACCGGCTGGCCGTGGCTTTGGAACACCACCGTATGGTGGCGCGCGACATGCAGGGCCGCTTCATTCTCGGCCCCCGCCTCGCCGAGCTGGCCGCGGCCGCCGGCGAGGACCGCCTCCTCGCCACGGCGGGCCCGGTGCTCACACACCTGCGGGACATCACGGGCGAGAGCGCGCAGCTCTACCGCCGCCAGGGCGACATGCGCATCTGCGTCGCCGCGGCCGAGCGCCTGTCCGGCCTTCGGGACACGGTCCCGGTCGGCTCGACGCTCACGATGAAGGCGGGCTCCTCGGCCCAGATCCTGATGGCCTGGGAGGAGCCGGAGCGCCTGCACCGCGGTCTCCAGGGCGCGCGCTTCACCGCCACAGCCCTCTCGGGCGTACGACGCCGCGGCTGGGCCCAGTCCATCGGCGAGCGCGAGCCGGGCGTCGCGTCCGTCTCCGCGCCCGTGCGCGGCCCCTCCAACCGCGTGGTGGCCGCCGTCTCGGTCTCCGGCCCCATCGAGCGCCTGACCCGCCACCCGGGCCGCATGCACGCCCAGGCAGTCATCGACGCCGCCGCCCGCCTCTCCGAGGCCCTGCGCCGCACCGGCTGACATTCGGACATGACGAGGGGGCCCGCCTCAACGCCGCGGCAGGCCCCCTCGTTCCCCCGATCCCCCCGGTCACCCGGCTTCTTCGACCGCGCCTGCCGACCGGTACCGGAACCGGTCCTGGGCACGACGCCCCCGCTTCTCGACGGGCAGCACCCCGTACGCGGCCGCGAGCCCGAAGGCCGGCATGTCGGCATAGATCGACTCGTACGACCCCTCGGGCACCACATAGGCCTCGTGCCACCGCCCGACGTGCTGACGAATCTTCCCCGCGCGCTCCTTGCGGTTGATGATCGCCCACGCCTTGTGGTGGGACATGTCGGGCGAGTGCGCGTAGGAGTAGAGCTTCTCCTTGGACTCCCAGTACTGGACGACGTAGTACGTCCGCGGTGAGGCCGTCAACATCACATGGCCGAGCAGGCCTCGGCTCTTGTCCTTCTGCAACTCCCGCAGCATCCGCGGCATCGCAATGAGCACCGGCCACCAGTGGTGCACGGCCCAGAAGTGGTTGATCCGCATGCCGATCAGCAGGACCACCACATCCCCCTCGGCCGCCGCGGTCGTAAGGCCCGGCACCGGCTTCGCGAACATGACGATCCCCCTCATCAGATAGCGCCACTATCCTTCTGGCGATGATTGGATAGTGGCACTTACCAAGGAGAGGCGCAAGAGATGCGGCTGGCGGAGCTGAGCGAGCGCAGTGGCGTGTCCGCAGCAACGATCAAGTACTACCTGCGCGAAGGGCTGTTGCCGCCGGGCCGCCAGATCAACACCACGACGGCCGAGTACGACGAGGAGCATCTGCGCCGGCTGCGGCTGGTGCGGGCGATGATCCAGGTGGGCCGGGTGCCGGTGGCGAAGGTGCGCGAGGTGCTCGGACACGTGGACGACGACTCCCTGGGCCGGTCGGTCCGCCTGGGCGCGGCGATGTGGGCGCTGCCTCAGGTGCCGGAGCCGGACGAGGACGACGAGTACGTCCAGGTCGCACAGCAGGAGATCACCACGCTCCTGGACCGGCTCGGCTGGGAGAACGCCAAGCAGCTCACGAGCATCTCCCCCGCGTACCGCTCGCTGGTGGTGGCGGTGGCCGCGTTCCGCCGGCTCGGCTACGGCTTCGGGGCCGAACTGCTCGCACCGTACGCCGAGTTGATGCACCGGACAGCCGTCCTCGACCTGGACAACATGGAGACACAGTCCTCGGAGGCGGAACGGATCGAGTGGGCGGTCCTGGGGGCGATCCTCAACGAGCCGGTGCTGCAGGCGCTGCACCGGCTGGCCCAGGAGGAGGAGACGACGCGGCGGTACGGCTTCGAGTAGCCGGCACCGGGCACGACGAAGGCCCTCCGCCGAAGCGAAGGGCCTTGTCTCTGTACCCCCGACCGGATTCGAACCGGCGCTACCGCCTTGAGAGGGCGGCGTGCTAGGCCGCTACACAACGGGGGCGAGGATCTTACGTTTCCGCAGATCCGAGCTGGTCTACCTGGACTCGAACCAAGAATGACGGTACCAGAAACCGTAGTGTTGCCAATTACACCATAGACCAAGGTGATTTAGAGCAAATCGTACCCCCGACCGGATTCGAACCGGCGCTACCGCCTTGAGAGGGCGGCGTGCTAGGCCGCTACACAACGGGGGCCCTAGCGATCCTGCATGAGAGGCGGCGGGTGCGACCCTGACCGCCTTCCTGGGAAGGATCTGTACCCCCGACCGGATTCGAACCGGCGCTACTGCCTTGAGAGGGCAGCGTGCTAGGCCGCTACACAACGGGGGCTTTGCGGATGCGCTCCGCGATTGCAGATTCTGGATGATCTGCGAGCTGGCCTACCTGGACTCGAACCAAGACTAACGGAACCAGAAACCGTCGTGCTGCCAATTACACCATAGGCCACTGGAACTCAAGCCCCTGTGGGGATCTCGTTCTAGCTTGCGCCTCCGGTTCCCGGCCTTTCGGCCCGCTCTCCGGCGGCGCAGGAAGAACATTACCCGAAGGTGGACGGGGCTCCAAAACGGGTATCCGCGCCGAGGAGCGCGGGGAGTTCGGCGAGGGAGACGATCCGGTGCGGGCCTGAGGGAGCGTCGCCGACGGTGTGTACGCCGTCGCGGTCGATCCAGACGGACAGCAGCCCGGCGTCGGCTGCGCCCCGCCCGTCGATCTCCGGATGGTCACCGACGTACGCCACCTGGTGAGGGGCCAGCTCCAGGGCGTCGCAGGCCGCGAGGAAGGCGCGGGCCTCGGGCTTGGAGACGCCCAGCTCGGCGGCGCACAGGATGACCTCGAAGCGGTCGTGCACGCCGAGGACGCGCAGCTTGCGGTCCTGGACCTGGATGCTGGAGTTGGACAGAACGGCGTGGCGGTGGCTGGCCGCGAGGGTGTCCAGGGCGGGCAGGACGTCGGGGAAGAGGGTCCAGGCGGTCTCGTAGTGCGAGATGTACCGCTCGAACCAGGCGTCGGCCTCGGCGTCGCTCAGCTCCTCGCCCAGGAACACCCGTACCCGGTCCCGGCGCTGTCCCTGGAAGGTGGTCTCCCCCGCCGAGAACCGCGCCCACTGCGCGTCGGTGATCTGCCGCCAGCGCACGATGGCCTGCTCGACGCTGTCGTACGTGTCCAACAGGCCCTCGGCCGCCAGCTGTCCGCGCATTCCGATGCGGTCCGCGGCGCTGTAGTCGAAGAGAGTGTCGTCGACGTCCCAGACCACGGCCCGAATGCTCATGATCCGACGGTAACCCGGAGTCCGGGGGCGCGTCTGCCCCTCGGCGGTTGTCACGCGGGGACGTCGGCCGGGTCCGGGGCGACGAAGAAGTCCGTGACGAAGCAGGTGACCTCGCCGGTCGTCGTGCGCCCGATCCAGGTGGGGTAGACGCCGTCGCCCCAGCCGGAGCCGAAGGCCGCCAGGGTGTGGCCGGTGGAAGGAGACGTGACGAGGTACGGGCCCGGGGCGTGGCCGTGTTCCGCGAAGGCGTCCCAGAGCGGCCCCTCGTCGGCCTCGCACTCGGGGAAGGAGCCGTCCACCGAGGCGTCGTAGAAGCCGCCGGTGCCGGCGTCGACGCCGTAGCCGTAGAACTCGTCCTCGCCGAGCTCGGAGAGGTCCTGGCCGGGCTGGACGGCGAGTTCCCAGGTGGCGGTGGGTTCGTCGCGTATGACGAGGCGGGCGGCGGCCACGCGGTGGTGGGGCTTGTCGGACGAGGGCTCGTCGGGGCGGGTGAGGGTGGCCATGGCAGCCTCGACGCGGTAGCGGCCGGGCTCGACGGTGACCGTGAAGGGTTCGATGTCTCCCGCGCCCAGGTAGACGAACGGGTCGCAGGCCACGACGCGGCCGGTGGGCAGCCCCAGATCGCCGCCGTCCGCGACGTGGATCACACCGGCCGTTCCGGACTCGTAGGTGAACGTGCTTCCGGGCGTGAACAGCCAGGTGTAGTCACGAGCGGACATCGGCATGAGCGGGCGCCTTCCGGGACGGTCTTCAGTGATCCGGAACAGTAGCCGCCGGCACTGACAACGCCCGTGCCCGGCAACGGAGAAGGGGCGGCAGCCTTCATGGCTGCCGCCCCTCACGCGCGTGTGCCTTACGCGGTCAGCTTCGCCAACGCCGCGTCGATGCGTGCCAGCGTCTTCTCCTTGCCCAGGATCTCCAGGGACTCGAAGAGGGGCAGGCCGACCGTGCGGCCGGTGACGGCCACACGGACCGGGGCCTGGGCCTTGCCGAGCTTGAGGCCGTGGGCCTCGCCGGCGACCAGGACGGCCTCCTTGAGGGACTCCGGGGACGTCCAGTCCGCGGACTCCAGCTTCTCGCGGGCCGTGCGGAGGAGGGCGTCGCTGCCCTCCTTCATCGCCTTCGTCCAGCTCGGCTCGTCGAAGACCGGCTCCGGCAGGAACAGGAAGTCGACGTTGTCCGTGATCTCCGAGAGGACCTTGACGCGGGTCTGGGCGTGCGGGGCGACCGCCTGCCACTTGGCCTCGTCGAAGTCCTCCGGCGCCCAGGGGGCGAACGGGGCCTTCAGCCACGGGGCGCAGCGCTCCGTGAACTCCTTCACGGCCAGGAGGCGGATGTGGTCGCCGTTGATCGCCTCGCACTTCTTGAGGTCGAAGCGCGCAGGGTTGGGGTTCACGTCCGCGATCTCGAAGGCCGCGACCATCTCGTCGATGGTGAAGATGTCCTTGTCCGCGGAGAGCGACCAGCCCAGGAGGGAGAGGTAGTTGAGCAGGCCCTCCGGGAGGAAGCCGCGCTCGCGGTAGAGGTTGAGCGACGCCTGCGGGTCGCGCTTGGACAGCTTCTTGTTGCCCTCGCCCATGACGTACGGCAGGTGCCCGAACTCCGGGATCTGCTTGGCGATGCCCAGCTCGATCAGCGCCTTGTACAGGGCGACCTGGCGGGGGGTGGAGGAGAGCAGGTCCTCGCCGCGCAGGACGTGCGTGATCTCCATCAGCGCGTCGTCGACCGGGTTGACGAGGGTGTACAGCGGGGCGCCGTTCGCGCGGACGATGCCGTAGTCCGGCACGTTCTCCGGCGTGAACGTCAGCTCCCCGCGGACCAGGTCCGTGAAGGTGATCGTCTCGTCGGGCATGCGGAAGCGGACGATCGGGGTGCGGCCCTGGGCCTTGTACTCCTCGACCTGCGCGGCGGTCAGGTCGCGGCAGTGGCCGTCGTAGCCGGAGGGCTTGCCGGCGGCGCGGGCGGCCTCGCGGCGGGTGTCCAGCTCCTCCTGGGAGCAGTAGCAGTAGTACGCGTGACCGGCGTCCAGGAGCTTCTGCGCGACCTCCTTGTAGAGGTCCATGCGCTGCGACTGGCGGTACGGCGCGTGCGGGCCGCCGACCTCGGGGCCCTCGTCCCAGTCGAAGCCCAGCCAGCGCATCGAGTCGAGCAGCTGGTTGTACGACTCCTCGGAGTCGCGGGCCGCGTCGGTGTCCTCGATGCGGAAGACCAGAGTGCCCTGGTGGTGCCGGGCGAACGCCCAGTTGAACAGGGCGGTGCGGACCAGGCCCACGTGGGGGTTACCGGTGGGCGACGGGCAGAAACGTACGCGGACGGGTGCGCTAGCCACGCTTGACAACCTTGTTGGTGAGAGTGCCGATGCCTTCGATGGTGACGGCGACCTCGTCGCCGACGATGAGCGGCCCGACGCCTGCCGGGGTGCCCGTGAGGATCACGTCGCCGGGGAGCAGCGTCATGGCCTCGGTGATGTTCACGATCAGATCCTCGATCGAGTGGATCATCTCGCTGGTACGGCCGAGCTGGCGCTGTTCGCCGTTGACGGTGAGCTGGACGGTCAGATCGGACGCGGTCTCGACGTCCAGGTCCGTCTCCACCCAGGGGCCCAGCGGGCAGGACGTGTCGAAGCCCTTGGCCCGGGCCCACTGCTTCTCGCGCTTCTGGACGTCGCGGGCGGTGACGTCGTTCGCGCAGGTGTAGCCGAAGATGACGTCCTTGACGCGCTCGCGCGGGACCTCGCGGCACATCCGGCCGATGACGACGGCCAGTTCGGCCTCGTGGTGCAGGTCCTCGGAGAAGGACGGGTACTGGATGTCGTCGCCGGGGCCGATCACCGAGGTGGACGGCTTGAAGAAGGCGAACGGGGCGTCGGGCACCTCGTTGCCGAGTTCGCGCGCGTGCTCGGCGTAGTTGCGGCCGAAGGCCACGACCTTGTTGGGGAGCACCGGCGGCAGCAGCCTGACCTTGCTCAGCGGGACCTTGGTGCCGGAGAGCTCGAAGTCCGCGAACGGGATGCCCTTGATGATGTCGAGGACGAGCTCGTCCGGCCTGTCGCCCTCGACCGCGCCGAAGGCGACATTCCCGTCGATGGAGAATCTGGCGATGCGCACGGGATCCTGGCGCCCCTCACTGAGAACTGTGCGTGCGTTGGCCGACCGGTGTGTGCGACAGCCGACTCTGGACGCTCCAGGCTAACCGGTCCCGACTCTTGATCATCGGGCGGCGGGTCACGAGTCCGGGCTGCGCGCACCCATCACACCTCGGCCGTCCTACTGGCCAGAAATCGCTTGTCGTGAACCCTTCATGCTCTTTAGGGTGATCTTCGCGAATGCCACTCAGTGCATTCACAAACGAGGGGATTCCATGAAGTCGACGCGTAAGGCTCTTTCTCTGGCATTGGCAGTTCCCGCTGCGGCCGTAGCGGTCCTGGGTATGGCTCCGATGGCGCACGCGGAGGCAAGAGAGGGCTGTCCCACCTGGGAAAACGACTGCGCCCTCTTCTACTACAACAGCAGCATGGAGGGGTCGCACACTGCTTTCACGGCTGACGGTGTGTCCAACCTCGCGGGTTACACGTTCCTGTCCTCCGGGGCCGGCAAGGGCCAGGCCGTGAAGAACAACGCGGCGTCGTTCTGGAACGCGAGCCCCGACAGCATCGCCACGGTCTTCTTCAACAGCAACTACGGCGGCGCCTGCGACACGTTCGCCCCGATGGCCGCCACCGACAGGCTCGCCAAGACGTACAACGAGAACGCCTCTTTCGACTTCGACCGGAACGGCACGAACTGCTACAAGTGGAACTGACCCGCCACCTGTAGGGAAACAGCACACGACCCCGCGCAGAGCGATCAGCCCTGCGCGGGGATCCGCTGTTTTCAGGAAGCCCGAGTCGTACATTCCAAGAGACATCTGGACTCATGAGACGTTTGGCGATCCCTGTTCTGTCCCTCTCGCTCCTGGTCGGCTGCGCCTCGCACGAGCCATCGGCCCAGACCCCCTCCGCACCCTCCTCCGCAGCACCGGAAGCCAGCCCGAACCCCTCGTCACCTGGGAAGAACAGCTACACCTTCCGACTGCCCATCGCCGTGTACAGCTACAGCGACGCCGACTACGAGGTGATCCGATCGGCCGAGCAGATACTGACCCGTGACTGCATGAAGGACTTCGGCCTCACCTACCGACCCACGAAGAATCCGACCCCGACCGCCGCGCAGGATCGCCGGTACGGGATAACGGACATGGACGGCGCGGCTCGCTACGGATACCGGATGCCGCCGCAACAGGACACACCGGAGGCGAAGCTCACGAAGGACCAGATCAAGGTCCTCTACGGAAAGCGATCCCTCGGAGCGGACTCGACGAAGAACCTGAAGCTGGAATACCAAGGAAAGAAAATACCGGATGACGGCTGCCTCGGGTCAGCGATTCTCGGCTTCCGCAAGCCGTACGAAGACAAGGCTGGAGCCGAGGTGGCAAGCCGCATTTCGACGGCAAGCTACGAGAGTTCCCAGAAGGTCCCGGAGGTTCGGTCAGTCTTCGAAAAATGGTCCTCCTGCATGAAGCAGAAGAGATATGACTACGCCTCCCCGATGGACGCGCTGGAGACACCTTCCTTCCTTCAAGGAAAGGTGTCGGCCAACGAGAAGAAGACAGCGGTGGCCGACGTCTCATGCAAAGAGAGAACCGGTCTACTGGAAGTCTGGTTCGACGCCGAGTCCGCGATCCAGAAGGAAATGATCAAGACAGATGCCAAAGCGCTGAAGAAACTGGGCGAGCTTCACCGGAAGAAGCTGAGTGCGGCCAGGAAAATACTCGCCGACGCATGAAAAGAAGAAGGCTCCCCGGTGGCCGGGGAGCCTCGTCGACCACTCCGCGTCGACTACTCTGCGGCGGCGGGGACCGGGATCTCCATCAGGATCGTGCGCCTGGGGTTGGCCGTCTGGGCCGGGAGGTCGAGCGAGTGCTCCGGCAGCTCCTGGGTCTGCAGGTCCTCGGCGTCCTCGAGGTGCGCCAGAGTCGTGCGCCGCGGGTTGGCTATGTTGCGGAACATCATCGTCGTCTTCACCGTTGTACTCGACCTTGTCGTGTGTGGGCGTCAAGGCGGGTCAGAGGGGCCCGGCCCTGGCGCGAGTTGGCAGATGTCGCCCTTGTGTAAAGCGTCAGGCTAAACACGCCATTCCCCTGCGAAGTCACGAAGACCCCTTGATCCGCATGTGAGTTTGCTCACGAACCTATGGGCAAACCGGTCAATTCAGACCCTCAACTCACCCCAACGAAACGGACATTGCCCACCTGAAGCCATCATTCCGCTCCTGATCATGGCGACTGGGACACCCTCCACCCCTGAGGGACTCGCGGGCATATGTCCGCTATCAGGGAGATCACTTTCTACATTTGGTGACGCGCCACTCACGTGCTGTCACGTAGGTCACGGCATGACCCATGGGCCTTGTTGGAGATCCGGCACTGTGCTGGAATTCCACGGACCGCCGCAGGATCGAGCCGGCGCACAGGGGGCGCAGAGAAGCGCCGAGTGGCGGCGAGATAGGGGGAACCAGCGCCGGTCACTCACGACCATCGGGGGGCGTATTTCAGGGCGCCCCCTACGACGCCGACACCGTCCTTCCGTTCACGCGGAGGGGCGCCTGGTCCAGAGGTTGCGACGCTAGTGCAGGGACGTTTCAAGAGGGATGGCAGTGCTTCGGCAGAGCCGGAGCAGCACGGTGGGGCTGGCCCCATAAAAGGCAGCTCCTCGCCCCAGCACGCCCAGAACCCGGGCCCGTCCGGCGACGGCGGTGAGCGCTCCGGGCGCCCCGGCACGTCGGCGTCCTCGGGCTCTTCCGGCCCGGCGGCCCCGGCCACTCCGGCGGTCAAGCCGCCGAAGGGCTCGAGCGGCCCGGGTACACGAATAGCCCTGCGCAACTGGCGCATCTCCACGCGTCTGGTGTCGCTGCTCGCGCTCCCGGTGGTCGCGGCCACCTCGCTGGGTGCGCTGCGCATCAACGAGTCCATGGACGACATCCAGCAGCTCGACAACATGAAGCTGCTGACGGAGATGACCAAGCAGGCCACCGAACTGGCCGCCGCGCTCCAGGAGGAGCGCGACCAGTCCGCCGGCCCGCTGGCGCACAACTCCTCGGCGAGCAAGATCACGGTCGAGGGTTACCGGGACAAGACGGACCGGGCCACCACGAACTTCATCAACGCCGCCGAGGAGATCGACACCTCCAACAAGGACGGCAACCTCCAGGGCGTCCGGGACAGCCTCGTCAGCCTCGTCCGCGACCTGAGCGACATCGCCTCGATCCGCAACACCGCCTACGAGACCAAGGGCAACGCCACGCAGACGGTGGAGTCCTACCACCGTCTGATCACCCACCTGCTCGACCTCTCGCAGGACATGGCGGAGGCGACCAGCAACCCGGAGATGATCCAGCGCACGCGTGCCCTGGCGGCCTTCTCCTCCGCCAAGGAGTACGCGTCCGTCCAGCGCGCGGTCCTCGCGGCGGCACTGCCGGCCACCAACACCACGACCGGCGACCTCACCGAGAACGACCGGCTGTACGCCCAGGGAGCACTGGACGGCGAGGACTCCGAGCTCAACACCTTCCGGAGCATCTACGGCGACGACAACGCCGAGGAGCTCCTGTCGCCCATCGAGGACGGCAACTCGACCATCAACGCCACGGACCAGTACTCCGGCCGTGCTTTCGGCCGGGACGGCGGTCTGGCCGACCTGGACAAGCGTTCCTACAAGGACTGGGTCGACGACAGCTCGGTCAAGATCCAGCAGATGGGCAACATCGAGCACACGCTGCTCGAGGACATGGAGCAGAAGGCGCGCGAGCTGCGCAGCGAGTCGGAGCGCGAAGCGATCATCTCCGGTGCGCTGATCCTGCTCGTGCTCGGTGTCTCGCTGGTCGGCGCCTTCGTCGTCGCCCGGTCCATGATCCGCTCGCTGCGCCGGCTGCAGGAGACCGCGACCAAGGTCGCCCAGGACCGCCTGCCCGAGCTGGTCAAGCAGCTCTCCGAGTCCGACCCGCAGGACGTCGACACCTCCGTCGAGTCGGTCGGTGTGCACTCCCGGGACGAGATCGGCCGGGTGGCCGCGGCCTTCGACGACGTGCACCGCGAGGCGGTCCGCCTCGCCGCCGAGCAGGCCCTTCTCCGGGGCAACGTCAACGCGATGTTCACCAACCTCTCGCGCCGTTCCCAGGGTCTGATCCAGCGCCAGCTGTCGCTGATCTCCGAGCTCGAGTCCCGCGAGGCCGACCCGGACCAGCTGTCCTCCCTCTTCAAGCTCGACCACCTCGCGACGCGTATGCGCCGTAACGGTGAGAACCTCCTCGTCCTCGCGGGTGAGGAGCCCGGCCGTCGCTGGACCCGCCCGGTCCCGCTGGTCGACGTGCTCCGCGCCGCCGCGTCCGAGGTGGAGCAGTACGAGCGCATCGAGCTGGCCTCCGTGCCGACCACCGAGGTCGCCGGCCGCGTGGTCAACGACCTCGTGCACCTCCTCGCCGAGCTGCTCGAGAACGCCACCTCGTTCTCCTCACCGCAGACCAAGGTCAAGGTCACCGGTCACGCCCTGCCCGACGGCCGGGTGCTGATCGAGATCCACGACACCGGCATCGGCCTCTCCCCCGAGGACCTCGCCGCGATCAACGAGCGGCTCGCCTCGCCGCCCACCGTGGACGTGTCGGTCTCCCGCCGCATGGGTCTGTTCGTGGTCGGCCGGCTGTCACAGCGTCACGGCATCCGCATCCAGCTGCGTCCGTCCGACTCCGGCGGTACGACCGCGCTGGTCATGCTGCCCGTCGATGTCGCCCAGGGCGGCAAGAAGCCGCAGCCCAAGCCCGGCCAGGGCGCCGGCGGTCCCGTCGGCGCGGCGGCGGCCGCCGCCGGTGTGGCAGCGGCCCGGCGCGGCGGCCAGGGCGGCGGTGCCCTCGGCGCCGGAGCTCCCGCCGGTGCCGGTGCGGGCGGCGGTGCTCTCGGCGCCGGTACGCCTCCCGGTGGCCGGCTCGCCGCCGGTCAGGGACCGCGGGCCGCACTGCCCGGCAGTGGCGCGGGCGGACGTCCGGGTGCGCCGGGCGGCGCGCGTGGACCGCAGGGTCCGGGGGCTGCCCCGCAGGGCCGGCCCGCTCCGGCCGGTGCCGGCGCCGGTTTCGGCGGACAGGCGCCGGGTGCCCCGCAGGGTCTGCAGGCCGCCGGTACGGGTGCGTCGCAGAACGTGGACGCCTTCGGCGGCCGTGGTGCCGTACCCCCGCAGTCGCAGGCCCCGTCGCAGGCCCAGAACCCGGGGAACCCCGGCAACTCGGCTCCCGAGACGGGCCGTCGGCGTCGGCCGCAGCTGCCGGGTCGCGGTGGTGCGCGGGCCGAGCTGCCGGGCGGCGGCAACCCGCAGCCCCGCACGCCCAGCTGGAGCGACGAGAACGCGCAGCCGCCGGTGCCGCGGGCCTCGCTCGACACCCCGCGCGGCCACGACGAGCAGGACCAGACGTCCCGCATGCCGCGGATCGACGACCGCCAGGGCTTCGGTGCCACCGCGGAGATGCCGGCGGTTCCGCGCACCGACAACAGCCGCCAGGGTCCCGGTGCCACCTCCGAGTTCCCCCGTCCGGACTTCGACGCTCCGGCGCCCGGCAGCCCGCAGAACACCGGGCAGTTCGCCCGTCCGGGCCAGGACACGGGCCAGTTCCCGCCGCCGGCGTCGAACCCCTCGCAGAACACGGGTGGGTTCGTCCGCTCGGACGTCTTCGGTACTCCTCCCGGGCAGAACAACACCCCCCAGAACACGGGCCAGTTCGCCGCCCCGCAGGCGTACGACAGCAGCTCCACCGGTCAGTTCGCCACGCCGGGCTTCGACGGCAGCTCCACCGGCCAGCACTCGCTGCCGGGCCGTCAGAACCCCGCGGGCAACCCGTCCTCGACCGGCCAGTTCGAGCGTCCCCCGGTCAACGGCGGCGGACACGGCCCCGCCGACTTCGGCGTCCCGCGTCCGCCCGTACCGCCGCGTCCGCAGCAGCGGCCGCCCGCCCGCCAGGACCCGGAGGCGCTGCCGCCCGCGGGTCCCGGTGACGGACGTACGCCGCTGTACGACACGTTGGAGACGAACTGGTTCCACGGCCAGCAGGGGCAGCCGGGCAACGGCTCCGCTCCCGCTCCGGCCTCCCCGTCGCAGCCCCAGCAGGCTCCGGCGGCCCCCCAACGTCCCGCAGCCAATGCAGGATGGCGCAGCTCGCCGAACGACGACCTCGTTCGGCAGGCAGAGCGCGTCCGGCAGCCGGCCGCGGGCGGTGTCACCACCTCCGGCCTGCCGCGCCGGGTGCCCAGGGCGAACCTCGTCCCGGGTACGGCTCAGCAGCAACAGCACCAAAGTGGTCCGGCGGTCTCGCGTGCGCCTGATGACGTGCGCGGCCGACTGACCAATCTTCGTAGGGGTATCGCGCAGGGTCGGCAGGCCAGTGATGGCCAGACCGGCAGCCACCCGAGCCCCACTCACCAGCAGGAGCGTTAGTTGAGCCCGATGAGCCAGGCGGCACAGAACCTCAACTGGTTGATCACCAACTTCGTGGACAACACCCCAGGGGTGTCCCACACCGTCGTCGTGTCCGCCGACGGTCTTCTGCTGGCGATGTCGGAGGGTTTCCCCCGCGACCGTGCCGACCAGCTGGCGGCCGTCGCGTCCGGACTCACGTCGCTGACGGCCGGTGCATCCCGGATCTTCGAGGGCGGCTCCGTGGCGCAGACGGTCGTGGAGATGGAGCGAGGGTTCCTCTTCCTCATGTCCGTCTCGGACGGCTCGTCCCTCGCCGTCCTCGCACACCCCGACTGCGACATCGGCCTCGTCGGCTACGAGATGGCGCTGCTGGTCGACCGCGCGGGCGCAGTGCTCACGCCCGACCTGCGCGCCGAACTACAGGGAAGTCTTCTCCACTGACGGTCCCCGGCACCACCCGCCTCACCAAATCACCGTCCGGCCGACACAATCCCCCCACCGGCCATGCCAGACGGCACGACTGACCGAAGACATGCTGTCCCGCCCGGAGGATTCATGACCCCGCCCACCGCCTCTCATGATCCGTACGCGGAGCCGTACGAGGATGAGGGCGACCAGCCGCTGGTACGTCCTTACGCGATGACCGGCGGCCGGACCCGGCCGCGCTACCAGCTCGCCATCGAGGCCCTGATCAGCACCACGGCCGACCCGGCGGCGCTCATGGGGCTGCTCCCGGAGCACCAGCGCATCTGCCACCTGTGCCGTGAGGTGAAGTCGGTCGCCGAGGTCTCGGCGCTGCTGGCCATGCCCCTGGGTGTGGCCCGGATCCTCGTCGCGGACCTCGCGGAGGCCGGCCTTGTCGCCATTCACCAGCCGGGCGGCGACGAGAGCACCGGCGCTCCGGACGTGACACTGCTCGAAAGGGTGCTCAGTGGACTTCGCAAGCTCTGACGGAGGCCGGGCGACCACCTCCGCGAAGATCGTGGTGGCGGGTGGTTTCGGCGTGGGCAAGACCACGTTCGTGGGCGCCGTCTCCGAGATCAACCCGCTGCGCACCGAGGCCGTCATGACGTCCGCGAGCGCGGGCATCGACGACCTCACCCACACCGGAGGCAAGACGACCACCACGGTCGCCATGGACTTCGGACGCATCACGCTGGACCAGGACCTGATCCTGTACCTCTTCGGTACGCCGGGCCAGGACCGTTTCTGGTTCATGTGGGACGACCTGGTGCGCGGCGCCATCGGCGCGATCGTGCTGGTGGACACCCGCCGCCTCGCCGACTGCTTCCCCGCGGTCGACTACTTCGAGAACAGCGGCCTGCCGTTCGTCGTCGCGCTCAACGGCTTCGAGGGGCACCAGCCGTACGCTCCCGAGGAGGTGCGCGAGGCCCTGCAGATCGGGCCGGACGCGCCGATCATCACGACGGACGCCCGTCATCGGTCCGATGCCAAGGGTGCGCTGATCACGCTGGTCGAGCACGCGCTCATGGCCCGTCTGAGGTAACGCCCCAGGTCCGTGACATGCAGAACCCAAGTCAACAGCGCCATACGGCAGTTGTCGTAGATGCGCCGGAGCCGACTGTGTCCTTTGACACGGTCGGCCCCGGTGTTCATAACGTTTCGGCAGAGGAATCGGGTGGTACGGCCACGCGTCGCGGTCAGCCGGTGTCGCTGCGCGCACGAAGGCCCCGTCTTTTGACGGGGCTCGCTCTTTATGACCGTTTTATCTAGGGCTTACATCACTTCGAATCCACGCCTTCCACTGTTTGGAGGTGTGCAGGCCGACGTGCTGGAATGCCTGAACTGCCCAATAGTCAAAGACGTACTCATTGGTCGATGGCGAACCGGGCTCTGAGAGACTTGCGGCACAACGTAGAGGTGCCGACCCCGCCGGAAGGTTGTTGGTCGAGTGAGGCGAAGCAAGAACGGTCCCGAGCCGTCGGCCCGGGGCAACTTCACCCCGCCGCCGCGCGGAGCGGCGCCCGCCCCTGTGTCCGGGCCGGAGCCGACGGCCGCACCCGCCTCGAGCGGCGGCCGTTTCTCCCCGCGCAACTGGCGGGTGCCGACCCGGCTGAACGCGATCCTGCTCATACCCGTGATCGTCGGCCTCGTCATGGGCGGCTTCCAGGTGAAGAGCTCGATCGACACCTGGCAGGAGGCCGAGGACGCGGAGAACACCGCGCGTCTGGTGCGGGCCTCCCTGACCTACGCGGACGCCCTCTACAACGAGCGCGACATCACCGCGGCCCCGCTGCTGAGCGGCAACGGCCAGGACGACAAGACCGTCGTCGCCGCCCGCAAGAAGACGGACGAGGCCGCCGACACCTTCGACGAGGCCGCGCAGAACATGCCGCAGACGGCGGGCCTGCAGCGCCGCCTCAAGCTGTTCCGCGCCCAGGAGCCCAAGCTCCAGACGCTGCGGGCGGGTGCCTACACCTCGCCCAAGATGACCGGTGTGAAGACCGAAGAGGGTTACACCCTGGTCGCTCACCCGCTGACGGAGTTCGCCAACGAGCTCGGTCTGGGCACCGGAAACATCACCAGCTATGGCCGTACCGTCTACGCGATCGAGCTCACCAAGGCGGCCCTGTCGCTGCAGCGCTCCATCGGTATGCACCTGCTGGTCAAGCCCGGCCCGGGGCTGAGCAGCTTCGCCACCCAGAAGGTCGCCCTCTCCTCGTACGCGTACCTCGAGGGCATCGCCGTCGAGGAGTACGTCGGCGGTGGCACCGAGGCGGACGCGCAGAAGCTCGAGGACGCCAAGAAGCAGATCACCGCCGAGGGCGCGGCGATGGCCAAGGAGGCGGCCACGAAGGCCGCCGCCGCCGGCCAGACGTACGTCCCGCCGCCGTCCAACCCCACCGACATGGTGTCGGGCATCGTGCAGATGCAGTCCATGGACGACAGCGCCCGTGAGGCGCTCGCCAAGGACGGCATCACGGCCGAGAACTTCTGGGCGGTCAACACCCTCAAGTACAACGCCTACCGCCAGATCGAGACGGACCTGGCCGACACCGCGGTGAACGAGGCCGCGAGCATCGCCGACAGCGCCAAGCGCGACGCCTTCATCACCGGTGCCGCCGTCGTGGTCGCCCTGCTCCTCGCGTTCATCCTGGCCGGTGCCGTGGCCCGCCAGATGTCCCGCGCGATGCGCCAGCTGCGCAACGCCGCCTTCGGCATCGCCGAGCAGCGTCTGCCGATGCTGGTCGACCAGCTCTCGCGCACCGACCCGGGCCGCGTGGACACCCGTGTCCAGCCCATCCCGATCACCACCAAGGACGAGATCGGCGAAGTCGCCCGCGCCTTCGACCAGGTCCACCGCGAGGCGGTCCGGCTCGCCTCCGAGCAGGCCCTGCTCCGTGGCAACATCAACGCGATCTTCACCAACCTCTCGCGCCGCAACCAGTCCCTGATCGAGGGCCAGCTGACCCTCATCACCGACCTGGAGAACAACGAGGCCGACCCGGACCAGCTGGAGAACCTCTTCCGCCTGGATCACCTCGCGACCCGTATGCGCCGCAACGGCGAGAACCTCCTCGTCCTCGCCGGCGAGGAGCCCGGCCGCCGCTGGGACCAGCCGGTCCCGATGGTCGACGTGCTGCGCGCCGCCTCCTCCGAGGTGGAGCAGTACGAGCGCATCGAGCTCTCGGGCGTCCCGGAGGCCGAGATCCACGGCCGCGCGGTCACCGACCTCGTGCACCTGCTCGCCGAGCTCCTGGAGAACGCCACGACGTTCTCCTCGCCGCAGACCAAGGTCCGCGTCACCGCGACCCGTCTCCCCGACGGCCGCATCATGATCGAGATCCACGACAAGGGCATCGGCCTCACCGCCGAGGACTTCGCGGACATCAACCACAAGCTGGCCAACCCGCCGACCGTGGACGCCGCGATCTCGCAGCGCATGGGCCTGTTCGTGGTCGGCCGGCTGTCCGACCGGCACGGCATCCGCGTCCAGCTGCGCCCCTCGGGCGAGCAGGCCGGCACCACCTCGCTGGTCATGCTGCCCGACGCGATCACCCACGGTGGTGGCGGCGAGCAGCAGCCGTCCCAGGACGAGTTCACCGTCTCGCAGATCATCCCGGAGCAGCAGCACTTCCAGGGTGGCGAGAACTTCAACGGCGGCCAGCCGATGCGTACGGCGGCGGAGCTCGGCTTCGACGACAGCCGCTACTCGGAGGTCCCGGACGACATCCGCGAGCTGGACCCCGTAGGCCGCTCCCTGATGCGCGAGGAGCGCCGGGCGGCCCTGGAGGCCCAGTCGCCGGACGGGCCGCCCGCTCTGCAGGGCCCGGAGTCGCAGTCGTACGCCGACGGGTTCGACGCCCGGCCCGGCTACGACAACGCGCAGGGTGGCTTCCAGGAGCAGCAGCCCGCCGCGTACGAGCAGCAGCGCCGGCCCTCCTACGACGAGCCGCAGCAGGCTCCGTACGAGGAGCCCCAGCAGCCGTCGTACGAGGAGCAGTACTACGCGCCGAACGGCGGACTGCCGCGGAACGACACCTTCTCCTCCAACAGTGGTTACCCGGAGCCCGCGTATGCGGAGCCGGTCCAGGAGGAGCCCGCGCCCGCCCACGCCGCCGCCCCGGAGACCTTCTCGCCCTTCGAGGAGCAGCGCTACCAGGACGACTGGCCGCAGCAGGACAGCTACCAGGGCGGGTACCAGGACCAGTACGCTCCGCAAGCGGAATCCGCGCAGGCCGCTGACGTGGGCGAGCGGGACCGCGTAGGCTTCGAGCGTCCGGGACCGGCCCGCTCCGCCGTCCACGACCTCACCGACGCCGGACTTCCGCGCCGCGGATCCACCCCGAGCGGCACGAACGGCTCCGGCGGCGCACGGCACGTGAACCAGGAGCCGCCGGCCCCCGCACCGGAGAGCAACGGCAGCACCGGCGACATCTTCGGCGGCAACGGAAACGCCAACGGTGGCAACACCAACGGCAGCACCGGCACCGTCGACTGGCGCTCGGCCAACGACGACCGCTGGCAGCAGGCCGCGCAGCTCAAGAAGCCCAAGGCGGGCGGGGTGACCTCCTCCGGCCTGCCGCGGCGGGTGCCCAAGGCCAACCTGGTCGAGGGAGCCGCCGAGACGACCCCCCAGGGCGGCCCACAGGTCTCCCGCGCTCCCGAGGACATCCGGGGCAGGCTGAGCAACCTGCGTCGTGGCGTCGAGCGAGGACGCAACGCAGGCAGTGAAACGAACGGTCAGGGCTTCGGCTCTGACAGCACCTACAACCAGGAGCGTTAGTGTGAGCCCGATGAGCCAGGCGGCACAGAACCTGAACTGGTTGATCACCAACTTCGTGGACAACACCCCCGGGGTGTCGCACACGGTGGTGGTCTCCGCCGATGGACTCCTTCTGGCGATGTCCGAAGGCTTTCCGCGCGACCGTGCCGACCAGCTTGCGGCCGTCGCCTCCGGTCTGACGTCCCTCACCGCGGGTGCCTCGCGCATCTTCGAGGGCGGCAGCGTGAACCAGACGGTTGTGGAGATGGAGCGGGGATTCCTCTTCATCATGTCCGTGTCCGACGGTTCCTCGCTCGCTGTTCTCGCCCACCCGGAGGCGGACATCGGCCTCATTGGGTACGAGATGGCCCTTCTGGTGGACCGTGCCGGCACGGTCCTGACGCCCGATCTGCGAGCGGAGCTCCAGGGGAGCCTTCTCAACTAGCAGACAGTCGGTGCGTTTTGGCGTCCCGAGGCCATAAGGTTTCGGGACGCGGCTCCACAGTGATGGGTGCCCGGCACGGTCGGAGGAGGAGAGAAAGTGGCAACACCCCCAGGCGGTTCATCGTCGGGTAATTGGTCGTACGGCCCTGGCCAGGGTCAGAACGACGGTTCCCAGAACCCGAACCGTTACAACTTCCCCTCCGCACCGAGCCAGCGGCGTCAGCAGCCGTACGCGCCCCAGGGCCCCCAGGGTCCCGGGCCGTCGCCGTACGACCAGCCGCCGGCCCCGCGCATCCAGCCCGTGCAGCCGCAGCGCCGCTCCCCCGAGCCGTCGCCCGCAGGGGCGGCGAACAACCCCCTGGTGCGCCCGTACGCCATGACGGGCGGCCGCACCAGGCCGCGGTACCAGCTCGCCATCGAGGCACTGGTGCACACCACCGCGCAGCCGCACCAGATGCAGGGCCAGTTGCCCGAGCATCAGCGGATCTGCAACCTCTGCCGGGAGATCAAGTCGGTCGCCGAAATCTCGGCTCTGCTGACCATCCCTCTCGGCGTGGCCAGGATCCTCGTCGCCGACTTGGCGGAGGCGGGCCTGGTCGCCATCCATCAGCCCGGCGGCGACGAGAACGCCGGCGGCCAGCCAGACGTGACACTGCTCGAAAGGGTGCTCAGTGGACTTCGCAAGCTCTAGCGGCGGTCCTTCCCGCTCCACCACCTCAGCGAAGATCGTGGTGGCGGGTGGCTTCGGCGTGGGCAAGACCACGTTCGTCGGGGCCGTCTCGGAGATCAACCCGCTGCGTACCGAGGCCGTCATGACGTCAGCTTCGGCCGGCATCGACGACCTCACCCACACCGGGGACAAGACGACCACGACGGTCGCCATGGACTTCGGGCGCATCACCCTGGACCAGGACCTGATCCTGTACCTCTTCGGTACGCCGGGCCAGGACCGCTTCTGGTTCATGTGGGACGACCTGGTGCGCGGCGCCATCGGCGCGATCGTCCTCGTTGACACAAGGCGCCTTGCCGACTGCTTCCCCGCGGTCGACTATTTCGAGAACTCGGGCCTTCCGTTTGTGATCGCCCTGAACGGCTTTGACGGCAACCAGCCGTACAACCCGGACGAGGTTCGGGAAGCGCTGCAGATCGGGCCGGACACTCCGATCATCACGACGGACGCCCGCCACCGCGCGGACGCCAAGTCGGCGCTCATCACGCTCGTTGAGCACGCTTTGATGGCTCGTTTGCGGTAGTTGTTCGTACGGCCACTGGGCTGCCTCTGACGGTCGTGAGCCGTCTGCGGGCAGCCCGTGGCCGTTCGCGCCCACGCGGCGGAGCCGCAAATCGATACAGCCCCGCGCCCCTAAAAGCAAGAAGGGCCCCTCTCTTGGAGAGGGGCCCTTCTTGTTGTGCAGTGCTCAGTGCCAGCTGTGCGGGGCGCGGAAGCCGCCCTCGCGCTCCAGGCGGCGCCAGCCGGCCTTCGGGTGGCCTCGGTGGGTCTGGACGTCCGACGGGGCGGCCGCCGCGCGGGCCAGGAGGATGGCCGTGATGGCGGCGACTTCCTCGGGCTCGGCGTGGCCCTTCTCGACGCGAATGTCAGCGGTGTTCATGGGTGTCAGTCTCCGTGAGAGAGGTTTCCGCGGGGTTACTGCGGGGGGTTGCCGTGCTTGCGGCTGGGCAGGTCGGCGTGCTTGGTGTGCAGCATCGCCAGGGACTTGATCAGGACCTCGCGGGTTTCCGCCGGGTCGATGACGTCGTCCACCAGGCCGCGCTCGGCCGCGTAATAGGGGTGCATGAGCTCGGACTTGTACTCCTTGACCATGCGGGCCCGCATGGCCTCGGGGTCCTCGGCCTCGGCGATCTGACGCCGGAAGATGACGTTGGCGGCACCTTCCGCGCCCATCACGGCGATCTCGTTCGTCGGCCAGGCATACGTGAGGTCCGCGCCGATGGACTGGCTGTCCATGACGATGTACGCGCCTCCGTACGCCTTGCGCAGGATCAGGGAGATCCGCGGCACGGTCGCGTTGCAGTAGGCGTACAGCAGCTTCGCGCCGTGACGGATGATCCCGCCGTGCTCCTGGTCGACGCCCGGCAGGAAGCCGGGGACATCCAGGAAAGTGACGATCGGGATGTTAAAAGCGTCACACATCTGGACGAAACGTGCAGCTTTTTCGCTGGCCTCGATGTCCAGTACGCCCGCCAGGCTCTGCGGCTGGTTGGCGACGATGCCGACGACCTGGCCGTCGAGGCGGGCCAGCGCACAGATGATGTTGCGGGCCCAGCGCTCGTGGACCTCGAGGTAGTCGCCGTCGTCGACGATCTCCTCGATGACCTTGGTCATGTCGTACGGCCGGTTGCCGTCGGCCGGCACCAGGTCGAGCAGGACGTCGCTGCGGCGGTCCGTCTCGTCGGTGGGCTCCACCCGCGGAGGGTTCTCCCGGTTGTTCTGCGGGAGCATCGACAGGAGGTAGCGGACCTCGGCGAGGCAGGTCTCCTCGTCGTCGTAGGCGAAGTGGCAGACACCGGAGGTCTCGGCG
>NZ_JOEY01000035.1 GCF_000718165.1 Streptomyces fulvoviolaceus | reverse complement strand
CAAGGACATCGAGGACCTGTCCGAGGTCGAGTACCTGTACTGGGTCGGCTGCGCGGGTGCCCTCGAAGACCGCGCGAAGAAGACCACGAAGGCCTTCGCGGAGCTGCTCCACATCGCGGGCGTCAAGTTCGCGATCATGGGCGGCGACGAGAAGTGCACTGGTGACTCGGCGCGTCGACTGGGCAACGAGCCGTTGTTCCAGGAGCTCGGCATGGAGAACGTGGCGGCGCTGAACATGGCGTTCGGCGAGGACGACAAAGACGAGTCGACCAAGAAGCCCAAGTCGGCGAAGAAGATCGTCGCCACCTGCCCGCACTGCCTCAACACCATCGGCAACGAGTACCCGCAGCTCGGCGGCAACTACGAGACCATCCACCACACCCAGCTGCTCCAGCACCTGGTGGACGACGGCAAGCTGCTCCCGGTCACCCCGGTCGACGGCATCATCACGTACCACGACCCCTGCTACCTGGGCCGCCACAACAAGATCTACACGCCCCCGCGCGAGATCATGTCGGCCGTCCCGGGCCTGCGCCAGCAGGAGATGCACCGCCACAAGGAACGCGGCTTCTGCTGCGGCGCCGGCGGCGCACGGATGTGGATGGAAGAGCGCATCGGCAAACGCATCAACAACGAACGCGTCGACGAGGCACTGTCGCTGAACCCCGACATCGTGTCGACGGCCTGCCCGTTCTGCCTGGTCATGCTCACGGACTCGATGAACGGCAAGAAGAACGACGGCAAGGCCAAGGAGTCCATCACGGTCGTCGACGTCGCCCAGCTGCTCCTGGAGTCCGTGAAGACCCCGGCGGCGGACGAGCCCCCGGCGGGCGAGACGGAGACAGAGAACGCCCCGGAGCCGGTGAAGTAGCTTCTACGGCCGTCACGGCGCCCTCCGCCTCACAAGGACGAGACAGCCCAACGGGCCCGGACCGTGCTGGCCTGCGCGGACGACCTCGTTGCCAACGACCCACTTCGGCGGTACCCACAGCGGCCAGAAGGATGGCCGATCAGCTGTACACGAGTGGGACGCCGTGATGCCGTCAGTCTGCTCCATCCACCCGATCACGAGAGTCGCCAAGGCCTATGGCACCGCTACGGTTCTTCCGGACAAGAGCAGTCAGCTGTCGTGATCGCCGTGCGCCGACGCGCAGCTCCTTCCGCAAGGTCTCAGCAGAAATGGGCCGCTGGCGCACATCCCGGTGCCAGGCGTCAAGCGCCAGGGCCCGTGCCAGCAATGGGTCAGCCCGGGCGCACCGGCGACCGGAACGCCACCGTCGCTACCAAAACCCAGACCAGCACCTCCAGCCCAGCAGGCCGATGCCGAAGTCCGTGACGGTCTACACCGGCTCGGCGGTGACCGACCGGAGCGCGGTGATCACGTCGTCGGACGCGGCGACCTCCGCGAGCATCGCCATCGATGCCAGGGTCGCGTCGTGCGCGGCCTGAGTGGTCGCCGTCATCGCGTCGCCAACCAGGATCGTCCGGTAGCCCAGCTCGCTCGCGTACCGCGCCGTGGTCTCGACGGACATGTTGGTCGCGACTCCGGTGAGGACGAGGGTGTCGATCCCGCGGGCCTGCAGTCGCTCGTGCAGGTCGGTGCCGGCGAAGGCGCCGACCCGTTGGTGGGTGAGCATCTCGTCGCCAGACTCCACGCCCAGCTCCTCGACGATCTCGGCCTGCGGTGACCCGTCGAGCAGGCACCCCATCTCCGAGGCGGAGGCGAGCAGCGCGTTGGAGGGGTTCAGGTTCGCGTAGTCGGCGGCGAACGCAACGCGCGTGAAGATCACCGGCACCGCGGCAGCCCGTGCCGCGCGGATCACCGAGCCGATCACGCCGAGGGTGTTGTGGGCGTCGATCTGCTCGCGGAAGAAGGAGGCGTAGGCGCCGTCGGGACCGACGATGTCGCCCTGACAGTGGATGGCGAGGACGGTGGTGCGGCGCGGATCGAGTTCCATGGAAGCTCCGATGCTCCGAGAGGTGCCGAGAGGTGAAGGGCGGGGTTCAGGTGCCCGCGACGACGTTGGTGAGCGTGCCGATCCCGGTGATGTCGACCTCGACGACGTCGTCGGGCCGCAGGAACTCGGGCGGATCACGGAAGAGCCCGACGCCGCCCGGTGTGCCGGTCACGATGACGTCGCCGGGCGCGAGCGCGGTGAACGTGGAGATGTAGGCGATGAGGTGCGGGATGTCGAACAGCAGGTCGTCGATGGGGGCCGTCTGCCGCACCTCCCCGTTCACCCGGGTGGTCAGGACCCAGTCGCCGATGCGGTCGGCGTCGTCGACGGTCACGAGCCACGGGCCGAACGCGCCCGTTGCGGGGAAGTTTTTGCCGGGCAGGAACTGGCTGGTGTGCCGCTGCCAGTCGCGCACGCTGAAGTCGTTGTAGACCGAGTAGCCCGCCACGACCGCAGCCGCGTCGGCCACGGACACGCGGTGGGCCGGCGCGCCGATCACGACCGCGAGCTCGCCCTCGTAGTCGAGCGACGTGCTCTCCGCCGGGATCCGGACGCAGGCGCGATGCCCGATCTGCGTGTCGGCGTACCGGGAGAACAGCGTCGGGTACTGCGGCTCCGGTCGCCCCGTCTCGACCAGGTGCGTGCGGTAGTTCAGCCCGACGCAGAGGATCTTTCGCGGGTCCGGGATCGGCGGGAGCAGCTGCACGTCCGCGACGGCGCAAGTCGGTGCCTGCCCTGTCACCGCGCCGGCGAGCTCGGCGATCCGGCCGGTGGTCAGGAGCTCGCGCAGGCCCGCGAGCGGCGTGCCGAGCGCCTCGGCGGCGTCGACGATGCTCCGACCGTCGTCGGTGACGACCCCGCAGGACGTCGCTCCATCGTCGGGCTTTCGGTAGCTGACCAGTCGCATCCTGCCGCGCCCCATGCTCGGTGTTGCCCCTGCGCACTATGTCGGACATGCCTTCGCTAGATTCTCTGGATGATCATCAAGACCGAGTGCGTCCGCGGCCGCGTCTTCGCCACGCGGGCCGAGGCGAACCTGGCGCTCTTCGAGTACATCGACGGCTTCTATAACAGCCGGCGCATCCAGAAGCGGCTCGGCTTCCTCAGCCCCATCGAGTTCGAGGAGAAGCACTACGCCAACCGGGCAGCGGCCAAACAAGCGAACCTGAACACCCGTCAAGCCGCCCTTGCCAGCTGATCAGCACCTCCCACACACCGGGGGAACCTCAGAGAGACACGTTCACTGTTGGCTGGATCCGCGTTGGGAAGGCCGAGTCCTTGTCCCCGCACGCATGGTTTTCGTGGTGCCGGCTCGTGGATGGCCTTGGCGCTGATCTCCGTCCTGAAGGTCCCTCAGCCGGTACGGACGTCGTAGCGGATCTCGACGCGTCAGGCTGGGTTGAGAGAGCCGATGAGGACCTGCCTGAGCAGGTCGTCGACGAGGATGGGGAGTTCGGCCAGCTGGCTGGCGCCGAAGACGTAGAAGTCGGGACGCACGAGGACCGCATCGGCGGTGTACTGCTTCAGGTAGCGGGCGTAGGTGCCTTCGACGTCGACGAGCCGGCCCGGTGCGGGCGGGGTCCCCTGGGGCGCCAACTGGATGAAGGTCGTTCCGAGGCGCTGGAGGTCCCGCAGTTGGATGTCGTCGAGCACTGTGGCCGGATCCGCCGCGAGACTCAGCAGGGTGAACCCGTCGGCGGGCATAAAGCGGTCGAGGAGGTCGACCCGACCATCAGCGGCCGCGACGCGGGCCTGCAGTCCGAGTTCTCCAGCGGGTGCGGCGAGCGTGTCGTTGACCCGGTGCACGATGCCCTCCACGAGCTGGGGGAAGTCAGGCATCGGCGGGCGGTAGCCGGCGCGGAACATCTCATCGCGCTCGCGGGCCGCCTCGGGGTCGATGATGCAGGGGACCTTCCCACTCTCGATCGAGATCAGGGTCCAGTCCCGCACATGCGGGTGGCGCTCGAGCTGATAGGTGTCCAAGAGGCTGTCGGGGGCCGTGCCCGCCAGCACCAGGTCGAGCTTCCATGCCAGGTTCAGGGCATCGCGCATGCCCGAGCACATGCCCTGTCCCATGAACGGCGGCATTGTGTGCGCGGCGTCACCGGCGAGGAAGACCCTGCCGACGCGCCACTGGTGCGCGAGCCGTGCCTCGAAGGTGTAGACCAGCTGGCGAACCAGCTCGACGTCCTCAGAGGCCACACCCAACGCGCCGAGCAGTTCCCACGCCTTGGCCTCGGGCGTGAAATCGGCGGCATCCTCCTCGGGACGCAGGTGCCACTCCCAGCGGCGGTGCGAAAGGCCCAGCGGAAGGACGGTGGTGGGGCGCCGGGGGTCGCAGATCTGCCCGCAGTCGAAGGCAAGCCGCAGCGGCCGCTTGAGCCGTGCATCGACGACCAGCCAGCGTTCGTTGAACCCCAGATCCTCGCGATCCACGCCGAGCAACCGCCGGACCAGGCTGTTCGCGCCGTCGGCGGCGACCACGTAGCGTCCGCGCAGGACACGTTGTTCGCCGATCAGCTCCGGCACGGATGACCCCTCGGCGGTCCGGGTCCGTTCGAAGACCACCTCGACGTGGTCAGCATGCTGGGTCAGCCCGACGGCCTGCCACCCGGGCAGGCGAGTGATCATCGGGCTGGCCTCCACGCACTCGAGGAGGCTCCGTTCGAGGATGGCGGAGTTCAGCAAGTAGGCCGAGTGCCAGCCGGATATGCCCTCCTCGCCCCAGGGGAACTCCAGGAGCTTCTCGCCCTCGGCGTTGATCCAGGTGTATTGCTCGGTCGGGAAGGCGTCCTCGAGGGTGGGGCCTTCTGCTTCGAGCCGCTGGAGGACCCGCATGATCTCGTGGTCGATGTGACCGACGCGAGGCAGTCCGTACAACTTTTCCTGCTTGTCCGCGATGACGGCCGAGCGTCCCAGGCGCGCCCAAGTGGCTGCCATCGTCAGGCCGACGGAGCCAGTGCCGATGATGAGCAGGTCGTGGATCTGTTGGTCAGCCGGTTCGGCCATGGTGGTCATCCCTTCTCGGTGAAGGTTTGGGTGAGCTGTCCGATGCCCTCGACCTGGCTGACCAGGGTCTGGCCGGGACGCAGGTAGAGGGGCGGTGTGCGGCCGGCGCTGCAGTTGTGGGCGTGCTTGCGGGATTCGCACGCGCCCTGGCCGTCGGTGTGGCCCTTCACGTTGTCTCGGTGTCGATGCTGGCACCACGCCCGGCCCCGCGAACTTGGTCGATGACAGCTAGAGGATCGCTCGGCATACTGTTCCCGCGCCAGGCGACATAGTGGTCGGGCCTGATTAGGACCAAATCGCGCTCGTAAATCCTGTGCGCGTTTGAATCTCGGACATCAAGTAGCTTGAGCGGGAGACCGCGCGCTTCCGCCGCTTTCAGAAATCCATCAACATCGGCGTCCGTGAACCGAACCAATGTAAAACCTGAACCCAAGAGATCGAATATTGCATCGCCATTTTCGAGAAACACGTGAGGAGATCGAACTCCTGGCCATGTGCTTGGAACGAACCTAACGTGATCCCAATCCGGCTCGTTTGGTTCATGGAAAATTATGGGAGATTCACGGTACCGACCGCCCAGCTCCACGCCGAGAGCTTCATTTTTTGCATTACCAACACTGTAAATGAGCTTCGACAGCTTGGCCCGGGCCTCAGCCCCGGCCTCGCTGTCTTCGTGAATCGCCGGGTCGTAATTTTGGCTAACGCGTCGGCCAACTTCCATGTTCTTTCGCGAATAGTCGGCAGCAAATTTGGCAATGGGGCGACGCTCCGCTTCGATTGATTCCAGAAGTCCGGGCCCACCCCATCCTTGCAGCACGGCAGCGAATTTCCATCCAAGATCTACGGCGTCACCTATGCCTGTGTTCATGCCGTATCCACCTGTGAGAATGACCTGATGAACCGAATCGCCTGCAAGCCACACTCGACCGCGTCCGCAGCCGGTAGCGACCACGGCATGCGGCGACCAGGGATTGGCCTGCAAGATCTCCATATCGAATTCTCGGCCAAGACCTCTATAGACAAGCTGCTTGGGGTCAATTGACTGCTCATCGGTGCCCGGACGGAGGAAATGTTGAACTGTCCACATTTCCTTATCATCTTGCGCGATCAGTGTTGCCCCCGTTGGGCTATGGTAGTGCCAAGCCAGACCAAACTTTTGCAGGAACTGCTTGTCCTGGGATCGGAAGTGAACCATATAAAAGCGAGCGAAGTCGAACTCTCCTTCAAGTTCAAGGCCCAATCCCTTGCGTACTAGACTACCTCCACCATCACAGCCGGCTAGCAACTGGCACCGAAGTGTATGACGTATGCCGGTCTCGACTTCCAGGGCAGTGACGGTAACCCCTTCGTCATCTTCGGCAAAGCCCTCAAAAGCCCAGCCGAATCGAATGTCAACCAAAGGTGACGCGTCGAGTATCTCTCGGAAGACGGGTTCCAAAACGACTTGCGACAGCCGCATGTTCGGTTCAAGCGGCTGCGAACCGTCATTATTCTGGCGTATGCGTTCGCGGACCTCATGGACGTTAGGGTATTTGAACCGAGCCAGTTCCCATTCGGACAATCTGGTCACATATGAAACATCCATGCAATTCTCTCGCGGAACGGCATGATCCCGAATGCGTTCAGAAAGGCCAAGGCGCCTGAATAGCTCCATGCTACGGCCATTGGTTATATCCATCTTAGGATGGCCCGTGGTTGAAGGGTTCCGTTCAATGACGAGAACCTCGATCCCACGCCACTGTAGCTCTATCGCTGCCGTCAATCCTACGGGGCCGCCACCAACAACAATTACGGGAAATTCGCTTCTCACGTCTCTAGCCCCCACTGGTTCGATTGAAACTGTTTTGACGGTTTGCGTGACTCGACGGCGGTAAAGGCTGCGCCGACTTTGCCGTGCAGTGCTCCACGCGCCCCGTAGCCCTCGATGATGGCGAGGATCACTTAGGCCCCGCTGGCTCGAGACCGAGCATATGCTGTCCGGCCGCCGAAAAGACGCGCGGCGCATCGAAGTTGAGATGGCGCGACGCCGCGTTGATATCACGCCAGAAGCGTTGCAACGGCAGATTGCTATCGGCGGACGAAGCGCCCGCCAATTCCATTACCTGGTTCGTGGCATCTGTCGCCAGGCGCACGCTCATTACGATGCTGCTGCGAACGGTGATGCTGTCTTCCACGCTCGGCATTTCACCAGCGAATATCGTCTCCTCGACCTGTTCCAGAGTTGCGACCAGCGAGACAAAGGCCGCATGGATCATCGCCTGAGCGCGACCAATGCGTTCCTGCACGAAGGGATTTTGCTCAGCCCCCATCTTCATGCCCGGCTTCATCGCCTTCTGTAGCTTGACCTTCATCGCGTCGACGAACAGGTTGAGAGCGCCCTGCGCCATACCGAGCACCGGCGCTGCGAGCGCCGCGCCGCCAAAGAGGAATGAAAAGTTGGCAGGAAGGTTGCCCGGTATCGCGCACCCCGGTACCTTGCGCGGCCCTATGTCGTCGAAATATATGAGGCGATGCGCGGGCACGAACACCGGCTTGTCGACGTACATCGTCTTGCTGCCGGTGCCCTGCATGCCACTGACGAACCAGCTATTCTGGTCTATAGTCAGCTCACTCATTGGCATCAGGAGCCAGACCGTGCTTGTCGGCCGGCCATTTGTTTCCGGCAGGACTGCGGATACGACCGCCCATTGCGAATTTTCGCAATTGCTCGAAAACGGCCAACGGCCCCAGACATTGAAACCGCCCTGGACCGCTTCGCAACTGCCCGTCGGCACGACAGCTACTGCAAGCAGATTGCCTGGTTCCTCCAGCCAGACGTCATCCTGCGCCTGCTTGGACCAGTAGGAGGCGAACCAACTGTTGCAATTGGCCAGCATCGCACACCATGCGGTGCTGCCACAGCCTTGACCCAACTCATAGCCGATGTGGACAAGCACACTCGGTCCATAGCTGAATCCGCCATAGAGAGCTGAACGGGATAGGTCCGTGAGACCAGCGTCGGCCAGACGGGTCATGGTGTTCACTGAAACGCGGCGATCGGCTTCGGTGCGCGCACCGGCTTCCAGTAGCTCTTTTCGAAAGGAACGGGCGCGAATGACAAGATCGGAGACAGACGGGCTCGACGTTGAGTCCATGGTTATATCCGTTTCTCGTCCGTGGGTACGGACACGATTTGGGCGGCGCCATCCTGGGCGGTCGGATCGCTGTCCAATCAGCGAGAGATGTGAAACAGGCGCTCGGCATTGATGTGGCTGATCTTGGCGCGCTGGGTCTCGGTCAGGTCGGCATCCTGAAGAAATGCGGTTGCGGCCGTGCTGTCCTCGTACGGATGGTCGATGGCGAACATGACGTTGTCCTCGCCAAGTCGATTGATGCAGAAGGCGAGCGCCTCCGGGTCGTGCATACCGCTGGTCGTCACAGCAAAGTTGCGGCGCAGGTACTCGCTGGGCGTCAGCTCAAGCTTGACCATGCCCAAGGCCTGGCCGGCCGCGCGATACGTGAATGCATACCTGTTGTCCAGTCGCGTCGTCCAGAACGGCAAGCCCTCGCCGAGATGCCCGAGGATCACCTTCAAGTTCGGATGGCGGTCGAATGCGCCACTGAGGATGAGCCGCATGGCATGCGTTCCAGCTTCGGCCTGATATCCCCAAAGCGCGGCCACCATGCCGTACTTCTGGTACGGTGCGAGCATTTGCGGGCTCGGGGCACGAGGATGCAGGTAGATGGGCGCGTTGTGTGACTCTGCTGCCTCGAGCAAGAGCTCGAAATCGGGCTCGTCCAGATAGCGCCCGAACGTATGGGAATATATCATTACTCCGCCGAGGCCGAGCGGGCCCATGATTCGTTCAATTTCCAATGCGGCTTGCTTCGGATCCTGTGGTGCGACCGTACCGAGGCCGGCGAAGCGCGTTGGCCATCGCTTGATGACCTCGGCCAACTGGTCGTTGAAGTCGCGGGCCAGCGGCACTGCCGACTCCGTCTCGTATGGCTGAACGCCGGGTGGATTGAGGCTCAACACCGCCATGTCTGTGCCATTGAGATCCATTTCTTGCAGGCGTTTCTCGAAGTCGACGAGTTTCGTACGCAACGCGGCATCGTTCTCCAAGCCGCGCATAAAGGTCATCTCTGTCTTGTCGTCCGGCCAGACCGAGAGACCGTGCGCCACTTCGAGATAGGCGGCGGTGGTGAAATGCTCCTCAACTGCGACCACGCGTTGATTTTTTATCATTCAATCCGACCTCCCACATCTGGTCACGATTACGTCGCATGCCTCTGTCCGATTCGGCTATGCCGCGTGTGGTTCGCTTCACACTAGATGCTGTCTAGATGCTGTGTCGTCCATGCTGATAGCACCTGTTTTTGATAGCACTCATCAACCGGGTCGATGGCTATCGCGGTGCAGGGCTGATTCAAAGTCGTTCTGATCTTGCTGTGGTGCTGGTCAGCTGATGTCCAGGAACGGGCGGGTAAAGGGTTCGTAGGAGGCTTCGCGGAGTCCGGCGGCGATGTTGCGGTGGCCCGCCGCGCGAAGGGCGTTGATCGCGAGGTTGCGGAGGGTGGCCATGTTGGCCGACCCGTGCCCGGTACGGATCTTCGAGCGTCCTCGGCGAAGGTGGTGTCCCGGACGTGGTGGAGCCGGTTCTCGATCGTCCTTCCCCAAGCTCTTCGGGCAGGGGAGACCCCATGGAGCGGGCCAGCCGGGCGATCTTCTGCGGGGACGCCTCGGCCGAGGCGAGATCGGTGATCGCGTAGACGGTTTCACGCGTGCACTTCCCGCTCGTGACATCGACGCGGTAGCGCAGGATACGGGCGGCCTGGACGACATGGGGGAAGTCCAGGCCCAGGCCGGTGACGGTCAGCACGCGGGTGGCCCGGGTCTCCCTGCGGCCGTGACCTGCCTCTCGGTCGTAGCGGCGGGCGGTGACCTCCTTCCACGGCAACGCGCGCAGGGCGGCGAACAGTTCGGGCTGGTTGGCCTTGACCAGCAGCAGGAAGTGCGCCTTCTTGTCCTCGACGAGGAAACGGACGTGCGCCTGCTGGGTGTGCAGGGCATCGGCCGTGACCGTGACACCGGCCAGGTCAAAGGGGGCAAGCAAGGCGGCGAAGCAGGTGATCTCGTTGGTCTTGCCCGGGACCGGGAGCTGCGTGACGGTCCGGCCGTCACCGGTCATCGCGGCCAGCAGGTGCACGGCCGGCACCTCGCGGTGGCGCGAGCCACGGGCGGTCTTGCCGTCCACCGCCACACTGGCCGCACCGGCAGGATCGGCGCCGGTCAGATCGGCCAGGCCGCCGGGACACACGGCACCGATCACGCGCCGGATGGTGGCCGGTGAGGGAGCCGTGCGGACAGCGAGGGCACCGACGGTGCGGGCGCCGAGACGGGCCAGGGCGTATGCGGTGCCGAGCGTGCCCACTGTCCAATTGCCGTCCAGGAACGGGCGCCGGCTGTCACCGCGCACGCCGCGATCAGCAGTACCGCCACGAACGGGTGACGCACTCCGCGCCGCTTTCGCGGGTCGGGCAGTGTCCCGAGCCGTTCGGCGAGTGAGGGAAGGGACCGATGCTGACGCGGGGGCGACTTGGTCAGACAGACGGTGGCAGACTGGCGGCACATCGAAGCTCCGTTGGGCGAAGGCGACTTGGGAAGGTCACCTGCACAACGGAGCCTCGTTGCGTGCGACGCGGCCCCACCGGACATCGTCACACCCTCGTGGCCTGCACACCTACGAGATCACCCCGACTTTGAAATCGCCCTGTATCGCGGTGTATCAGACAGGCCGAGACGTAGCCCGTCGACACCTCGGCGCCCAGCAGCGCGGACATCATTTCCGCGGCCCGCTCGATCCTGATCACGTGCGATGCCATCGGCGTGGGGTACCGTCAGCGCAGAGCTGCAAAGGGGCGGTGAGCCAATGGATTCGGACCGGCAGCTGCAGCGCCTCGATCTGAACCTGCTCCTCGCGTTCGATGCGTTGATCACAGAGTGCAACGTGACCCGGGCGGCCGCGCGATTGGCGGTCGGGCAGCCGGCGATGAGCGCATCATTGGCGCGACTGCGGAAGTTCTTCGGGGATCCACTCCTGGTCCGCGAGGGGCGCGGTCTGCGCCCGACTCACACCGCGCTGGAACTCGCCGTACCGATCCGCGCGGCGCTGGACTCGATCGAGTCGGCAGTCCGCGCCACGTCAGAGTTCAACCCGCGCTCCGACCAGCGTACGTTCACCGTGATGGCCAGCGACTACGCGCTGCTGATCTTGCTCTGTCCGCTGTTGGCCGAACTCGAGGACGAGGCACCGAACCTGCAGCTGAACGTCCAACCGACCACCGGGGACTTCGCCGACCGGCTCAACCGGTCACAGCTGGATCTCCTTGTCTGCCCGACCGAGCGGGCCACAGGTGGGATCGAGTCGCGAACGACGCGACTGTTCAGCGATCGACTGATGTGCGTGGTTGACCGCAACCATCCCGACATCGGAGATCGGATCACCGAGGAGCAGTTCCGCACGCTGCCGTACGTGACCTACTACAACGGTGGCGATCCGACGATCAGCGAATTGCGGTTCCGGGCGTTAGGCATCCAGCGGCCGGTGGACGTGTACACCCAGAGCTGGGTCATCCAGCCGCTGATGCTGCCCGGCACCCGCTTCATCACACTGCTGCCCGAACGGCTGGCGAACCACTTCGCCGCCCACCTCGGTCTCCGCCTGCTCGAACCGCCCTACCGGCTCGAGCCGTTGACGGAGGCGATGTACTGGTCATCTCGCACCGACGCCGATCCGGCGCACCGCTGGCTACGCGAGCGGGTCCAGCACGCGGCCGCGAAGATGGAGCGATAGCAGCATCGACGATTCAATGATAAGAGATCAACGCGCGGTCGCAGTTGAGGAGCTTTCACCTGAGCTTGATTCCGTCGGGGATCTTGGAGTTTCTCGGTGCGATAGCTTGATCAACGGGCATGCTCGGTTAGTTCCGCCGACCGACGAAGCTGTCGAGGTGCCTGGTGTCCCTTCGCCCCCGTTCCGGTGAGCAAGTCCCGCCTCTGACCGCGCAGATTGCGTGGGCGAGCAACCCGGGTGGCACGACGGCGATATGGGTGCGTGACCGGCTGGACGGGCTGTGGTGCGACAAGGACTTCGCCGACTGGTACCCGCGGGACGGACGTCCGGGACTTTCGCCTGCTCAGCTGGCCACCGTATGCGTACTGCAGTTCCTGGCCTGTCGGACCGGCAGGCCGCCGAGGCGGTCCGCTGCCGGATCGACTTCAAATACGCCATGGCCATGGAGCTGGACGACCCCGGCTTCCACCACAGCGTGCTCGCCGACCTCCGCAGCCGTCTCGCCGAAGACGACCGCGCCGGCCGCCTCCTCGACCTCGCGCTGGCCCGTCTCAAGGAGGCCGGACTGGTGCGCGAACGCACCACGCAGCGCACCGACTCCACCCACGTCCTGGCCGCCGTACACGTGCGCGAGGCAATCGCACGACACGGCCGAGGAGTTGAAGTCAACAGGTGTCACCACGTACACATACGACAACAGGGCCTCCTGGTACTGCTCGTACTGATTTGCATCACCGACCTACCAAGGTGTCTGCCTTCATGCACGGACAACTGGAAGATCACCCAACCAGGAACCCTGTTCGACCTACACGTTCCACGGTCGGTTGAGATACGGCTTCTAACGCTGCTCGCTGATGGTCAGCCAGCAGGGCTTGACCGCGACTGAAGCCGGCATCGTCATAGGCGTGTTCGGTCGGTCTCCCGCTGGCCTTCGGCGTTGCAGCGTCGATCGCGCTCCGTTCCGCCACACGACGGCAGGAGCGGACCGGGGGACGCAGCATTGACACCATCGATCACTGTCATCGAAAACCGTAGCTAACAGCATTGGCGATGCGGCCCGTAGTGTCGCTGCTATCGCAAGATTCCAACCTTGAACGGGCAATCCGCCCGATAGGAAGCTGGACGAGGCGAGGAGAAACATGACACAGCCTGGAAACTCTCCGCTCACCCATCTTCGGCACGTCGGTTTCGCGGTGCCCGACTTCCAGGAAGCCATCGAGTTCTACCGCACTCTGTGGGGCCTGCAAGTGGTCGACGAGGACTCCGACGTCGTGTTCTTCGGCACGCCGGCCGACCCGGAGCACTACGTGCTCCGGGTTCGCAAGGACGCCGACAAGCGGTTGGACCTGATCGCGTTCGCCGCGAACAGCGCCGCCGAGGTCGACCAGTTGGCGCAGCGCCTCGGCTCGGCTGGAGTCCAGCTCGTGCGAGAACCAGACACACTCGGCACCCCGGGCGGAGGCTACGGCTTCCGATTTTTCGATCCGGATGGTCGCCTCATCGAGATTTCCTCCAATGTCCAGGAGCGGCCGTGGCGGCCCTTGGAACAACGTGAGTCGATCCCGCGGAAGCTCAGCCACGTAGTGATCAATTCCACGAACGTCGCCGCTACCAAAAAGTTCTACGAAGAGCACCTGGGATTCCGGCTCTCGGACTGGCTCGAAGACAAGATGTGTTTCATGCGGGTCCGGCAGGACCATCATATCCTGGCAATCGCCCAAGGGCCCCATACCTCGCTGAATCACGTGTCGTTCGAGATGCGCGGGATCGACGAGTTCATGCGCGGAACCGGGCGGCTGGTTCGCGGTGGCCAGAACCTGATCTGGGGCCCGGGGCGGCACAGCGCCGGCGACAACACGTTCTCCTACTTCACCGACCCGGTGGGCAACGTCGTCGAGTACACGACCGAACTCGAGCGCATCGACGACGATGCGGCCTGGCGGCCTCGCACTTTTATCTCCGGTCCTGAGCAAAAGGATCAATGGGGAACTGCCGGACCGTTCGAACCGATGCTTGCGGCCATGCACAACGACCCCGACAAGGGTGTGTGGACTCCGTCCCCACTCTGACTCGACATTTCAACGCGCGGTGTGAGGTTACGTCCACTCGCTGAAGCGGAGCCCGGAGCCGACAGTTGCGATGTCGCTGTCAGAATCGGGGTCGGCAGTTGCCCGGTGTTCCTCCTCGAATCGCTGCCGGGAATCAATTAGCGATACCCACGCTGTACATATGCATTGGCTGACTTGACGCGCCATGCAGGTCAGGTCCCCGGATGCCCAACCGTCCTGGAAAGCGAGATGGCGGCCAGTGCTTGTCCCGCGCCACACTGGTCGGGGCCACACGGCCAACGACCCTAAGAAGGCACTTATGCTTCTCCCTGAGAAGGCACTTACGCTATTCGGCCGGGATGCATTCGGCTTCGACGTCAGCGGATCCGATTTCGACGTCTTCGGACCCGATTTCGACGTCAGCGGACCCGATGTTATGACACCGCAAGGGAATGGAACGGTCTCGATACCCGCAGGGGAAGAGACCTTGATGAGCCGTATTGCCGATCTCGACTCCGGACGCGCGATCCGAGAGCACGAGTTCCGTGCCGCCGTGGGCTGCTACGCCTCAGGCCTGACCGTCGTCGCAGCGCTGGACGAGATGGGTAACCCGGCTGGCCTGACCTGTCAGTCATTCTCCTCGCTGTCGCTGGAACCGCCATTGATCTTGGTCTGTATCGGGCGGAGATCGTCGAGCTGGGCTCGTATCGAGCCCACCGGCCGGTTCGGTGTCAGCATCCTCGCCGAGGAGCAGCAGGAGATATGCGCCGCAATCGGCCGAAGCGGTGGGGACAAGTTCGGCTCTATTGACTGGCACGCTTCCGCTGACGGAGCCGTGCACATCGAGGGCGCCCTGGCCACGATCAACTGCCGGATCAGCACCATCCATGATGGCGGGGACCACCTCGTCGTCATCGGAGAAGTCATGGGCCTGACTGTCCGAGATGCCGGCGCGCCGCTCTTGTACTTCCGTGGCAACTTCGGCACAGGAGCATCCTGAACCATGACGGCGCAGAAAAAGCTGCTGATCAGCGGCGGAATCATCCCCCGAGCACAGCGAAGCCGCGGTTGCAGGCGCTGCAGGATTCCGGCCTACGGGCGGTATTCGCCTCCGGCAAGAGTTTCCCGCGGATGCCGGCCGAGGGAAGCGATATTCCCGATGACGCGCGCCGCGTACGGTCGCAACTCCTACCGGACAAGCTCGGCACTGTGTTGCCAGGCACGACATTGACCCCGCACGACCTGTTGGAGTTCGCGACGCTCCGCGGGGCGGCCGCCTGTGGTCTCGAGGACAAAGCGCTGACCGTCGGTAAGCAGGCGGATATCGTCCTGATCCGTCGGAACGACCTTAATCTCGCGCCGTTCAACGACCCTGCCGGGTCACTCGTCGCCGCCGGCCATGCCGGCAACGTGGATACAGTCCTGATCGCCGGTAAATTCTCAAACAGAACGGAAAGCTCGTCCGGATCGACATCGGCGATGTCCTCGGGCGCGCACGCGATTCAGGACGGTGGCTGCTGGCGCAGTTAGGGCCCGGCCGGTCGAGCTAGCTTGGAGTGGTGCCGTGTTCAACGATTTGCCCGGCATGGGTGATCAAAAGCTGGTGACCGACCAGGTCTTGTACGCGGAGTCCCCACGGTGGCGACAGGGGAGGCTCTTCTTTTCCGACGTCCACGACTACAAGGTCAAATGCGTCGACCTCGACGGCAACATCACGGTGCTTGCCGACGTGCCGAACCGGCCGGCCGGAATCGGGTTCATGCCTGATGGTCAGCTGGTCGTGGCCACGGCCTTCGACCGTTGCATATGGACGGTGACGGCAGGAAGGCTGAACCTGCTCGCGGACTTGTCAACCCTGTCTTCGGGCTTGCTCAACGACATGGTGGTGGACGGCAATGGCCGCGCCTACGTCGGTGCCACCGGATTCAACCTGATGGCCGGCGAATCACCCAAGCCTGGACAGGTCATCAAGGTCGAGATGAAAGAGCCACCCGTCGTAGTGGCGGACGATGTAATGTTTCCCAACGGTATCGCGGTCAGCGCTGCCGGCGATCGGCTGTTCTTGGCCGAGACCGCCGCTCACCGGGTCAGCACCTTTGGCATCGCCCAGGACGGGACGCTTACCGA
Organism: Streptomyces fulvoviolaceus; assembly: GCF_000718165.1. Taxonomy (GTDB): domain Bacteria; phylum Actinomycetota; class Actinomycetes; order Streptomycetales; family Streptomycetaceae; genus Streptomyces; species Streptomyces fulvoviolaceus. The sequence continues at coordinate 89,364 of NZ_JOEY01000035.1, read as the reverse complement.
CAGGCGGCTTTTCGTCCAACTCGATACCGAACCCGACGGGCTGTGCCTGGACGGAGACGATGGCGTCTGGGTCGCCCTGCTGCGAGGCAGTGAGTTCATCCGGTTCGACGCCGACGCGCGGCAGACGCACGCGATTGATGCGGAAGGACGCCTGGCGGTGGCGTGCGTCCTGGGCGGGGAGAACCGCTTACACCTGTTTCTGTGCTCGGCCGACACCACCATGGAACGGCTCGCCCGCGGCGTCAGCAGCGGAAGAATCCACGTGACTGTCGCGTCCGCACCGGGCGCGGGATGGCCCTGACCGATTCCACACCTTGCGCGCCCACTGGAGGGCCAATGCTTTTCGGCTTTGCCACGATCGAGCATGCTGGCCGTTCCGTCCCGGCCATCACCTGTGGCGAGGATGTCTGGCCGCTGGCCGACCTCGTGCCCATCGACAGCTGTCCCGCCGCTGTCCCCGACGATCTGCACGGACTGCTCGTCGAGTGGGACAGTTGGACCGATGCCGTGGAAAAGGTGCTCGCCAGCAGCATCAGGCCACGGTCACGGTCTGCGGCCGAGACCGTATTCCTGCCACCGCTACCCGCGCCATCCGCCGTCTACTGCGCGGGCGCCAACTACCGTGACCACGTCGAGGAGATGGGCGCGACGCCGCCGGACCCAGCGACCGACAGGCCGTTCCATTTCCTGGTCCCCCCCACATCTCTCAGCGGGCACGGCGCTACGGTCCCCAAGCCCCCTGACGTCCGTAAGCTCGACTGGGAGGCCGAGCTGGTCGCCGTCATCGGCCGCACTGCCGACGACGTCGACGCCGAACGGGCACTCGACTATGTTGCCGGGTACACCGTAGCCAACGACCTGTCGTGTCGCGACGAGCGATTTCGGTCGCCGATGTTCGGAATCGATTGGATGGCGCACAAGGGCCGCCGCGCGCTCACCCCGGTTGGCCCATCTATAGTTCCAGCGCGATTCGTTCCCGACCCCTTGGCGCTCAGCTTGCGGCTGAGTGTGAACGAAACCACGCGTCAGGACAGCACGACCGGCCAGATGATCTTCTCAGTCGCGCAACAGATCGCCGCGCTTAGCGCTCTCACGCCGCTGCAGCCAGGCGATCTCGTCCTCACTGGCACACCGGCGGGCACAGCGGGCGCCCACGGTGGCCTCTATCTGGAGCCGGGGGACGTTGTCGTCGCCGAGATCGATGGCATCGGGCGGCTGGAGAACCGGATCGGCTGAAGAGCGGCTGAAGAGCACGGCCAGCGATGACACTCATGTGTCACCGTCCGACCACGCCGGCGGAGAGGTCGATCTCCGCCGGCGCAGAGGCCCGGCATGCGCAGCATGGCCACGACCGCTTCTGCTACCTCGCTCTCGTCCACCATGCGGTGTAACGCGGAGCGGGACACGAATACCTCCTCCGCCGCTTCGACTGACGAGCCGGTCCGCTCAGCCTCGAGCCGTCGCTGATCACCATCGAGGGTCGGCGGGCGATCGCCCCATGGACGCTCACTCGTCGCCAGACCATTGCTCTCAGACATATCAGCCGCCCCATCGGCCGGCCTGTGCACCAGCAGCTCGACCGACAGGAGCAAGGCGACCGGAGGCCATCCCGCGGCGAGCACCGGCTTCCACTCCAGAGCTGGCGCCGCCGCGATGTTCTCGGCCAACGAGACCGCGATCGCCAACACCCGTTTAGCCCCGACCACCACGGGATCACACGAACAGGAACCCTATTTCGACAGATCAAGCCCTCTGCGCAGAAAGCCGAAGGCCTCTCAGATCCGATCGAGGTCAAGCTCTCCAGCTACCGCAAGGACACATTCGCTGTGGGCTCTCTGGCCAAGGTCTCCGCGAAGGTGGGCACCGGTCGCGACAGCAACGGAACGTGCTGTACTGCCGCACTGGTCAGGCCTCCCGGGCCGCTTCGGTCACCTGGCGGAGCAGCGCCGTCAGCAGTGCGGTGCCCTCCGGGCCCAGCTTTTCTGTTGCCTGTCGTTCGACTTCCACCACCAGGGCATCGGCCTCACGCAGGGCCTCGCGCCCGGCATCGGTGAGATGGAGCTCCTGTACGTGACGGTGGCGCGGGTGCGGTCGGCGTTCCAGTTGGCCACGGCCCTCCAGGCGGGCCACCAGGGATGCCACCGCTTGCGGGGTGACGTTCAGGCGCCGGGCGAGCTCCGCGCCGGTCAGGCCGGGATCAAAGTGGATGCAGATCAGCAGGGCGTAGTGCGCCGCCGCCATGCCCAGCGACCGCAGCCGCTGCTCCTTCAGGCCCTGCACGGCCCAGTCCGCCTGACGCAGCGCCCAGCTCACCCGGTCCAGTGCGTCGGCTCCGACCGGCTCCTCGTCATCGTGTCTCACGCCGCGAGAGTACGCCACTGGATTCATATCAAGCGCTTGACAGTTAACATGCGTTTGATTGACTCTGGTCTCATGTCTCGCACACTTGCTCTCATCACCGGTGCCTCGTCCGGCATCGGTGCCGCATACACCCGCCGTCTCGCGACTGACCATGACTTCGTCCTGGTCGCTCGGGGGGCCGATCGCCTCTCCGAGCTGGCGGACGAGGTCCGCGCGGCCGGTGCCGCAGTCGAGGTGCTTCCCGCGGACCTCGGGACGCGCGAAGGCCTCGATGCGGTGACCAAACGATTGGCTGCCGGCGACGTCCGAATGCTGATCAGCAATGCAGGAGCCGGTGGCTACGCCCCGCTGGCTCGCGTCGACGCGGACGAGATCGGCAAGCTGATCACCCTGAACGCCGGCGCGTCCATCCAGCTCGTCCATGCCGCTCTTCCGGGCATGCTGGCCGCCGACGAGGGCACCATCATCACCGTCGCCTCGCTGCTCGCCTTCAGTGCCGGACTGGCCAACCCGCACATGCCGCCCCGCACTCTGTACGCGGCCGCGAAGGCCTCCACGGTGGCCTTCACGCGGACCCTCGCCCTCGAACTCGTCGACACCGCCATCCGCACCCAGGTCGTCTGCCCGGGTGTGGTGGCAACGGAGTTCAACGGTGGCCACGCGCGCGACCTGCCCTACGCCATGACCGCGGAAGGCGTGGCCCAGGCCAGCCTGGCCGGTCTGCAGTTGGGCGAGACGATATGCATCCCCGGTCTGGAGGACCAGGACGCCGCACTCGATGCCCTTCTGGCCGCCGAAACCGCGCTCCTGGACGGCAACAGCCCGACCCCCGCCAGCCGCTACGGCCAGTCGTAGGCTCACCGGAGCCACTGGCTGACTCCGCCGTGGTGTGATTACTGGCTGGCTGACAGCGATCGGATCCGAGGAGGGCCGGTGACCGACGCGGTGGCTCTCGCTCCGTTTCCCGTCCCCGCCGCTTCGCACCGTGCGTGCGTTGGGTGGGCCGCCGGCGATGTGTCTGTGGCCAGGTCCCTTTCCGACGGCCCCTTGGTCTCGTCGAAGACGAGCTTGATCCCAGCGGGGGCCACGCCGACCCTGCACACCGCCCGTCACCCACCGGTTGAGGGGCCGGGCGGCGACGGACCCGCCCGGCCCCTCAACCGCTCACCGCTACCGGACGTCCACCCAGCCCGCGAAGTGCGCGTCGGCAGAGGATGTTCCGACGTACACCGGAACCCGCCCCTTCGGGGTGACCCAGGTGTCACGCGCCTCGTCGAAGTACGACACCGACCGCCGTTTGATCATGAGCGTGACGTGCCCGTTCCGGCCGGGACTCAGCCGGACGCCGTCGAAGCCTGCCAACTGACGCGAAGGAGTGTCGACGTCAGTGGGCAGGTGGCCGACGTATGCCTGCACAGTGGCCCGGCCCGCGTACCGGCCTGTGCTGCCGATCTCGACCTGGACCTTCCCGACAGTGTCCCCCGTCCCGCCCGTGACGACCTTGGCACGGGTCGTGAAGTGTCCGTAGGAGAGGCCGAATCCGAAGGGGAACAACGGTTTCTGGCCCGTCTTCTGATACCAGCGGTAGCCGACGTAGACGCCTTCGCTGTACGACTGGGACGCGTTCCCTGCCTCGACGACCCCGGGATAGGTCAGTGGTGTGTTCGCCGCAGCGGGCCCCTGGGTGTCCGACGCGGGGAAGGTGACCGGGAGCCGGCCGCTGGGATTCGTGTCCCCGAAGAGGATCCGTGCGAGGGCTGTGCCGAACTCCTGTCCGGGGTACCAGGCCTGAACGACGGAGTCGACGTCGTTCAGCCAGGGCATCAGCACGGGGCCGCCCGTGTTGAGCACCACGACCGTACGGGGGTTGGCCTTCGCGACGGCTTCAATGAGCTGGTTCTGGTCGCCAGGCAGTGCGAGGCTCGAGCGGTCCATGCCCTCGCCGGAGGCAGCCTGGGCGAACACGACGGCTACGTCGGCCGCGCGGGCGGCGGTGACGGCGGCGGGGATCTGTGACTGCGCGGGGGTCTGCCAGCCGACGGTGAGGCCACCGGGGAGTCCGCCGTACCCGAGGGTGTCGGCGTAGTCGACGCGGATGTCGACGGGGCGGCCTGCGGTGAGCCGGACGCTGCCCTGGATGGGGTACTCCAGCCCCCTGTAGAAGTTGGCTCCCTCCCGGTAGCCCGTGCTCACCTGCTTGCCGTCGATGTACAGGGAGGCGACGCCCCGGCCGAGCATGGTGAACCGGTACAGGCCGGTCTCGGGCGGGGTGAGGGTGCCCTTCCAGCGCACCGAATACGGTGACGTCATGCCGGTCGGTGGTGTGGTGAGGCCCGGGCCGGCCTCGGTGCGGGTCAGCGCCGGGCTGCCGCTGAAGTCCGCGTTGTTCCAGTAGGTGGCGGTCAGGCCTGGAGTGGTGCCGTCCCTGGTCGTGAGGGCCTCGGTCGGTACGGCGGTCTTCGCCGCGGTGTCGCCCGCGGATCCCTGCGCCGCGGTCACCGTGACGCCCGTACCGGCGCGGGCGGTAATCCCTTCCAGCGGGGTCACGTTGCTGCCGACGGTCGTCGGGACCGCCGCGGAGCCACCGCCCGTGTAGATGGCATCCTCACCGGCCGGGCCGATGACGGCGATCGAGCGGCCTTGCCGGCCGGTCAACGGGAGGGTGTTGCCCTTGTTCCGCAGCAGGACCATGCTGTCCGCGGCCACGGCGGCAGCCAGTCGGCGGTGCTCGGCTGTGCTCACGACGTCCCTGGCCGTGCCCACCGGGTGGTCGAAGACACCGGAGTCGAAGATCGCGAACAGCGTGCGGCGCACGATGTCGTCGAGCCGTGCCTGGGGAACAGCCCCAGACGTGAAGATGTCCGCGGTGCGTCCGCCGCTGCCCTGGTCGTACTGCGGAATGTCGACGCCCGCGTTGGCTGCCGCGGCCTGGTCGCGCACGGCGAACATGTAGTCGGGGGTGACGACCCCGTCGAACGCGGACTTCAGCGGGTCGAGCAGCGTCTTGTTCTCGCAGGCCTGCGTGCCGTTGACGCGGTTGTACGAGCACATCACGGCGTCCGCTCCGCCTGCGGTGACCAGTTCGTGGAACGGCGCGCCGTAGATCTCGCGCAGGGCCCGCTCGGAGACCTTGACGTCGATTCCCCCGGTCGACGCGGTTGATCCGGTCAGGCCCAGGCGGTTGTACTCCTGGCTGTTCGCTGTGTAGTGCTTGGCCGTGACCAGCACGTTCTGTGCCTTCGCCGCGGCGGCCTCGGCCGAGGCCAGCTTTCCGGTCAGGTAGGGGTCCTCGCCGAGGTTCTCCGGTTGCCGTCCTGCCAGCGGGGTGCGGGTGACATCGGCGGCCGGGCCGAGCCAGACGTTGCGTCCCTTACCCCGTAGTTCGTCGGCGATGGAGGTGCCGACCGCCTTCGCATGGGTGGTACTGAAGGTGGCGGCGAGAGCCTGGGAGGACGGGAAGGCGGTGGTCCCGCTCAGGCCGATCCCGCTGGGGCCGTCGTGCGAGTTCAGGAGAGGGATCCCGTATCGCGCCAGGGGTGCGAGATCGTCCAGTGCCACTGCGATCTTCTCGTCCTGGGTCAGTACCGCGAGCAGTTCATCGGCGCGCGTCGAGGCGGGTTGGTGCGGGTCGCGCCATGGTTGGCCGGCCGGGGCCCGCTCCGCGGCGCCGACCGGGGTGACACCGGTCAGTGCGACGAGCAGGGAGGCGAGGGCGAGCCCGCCGAGGGTACGGATTCTTCCTCCTGCTTTTTTCCCTTGTCTGTGTGCGTGCGGCATTGCATCACTTCCTTGTGGCAACGAGGCAGCGGAATGCGGGACAGCGGACGCCGATGTGGTCGCGGACGGCGTCCGGGCCAACCGTCACCGGGAGGCCGCGGTCCGGTGGATTGTCAGTGGCTCACTTGCCGAAGCCGGCGGTGAGTCCGCTGACGAGCTGTCGGCGCCCGAGGATGTAGAGGGCGACGATCGGGAGGGTGGAGAGGACGACAGCGGCGAGGATCGCGGGGACATTGATCGTGAACTCGCCCTGGAAACTCCACACGAACAGGGGCAGGACCCGCTTGTCCGGGCTCTGGGTCAGGATCAGCGGGAAGAGGAAGCCGTTCCAGACGTTGAGCGCGTCGTAGATCGTGACCGTGATCAGCGCGGGGCGGGACAGCGGGAGTGCCAGGCTCCACAGCATGCGCCAGTGCCCGGCGCCCTCGGCGCGCATGGACTCGTACAGCTCGTCGGGGATGTCCCGCAGGAAGTTGACCAGGATGATCACGGTGAGCGGGATGGCGAACGCCGCCGAGGGCAGCACGATCGCGAGCAGGGTGTCGTACATCTGCGCCTTGGCGATCAGGTAGTACACCGGGATGATCGTGGCCTGCAGCGGGATGGCGAGCCCGAGCAGGAACACACTGAACGCCCAGCGCAGTGCCCGGCTGGTGCCGCGCACGATGGCGTAGGCGGCGAGGAAGGACACCGCGAGGGTCAGCAGGGTGGCGCCGGTCGTGACCACCAGGCTGTTGAGCAGGTAGTGGGTGAAGCCGTTGTCGAGGACCTGGCGGTAGTTCTCCAGGGTCGGGTCGGTCGGGACGGAGAGGGGATTGGCCTCGAAGTAGCCCTCGCGGGTGCGCAGGCTGGTGACGACGACCCAGTACACGGGAACGAGCACGATCACGAGCCAGACCAGGCCGCCCAGCGCACCGAGGGGGTTGCTGCGGCCCAGCCGCCTGAGGCGGGCGCGGCCTGATGGTGGCGCGGGTGAGAGCGGGCGCGATGGTGCGCCGGGAGGCTCGGTGGACGGGGCGTGGGAGAGCGCGGACATCACATACCTGCCTGCTGGCTGCGCATCCGGCTGAAGCCGGAGAACCGGACGAGGGCGAGGGAGAGGACCAGTCCGGCCAGCACGAGCACCACGGAGATGGCGCTGGCGAGGCCCATCTCGTTGCTCTGGAAGCCGGTGATGTACATGTCGAGCGGCAGGATGCGGGTCGCGTAGCCGGGGCCGCCGCCGGTGAGGACGAAGACCAGGTCGAAGTAGGTGAGGGAGCCGACGGTCATCAGCGTGGAGGAGGTGACGATCGTGTAGCGCAGCTGGGGCAGGGTGATGTGCCAGAACTGCTTGAGCCGGCCCGCTCCGTCGATCGCGGCGGCCTCGTACAGCGAGGCGGGGATCTGCCGGGCTCCGGCCTGGTAGAGCAGGGTGTGGAAGGGCAGGAACTGCCAGGAGATGACGAACACCACGGCGTAGAAGGCGAGTTCGGGATCGCCCAGCCAGTTCTGGTTCAGCAGCGGCAGGTCGAGCACCGCCCCGAGGCCGAAGTTCGGGTCGAGCAGGTTCTTGAAGATGACGGCGATCGCCGCCGTGGAGATCAGCAGCGGGACGAAGTAGAACACCGCCAGCAAGGCCCTGTACCGCTGCTTTCCGGCGACGAACACGCCCAGCAGCAGACTGAGCGGGGTCTGCACCACCCAGGAGACCACCATCAACTTGACGGTGAGCCACAGGGCGTGCCGGGTGACGTCGCTCGTCAGGGCCGTACGCCAGTTGTCGAAGCCTGTCCAGGAGGGGGCACCCAGGCCGTCCCATCTGGTGAAGCTCAGGTAGACCACGATCGCCATCGGCACGAGGGCGAACAGAGCGAACAGCAGCAGTGCCGGCAGGGCCATGAGGAACGGCGGGCCGTCGCCGCGGGTGCGGGGTGGCGCCTTGGAGGCGCTGGTCAGTGTCACTTCGCCGCCGCTGTGTCCATCGCGGCGGCGAACTCCTGCGGGCTGATCTCGCCGAGGAAGAGCTGGTCGAGACGGGTGAGCAGTTCGTTGCCGAGTGCGGGGCTGAGCGCCTGGTCCCAGGAGAGCTGGAAGTTCTTCGCGTCGCGGGTCAGGTTGTACACATACGTGGTCCAGTCCGCGTTGGCCGAGGCCTTGAGCTTGGCGTCCAGGTCCTTGACCGGCGGGACGTCGCCGTTCTTGAGGAGGTTGTCGATGTAGGTGTCGTTGTAGACGCCGTCCTTGAGGTACGACACGGCGGTCTTCTTCTCCTTGGCGCTCGCCTGCGCGGAGACGGAGAAGAAGTTGGCGGTGTTGCCGACGATGTTGCTCGCGTCGCCCTTGCCGCCCTCGACGGCCGGGAAGCCGGTCCAGCCGAGCTTTCCCGCGGAGACGAACTTCGGCGAGCCGGTGGCCATGGTGCCGTACGCCCAGCTGCCCTGCAGGATCATCGCGGCCTTGCCGGTGTACAGCTGGGCCTCGGCCTGGCCGGTGTCGGCGGAGACGGAGGTGAATCCCTTGGCGAAGCCGCCCGCGTCCACCAGCTGCTTGATCATCTCGGCGGCCTCGAGGACGGCCGGGTCGGACCAGGCACCCTTCTTCCCGGCGGCGATGTTCGCGAAGGTCTCGGGTCCGCCGACGCGGTCGACGAGGTACTCCAGCCACATCAGGTCGGGCCACTTGGAGGCGCCGCCCATGGAGAGGGGGGCGATGCCCTCGGCCTTGAACTTCTTCACGAGGGCGAGCAGGTCGTCCCAGGTCTTCGGCGGCTCGGCGCCGGCCTTCTGGAACAACTCCTTGTTGTAGTAGATGACCACCGGCTGCACACCGTTGACCGGGACGCCGTAGACCTTGCCGTCGACCGTGGCGGACTTCAGCACCGACGGGAAGATGCGGTTCTTCCACTCCGGGTTCTTGTCCAGGTCGGGCGTGAGGTCGGCGACCTTGCCGGCCTCGACGTAATCGGCGAGCGCGCCGCCGCCCCAGTTCTCGAACAGCACCGGGCCGTTGCCGGCGCCGACGGCCGTGCGCAGCTTCTGCTTGTAGGGGTCGTTCTGGAAGTACTGGTAGTTGATCTTGGTGTCCGGGTGGGCCTTGTTCCACTCCGTGGCGGAGGCGCGGAACGTGGCCTCGGAGCCCTGGGTCAGAGCCCACGCCAGGGTGCCGTCACCGGAGCCGCCACCGCTGGTGCGACCGCTGCTGCCGCAGGCCGATACCGTCAGGACGAGGGCCGCCGCGCCGGCGGTGACCATGATGCGGGTGGGGATTCTCGTGGCCATCGTGAGCTCCTTAGCTCTCCAGAGGCTCGAACACGCTTCGCGGCTCGAAAGTTTTCGAAACCTCTGCGTTTCATGGCCGACAAAGTAGGTGCCGCTTTCGACCGGGTCAAGGTGTCCGGGCGATTAATATTCGGTACGAAACAGCCGCTGGACCAGCGCGAAAGCTTGCGCTAACTTCCCCGTAAGCCTTCGAAAGGACCAGCATGGCGAAGAGAGCCGTCGAGCGGAGCCGGACCACGCTGACCGGTATCGCCGAAGCGGCCGGGGTGTCGGTGGCCACCGTGTCGAAGGTGGTCAACGGCCGCAGTGACGTGTCGCCCGAGACCCGGGCACGCGTCGAGCGGCTGCTCGTCGAGCACGACTACGTGGCCCGCGGGCCGGGTGGCGTCCAGTCCCCCGTGCGCACGATCGACCTCACCTTCGACCAGTTGGTCAACCCCAACAACCTCGTGATCACCCAGGGGGTGACCGAGGCGGCGGCCGAGGCCGGCGTCGACGTGGTCATCGGTGTGGCACCCGACGATCCGCTGGGCGCGACGTGGGCCCGGAAGTTCGCCAACGCCGGCCGGGAGGGCCTCATCCTGGTGACGTCCGAACTGACCCCGAAGCAACGCGCCCAGTTCACGCAGCACGGCATCCCGCTGGTGCTGATCGACCCGATGAACGTGCCCGACGAGAGCGTGCCGAGCATCGGCGCCACCAACTTCAGCGGCGGCATGGCCGCCACCGAACACCTGCTGCGGCTCGGCCACCGCCGCATCGCCATGATCGAGGGCCGGCACGACGCCGTGTGCAACACCGCCCGCCTGCACGGCTACCAGGCCGCGCTCGCCGGCGCAGGGATCACTCCCGATCCGGCGCTCATCAAGCGTGGTGCCTTCCGCTTCGAACCTGCCTACGAGGCCGCACTGGAACTGTTCGTCCTCGACGACCCACCCACGGCCGTCTTCACCGGCAACGACCTGGAGGCGTTCGGCGTCATCGAGGCCGCCCGGATACACGGACTGCGAGTTCCGGAGGACCTCAGTGTCGTCGGCTTCGACGACACCGCGGCGGCCGCCACCTCCGCGCCTCCCCTGACCACCGTGCGCCAGCCCTTCGCGGAGATCGGCCGGGCCGCGCTGCGCACCCTGCTCCGACTCGCCGCGGGCCAGAGCTTGGACAGCCACCGGGTGGAACTCGCCACCCAGTTGGTGATCCGGGCGTCCACGGCACCTCCGCCGAGCCGTACCTGAACCCCGCCCCCGGCGCACCGCGCCGCCAGCTCAAGGGACGCACCATGACCACACCCTGGGCCGATCCGGCCTGCCCGCGCGACGACAGGGTCGAGGCCCTCCTCGCGGAGATGACCCTGGAAGAGAAGCTCGCCCAGCTCGGCAGCGCCTGGCCCGGCGTCGAACGCGTCAGTGGCAACGTCGCGCCGATGCAGGACGTCTTCGCGCGCCACACCGAGTTCGCCGTGGCCAGCAAGAACGGACTGGGACACCTCACCCGCCCGTTCGGCACCCGCCCCGTCGACCCGGCCGACGGTGCCCGCCGACTCGCCTCCATGCAGCGCGAGTTGATGGACAACACCCGCCTGGGCATCCCGGCCATCGCCCACGAGGAATGCCTCACCGGTTTCACCACCTACCGCGCCACCGTCTTCCCCACCGCCCTCGCGTGGGCCGCCGCCTTCTCCCCCGGCCTGGTCGAGCGCATGGCCCACGCCATCGGCAGCAGCATGCGCCGCGTCGGCGTCCACCAGGGCCTCTCCCCTGTGCTGGACGTCGTACGCGACTACCGCTGGGGCCGGGTCGAAGAGACCCTCGGCGAGGACCCGTACCTCGTCGCCACGACCGGCACCGCCTACGTCCGCGGCCTGGAAAGCGCCGGAATCATCGCCACGCTCAAGCACTTCGCCGGCTACTCGGCCTCCAAGGGCGCCCGCAACCACGCCCCGGTCTCCATGGGGCCGCGCGAGTTCGCCGACGTCATCCTGCCGCCGTTCGAGGCGGCGCTCCGCGAGGGCGGCGCGCGCTCGGTGATGAACTCGTACGCCGACGTCGACGGCGTACCGGCCGGAGCGGACGCCGGACTGCTCACCCGACTCCTGCGTGAGGACTGGGGATTCGAGGGGACGGTCGTCTCCGACTACTGGTCGGTGGCGTTCCTGCGGACGATGCACCGGATCGCGGCCACCGACGGCGAGGCGGGCGCCCGAGCCCTCGAGGCCGGCATCGACGTCGAGCTGCCGGACACCCTCGCCTACGGCGAACCGCTCGCCGAACTGGTGCGCAGCGGTGCCGTGGCCGAGGAACTCGTCGACCGCGCCGTACGGCGGGTCCTGCGGCAGAAGGCCGAACTCGGGCTGCTCGACGCCGACTTCACACCGGAGGTCGATGTCGAGGAGCCGATCGACTTCGACCCGCCGGCCCACCGCGCGATCGCCCGAGAACTCGCCGAGCAGAGCATCGTGTTGCTCGACAACCGTGAAGGCGTTCTGCCGCTGGCCCCGGACACGGCGTCCATCGCCCTGATCGGCCCGGGCGCGAACGATCCGAACGCGTTCTTCGGCTGCTACTCCTTCCCCAATCACGTCCTTCCGCACCACCCGGGCTATGACAACGGGATCAGGACTCTCTCGCTTCTGGAGGCACTCGCCGCCGAACTGCCCGCCGCGCGGATCGCGTTCGAGCAGGGCTGCCCGATCAAGGACGTCGACCGCAGCGGCTTCGAGGCGGCCGTCGAGCAGGCCCGGAAGGCGGATGTCTGCATCGCGGTCGTCGGCGACCGCGCCGGTCTCTTCGGCCTCGGGACGTCCGGCGAGGGCTGTGACGCGGAGGACCTCGCCTTGCCAGGCGTGCAGGGCGAGCTGGTCGAGATGCTGCTGGCCACTGGCACACCGGTCGTACTGCTCGTGGTCTCAGGACGCCCCTACGCGCTCGGCGTCTACGCCGACCGGGCCGCGGCCGTGGTCCAGGCGTTCTTCCCCGGCGAGGAGGGCGGGCCGGCCCTGGCCGGTGTGCTGTCCGGCCGGGTCACACCCTCGGGCAAGCTGCCCGTACAGGTCCCGCGGACGGCGGGCGGCCAACCCGCCACGTATCTGCACGCCCCCCTGGGCGGCAACAGCGAGGGAGTGAGCAACCTCGATCCGACCCCGGCCTACCCGTTCGGCCATGGCCTGTCCTACACGGAGTTCGCCTACACGGAGCTGTCCCTCGGCTCCGCGGAGATACCCACCGACGGCGAGGTCGAGATCAGCTGCCGGGTGCGCAACACCGGCGACTTGCCGGGTGCCGAGGTGGTACAGCTCTACACCGCCGATCCGGTTGCTCAACTCCCACGCCCAGTAACCCAGTTGACCGGCTTCGCCCGTGTCTTCCTGGCTCCCGGTGAGGAGCGGCAGGTCACCTTCCGACTGCACGCCGACCGGCTCGCGTACACCGGGCCGGAGCTGCGACGCATCGTCGAACCCGGCGAGATCACCGTCATGGTCGGCGCCTCAAGCACCGACATCCGGCTGTGGGACACGCTTCGCCTCAGGGGCGGCGTGCGCACGGTGGGTCACGAGCGCGTGCTGCACACGGCGGTCGAGGTCGGCTGACCGCGTCGTCGGAGCGCGGCGGAAAGTCACCGACTGCGAGCGTCTCGCGATGCCCGCAGCCAGCCAGGTCTTGGACAGCCCCGCAGTGATCTTGTCCAGGTCCGGCAACGGCATTTCGCCGGCCTCCGAGTAAAGGTGCCGATGAGCGGCATGCTCAACCTCGAAGATCCGAAACGACCCATACGAAAAGGGCCCCCACAGACTCTCGTCTGCGAAGACCCTTCACACCGTCGGGACGACAGGATTTGAACCTGCGACCCCTTGACCCCCAGTCAAGTGCGCTACCAAGCTGCGCCACGTCCCGGCCGCGCCTCCCACGGGACGCCCCGTGCGAACGCGCAGGTAAACCCTACCGCACGCGCGCGGCCGGTCCGACTGGCGGGGCGTCAGCCCCGGGTGGCGGGGGCGCTCACCGGTGGCGAGGGGCGCGGCCGACAGCCGGGCGACCCGTCGCACCGGTACGAGCAACGCCGCCGGCGCCACCGCCAGGCACAGCACCGCGAGCAGGGCGAAGGCGTACGGCAGGCCCGAGGGCTGCAACCGGCCGGTGACCAGGACGACGCTGGTGACGGCGGCGGCGATGGAGCCGCCAATGGTGCGGATGTTGGCATTCATGCCGGTCGCGACGCCGGTCTGGTCGGCCGGGACGCTGCCCACGATCAGGTTGGCCATGGAGGCGAAGGCGAACCCGATGCCGAGGCCGAACAGGCCCGCGACGAGGGCGACTTGCCACTGCTCGGCGTGCCGGAGTGCAAGGAAACCCACAGCATCGGCAGCATCAGGAGCCCGGAGGCCGTCACACTCGCGCCGAAGCCGTACCCGGCCGACGAGGGCATCTGCACGAAGCCCGGCAGGAAGAACCAGAGCGCGTACATGCCGCGCCGAAAGGAAGCGCCGCGGTGTTGGTCGTCCACACCGCAGGCAGCCGCATGACGCGCAGGTCGATCAGCGGAGTGCGCGAGGACATGGAGTTTGCCGACCTGCTCCGCAGGGCCATGTGCATCACCGCGACCACCTTCGACGACGACACCCAGCGCGACCGGGTGCTGTCGATCGCCCTGGACGGCGTCCGCGCCAAACACTGAGAGCTACGATCTAGAACTTCTTGCCTGACTCAAGTAAGTTCGGTTGCATGTCCCTCCTGGCCCGGCCCGCGGTGGCCACCTTCGCCGCCAAGACGATGCAACGCGCCACCCTGCTCGCGGAGAACCGCTCCGGCGGGCGCGGCTCCGCGGCGGCCCATCACGCTCGCTTCCCCGAATTCCCGCGCACCGTCCGGGAGTTGACCATCCCGACGTCGATCGCCCCGGCCCGCGCGACGGTGTACCTGCCCGCCGCCGGAGAGCCGGCCCCGCCGGTGCACGTCAACTTCCACGGCGGCGGGTACGTCATGGCGGTCACGGAGATCGACGACCCGCTGTGCCGCTTCCTCGCCGCCGAGGCGGGGGTGGTGGTGATCAACGTGGACTATGTCGTGGCCCCGCAGCACCCGTTCCCGGCCCCGCCCAAGCAGGCGTACGAGATCGTCCGCTGGGTCGCCGAGCATGGCGGCGAGCACGGCTGGGACGGCACTCGGCTGACCGTGGGCGGGCAGAGCGCCGGCGGCGGGCTCGCGGCGGCGGTGGCACGCCAGGCCCTGGAGGAGGACGGCCCCGCGATCGCGCTCCAGGTCCTGCACTATCCCCCGCTGGACCTGGCGACCGACGCCAGGAACAAGCGGGCCAAGACCGCGAAGCCGATGCTCCGGCCCTGGATGGCCGACATCTTCGACACGTCGTACGTCCCGGACCCACGGCTGCGCTCCGACCGGCTGGTCTCGCCCGCCCACCCCTCCGACACGGCGGATCTGACGGGCATCGCCCCGGCCTACGTCGTCACGGCCGAGAACGACCTGCTCCGGGCGGAGGGCGAGAGCTACGCCGACCGGCTGCGGAAGACGGGGTCCCTGGTCGGGCACCACGAGGTGGCCGGGGCCGACCACGGATACGACGGCACGGACGACGAGAAGGCGCGGGAGACTTACGCCCTGATCGCACGCCACGTGCGGCAGGCCACGGAGCCTCGGGACGCCTGAGAGCTCGAGGCCTGCCGCCGGATCGCGAGTGCGGGTGGTGGGGGCTGGTCGCGCCCGCGCGGCGGAGCCGCATATCGATACAGCCCCGCGCCCCTTAGGTGGGGAGCGCTACCCCCAGCTCCAAGGCTCGCTCGGTCAGGTCGCGCCAGACCTTCGGTGCCACCGGGATTCCCTTTTCGGCCCGTTCGACGGCCACTGCGGCGCTGCGCTCGCCGGGATAGAAGACACCCTCGGCGCCGTCGGCCACCGGCAGGCCCTTGAGCGTGCTCAGCGTGGAGTCGACGCCGGCGGTGAAGGCCTCGGTGCCGCCGAACGCGGCCGGGTCGACGGCGATGAGCAGCGCGTTCTGACGGTGCTTGCGCCCCTTCGGGTCGTCCGAGTGGAAGGCCGCGAAGATCGGCGCGCCGACGAGCACGCTGGTGAGCAGTTCGAAGGCGAGCGACATGCCGGAGCCCTTGGCGCCGCCCAGCGGCAGCGGCATGACCGCCATCGCAGGGTCGGTGGTGGGGGTGCCGTCCTCGGTGGCGGCCGCGCCCTCGGGCAGCGGGGTGCCGCTCGCCTTGGCCTGGCGGATCTTGCCGAGCGCGATGGTGGCGGTGGCCATGTCCAGGAGCAGCGGCGGGTGGTTGTCGGCCGGTACGGCGATGGCGAGCGGGCTGGTGGCGACTGCCGCGCCCTGCACGCCCGTGTAGCCCATGTTGGGCATCCCGGCGACGAAGCCGAGGCCGACCAGGCCCCGTTCGGCGATCTTCGAGACGTAGTAGCCGATGGCACCGGTGTGGACGGTGCCCCGCACGCCGACGGAGGCGATGCCGGTGCTCTTCGCCCTGTTCACGGCCTCGTCGGCGGCGGCGGACAGCGCCACCGGGCCGGGCGCACGGTCGGCGTCCAGGACGGCGGCGGCCGCTGTGGTCGACTCGATCCTCATCTCGGCGTCGGCATTGGCCACGCCCTTGGCGAGCAGCTCCAGGTAGGCGGGGACGCGGGCGATGCCGTGGGAGTCGACTCCGCGCAGTGCGGCCCAGACGAACACGTCGGCGGTGGTGCGGGCGTGCTCGGGGCTCAGGCCGCCCTTCTCCAGGAGGGCGGCGGAGAAGGTGCGCAGGTCGTCTGCGGGCACCAGGACCTTGGAAGGTGCGTTGGTCATGGGTGTCTCCTGGGTCAGCGGGTGACGAGGACGTCGACGACGGCGGTGGTGCCCTCGGACACGGCCTTGAGGGCGCGCTCCAGGGCGGGCGCGAGCGCGTCCGGTGCGTCGACGGTCTCGGTGTGCATGCCGAACGGCTCGGCGAACTGCGCGAGTCGGGGCAGCCGGTGCAGATCGGTACCGAGCCACTCCCCCGTCTCGGCGGCCGCGCCCTCGGGGTAGAAACGGCGGTGGTTCATGTTCATCGACTTGTAGACGCGATTGTTGAACACCACGATCAGCAGCGGGAGTTCGTACGTCTTCGAGGCGTCGTACGACTGGATGACCGGGTTGTAGGCGAACGCGCCGTCGCCGATCGTGAGCACCACCGGCCGCTCCTGGGCGGCGAGTTTGACGCCGAGCGCGACCGCGATGCCCTGGCCGAGGCCGCCTTGCACGTAGAAGTACGAGTCGGGGGCGTCGGTCTGGACGTGCCGCTTCACCACGCGGCTGTGCGTGATGGTCTCGTCTACGACGATGCCGTCCCTGCCGTCGAGCAGCTTGCGCAGGGTGGCGGCGAGCAGCACGGGGTCGATGCCCTCGGCATGAGAGGAGGCCTTCGCCTCGGCATCGGCGATGGTCGCCTGTTCGGCGGCGTGCCGCTCCTCCTGTGCGGTGCGTCGTAGAGCGACCGCGGTCTCGTCGAGATCCTTCGCCCGCTTGGCCAGCTGGCGCAGGGTGTTGGCGACGTTGCCCTCCAAGTACCGGTCCGCGAACAGGACTTGGTAGACGACGTGCGGGCGCTGCGGGACCTCGTCGATGACGACGATCTGTGCCTTGGAGGGGCGGCGCGACGGCGGGTAGAACGGGGCGCGGCAGTTGACCAGGAGGATCAGGTCCGCCTCGTCCATCCAAGGGCCGATGTCGCTGCCGGCGTGCAGCGGGTGGGTGCGCGGGAAGTTGCCGCAGACGGCCGAGTCGGGCTCGACGACGGGGATGTTCCAGGCCTCGGCGAAGGCAAGCAGGGCTTCGAAACCGCCCGCCTCACGACCGGCCGTCTCCGTCACGATCACGGGGTTGGTGGCCTCGCGGATCATCTGGGCGACCGGGTCGACTTCTTCCGGAGAGCTGTGCGTGGAGCCGGGCGGGACGATGGGCTTGGCCTCGCGGCCGTCCCAGTCCTCCAGGAGGATCTCCAGTGGGATGTTCAGGTACGCCGGTCCCGCCGGGGCCCGCCAGGACAGCTCCGCCGCCCGCGCGATCATCGTGGGCAGGGTGTGCACACTGGCGGCCTCATTGGACCACTTGGTGAATGGCTGAGCCACTCCGTGCGGGCCGCCCACGATGGACAGGTTGCGATACCACTGGCCGCCCGGGTCCTGGCCGGGACCGTCGCCGTACGTGGTCGACTCCGAGGAGCTGACCACCATCGGGACGCCCGCGAGCAGCGCCCCGTGCACGGCCATCGAGCCCTGCAGCAGTCCGGGGGCCGCGTGCAGCAGTACGCCCTGCGGCCGGCGCCTGACCAGGCCGTAGCCGGTGGCCATGCCGACGGCGACGGTCTCGTGCGTCAGGTCCAGGTACTCGGGGCAGGGCAGCCCGTCCCGGTGGCGCCGGGCCAGCGACTCCCACACCGGGGCCCACTCGGACCCCGACGAGCAGAAGAGGTAGTCGGCGCCGACGGCGTTGAAGGCGGTGACGAGAGCCTCGCCGCCGTCGGCGCCCGGGGAGTTGGTGATGTCGGTCATCTCTCGTGCTTCCTCAGCCCTCGATCGGCCAGTTCAGGACCTCGGAGATACCGCGGCCCATGATCCATTCAAGCTCCTCGGGCGTGAAGTCCCAGTGCTTGGTGAACTGCTCGATCGTGTCGGTGTAGGTGATGCCGTGACCCAGGAGACGGGTGATGTCGGTGCCGTAGAAGCAGCGCTGCGGGCCCATCTTGTCGACCATCTCGCGCACGTACTTCTGGATGTTGTTGTTGGGGAAGGGCTGCGTCGAGTAGCCCGGCAGCGCCGAGACCTTGACGTAGATGTTGGGGTGGACGGCCAGGTCGGCGGTCTCCTGGACCCAGTAGCCGATCGCGTCGTCGACGCAGCGGGCCATGATGCCCATGTGATCGATGATGATCTTCAGCTCGGGGTGCTTGGCGGCGATCTCGCCGAGCTCACGCTTCCAGATCGGGGCGTGGACCATGGTCGGGACGCGCAGCTCCTCGGCGATCGGCCAGTACCAGTCGTTGGTGCCGTCGATCATCCAGTTGCGGTCGATCGGCCGGTGGAAGGTGAGCCGGGTGCCCTTCACGTGCGGGTTCTGGGCGAAGTCCTTCAGCATCGCCTTGCCCTCTTCGGGCTTGTTCTGCGGAATGCGGGCCATGATGCCGAAGCGGTCCGGGTGCGCCTCACAGGCTTCCAGGGCGTAGTCGATGCGGTCGCCCTCCCAGGACGGCGGCAGGATCAGCGCCCGGTTGACGCCGGCCTCGTCCATCAGCTCCAGCGCCTCCTCGTAGGAGAAGGGGTCCTCGCGGTGGCCGTTGAGGCGGATGCGCTCCCGCGCGCCGGGGACCCAGGGGCGGTCCGCGGACTCTTCCAGCCAGATGTGGATCTGCGTGTCGACAACGAACATCGTTGGGCTCTTTCTCTTCGAAGGAGGGGGGTGAGGTGGTGTGGGTGGAACGCTAGGCGCGGTGCGAGACCTTGCGGAGCCCCTGGGAGCGCAAGCACTTGTTGCGCGGAACTGCCCCATGAGCAGGGCATTCTCAGCTTGCGGAAGCGTCGCCGAAGACGTTGCCGAATACGGCACCGACGATGTGCTCGGCGATCGCCATGGAAGCCGTGGCGGCCGGCGAGGGGGCGTTGCGGACGGCGGTGATCCGGCCCACCTGATGGATGCGGAAGTCGTCCACGAGGGTGCCGTCGCGGTCCAGGGCCTGGGCGCGGACGCCTGCACCGCCGCGCACCACGTCGGAGGCGCCGACGCCCGGGACGTAGAGCCCCGCGTCCTTCATGAAGGCGGCCATGGAGAAGGAGCCGCGATACTCCCTGATTCCGGTACGCCAGTGCTGGGCGGCCATCTTCCAGGTGCCGGGGTAGGCGGCGAGACCCAGGAGGTCCTTCGGTGAGACCTTCGCGCGTGTATAGCCCTCCCTGGCCAGGGCCAGGACCGCGTTGGGGCCGACCTCCACCGAGCCGTCGACACGCGGGGTGAAGTGCACGCCGAGGAAGGGGTAACGCGGGTCCGGCACCGGGTAGATCAGGCCGCGGACCAGGCCGGTCTTCTCGGGCCTGAGCAGCATGTACTCGCCCCGGAACGGGATGATCCGCGGCTCCTGCTTGTCCTGGGCCAGCTTCGCCACGGCGTCCGACTGCAGGCCCGCGCAGAGGATCAGCCGGTCCACCCGGACGCGTTCCTGTCCCGAGGCCACCTCGATGCCGCCGGGCACATTGGTGATGCCCGTGACCGGAAAGCCGAGTTTCACCTCGCCGCCGGAGTCGACGACGTCCTTGGCGAAGGCGCGGGCGATCGCCGGGTAGTCGGTGATCGCGGTGCGCGGGGAGTGCAGGGCCGCGACGCCGCCGGCGTTCGGCTCCAGCTCGCGGATCTCCTCCTTGGAGATCTTCCTCAGGTCGGGCACGTGGTTGTTCTTGGCCCGCTCGTAGAGGTTGTTCATCCGGCCGAGCTCGTCCTCACGGACGGCCACGACCAGTTTGCCGATCTCCTTGTACGGCAGCTCGCGGTCCTGGCAGTACTCGCGCAGCAGGGACACTCCGCGGACCGTCAGGTCGGCCTTCAGGCTGCCGGGGGTGTAGTAGATGCCGGCGTGGACGACGCCCGAGTTGTGGCCGGTCTGGTGAAGCGAGACCTCCCGCTCCTTCTCGAGGACCACGACCCGGGTGCCGGGGCGGCTCAGGGCGATCTCGCGGGCCGTGGCCAGCCCCACGATGCCGGCGCCGACGATGCCGATGGTCTCGTCAGCCACGCGCCGGCTCCCCGAGATTGATCGCGACCGTCTTGACGCGGGTGGAGAAGCGCAGGACCTCGTCGCCCTGCTCCTTGTAGGCCGTGCCGGAGTCGCGGAAGCCGCCGAAGGGCAGGTGGACGTCCCAGCCGGTGGTCGTGGTGTTGACCGCGACCTGCCCGCACTCGGCCTCGTCGGCGAAGCGGTAGGCGCTCGCCAGGTCGCGGGTGAAGACGGCGGCGGCGAGGCCGAAGTCGGAGTCGTTGACCGCCTCGACGGCCGCGTCGAAGTCGGCGACCGCGCGGACGGCGAGGACCGGGCCGAAGACCTCCTCGCGCCAGATCGCCGTCTCGGGCGTGACGTCGGCGAGCACGGTCGGCTGCACGAAGCAGCCGTGGGCCCGCTCGCCCTCGGTGTCCGCCCGGCCGCCGACGAGGACGGTGGCGCCCTGTGCGATCGCCTTGTCGACATCCGCGAGGACGCTGTCGCGCTGCTTCGGGCTGGACAGCGGGCACAGGGTGGTCACCGGGTCGCTGCCCGGGCCGACCTTCAGCGTCTCGACCTCGGCGACCAGCAGGCGGGCGAACTCCTCGTACACCGGCTGCTCGACGATGACGCGGCTGGTGGCGGTGCAGCGCTGGCCCGCCTGGCCGAAGGAGGCGGCGACGACGGCCTTCGCGGCGGCGGGCAGGTCGGCGTCGCGCAGGACCACGGAGGCGTTCTTGCCGCCGAGTTCGCCCTGGAAGCGGACGTTGCGGTCGGCGAGGCGGCGGCGGATGCGGTTGCCGACGGAGTTGGAGCCGGTGAAGGTGATGCCGACGATCCGCGGGTCGTCGAGGAGGGCCTCCTCGATCTCCGCCGTACGGCCCGTTACGACGTTCAGGACACCGGCCGGCAGACCCGCGTCGTGCAGGGCGCGGGCGAAGTGCAGGCCCGACAGCGGGGTTTCGGTGGCCGGCTTGAACACGGCCGCGTTGCCGGCCGCGAGCAGCGGGGCGAGCTTGCGGGCCGGGGTGATCAGCGGGTCGTTCCACGGGCTGATCACCAGGATCACACCGATGGGCTCGCGCTGGGTGTGGGTGCGGTGGTTCGGGCGTACGTCGTGCAGGAGGGTGCCGTAGCCCTGGCGGGCGAGACCGGCGTAGTACTCCAGGAAGTCGGCGGCCTTGAGGGTCTCGCCGGTCGCCTCGGCGAGGGTCTTGCCGTTCTCGGCGGTGACATCGGCGGCGATCCCCTCGACCCGCTCACGGATCAGCCGGGCCGCGTCGGTGAAGATCCGGGCCCGCTCGAAGGGGCTGGTGCGCTTCCAGGCGGCGAAGCCGCGCTCGGCGTGGTCGTAGGCGCGGGTGACGTCCTTGGCGGCGAGGGCGGGGATACGGGCGATCGGGGCGCGGACGTCGGCCGGGTCGTGCACGTCGATCCACTCTCCGGACGTCACCCACTCCCCGCCGGAGAGGGTTTCCACAGTTCGCATGTCGGGTCACTTCCTTCGTCGGCCACGGTGCGGAATGTGACAACACACCACGTCGGGGCGGTGCCACCAGCCCCGTGGCAGCAGGCATTGGTTGCGCCGCGCGCGGGTGGGCGCGAGCCTGATCCGTGCTGGAATCAGCAGGCCGGAGGCCTGAACGAGGTCGGAAGCGCTGAGGAGATACAGACATGTCCTACGCCGTCGTCGCCCACTACCGCTGCGAGCCCGCCGACGAGGGGACCGTGCGTGCCGCGCTGCTGAAGGCCCGGGAGGGCACCCGTGCGGAGCCGGCCAACCTGATGTACGAGGTGCACGGGGTGGCTGACCAGCCGGGCGGTTTCCTGCTCTACGAGCGGTACGTCGATCGGGACGGATTCGAGGCGCACAAAGTTGCCGATCACTTCAAGGAGTTGATCGTCGGGACGGTGTGGCCGTTGTTGGTCGAGCGCTCCGTGTCTTTTGCCGAGGTTCTGTAGCGTCTGCCGGGCTTGTGTTCCTTTTTGGGGCGCGGGTTGTGTGTGGCTGGTCGCGCACACGCGGCGGTAGCCGCATATCGATACAGCCCCGCGCCCCTGGCGGGGTTTTAGAACTCGTTGCCCCAGACGTACCGGGCGACTGTCTCTACCAGTACGAGCTTCTTGCGCTGTTCCTCTGCGGTCAGCAGCGGGCGGCTCGCCACGTCGGCGAAGCCCCGGGACGGTGACAAGGCCGCGTCCTCCAGGTCCTTGATCTCGCCCACCGCGTCGATCCTGGCCAGGAGCGTGTCGATGTCCTCCAGTTCGGGCACGGTCGCGTCGACGACGCCCAGGCAGACGTCCCGGTCCTCCGGAAGCGCCCTGACCAGGTCGAGCTCGGCCTCGGTGCCCTGGTGGAACGGCAGGATCCAGCGATCCGCCGCGACCTCGGCGTACAGACGCTCGACCGCCGCCCGGTCCACCACGGCGGGAGCCGCCCAGCCGGGGCAGACGCCGATACGGACGCCCTCGGGGCGCTCGTCGAGCCGTACCGCCAGGGCGTCGACCGCCAGGGCGTCCTCGAAGGACAGCACACCCGAGTCGGTACCCAACTGGCCCAGCAGAAGCGGGTTGTTGAGCTGGACCAGGCGTACCCCCTTCGACACCAGCAGCTCGATCTCCGCCTGGATGATCTCCGCGAGGGCCTCGCCCAACTCGCGGGCGGAGGAGACACCGAGGCCGGGCCGGAAGGTGGTGGCCGCGAGGTATGCCGGGGAGGGCAGGGACGCCTTCGGGGCGATCGCCGTCACATCGGTGAGCTTGGCGGCCCAGTCGGCGAGCAGCGGGCCGGTGGTCTTCGGGAGGGACTCGGCGACCCAGGTCACCAGGCCGTCGGAATCGACCTCGTCCGTACGCCGGAAGCCTGACACCCCGTCAAGAACCGTGCTGCGGAAGTCCTCCCGCGGAAAGTCGCCGTCCGTGACGACCGTGGAACGCAGCTTGCGCTGGAAGATCACCGCGTCCTCGACCGCCTGCTGCACGCCGATCGTGGCGAGGTCGGAGGGCCGGACCAGGCTGCCGTGGTGGTCGATGCGGTAGTTGAAGGTATCCGCCATTGGGTCACGCGTCCTTTCCGGACGAGGCCGGCTTGCCCGCGACGCCCCAGGCGGCGAACTCCAGCTCGTAGCCGAGGGATTGGAGGACCTCCTCGGCGATCTGCTGGTCCTCGTCCGCCGTGCCGCCGGCGACGCCGAGGCCGCCGATGATCTCGCCGTCCTTCTTGATGGTGACGCTGCCCTCGGTGGCCATGATCGGCATGGCGGCGCCCGGGAGTTGGGAGAGCTGGGAGAAGAAGACGGGCTGGCTCTCCTGCCACTTCTTCAGCATCTTGCCGGGGCGCTGCATGATCGCCGCGGTGTAGGCCTTGGCGCGGGCGATGTCCGGGGTCAGCGGGCGGGCCCCGTCCGAGCGGCGGATGGCGATCGGGAAACCGCCCGCGTCCACCACGGCCACACTCACCGCCTTCCCGATCGCCTGGGCGCGCTTGTGGGCGGCGTCGATGATCTCCTCGGCGGCGTCCAGGGTCAGGCTGCTCATACGGCTTCCTTCTGTGCGGTGAGGGTGCGGCGCAGGTGGGCGACGGCCGCGTTGTACTTCTGGGGCGTCTCCCAGTACATGGAGTGCGGGGCGCCCTCGACGACCTCCAGGTGCGAGCCGGGCAGCAGTTCGTGGGCGCGGGTCACGGTCTTCACGCTGAGCACCGCGTCCTTCTCGCCGGCCAGGAACGCGATCTTGACGCCCGAGTTCTGGATGTCCTCCAGGGAGGGCCCGTTGGTGTCGAGGTTGCGCAGGTCCTGCATCTTGGCGACGTTGAAGGTGCCCATCTGCTGGAACAGGAAGGTCAGATCGGCGCGGTCCTGCTGGAACTGCTTGGTCAACAGGCGGTCGATGACCGGCAGTTTGACTGCCTCGGCACGGTCGGCGGCGGCCAGCTCCTTCAGTTCCGGGTGGCTGATGCCGCCCAGGGAGTGGCCGAGGACGACCGAGCCGACGCGCTCGGGGCGCAGCAGGCCGGCGCGCAGGGCGGCGACGGAACCGATGGACTGGCCCACCAGCATCGCGTCGGTCAGGTCCTCCTGGTCGAGGACCGCGACGACGTCACCGGGGAAGTCCTGGCCGTCGAACTCGGGCATCGACGAGTCGGACTTGCCGAAGCCTCGGAGATCGATCGTGACGACCGTGAACTCGTCGCGCAGTGCGGCCACTTGCTGCCACCAGGCGGCGTGGTGGCCGCCGCTGCCGTGCACGAACAGGATCGCCGGGCCGCTGCCGTGGCGCTCGTAGTAGATGGAGGTGCCGTCGGAGTCGGCAATGGGCATGAGTGAACTCCCGTACGTATAGGCTCAGTTGGGGCGCTTGCCGTGCCAGACCAGCTCGATCATGGTGTGGTCGGGGTCGTGGATGTAGCAGAACTTCGACTGGTTCTCGGGGCGCTGGATCGGGCGGGTGTGCCGGATGCCCAGCTCCCCCAGGTGCTCCAGGAACTCGTCCCAGTCGTCGACCTCGACGGCGAAGTGATAGGGCGCCATGCGCTCCATCTCCTCGACCGGGGTGAAGTGCAGGTCGAAGTTGCCGCGGGTCATCAGCACCACACGGGTGTTGGACTTGGGCATGATCCGCTTCATCCCGAAGACCTTCGTGTACCACTCGGCGGTCCGGTCCGGGTCCGTGGTCGGGAAGTTGACGTGGTGGATGTAGCGGGGTTCCTTGCTCATGCTCGATTCCCTTCGAGTTGTACGGGGTTGGACAGCACACCGATGCCGCTGATCTCGACGTCCACGGTGTCGCCGGGCTCGATCTGGCAGGTCGACTCGGCGCCCATCCACAGCACGTCGCCGGGGTGCAGGGTGATGTGCCTGGTGATCTCGACGATGTGGTCGAAGGGGTCGTAGACCATGTCACCGGTGGGGAATGAGGCCCGCTCCGCGCCGTTCACCCTCAATGTGGTCGTCTGCGCGAGCGCGTCGACGTCCGTCTCGATCCAGGGCCCCATCGGCTTGAAGGTGTCGCTGTTCTTGCTGCGCCAGAACGTGCGGTCCCGGTGCTGCCAGGTGCGGGCACTGACGTCGTTGCCGATGGTCCAGCCGAAGACGGACTTGCGCGCCTCCTCGTACGTGGCGTGCCGGACCGGACGGCCGATGACGGCGACGAGTTCGGGCTCGGCCTCGAAGCGGCCCTCGACCTCGACCGGCTTGACGATGGGCGAACCGTGCCCGGTCAGCGCGTTGTTGGCGCGGTAGCCGACCTCGGGGCGGTCCGGCGTGGTGGCTCCGGCGTGCGCGATGTGCCGGGGGTAGTTGTAGCCGACCGCATAGAACACGGGCGGCACAACAGGCGGCAGCCATACGGCAGTTGCGCGCGCCACCGTGCCGATCACGTCCGGGTCGCACTCCAGCGGGGACTCGGACAGCAGCTCGATGTCCTCCTCCCCCACCCGGCCCCACACCGCCCGGCCGCCGACCGAGACTCGCGTGTACCTCATGGCACCAGCAGATGGGAGACGCGCTTGGTGATCAGGTAGGAGTCCAGGGCCTCGGGGCCGCCTTCACGGCCGTACCCGCTCTCCTTCACTCCGCCCGAAGGGGCCTCGTGGACGGAGCCGCCGCAGTGGTTGATCGACAGGATGCCGGCCTCCAGCCCGCCCGAGAGCTTCTCGGCGGTCGCGGCGGACCGCGTGAAGCCGTAGGCGGCGAGGCCGTACGGCAGCGCGTTCGCGGTCGCGAGTGCCTCGTCGAGGTCGGTGAACGGGACGATGGGGGCGAGCGGTCCGAACGGCTCCTCGTGCAGCAGTTCCGCGTCCTCGGGTACGTCGGTCAGGACGGTCGGCGCGAAGAAGTACCCGGGGCGGTCGAGCCGTTCGCCGCCGGTGAGGACCTTGGCGCCGCGGGCGACGGCGTCGGCGGTGAGCCGTTCCATCGCCTTGAGCCGGCGCTCGTTGGCGAGGGGGCCCATCTTCGTGCCCTCTTCCAGACCGTCGCCGACGACGACCGCCTCGGCGGCCTGCACGAACTCGGCGGTGAAGTCCTCGACCAGGCTCTCGTGGACGAGGAAGCGGCTCGGCGAGGTGCACACCTGGCCTGCGTTGACGAACTTCGCCTGAGCGGCCTTGCGGGCTGCCTGCACGGGGTCGGCGTCGGCGCACACGATGACCGGGGCGTGGCCGCCCAGTTCCATCAGGGACGGCTTCATGACCTTGCCGGCCTCGGCGGCGAGGAGCTTGCCCACGGGGACCGAGCCGGTGAAGGCGATCAGGCGGATCACCGGGGATGCGATCAGGTGTGCGGAGACCTCGGCCGGTTCACCGAAGACGAGGTTCAGGACACCGGCGGGCAGGCCCGCGTCGGCGAAGCAGGCCACCAGGGCGGCGGCCGTCGCCGGGGTCTCCTCGGAGGCCTTGATGACGATGGAGCAGCCTGCCGTCAGCGCGGAGGAGATCTTCCGCATCGGGCCGCCCGCCGGGAAGTTCCAGGGGACGAACGCGGCGACGGGGCCTACGGGTTCGCGGCGCACGGTGAGCACGGTGCCCGGGGCCGAGGGGATGATCCGGCCGTACGCGCGGCGGGCGTCCTCGATGTGCCAGCGCAGGGTGTCGGCGACGCGGCGGGCCTCGCCGGTCGCCTCCGCGAGCGGCTTGCCCTGCTCCAGGGTCATGATCCGGCCCACCTCGACGGCGCGCTCGGTGAGGAGGTCGGCGGCGGTGTGCAGGATCTCGGTGCGCTCGGCTATCGGTGTCTCGCGCCAGATGCGGAAGCCTCCCTCGGCGGCGCCGAGGGCCCGGTCCAGGTCGGCCGGGGTGGCCAGCGGCACCGCTCCGATCACCTCCTCGGTGGCCGGGTTCACGATCGGGGCGGTCTGTCCGGATCCGCCCTGGCACCACTCGCCCGCGATGTACATGCGGACGGCGGGGTAGCCGTGGTCGGTGGTCATGGGTGGGTGCCCTCTCAGGGTCAGGACTGGGCCGGGGCTTCCTGGTCGCGGTGGGTGCGCAGGGCCCAGATGTGGTGGGGCGGAGTGGTTTCGTGGACGCGGGTCTCGTAGGAGGCGTCGACCCGGTCCATGTCGGCGGCGTACTCGACGCGGCCGCCGCACGGGGCGTGCAGGAAGCGGAAGACGTTCGAGCCGATGGTGTGGCGGCCGAGCCTGCGGGCCTCCCGCCAGCCCCGCTCGATCATGTGGTTGCCGCCCTCGATCACGTCGTCGAAGCCGGGGACCTCGTAGGCGATGTGGTTCACGCCGGCCCGGTCGGGGCGGTGGCACAGCAGCATCGTGTGCTGGTCCTCGTCGCCCGGGGCCTGCATGAAGACGCCCATGGGCTCGACCACGTCGGTGGGCCGGAAGCCGAGGCGCTCCGTGTAGAACGCGACGGCCTCCTCCTTGCCCGGCTTGGGGATGTTGAGGGCCACGTGGCACATGCGCAGCGGGTAGGCCCGCCCCAGCGGCTCCAGGGCGGTGTTCCAGCGGTCCACGCTGCCCAGCGCGTTGGCGAGGCGCGGGGTGACGGGCGCGGGCTTCGGCCGGGCCAGGGTCAGCCCGACGCCGAAGCCGGTCTCGTCCACGGTGTGGTGCACGCCGTCGGCGCTCTCGCGGACCTCTCGGTCCTTGCCGGCCGCGGCCACCAGCCGCCGCAGCTCCTCGGTCGTGTCGACGCCCCACACCACCTCGCGGAGCGTGGGTCCGCCCTCCACGGGAGCCGGCAGCGACGGGCTCGGCTCGGTGTCCAGGTGGAGGGTCTGGCCGGTGAGCGTCTCGAACACCGCGTGCTCGTCGCTCTTCTCCACCAGGAACAGTCCGAAGTCGCCGAAGAACCGGACGCATTCGCCGAGGTCGTCGATGCCGTAGGTGACCGATTCGATTCTCTGGATTCCCATGGATTCCTCATTTCCGGGTCGCCTCGTGAGCGTAGGTTTCGGGGCACGAGAGCCTCAATGACCCGAGCTCTACGAGCTGCGCAATCGTTTCTTGCGAATGAGGCAGGCCCTACGGCCGGATCGCGGGAATCGGGTTCTGCGAGAACCACTCGGCGAGGAAGTCCAGGAACACGCTGACCTTGCGCGGGGTGTCGTGTCCGGGGCCGTAGATCGCGTACAAGGGACGGTCGGGGACCGCGAGGTCGGGGAGCAGGACCTGGAGGGCACCGGAGACGAGGTCGTCGTAGGCCGGGCGCTGTGGGAGCAGGGCGATGCCCCGGCCATGGACGGCCGCCTTCTGCAGGGCGATGTAGGAGTTCGACGAGAAGGCGATGTTGCGGATCTTGTGCAGGGTGCTCGCGTGACCGTGACCGATACGCCAGACCGGGTCGTTCACGTGCACGAGGCAGTCGTGCGTGGCGAGGTCGTTCGGGTGGGCGAGGGCGCCGTGCTTGTCGATGTACGCCTTCGACGCGCACAGGACGAACGGCAGCGAGGAAATCTTCTTCAGACGGACGCTGGAGTCCCGCAGGTCCCGGGTGTGGAAGGCGACGTCGAATCCGCTGTCCAGGAAGTCGTAGGTCCGGTCGGACATCCCGCCGAGTTCGAAACGGACCTGAATTTTGGGATGCGCCGCGGAAAAGGCAGCGATGGCGTCCCCCAGATCCAGGCTGCCTATCCATTTGGGGCAGATGATGCTCAGCGTGCCTTCGGCCCGGTCGTGCAGATGGGCTATGCCCGCGTCCTCGGCCTCGATCTCGTCGAGGATGCGGGCGGCGAATTCGGCGTACCGCTGGCCCGGTTCGGTGAGGCTCACCGAGCGGGCGGTGCGGTTGACGAGACGGACGCCCACCTGCCGTTCGAGTTCGGCGACGTGCCGTGACACCAGCGAGCCGGAAGAGCCCAGCTTCTTGGCGGCTCCGCTGAAGCTGCCGACCTGCGCGACGGTGACGAAGCTGTGCATGAGGAGCAAGCGGTCCATGTTTCATTCCTCCGGGGGCTCCCACCCGCTCGGGCCCATGCCGGGAGCGGGGGGTGCAAAATGCGGCTCGGACACGGTGTGGCAGGCACCGTTTCCCGGTGGGGCCCTTTACTTCGGGCAGTACTGAGGTGCTTCGCTCACGTTGTCCTTGGTGACCAAGACAAGAGGAATGTTGGCAATTTTGTCAACCGTCTTGTCCTTGTTGAGCAGGCCGATCGTGTTCTTCACCGCTGTCTGCCCGATGGACATCGCCGAGTTCGCGACGGTGGCGGAGAACTCGCCGCTCGTGACCGCCGCGAGGCCCTCGTCGGTGCCGTTGACCGTCACGATCTTGACGTCCTCGGCGCCGGCCGCGTCGAAGGCCTTGCGCACCGCGAACGCCATCTCCTCGTTGGCGACGAACGCGTAGTCCAGGTCGGGCTGGGCCTGGATCATGTTCTCGGCGACGTCCTGCGCCTTGGCCGGGTTGAACATGCCGGGCTGGTTCGCCACCACCTTGGCGGTCGCCGGCAGGGCTCCCTTGAAGCCGCCCACCAGCAGGTCGGAGGCTGCGCCGGGAGCGCCCGCGACAATGCCGACCTTCACGTCCTTGCCGGCGGCGTCCTTCTCGATCCAGCCGGCGTCCAGCGCGCCGGCCTGCTTCAGGTCGACCTTGGCGACGCCCAGGACGTCCGACAGGTCCGAGGTGGCGACGGAGGTGAGGTAGATCGGGATGCCGGCGCTCTTGGCCTTGGCTATGTCGCCTTCCAGGGCGTCGACATTGACGGTCTGGACGATCAGCGCGTCCACGTTCCGGGCGATCATGTCCTCGATGTTGGACAGCTCCGTACCGGCGTCCTGCTTGGAGTTGGCGGAGTAGAGCGTCGCCTTCTCCGTCTTGGCCGTCTCCTCGACGGACTTGAGCAGACACTGGTGGAAGTGCGTGTTGGCACCGTTGACGAACCCGAGGGTGACCGAGCCGTCGACGTCGCCCCCGGCGTCGGACTCGGAGCCGCATCCGGAGAGCACCAGGGCGGCGACGCCGGCGAGCGAGACCGCGGCGGCGCGGCGGGAGCGGGCGGTGGGCTTCATGGGTGGGCCTTTCCTGCATCGTTGAAGAGAAGGTTGCGGATGTGGGGGCGCACTGGGGGCTGCGGAGGATCGAGGGGCGCCGGGTGTCCGTGCGGCAGCAGCGGCCCGGCGCGGCGTACGGCGCCGGGGACCCGGCATGGCGTACGGCGCTAATGGCCCGGCGCGGACTTGCGCTGGAACTCGTTGATGATCGCCGCGACGAGCAGCACTCCGCCGGTCACGACGAACTGGTAGTAGCTGTTGACCTGCAGCAGGTTGAGCGCGTTGGCGACGACGCCGAGCAGCACCACGCCGAGGACGGTTCCTACGACGGTGCCGTGGCCGCCGGCCAGCGAGGTGCCGCCGATGACGACCGCGGCGACGGCGGTCAACTGGAGTTGCAGACCACCTGTGTTGGGGGCGGCGGCACCGAGCCGGGACAGCAGCATCAGACCGGCCAGACCGGCGAGGCCGCCGGCGAGGGCGTACAGGGCGAGTTTGCGTCCGGAGACGTTGATGCCGCTGAGGCGGGCCACGTGCTCGTTGCCGCCCATCGCGAAGGCGTCCCGGCCGAAGGTGGTGAACCGCATGGCCAGCCCGATCGCGGCGAGCACGACGACCGCGACGACGCACAGGTAGGGAATGCCGAGCACCTTGTCGTTGCCGAGGGCCCACATGCGCTGGCCGATGGTGATCGACTCGCCGTCGAGGACGAGCAGGGCGACACCGTCGAGCAGCATCGCGGAGGCGAGGGTGGCGACGAAGGGGGCGACCCTGGTGTAGGTCACGACCAGGCCGTTGACCAGGCCTATCAGGGTGGCCAGCAGGAGGGTGAGGACCACGGTCACGAGGGTGGACCGGCCGTCGTGCAGCAGGGTCGCGCCCACCGACACGGTGACGGCGGCGTTGCTGCCCATCGAGAAGTCCATGCCGCCGGCGGTCATCAGCAGGGTCAGCCCGGCCGCGATGACGGCGGTCACGCTGATCTGCCGCAGCACGTTGAGCAGGTTCTGCGAGCTGGTGAAGGAGTCCGCCTGGAGGGCGGTGAACAGCGCCACCAGGACGAGGACCACGATCAGGCCGCCGTGCGGGATGCGCAGCAAGTTCTGGAGGGTGGGACGGGATGCGGTGCGCCCGGACGGCGGGGCCACGGCGTCCTGCGCGGCGGAGGGGGTCTTGAGGCTCACTGGGGCTGACCTCCGAGTGCGGTGGCGACGAGCTCGTCGCGGGTGATGGCGGTGATGTCGTGTTCGGCGACCGTGCGGCCGGCGCTGACGACGACGACACGGTCGGCGAGGCGCATGACCTCCTCGGCGGAGGAGGAGGCGAGCAGGACGGCCACGCCGCGCGAGGCGAGCTCGTCGACCAGGCTGTGGATGTCGGCCATGGCCGCGACGTCCACCCCGTTGGTGGGGTCCTCGAGGAAGCAGGCGACCGGCTCGGTCTCCAGCCACTTCCCGAGCAGGACCTTCTGCTGGTTGCCGCCGGACAGCGCGCCCACCGGCGGGTTGCCGGTGAGGGCGACGACGCCGTAGCTGCTGCGCAACGGGGCGGCGCGGCGGGCGAGTTCACCACGGCGGTGCAGTCGGCGGCGGGCGAAGCGGTCGCCGGCCAGCATCAGGTTCTCGTCCAGCGAGAGCTCCTGAACGAGGCCGAGGGTGCGGCGGTCGCCCGTGACGCAGCGCAGACCGCTGGCGAGCGAGGCGGCGATTCGCCCGAAGGGCACCGCCCTGGCGTCGACGACCATCTCGCCGGCGTCCGGGCGCTGCCGTCCGGAGAGCAGGTCGAACAGGCGCGACTGGGCGTCCCCCGCGGGTCCGAGGACGGCGACGATCTCGCCCTTGCGTACCTCGACGGTGAAGTCCTGGACGGCCCGGCCGTGGCTCAGGCCGCGCACGGTGAGGCCGCTCTCGACCTTCGGGGCGGGCCGCTCGGGGCGCTGCGAGACGACGTCCCGGCCGACCATGCTGCGTACCAGCGAGGCGGGGTCCATCTCGGTGGCCGGGGCGCTGGTCACCACCGCCCCGTCGCGCAGGACGGTGAGGCGGTCGGCGACGGCCATGACCTCGTCGATGTAGTGCGAGATGTAGACGACGGCGACCCCGTCGTCCCGCAGGGTCCGCACCAGGGAACGAATCCGGTTGGCGTCCTTGGCGCTCAGACACGCGGTCGGCTCGTCGAGGATCAGGATCCGGCCGCCGCGGCGGACCTCGCGGGCCACCTCGACCATGGTCTGTTCGGCCACGGTGAGGGAACCGGCGACGCGCTCCACGTCGATCTCGATGCCGAGGCCGGAAAGTGCCGCGCGGGCCCCCTCCTTGACCGCTTTCCAGTGGACCGTACGGCCCCGGGTGGGCAGGTCGCCGAGCATGACGTTCTCGGCGACGGTCAGCCCCATCGCCAACTCCCGGCGCTGCGGCACGCAGGCGATGCCGAGCCGGCGGGCCTTGCGCACGGTCAGCCCGGAGTGGGTCCGCCCGTTGACCTCGACGGTGCCGCCGTCGGCCTGGTGCACCCCGGAAAGGACCTGCACCAGCGTCGACTTGCCGGCGCCGTTCATGCCCATCAGCGCGTGGATCTCACCGGGGTACAGGTCGAGGTCCACACCCTTGAGCGCGGCAGCCCCGCCGAAGCTCTTGGTGACGCCCCGGACGCGCAGGACCGCAGTCACGGCCGATCCCCCTCGGGAGTCACCCGGCCGTAGCCGCGGATGTCCGGGAACGGGGGCTCCTTGTCGGCCTGCAGGTCCACCTGGAAGGTGTTCAGGCACATGCCGAGCATCGTGAAGTTGCCGAGGGCTCCGATGGTGTCGACCAGACCCTTGGAGCCGAAGTGTTCCAGCGCGGCCGCGAAGGTCTCGTCGGTGACGAAGTGCTCGTCGAGGATCTCCCGGCAGAACCGGTAGAAGACCTGGTCGGCCTCGCTTTCGAAGACCGCCTCGCGCTTCTCGGCGATGGCCTTGACGGCGGCCTCCGGGATGCCGGCCTCGATCGCCTGGTGGACGTGTGCGTTCCAGGAGTACTGGGCGTCCCAGTTCCGGGCGGCCATCAGCAGCGTGAGTTCGCGCAGGTGCTTGGGGAGGCTGCAGTCGAAGCGGGCGAAGGCGCCGAGGGACTCGGCCCGTTCGCACATCTCGGGGCTGTGCAGCCAGACCCGGAACGGTCCACGGACGGCACCACGGCGACCGGCGATACGGGCGGCCAACTCCTGCTGGCGCGGGTTCATTTCCTCATCGCTGAGAACGGGGAGCCTCATGTGGCCGATACCTGCCTTTTCTTTCCGGCGCGTTTCCGGCACGGATCCGAAAGCCGTGCGGTGCGAGCCGACCGTACAGCCGGGTTCGCGAAGCTCACCCCTCCCGAAATGCAAGGTAAAGCTGCACGCCGGAGGGCACCCATTCACGGGCGCGCGACCTAACGTCAGTCGACGCAACAGTGCGAAGTGGAGAGGAACTCCGGATGACCACGATCATCAAGGTCGCGTCGGTACCGCTGCTCGACCGCGGCGGCGCCGTGGTGACGACACCGCTGATCACCACGCCGTCGGCCGGCGGGGAGAACAGGATCACCAGCGGGATGAGCGTGTACCCGGTCGGCTCCGGAGCGCCGTTGCACTCGCACAACTGCGACGAGCACGTCACGGTCCTCGAGGGCGAGGCGGAGGTGTGGGTCGACGGAGAGGTGACGAAGCTGGAGCGGTTCGACACCACCTACGTCCCCTCCCCCGTCCCCCATCTCTTCCGCAACATCGGGGACACCCCGCTGCGCATCCTGTGGGTGTACTCCTCGGGCCATGTGACAAGGACGTTCACCGAGACCGGCAAGACGGTGGAACACCTCTCGGCGGAGGACCAGATGGGGTCGGACGAGCCGTAGGGAACCCCTGCGAGACCGCGGCGGAAGGAGGCGTTCGACACCGCTCTCCCGGGGAGGTCCCCTTCAAGAGACCGTCTGGGGGGACTCCGATGAGCATCGACCGCGTAGTGGCGGCCATCGACTTCGGTACCTACGGCACCGGCTACGCGTGGGCCGTGGTCGATCCGCGGATCAGACACAAGGCCGACCGCGCGATCAACGACAGGGACGACTGGCCCGACGCGACCGGTGCGTCGTCCTCCCCGAAGACGCTCACCGCGCTGCTCCTGCGCGACGAGAAGGTCCTGGCGTGGGGCCATTCCGCGGCCCGGCTCCGCGCCGAGCTGGAGACGCGCTGGCACCGCGAGGACGTCCGGGCCATGGAGGAGGACCGGCCCAGCGCGACCGAACGGGAGAGGGCGCGCCACCGGTACTACTACGGGCTGAAGATGTCGCTGCGTCAGCGGGACGATCCCGCCCGCAACCGCACCGGCCTGACCGACGACCTCGGTGACCCCACCGAGTTGATCTCCGCCTATCTCGCCGAGGTGGTCAAGGCGGCGCTGGCCGACATCACGCGCGACGGGCAGAACCCGGCGTCCGGCATCCGCTGGTGTCTGACCGTCCCGGCGATCTGGAGCGAGCGGTCGATGGACCGCATGCGCAGGGCGGCCGTGGCGGCCGGACTGCCTGAGGACCCGGCCCGGCTGCTGCTGGTCCCGGAACCGGACGCGGCGGCGCTCTACTGCGACGTCGTCGGCACCACGGCCGAGACGGACGACAAGGGCACGCCCCGCCCGGGGCTGCTGCGCCCCGGGATGCGGTTCCTCGTCCTGGACTGCGGGGGTGGCACCGCCGACCTGGTGAGCTACCGGATCGGGACGGACGGCTCCATCGAGCAGTTGTGCCGGCCGAGCGGGGGCCCGTTCGGCGCCGAGTACACGACCCAGGGCCGCGGGGGCTTCCTGCGGAAGGCGCTCGCCCTGCGGTTCGGCGGCGCGGTGGACTTCGACGGGCTGTATCTGACCCATGCGGACCAGTTCGCCGAGCTGGCCGCCGCCTGGGAGCGCGGGCGCGACTCGTTCACGGTCGAGCAACAGAGCCCGCTCGTCGTCGACTTCCCGCCCCGGCTGTACGCGTCGCTGGGCGGGACCGCCGACGCCCGACAGGGCGACACGGTCGTACTGCCCGTCGGCGAGGTGCGCGCCATCCTGGAATCGGTCGTCGGTCCCATCCTGGGGAAGGTCGACGAACAGCTCGCACGCTGGGACCACCCACCCGACCCGGAGGGGGCGGGCGACGCCGCCTTCCTGGTCGGCGGCCTCGCCCGCTCGCCGTATCTGCGCCGCCGCCTCGAGGACCACCTGCAGGGCCGCATCCCGCTGCGGACCCCGCCACGCCCCGAGCGGGCCGTGCTGTTCGGCGCCGTGCACTACTGCTACGACCCGACACTGCTGCGCGCCCGTCGTGCGAGGTACACCTACGGCTGTGGCTGCGATCTGCCCTTCACCGACGGCGACGACCCGGCCCTCGCCTTCACGGACGACACAGGCGAACGCAAGTCGCACAACCGCTTCCTGCGGTTCGTCGAAGCCGACGAGAAGGTGCCGGTGGACCGGGAGGTCCGTCAGCGTCTGCTCCCGACGACGGCGGAGCAGACCACCATCCAGTTCGACTTCTACTCGACCGAGGAGCAGGACGGCCGGTATGTCTCCGATCCGGGCATGGAGCAGGTGGGCACGGTGGAGATCGGCCTCGAAGGTGCGATGCACCTGCCGCGGACGCAGCGCAACGTGGACGTCTTCATGAAGTTCGGCGAGGCCGACATCCAGGTCCGTGCGGTGAACGTCACGACCGGTGCGGCCCAGGCGACGACGCTCGGCTTCGACAGCGTCCGGTGACGACGAGGCGTGGCACCACGCCGAACGCCGGCCCCGCGTCCTCGCGGTGGCCGGCGTTCGTCCTTGTCCCCCGGGCGGCGGGCCCTGCGGGTCAGTGGGCGCTGACCAGGTTCTGCCCGCTGTCGCTGGGTGCCGTCTGCTTCGCGCTGCGCAGTGCGGCGATGCCGATGAAGACCATGGACGACAGGCCGGCGAGCGCGAAGGCGGTGAAGCCGAAGTCCCCGTTGCCCGCGGCGAGCAGCTGGCCGCCGAGCCACGGGCCGAAGACGGCACCGAAGCGGCCCATGCCGGAGGTCCAGCCGACGGCGGTGGCGCGGTTGTCGGGGTTGGAGCGGATCGACACCGTCGCGTAGATCATCGTCTGGGCGCTGTTCAGGAACACACCCGTGAGGAAGACGACGATCATCGTCACGCTCATCGGCATGTGGACGCTGAGCAGGAACACTCCGGCGGCGGTCAGGGCGAACCAGATCGCCGAGATGCGCGGGGCGCCGAAGCGGTCGGCAGCCCGGCCCGCGACCAGCATGCCCACGATGCCGCCGAGGTTGAAGACCACCACGAAGGTCAGGGCGTTGGCGAGCTCGTAGCCCTCGGCGCGCATCAGGGTGGGCAGCCAGGTGGCGACGCCGTAGACCAGGAGCAGGCCGCCGAAGGAGGCCAGCCAGTAGAGCAGGGTCTGGATCCACTCGCCGCCGCGGAACAGGTTGGTGAGTGCGTCCCAGCGGTCGGCGGCCGTCTTCTTGCCGGACCCCGCGGAGGGCAGCTCGACGTCGTAGCGCGTGGCCAGCTCGCGGGCCTCCTCGGCGCGGCCCTTGGCGACCAAGAAGCTCAGCGACTCGGGCAGGAACTTGGCGAGCACCGGGGCGAAGAGCAGCGGGAGGACGCAGACCCAGAACGCGGCGCGCCAGCCGACCGGGTCGATGAGCCACTTGGCCACGTAGGCGGAGAGGATGCCACCGGCGTGGTGGGCGGTCATCAGCAGGCCGATGGTGAGGGCGGCGCGGCCGCGCGGGGCGTAGTCGGAGACCATGCTGATCGCGGTGGGCAGCAGCCCGCCGAGGCCGACACCGGCCAGGGTCCGGCCGAGGCCGAAGACCTCGACGCTGCCCGCCATGGCGCACAGGCCGGAGGCCAGCGAGAAGAGGACCACGCAGCCGACCATCAGCTTCTTGCGGCCTATGCGGTCGGCGACCGTACCGGCGGTCAGGGCGCCGATCAGCATGCCGAAGGTGGCGTAGCTGCCGAGGTCGCCGGCGGTGTCCGCGGTGAGACCGAAGGTCTTGGTCTCCAGCAGGTGCGGCAGCACCGAGCCGTAGATGAACATGTCGAGGCCGTCGAAGAGCACGGCCAGCCAACACAGACCGACGACCATAAGGGCCAGTCTGCTGCCGCGAGCGGACAGGGACGGGGAGGGGGAGGAGGACATCGTTGGTTACCTCTCGTGCTTGGTGGGCTAGACGCTAAGGAGCCACCCATCAAGAGTCAACATTTTTGTCAACAATCTCATCGACAATGCTGGCGGGTGGCTCCTGCGCCGATTCAGCCGACCGGCGGGGTCCCGTGCGTGTGGAAGGACTCGATGGTCTTCAGGCCCCAGGCCTGCCCCTTCTTCCGCTCCTCCTCGGTCCACGTGATGAGCGGCCAGTCCGGCGCCAGCACGAGCCGGGTGAGCGGGTTGCACAGCTCGATGCGGTTGCCACCGGGCTCGTAGACGTACAGGAAGAACGTCTGCTGGATGGCGTGCTTGTGCGGTCCGGTCTCGATGAACACACCGCTGTCGATGGCGAGATCGGCCGCGCGCAGGATGTCCTCGCGGGTGTCGGTCGCGAAGGCGATGTGGTGCAGGCGCCCTTCGGCACCGGTCCAGTCCGAGGTGTAGACGACGTCGTACGACTTGTTCGTGTACGTCAGCCAGCGCGCCGCGATCTTCCCCGTGTCCAGCCTGATCTGCTCCGTCGGCCGGGCTCCCAACACGTTCTGCTGGAACTCGGAGTTGGCGAGCACATCGGCGGCGAGGAAGTTGATGTGGT
This sequence comes from Streptomyces fulvoviolaceus, assembly GCF_000718165.1. GTDB lineage: Bacteria > Actinomycetota > Actinomycetes > Streptomycetales > Streptomycetaceae > Streptomyces > Streptomyces fulvoviolaceus. The sequence goes on along the minus strand of NZ_JOEY01000035.1, from coordinate 51,516 downwards.
CCAGGCGCCGAACGCCCACGCCCCGGTTCGGCTTGGCCTGCGGCTGGTTCTTCAACGCGGGCCTGAGCTCCTCGGGAGCCCGGTAGTGCTCGCTCTCCCAGTACAGAGCGTGCTCGTGGCCGTCCGGGTCGGTGGTGAGGTACAGCTTGCCGAGGCCGGGTTCGTCCTCGACCCACTTGCCGGTGCCGCCCGCCTCCTCGATCGCCTTGATACGGCGGTACAGGGCCTCCTCGCTGGAGGTGCGCAGGGCGAGCCGGCCGAGGCCGGGCTGCTCGCGGGCGGTGAGCACCAGGCTGTGGTGCTCGTAGTCGTCGAAGGTCCGCAGATAGACCGTGTCGCCGTCCTGCCCGTTGACGGTGAGCCCCAGATAGTCGGTGAAGAAGGCGACACTGGCGTCCAGGTCCGGGGTGAAGAGCTGGGCGTGGCCGATGTGGGCGATGTCGCCGAGCGGCGGAGTCATCGTTGACCTCCTTGGGGGTGCGGGGGGATCGGGGCCGTCTCGGCGGACCGGGGGAAGACGGTGCCGTCGAAGATCTTGCGGGCCGTACGGACCACGGCGGTACGGCGGGCGGAGGGCAGGCCGTCCGCGGCGGGTTCGAGGCTGCTTTCGATGTCCAGGAATCCGGTGGGATGTTCTATGCGAACTCGGTCACTGTCGGGATCAATCTGCGCAAGCTCCGCACCCACGCTGCCTTCGATCCGCAGGCCGGCGGCCACGCTGGCCGCGCCCAGCACGCCGATCGAGGTGTGGCAGCGCACCGGGATGAAGGTGCGGGTGGTGACCGCGCCGCCGTCGCGGGGCTCGGCGAGCAGCGTGAGCTTGGGCACGGTGGCGTCCGAGACGTCGCCGAGGCCCATCAGCCGGCCCGCCTTGAGGCGGATCGTGCGGAGCCGGTCGGCGAGGGCGAGGTCCTCCTCCAGGTCGCGGGGCGACTCGTAGCCGGTGACCTTGAGGGCGGTGGCCTCGACGAGGACCGTCGGCATGCCGTTGTCCACGCAGGTCACCTGCACGCCGTCGATGTCGTCCCGGACGCTGCCGGTGGGCAGCAGCGGGTTCGCGCTCGGCGGGAACTCGATGACCACCGGCGCGGCCGTCCCCGGCACGCCCGAGATCTCCGCGTCTCCCGTGTAGTCGACGCGGCCGCCGGGGGTCGGGAAGGTCGCCGTCGCGTAGTCGCCGGTGTTGACCATGCGGATACGGACCGAGGTCTCCCTCTCCCCCGCCGGGACCAGCCCGCGCTCGACGGCGAACGGGCCGATACCGGCGAGGATGTTCCCGCAGTTCTGACGGTCGCTCACCTCGGGCTTGTCGACGACCACTTGGAGGAAGAGGTAGTCGACGTCGGCGCGCGGATCGGCCGAGGGCGAGACCACGGCCACCTTGCTGGTCAGCGGGTGCGCACCGCCCAGGCCGTCGATCTGCCGCTCGTCCGGGCTGCCCATGATGCGCAGCAACAGCGCGTCGCGCAGGGCCGGTTCGGCGGGCAGGTCGTCGGCGAGGAAGTAGGCGCCCTTGGAGGTGCCGCCCCGCATCAGCAGGCAGCGCACCTCCTCGGGCACGGGGGTCACGACCGCTCCCCCGCGTACTCCTCGTACGTCCGGTACTCGACGCCGAGCCGCTTGAGCGTGTCCCTCAACCCGTAGCGGTCCAGACCGAGTTGGCCGCCGATGAAGGCGGCGCGGGTGGCGGCCTCCTTCGCCTCGCGGGCCTCGGACTTCTCCACCGTCTCGCGGGCGCGCTCACGCGGGACGACCACGACTCCGTCGTCGTCGGCGAGGATCACGTCGCCGGGGCGGATCACCTGGCCGTCGATGGCGATCGGCACGTTGACCGAACCGCCGGTGGCCTTGACCGTGCCCTGCGAGGAGACGGCCCGGGACCAGGCGGCGAAGCCCATGTCCCGCAGCTCCTGGGTGTCGCGGATGCCCGTGTTCATCACGACGCCACGAACGCCGCGCTGCTGGAGGGCGGTCGCGAACAGCTCGCCGAACAGGCCGTCCGTGCAGGGCGAGGTGGTGGTGACGACCAGGATGTCACCCTCGCCGCACTGCTCGACGGCGGCGTGGATCATGAGGTTGTCGCCGGGCCAGCTGAGCACGGTGACGGCCGTACCCGCGACCCGTACGCCCTGCTGGACGGGCCGAACTTCCGGGCCGAGCAGGCCGGTTCGGCCCATGGCCTCGCTCACCGTCGCCACGCCGTAACCGGCCAGCGCGTCGACGTCCTTCAGTTCCGCCTTCGGTGGGTTGGTGACGATCACGCCGCTCATGCCAGCTCCTTCGCGATCTGCGGGTAGGGGCGCATGTACGCCTCGGCCATGGTCTTGTGGGTCAGGCCCAGGTTGGGGCCGGCGTTGCGCTTGAGCTGGACTCCGCGGCGCACGGCGAGGTCGGTGTAGTAGTCCCACAGGTGCTGCTGGGCGCCGAGGCACTCCATCGCCTTGCGCTTGGTGTCCCACACCTCGGTGATGTCGAGCAGGACCTCGGGCTTGAAGCCGCTCATCTCGGGCTGGTGCGGCTCGAAGTAGAAGACCGGCGGGGCGCCGATGATCTCCCCCTCGCCCGGGTAGCCGATGGCCTGGGCGAGGACGCGGGCCTCCAGGGCCATGCGGTTGGCGGCCGGGTGGTCGCCGTTGTACGGGTCCTCGACCGGGTGGGTGAGCACGACGTCCGGCTGGGTCTCGCGATAGACGGCGACGAGCCGGTCGGTCAACTCGGCGCTGGGGACGAGCGGGTAGTCGCCGGCGTCGAAGAAGCGGACCTCGGCGCCGAGGGTGGCCGCGGCACGCTCGGCCTCGTCCCGGCGTATCGCCTTGATCTCGTCCAGCTTCTTGCCCTCGCGCCACGCCTTGGCGGACTCACCGCGCTCGCCGAAGGTCAGACAGGCGATGGTGACCTTCTCCCCGCGGGAGGCGGCCAGGGCGATGGCGCCGCCCGCGCGCCACACGAAATCCCCGGCGTGCGCGGTGACGACGAGAGTCGATCGTGGGGTGGCGGGCGCGTTGGCCTGGGTCATGCTGAACTCTCCTTGGTGACAGGTGGGCGCCCGCCCCCGCGTGTGGCGCGCTGCGGCTCAGTTGCGCAGCGCCTCGATCACGCTGGTGAGGTGGGCGCGGACGGCCTTCTCGGCTGCCTGCGGGTCCCTGGACCTGATCGTCTCGATCATGGCCAGATGCTCGTTCAGGGAGTGCTGCGGACGCCCCGGCCGCAGCGCCAACTGGAAGCGGTGGCGCACCAGTTGGGCATTGAGGCGCTCCAGCAGATCCACGGCCGTCTGCTGGCCGGAGAACTCCCGGACCTTGGCGTGCAGTTGCTGGTTGAGTTCGGAGTAGGTCATCGGCTCGCCGTCGGCCACGGCCTTGGTCATCGCCGTGCCCAGTTCCGTGAGCTCGGCGAGCTGCTCGTCGCTGGCCAGGGTGGCCGCCTTCGCCGCGCACAGTCCTTCGAGGACCATGCGGCACTCGGTGATGGCGACCGCTTCCTCCACGGTCACCACCCGCACCCGTGAACCACGGTTACGGATCCGCTCGACGAGGCCCTGGGCCTCCAGATCGATCAGTGCCGCACGGATGCTGGCCCGTGTCACACCGAACTGCTCGGCGAGTTCGTTCTCCACCAGCCGCTGCGCCGGTGCCATGTCGCCGTGCAGGATCGCCTGCCGCAGCTGCGCGAACGCATGCTGCTTGGCCTGCTCTCCGGTGCTCGGACGGGCTTCTTTCGGCATCGTTGCCCTCCCTGAGTGAGTGCCTGTCGAACCTAAATCTAGCCAAACAAGATTGTCAACAATTTTGTCCGCTGTATTGCAGGCGCGATGCCTGCGATCACCCCTCGCGATAGAGCGAGGTGAGCAGTTCCAGTACGGCCTGCGCGGCGGGGTGCGGATCGTCCCGCCACCAGGCGAGCCGTACGGCGATCGGCTCGGCGTCCCGCACCGGCCGGTAGACGACGCCGGGCCGCGGATACTGGTTGGCCGTCGACTCCGCGGTGATCCCGACGCACCGGCCCGTGGAGATCACGGTGAGCCAGTCGTCCACATCATGGGTCTCGTCGACGGCCGGCCGGGTCTCCGGCGGCCACAATTGCGGAGTCGTGGTGCCGGTACGACGGTCGACCAGCAGGGTGCGCCCGGTGAGATCGGCCAGCCGGACCGAGCGGCGGCGGGCCAGCGGATCGTCGGCGGCCATCGCGCACAGCCGCCGCTCGAGCCCGACGATGGCCGACTCGAACCGCCTGTCGTCCAGGGGACGGCGTACGACGGACAGGTCGCAGGCGCCTTCCGCCAGGCCGGCCGAGGCCGAGTTGGCCCGTACCAGGTGCAGCTCCGTCTCCGGGTGCGCCGCACTCCAGCGGCGCTGGAAGGCGAGCGTGTGCCGGCCGAGCGCCGCCCAGGCGTACCCGACACGCAGCTGGGCGTGGCCCGACAGGGCGTCCCGGACCAGGTCGTCCACCTCGGCGAGCACCCGCCGGGCGCGGGCCACCACCCGCAGCCCGGTGCCCGTCGGGGTCACTTCGCGGGAGGTCCGCCTGAGCAGCCGTACACCCAGGGCCTGTTCGAGGGAGGCCAGGGTGCGCGAGACAGCGGCCTGGGAGACACCGAGGGCGGCGGCCGCGTCGGTGAAGGTGCCCTCGTCGACGATCGCGACGAGACAGCGCAGCTGCTTGAGCCCCACCGAAAGCCCCACCGAAGCATCCATGACCACAGCGTATAGATAGTCCCAGTGATGCATTTTGCGTATCCGCCGGAGCGGCGCACGATCGGACCATGCCAGGAGCCTCCGCACGCCCCACCGCGTCCCCCCGCCTGCGCACCTCTCCCCCGTCCGCCCCGCAGCCGCCCCGGGGACGCCTCGCGGGAGTCGCGACCATGGTCGGCAGCGGACTGTCCAACCAGACCGGTGCCGCGATCGGGTCCCTCGCCTTTCCCGTGCTCGGGCCGGTCGGTGTGGTCGCGGTGCGCCAGTACGTCGCCGCGCTGGTCCTGTTCGCCGTCGCCAGGCCGCGCCTCGCATCCTTCACCCGGCGGCAGTGGGGGCCGGTGCTACTGCTGGCCGTGGTGTTCGGGACGATGAACCTCTCCCTGTACACCGCCGTCGACCGGGTCGGCCTGGGTCTCGCTGTGACGCTTGAGTTCCTCGGTCCGCTGAGCATCGCGCTGGCCGCGACCCGGCGGCGGGTGGACGCCTGTTGTGCTCTGATCGCGGTGGCCGGAGTCGTCGTCCTGATGCGGCCGCAGCCCTCCACGGACTATCTCGGAATGGGCCTGGCCCTGCTCGCCGCCGCCTGCTGGGCGTCGTACATCCTCCTCAACCGCACGGTCGGCCGGCGTGTCCCGGGCGCGCAGGGGTCGGCGGCCGCGGCCGGGGTGTCCGCCCTGATGTTCCTGCCGGTCGGGATCGTCGTCGCGGTGCGGCACCCGCCGACCCTCACCGCCGCCGGATGTGCCGTGGCCGCCGGTGTGCTGGCCTCGGCGGTGCCGTACCTCGCCGACCTGTTCACCCTGCGACGGCTTCCGGCCCCGGCGTTCGGCCTGTTCATGAGCGTCAATCCCGTACTGGCCGCCGTGGTCGGATGGATCGTCCTCGGACAGGCGCTGGACTGGACGGAGTGGGCGGGAATGACGGCGGTCGTGCTCGCGAACGCGCTGAGCATCCTCTCCTCGCGCACGTGAGCGCTCCGCTGGAAGCCCGGTGAATCGACCGCGGGTCCGTTGTGGCTGGTCGCGCCCGCGCGGCGGAGCCAGCAAATTGACACAGCCCCGCGCCCCTTGGGGGCGCTGCCGAACCGCACTTCACATGGCGGGTCAGCGGTCGGCGCAGCCGAGCCAGTAGCCGAAGCCGCGGCGGGTGTGGATCAGGGCGGGCTCCTCCTGGTCCACCTTGCGCCGCAGTCGGGAGACGAGCTTCTCGATGGCCTGGTCGCCGCGGAAGTCGCCCCAGACGTACCGGCAGATCTGTTCCTTGGACAGCACATGCTCCGCGTTGGCCAGCAGGTGGCGCAGCAGCCGGTACTCGGCGGGGGTGAGATCGAGCGGCCTGGGCCCGCGCCGGGCCCGGCAGGCGGCGTCGTCCAGGAGCAGGTCGCCGTAGCAGGGCACGTCCGTGCGGCGAGCCGGGCGGCTGTCCCCCAGCAGCACCTGGACCCTGACCAGGACCTCGGCGATCCGGAGGGGCTTGGTGACGTAGTCCGCCCGCTCCGGGCCGAGCTCGGGGACGAGGGTCTGCAGGGAGTCGCAGGTGGCCAGGAAGAGCAGCGGGGGGCGGTCCGCGGGTGCCATACGACGGCCCCGCGCGAGGGCGTCCGCGTTCGGCAGGCCCGCGTCCCAGACGACCAGGTCGAAACGGTGCTGCGCTACGCGCGCCATCCCCTCGGCGCCACTGCCCGCCGTGCCGACCCGGTAGCCCGCCAACCCCAGGGTGGTGGCGAGCAGTTCGGTCTCCCGGGGATCGTCGACGACGACCAAGAGGTGCTGTCCGTCCCCGCGGGGCGGCGACGGTTTCTGCTCGATGAGGTTCCCGTACATGGCGCGACCGTTCGTGTGAGGGCCCTGGCTGGATCAGGGGGCGGACGGGATGTCGATCGGATCCTCGGCGTGGGCTACGAAGTCGTGGACCAGCCTGCGGAAGAGTGCGGCGAGCTGTTCCAGCTCCTCGGACGACCAGTCGACCAGGGCCGTCTCGAGGCCCCGGCGGCTCGCCTCCCGTACCCGTTCGACCGCCACCATGCCGAGGTCCGTCAGCTGGATGCGCTGGGCCCGGCGGTCCTCCGGGTCCGCGATGCGGATCACGTACCCGCCCTGCTCCAACTGCCGCAGCTGCCGGGTGACATGGGAGGCCTCGACGGACAGCCGGACCGCGAGCACCCCGGGGCGCATCGGCTCACTCTCGGCGATGTGCCGCAGGATGGCCACGGCTGCCCGGTCCAGGGGCAGTCCGGCCACGGACATCAGGCGCTCGTGCTGCCGGGCCCGGCCGGCCAGGTAGGTGACACGGCTGAGGGATCTCTCGATCTCGACCACGGTCGCCGGAAGGGGCACTGCTGCGGGTGGCTGCAGGGACATGGCTTCACCTTAGAGGTAGTTGCCTAACTTAAGCAATATCCATTTGATTGCTTGACTTAAGTAACCCCCCTATGCTTGCCTAAGTCAAGCAAGCCAACTCAGACCGGGGCCGCTCCGAGCGGAAGCGGCCCCTCGCGCCCGACCCGTGGGGACGGGGAACGGCGCGGTCACCGGGCCCGGCCGGCGGGACACTCCCCCTCCGCCGCCGGGCCCGGCGACACCGGAACAACTCCAGTCGGGTCCTTGTCCTCCCTCGTTCGTCCGGGCTCACCCGTACCCGGACATACCTGTCAGCAGCACCCTCAGAAAGTGAGACACCCCATGGCCACGATGAAGTCCGTCCTCACCGCCAAGGACAAGGTCGACGTGGTGGACGTCGAGCGACCCGTACCCGGCCCCAAGGACGCACTCGTACGGATCCGCGCCTGCGGCATCTGCGGCACCGACACCTTCTTCCTCCACATGGGCGGCATGCCCACCGGGGCCGACGGGTCGATGCGCGCCATCCCCCTCGGCCACGAACCGGCCGGCGAGGTCGTCGAGGTGGGCGCCGAGGTCACCGACCTCAAGGTCGGCAACCGCGTGGTCGTCAACCCGCAGGGCGCGCACACCGGCATCATCGGCTGCGGCGGCACGCTCGGGGGCATGGACGAGTACCTGCTCATCGAGAACGCCGAGATCGGCAAGAGCGTGGCGATCTTCCCGGACCACGTCCCCTTCGACGTCGCGTCCCTGAACGAGCCGATGGCGGTCGCCCGGCACTGTGTGAACCGCTCCGAGGCCAAGCCCGCCGACAAGGTCGTCGTCTTCGGCGCCGGCCCCATCGGACTGGGCGCCGCGATCTGGCTCAAGCTGCGCGGGGTCGAGCACGTCGTGGTCGTCGACATCATCCCCGAGCGCCTGGAGACCGCGCTCGCCGTCGGCGCGGACGCGGTCATCAACTCCGCCACCGAGGACGTCACGGCCCGCCTGACCGAGCTGCACGGCCCGGGTGTCAACGCGCTCGGCCAGCCCCGCGTCGGCACCGACATCTACATCGACGCCGCCGGCGCCCCGGCCGTCTTCCAGGCCGTCGTGGACAACGCGAAGTGGAAGGCCAAGCTGGTCATGGTCGCCGTGCAGAAGAAGGGCTCGGACATCGACCTGGGCGGCATGCTCCGCAGCGAGCTCACCCTCATCGCCTCGCAGGGCTACCCCACCGAGATCTTCGAGGTCACCCCCGAACTCGCCGAGCACAAGGACCGCTTCGCCAAGCTCATCAGCCACCGGGTGCCGTTCGGCGAGGTCGGCCGGGCCTTCGAGCTCGCTCTGACGCCGGGCGCCGCGGAGAAGGTCGTCGTCACCTTCGACGACGAGGCCTGAACGCTTCGCTGGTAGCGCGGTGATTCGCCTGCGGGCCAGTGGGGGCTGGTCGCGCCCACGCGGCGGAGCCGCATGTTGACACAGCCCCGCGCCCCTCACGGGGCGCGGCAGTGGACGGTATCGAACAAGGACCCCACTCCATGATCGACAACCTGCAGGGCCTCCAGGGCAGTCGCCCGCGCGCCACCGACGCGGCGCTCGCTCTCGCACTCTTCGCCTGCTCGCTCCCCGGGAGCCTGATCACGCTGCCGGGGAGCGAGCCGGTGGTTTCCTGGTGGCCGGGTGTGCTGCTGACCGGCGTGTCGTGCGCCGCCCTGCTGTGGCACCGCAGCCACCCCCGCGGCACGGCTGCCGTGGCCATCGTGTGCGCGACGGCCGTGTCCGCGCTCGGCTACATCCTCACGGTCCTGCTGCTCGGGCCGCTCATGGTCGCCCTCCACTCCCTGGCCCTGCGCACCGACCGCAGGACCGCGAACACCTTCACCATCACCGGCATCGTCCTGCTGGTCTCCGCGGCCCTGGTCGTCGGCCCCCGTGACGAACCCCTGATCCTCAAGCTCCTCGGCCCCGCAGCCTGGCTGCTGCTACCGACTTCCCTCGGCACCGTGACCCGGCTGCGCGGGGCCTATCTGGAGGCCGTGCAGGCCCGCGCCGAGCACGCGGAGCGCACCCGGGAGGAGGAGGCACGGCACCGGGTCACGGCGGAGCGCATGCGCATCGCCCGCGACCTGCACGACGTCGTCGCCCACCATCTCGTCCTGGCCAACATCCAGGCCGGCGCCGTCACCCGGATGCTGCCCGACAAGCCTGGTGAGGCCGAGAAGATCGCCGCCGAGCTGTCCGGTACGACCTCCTCGGCCCTGCGTGAACTCAAGTCCACCGTGGGCCTGTTGAGGGACTCCGACGACCGGGACCGGCCCGCGGAGCCCACCCCCGGGCTCGCCCGGCTGCCGGAGCTCGCCGCCTCCTTCCAGCACGCCGGGCTCACGGTCGCCCTCACCGTCGAGGGAGAACCGAAGCCCCTGTCCGCCGGTGCTGATCTCACGGCGTACCGCATCGTGCAGGAGGCTCTCACCAACGTCACCAAGCACGCCGCCTCGCGCTCGGCGAAGGTGCGGCTCGTCTACTCCCCCGATCAGCCGGCCGTCACCGTGACCGTCACCGACGACGGCAGCGCGAGACCGGTCAACTCCCTTACGCCCCACAGCGGTTACGGCCTCATCGGCATGCGCGAGCGCGCCCACTCCGTGGGCGGCCGGATCCGTATGGGCCACCGCGCCGAGGGCGGCTTCGAAGTCGTCGCCGAGCTGCCCCTCCCCGTCGAGGAGCCCGTGGCCACCTGAGCCACTGTTACCCAGCCCACATTGAGTCAACTTGCTTAAGTCAATCAATTGAGATTAACTTGCGTAAGTCAAGCAAAACCATTTGACGGAGGCCCTGCCATGTCCGACGCCCTTACCCGACCCGCCGAAGCGGGGACATCCGCCCCGCCGCGGCCGAACGCCGTGGTGGCGGTGCTGGCCCTGGCCGGAATCGTCGTCTCGCTCATGCAGACCCTGGTCATCCCGATCGTTCCCGAGCTGCCGAAGCTCCTGAACGCCTCGTCGTCCAACACCGCCTGGGCGGTCACCGCCACCCTGCTCGCGGCCGCCGTGGCCACGCCGGTGGTCGGGCGACTCGGCGACATGTTCGGCAAGCGCCGGATGCTGCTGGTCAGCATCGTGCTGCTGGTGTCCGGTTCGGTGGTCTGCGCCCTGGCCGACTCCCTCGTACCGATGATCATCGGTCGGGCGCTGCAGGGCCTTGCGGCCGCGGTCGTCCCGCTCGGCATCAGCATCATGCGTGACGCGCTGCCCGCCGACCGGCTGGCCGGGTCCACCGCGCTGATGAGCGCCTCGCTCGGCGTCGGCGGTGCCCTGGGTCTGCCCGCCGCCGCCTTCATCGCCGACCGCTGGGACTGGCACCTCCTCTTCTGGGTCTCGGCCGCTCTCGGCGCCGTCGCCTTCGCTCTCGTCCTGGTGATCGTGCCCGAGTCGAAGGTGCGTACCGGCGGACAGTTCGACCTGGTCGGCGCGCTCGGTCTCTCGGCCGGTCTCATGTCCCTGCTGCTGGCCGTCTCCAAGGGCGGCGACTGGGGCTGGACGAGTGGCACCACCCTGGGCCTGGGCGCCGCCTCCGTGCTGATCCTGCTGGCCTGGGGCTGGTGGGAGCTGCGCAGCCGGCAGCCGCTGGTCGACCTTCGCACCACCGTCAAGCCGCAGGTCCTGTTCACCAACCTCGCCTCGATCGCGCTCGGCTTCTCGATGTTCGCGATGTCCCTGGTCCTGCCGCAGCTGCTCCAGCTGCCCGAGGCCACCGGCTACGGCCTCGGCAAGTCCATGCTGACCGTCGGCCTGGTGCTGGCCCCGCAGGGCCTGGTCATGATGGCCATGTCCGCGGTGTCCGCGAAGGTCACCCAGGCCAAGGGACCCAAGGTCACCTTGATGATCGGTGCGCTGATCGTGGCCTCCGGCTACGGCCTGAACATCTTGCTGATGAGTGAGGTCTGGCACCTGATCCTGGTCTCCTGCATCATCGGCGCCGGCGTCGGCTTCACCTATGGCGCCCTGCCCGCCCTGATCATGGGCGCCGTGGACCCCTCCCAGACCGGCGCCGCCAACAGCCTCAACACCCTCATGCGGTCCCTGGGCACCTCCTTCGCCAGCGCCCTCGCCGGCGTGATCCTGGCCCAGATGACCACCGACTTCGGCGGCACCGCCCTGCCCGCGGAGAACGCCTTCAAGGTCATCATGGCCATCGGTGCAGGAGCGGCCCTGCTGGCCTTCCTCCTCGCCTCCTTCATCCCGCGTCGGCGTGAGGCCGCGCCGGAGGCCGTGGCCGACAGCCCGGCCGGGGCTGCCGAGGTCGCCGGGGCGAAGGCGTAGGGCACTTCGCGCACGGGCCCGAGACGGCCGCCGTCCCCACCAGGGGGCGGCGGCCGTCCGGCGTTTCGTGCTGCGCACCCGCCTACTTGATGATCGCGTTCGCCACCACGACGACCACTCCGAGCAGCGCGTCCACCAGGCCGATCAGCACCGCGACCGCCCACGTGCGGTGCGACCAGCGGGCCGTGACCAGGCCCAGGGTGAACAGGAGGACGATGTTCAGGGTGAACGCCGCGTACTCCACGCCCTTGGGCGGCCACCAGCCCCAGCCCGCGCCGGCCAGGATCAGGACCGTGGGCAGGACGGCCGCGACCAGGGGCCACTCGTCGGCGAGGGTGCGCAGCGCGTCCCCGCGTCGGTGCGGGGTGCGCTCGGCGATGTAGTGGGCGTAGCCGTGGGCGAGGGCGGAGGCCAGGGCGGTCACCAGGAGCCAGGCGGCGTCGTAGCGGCGGCTGTCCTGGGAGGTGTGGCCGTACTGGGTGAGCGCGGCGACCATGGAGCAGGCCAGGACGGAGCCGTAGACGCCGCCGAACAGGACGGCCTCGCGCGTGTCGTGCCGGTGCGGCCGGTCCACGACAGCCTGGGTGTCCGCCATCCCCCCACGATCACCCGGGCCCGGCCACGCCGCCAGTCCACGGCGGCCGCGACGAAGTGTCCTCCCACCTGGGCGGATACCCCACACCCTGTCCACGCCCGAGCCCCGCCGCCCGCGGTTAGGGTCGCCCCATGAACCCCAGCTTCGTACTCCACATCCCCGACGCCGAGCTCGAGCCCGAGCCCCTCGCGCCGGAGCAGATCGTCTCCGGGACGCCCGAGGTGACCGGGAAGGTGGTCTGGGAGTCGGAGGACGGCCGGCAGGTCCGTGGGATCTGGCAGATCACGCCCGGCGTCGTCACCGACACGGAGGCGGACGAGCTGTTCGTCGTGATCAGCGGGTCGGCCACGGTCGAGGTCGAGGGCGGGCCGACGCTTCGGGTCGGACCCGGGGACATGGCGGTGCTGCGCGAGGGCGACCGTACGACGTGGACGGTGCACGAGACGCTGCGGAAGGCGTACACGATCAATCTGTGAGGGGCGGGGCCGTCGTGCCCCGGATCTCCAGCGTGGGCGCGGCCAGGTGGAGCTGCCCCGCTCCGCCGCGGCCCTCGAAGCGGTCCAGAAGGCGGCGGGCCGCGCGCCGGCCGACCTCGTGGCTCGCGTTGTCGACGGTGGTGAGCCACACGTGGCGCAGGCGCGAGATGTTCGTGTTGTCGTAGCCCACGACGGACACGTCGTGCGGGACGCGCAGCCCGAGCTCCTCGACCGCCGACAGCGCGCCCACGGAGGCCATGTCGTTGACGGCGAACACGGCGGTGGGCCGGTCCGGGCGGCTGAGCAGACGCACGGTGGTGCGGTAGCCGCCCTCTTCTGTCATGTCGCTGGGTTCCACCAGCTCCTCGTCCACCAGTCCGTGCGCCCGCATCGTCGCCTCGAAGCTCCGCCTGCGCAGCTCGCCGACGGCGCCGTACCCCGCGATGTGCGCGATGCGGCGGTGGCCGAGGCCGATGAGGTGCTCGGTGACCAGCCGGGCGCCCGTCCCGTCGTCCCCCGCCACGACGTCCACACCCGGCGGGGCCTGCTCGCGGGCGCCCGCGACGACGACCGGGATGCGCTCGGCGACCGCCCCGAGCGCGGCCTGGTCGGGCAGGGTGCCGACGACGACCAGTCCGTCCACCCGCAGGTCCAGGAACGGGCCGGTGAGGTCCTGACCGGTGCGGCGGTTGAGGCGGGCATCGGCCAGCAGCATCTGCAGGCCGTTGTCGTGCAGCAGCGAGTTCAGGCCGTCGAGCAGGTCGACGAACCAGGGGTTGCGCAGGTCGTTCAGGAGCACGCCGACCGTGCGGGTGCGCTGCTCGCTGAGGCTGCGGGCGGCGGCGTTCGGCCGATAGCCCAGCTCCTGGACCGCGCGCAGGACGGCCTCCCGCTTCTCGGGCCGCACCTGGTCGGAGCCGCGCAGCACCAGGGAGACGAGCGACTTGGAGACGCCGGCCTGCTCGGCCACGTCCCGGATCGTCGGCTGTCTCATGTCCTGGACCGTTCCATGGCGTCCGGCGGGTTGTCAAAGGGTTGACACCGGCTGAAACCCCGCTCAGGGTGGCCTGGACAGATTATGGACCGGTCCAAAGAGGGGCTGTCATGGTGGATTCGCTCGGGGTCGCCGTCGTCGGGTTCGGCTGGATGGGCCGGGTGCACACCCAGGCGTACGCCCGTGTCCTGCACCACTACCCCCGGCTGGGCCTGCGACCGGAGCTCGTCACCGTCGCCGAGGAGGTGCCGGGCCGGGCCGAGGAGGCCGCCGCGCAGTTCGGGTTCGCCTCGACGGCCCGCGACTGGCGCGAGGTGGCCGCCGACCCGCGCGTGCAGGCCGTGAGCATCACCGCCCCGAACTTCCTGCACCGCGAGATCGGTGTCGCGATGGCCGAGGCCGGCAAGCACATCTGGATCGAGAAGCCCGTGGGTCTGAGCGCCGACGACGCCCGCGCGGTGGCGGACGCGGTCGCCGAGGCCGGCGTGCAGAGCGCCGTCGGCTTCAACTACCGCAACGCGCCTGCCGTGGAGAAGGCCCGGGCGCTGATCGCCTCCGGGGACATCGGCACGGTCACCCACGTCCGCATCCGCCTGTTCAGCGACTACGCGGCGCATCCCGAGGGTGCGCTGACCTGGCGGTACGAGAAGGAGCGCGGCGGCAGCGGAGTGCTGGGCGACCTCGCCTCGCACGGCGCGGACCTGGCCCGGTACCTGCTCGGCGACATCGCCTCCCTCACCGCCGACACCGCGATCTTCGTGCCCGAGCGGGCCCGCCCGACCGGCGCCACCGCCGGCCACTCCCGTGCCTCCGGCGGCGAGCTCGGCCCGGTCGAGAACGAGGACTACGTCAACTGCCTGCTGCGCTTCGCCTCCGGCGCCCGTGGCGTCCTGGAGGCCTGCCGGGTCTCGGTCGGCGAGCAGAACAACTACGGCTTCGAGGTGCACGGCACCAAGGGCGCGCTCTTCTGGGACTTCCGCCGGATGAACGAGCTCGGCGTCAGCCTCGGCACGACCTACCAGGACCAGCCCGTCAGCACGGTGTACGTCGGTCCGGGCGACGGCGAGTTCGGCGCCTTCCAGCCGGGCGCGGCGAACGCCATGGGCTACGACGACCTCAAGGTGGTCGAGGCCTACCGCTTCCTCCGCTCGGTCACCGAGGGCGCAGCGCACGGGGCCACGCTCGCGGACGCCGTGCACAGTGCCGCCGTACTCGATGCGATGGTGCGGTCCGCGGAGAGCGGCACATGGGTCAACCCGCAAGCGTCGTAGGCATGTTGTAGGGCGTCACCACCTGGATCGCCGACGGCAGGGTCGGTCCCGCGGGCGGCAGGGCGCCGTCGGCCCGCATGACGGTGTGACAGGCCTCGCGCATGTCCTGGCCCAGGTCGTGGTGGAGCACGGCGGACAGGCGGTGCTCGCGCAGCAGGCGGGTGTTGTCGTGGTCGAGGTCGTGTGCGACGAACACCGCGCACTCCCGGCCCAGGTCCTCGAAGGCCCGCAGGGTGGCGATGTTGCCGCCACCGATGGAGTAGACGGCGCGGATGTCCGGGTCGCGTTCGAGGGCGGCGCGGACGAGGTCGTACTGGGTGGCGTCCAGGCCCTGCCCCTCGGCGATCTCCACGAGGGTCCGCTCGGGGTGGCGGGCCCGCATCGCGCTGCGGAAGCCCATCTCGCGCTCCTCCTCGTTGCGGAAGAATCCGCTGCTGAGGCTGGTGAGGACGTTGCCGGGGCGGTCGCCGAGCCACTGGCCCATGAGGTACGCCGCCGTCGCCCCGGCCGCCCGGTTGTCGATGCCGACGTAGGCGAGCCGGGCGGTGGCGGGCAGGTCGGTCACCAGGGTGACCACCGGAATGCCCGCCTCCGCGAGCCGGCCGACGGCGGCGGTGACCTCGGGGACGTCCGGCGCCTTGAGGATGACCCCCTGCGAGCCGCGCCGGGCGATCCGGTCCAGCGTCCTGGTCAGCTCCTGCACCGGCCCCGTCTCGCGGAAGTGGAAGCGGGAGCGCACGATGGCCGGGTGCAGGGAGGGCAGCTCGGCCTCCAGGGCGGCGCGTACGGCGGTGGTGAAGCGTTCCGGTGCCTGCATCACGATGTCGATCATGAACGTGCGGCCGACCAGCCGGACCTGAGTGCGCTGCCGGTCCAGGTCGGTGATCGCCTGCCGGACCTCCCGGGCGGTGCTCTCGCGGACCCCTCCCCGCCCGTTCAGGACCCGGTCGACGGTGGCCTCGCTGAGGCCTGCCTGACGTGCGATCTCGCGGATCGGGAAGGGGTGGCCCACGGAAGGCTCCTTGAGGGGTTTTTGATGGCTCGCTGCCGGTTGTTCGAGGGGTTTGTACTGACAAGAATGACAGAGCCGCGCCCCTCCCCGGGGGCGGAACCGTGTCGCTTCCCGTGACCGAAAGAAGGACGACGATGTCCCTCATCGCCGCTCAGCACCACGCCTGGCTGACCGAGCAGGACTGCGACCTCGATGCCTTCCGTTCGCTCGTGGGGCGCACCACCGACCTCGCCGACTACCCGCACGCCGCGGCGGTCGAGGCGAACGTCCTCGTCTACGACAGCGAGCGGCTGCGCGCCTCTGGAGCGGGCCGCGAGGTGCGCACCGAGCTGGTGCGGGCCTTCGCCGACGGCCCCGGCGTCGTGGTGTTCCGGGGCGCCTTCCCCGATCCCTCGGTCGTGGACCGGCTCACCGGCGTCTTCGACGCCCTGATCACCGAGCAGCGCGCCTCGGGCGCGGACGCGGGCGACCATTTCGCGAAGCCGGGCGCCAACGACCGGGTGTGGAACGCGCTGGAGAAGGCGGCCCTCTACAACCCCGAGGTGTTCGCCGACTACTACGCCAACGACATCCTGGCCCTGGCCTCGGCCGCCTGGCTCGGCCCCGGCTACCAGGTGACCTCCCAGGTCAACGTGGTCAACCCGGGTGGCGCGGCCCAGACGGCGCACCGCGACTACCACCTGGGGTTCCTGTCCAACGAGGCGGCGGCCGCCTACCCCGCGCACGTGCACCGCCTCTCCCCCGTGCTCACGCTCCAGGGCGCGGTGGCGCACTGCGACATGCCCGTCGAGTCGGGCCCGACGCTGTACCTGCCGTACTCGCAGTCGTACGAACCCGGTTATCTCGCCTGGCGGCTGCCCGAGTTCCAGGCGTACTTCAAGGCGCACCACGTCCAGCTCCCGCTGGCGAAGGGCGATGCCGTCTTCTTCAACCCGGCGGTGTTCCACGCGGCCGGCACCAACCGCACGCTGGACGTGCGGCGGGTCGCCAACCTCCTCCAGGTGTCCTCGGCCTTCGGGCGGGCCATGGAGACGGTGGATCGGGAGGCGGTCGCCAACGCCGTCTACCCCGTGCTGCGCAGGCGCCGGGCCGAAGGAGTGGGCGAGGAGTGGACGGAGCACGTGCTCGCCGCGAGCGCCGAGGGCTACCCGTTCCCCACCAACCTCGACAGCGACCCGCCGGTGGACGGGCTGGCCCCGCCCTCGCAGGCGGACGTCGTACGACGCGCCCTGCACGAGGACTGGACACCGCGGGCTCTACGGGACGAGCTGCGGGCAGGCGCCGCACGGCGCGAGAGCTGAAGGGGCTTGGACCACATGGGACTTCTCGACGACAAGGTCGTCCTCGTCAACGGCGGCAGTCAGGGTGTGGGCGCCGCCATCGCCCGGGCCGCGGTCCGGGAGGGGGCGCAGGTTGCCGTCACCGGGCGGCGCCCGGAGCACGGTGAGGCGCTGGTGGCGGAGCTGGCCGGTGCCGGCGGCAAGGCGATGTTCATCCGTGCCGACCTGTCCGACGCCGGGCAGGCTAAGGCCGCTGTGAAGGACGTGGTCGCGGCGTACGGCCGTATCGACTGCCTGGTGAACTCCGCGGGGCTGACCTCCCGGGGCACGCTCCTCGACACCACGCCCGAGTTGTTCGACCAGCACATCGCGATCAACCTCAAGGCGCCCTTCTTCGCCATGCAGGCCGCGGTCGCGGACATGGTGGCGCGCAAGGCCCCGGGCACGGTCGTCAACATCATCACGTCCTCCGCGCACGGCGGACAGCCGTTCCTCGCGCCGTACGTCGCCGCGAAGGCCGGGCTCGTCGGCCTGACCCGCAACGCCGCGCACGCGCACCGCTTCGACCGGGTCCGGATCAACGGCCTGAACATCGGCTGGACCGCGACCGAGGGCGAGGACGCGACCCAGAAGACCTTCCACGGCGCCGCGGACGACTGGCGCGAGCAGGCCGCGGCCCGGCTGCCGATGGGCAAGCTCGGCCAGCCGGACGAAATCGCGGACTTCGTCGTCTTCCTGCTGTCGGAGCGGTCCGGCGTGGTCACCGGTTCGGTGATCGACTGGGACCAGAACGTGCTCGGCGGACTCGACTAGCACCCCCTGTAAGAACCCTCTAGGAGCTGCAACCCCCATGCGTATCGGAATCCTCGGCCTCGGCCGCATCGGCGCCTTCCACGCCGAGACCCTCTCCGGACTCGACGCGGTCGAGTCGCTCGTGTTCACCGATCCGTTCGCGGACGCCGCCAAGGCCGCCGCCGAGCGGTTCGACGCCGAGGTCGTGGACTCGCCCGAGGCCCTGCTGGCCGCCGGAGTGGACGGCATCGTCGTCGCGGCCGCGACCGACGCCCACCCCGCGCTGATCCTGGCCGGCGTCGAGGCCGGCATCCCCGTCTTCTGCGAGAAGCCCGTCGCCAAGCACATGAGCGACGGCGTCCAGGTCCTCAAGGCCGTCGAGGGCAGCGACGTGCCGATCCAGATCGGCTACAACCGCCGCTTCGACGTCGGCTTCGTCGCCGCCCGGGCCGCCGTGCAGGGCGGTGAGCTCGGCAAACTGCACACCGTACGGTCGACCACGCTGGACCCGGCGCCGCCGCCGGCCGCGTACGTCGCCGCCTCCGGGGGCATCTTCCGGGACTGTTCCGTGCACGACTTCGACATCATCCGCTGGGTGACGGGCCGCGAGGTGACCGAGGTGTACGCGGTCGGCGGCAACCGGGGTGCCGACTACATCAAGGAGGCGGGCGACGCCGACACCACCGGCGCAATCCTCACCCTGGACGACGGCACGATCGCGGTGGTGTCCAACTCCCGCCACAACGCCCGCGGTTACGACGTCCGCATGGAGATCCACGGCTTCACGGACTCGATCGCCGTGGGCCTGGAGGACAAGCTGCCGCTGCGGTCGGTCGAGCCGGGGGTCACCTTCCCCGCCGGCACCCCGCACGACTTCTTCATGGACCGCTTCACCGCCGCCTACCGCGCCGAACTCACCGCCTTCACCGAGGTCGTGGCCGGTACCCGGCCCTCGCCGTGCACGGTCGCGGACGCCCTGGAGGCCGGCTGGATCGCCGAGGCGTGCACACTGTCCCTCAAGGAGCACCGCCCCGTGACGATCCAGGAGGTACGGGAGGCATGAGCGAACCGGGCCGGGAACCACTGCGTATCGGAGTGCTGGGAGCCGCGCGGATCACCGGGAACTCCCTCGTCGACCCGGCCCGGCTGGGTGGCCACCGCTTTGTCGCGGTGACCACCCGTGACCGATCCCGCGCCGAGGCCTTCGCGGCCGGGCACGGCGCGGAGCCGGTGGCAAGCTTGTAGGCCTACCTGCTGGGCGACCTCGAAGTCGAGGTCGTCTACAACCGTCCCTGAGCGGTGAGCGAAAGTGAGCCCGCGCACCGGCGCACCCCGAACGGTCTTGGGTGCACTGGTCGTCCGCTTTCGCATCCCGGGCGGCGACACGGATCCTGTCCGTGCTCCGAGCCGGGCGGGCGGAGTCCCTCACGACCTGGCCTGTGGATGCGGCCAGAGGCGACGGGGAGGCCCTGAACCATCTCGCTGGTGGAGCAGGGGCCCCGCACGCTGACACCGCACCCGGCGTCCCAGGTCGCACGACGGACGTTACCTCGATCGGCCCAGGGCGTCGCAAGCCCGCGAGTCGACGATCACACGATCGAGCTAGAACACGCTGCGGACGCTGACCCCGTGGGCGAGCGGTGCGCCGCGGCTCGTCTCCGCCCGGGGCGGGGAGCGCGCGGGCGCGCCGGGGCTCGACGAGTGGCTGGACGCCGAGCTGGCGTTCCCGGGCGGCGCGACCGCCTCCGCCCGCTGTCACATGGCGTACGACACGCTGGAGATGAGCTGCCGCATCGTGGGGTCCCGGGGCGAGGCGACCGCGCCCAACTTCGTGCTGCCGCAGCTGGACGACCGGATCGTCGTGCGTACGGCGGACGGCGAGCGCACGGAGCGGTTGGGTACGCGGTCGTCGTACACCTACCAGTTGGAGGAGTTCGCGGCGCGGGTCCGCGGGGGTGCTCCGCTGCCGTTGGACGCGGACGACGCGGTGGCGACGATGACGCTGATCGACGCGAGCTATCGGGCTGCGGGGTTCGATCCTCGGCCGCGGACGGCGGCGGGTCGGTAGACGAAGTCCGGCACGGTTTCGGCGGCGCCCAAGCGGCTCAAGCGAAGTCTGGTGGGTACGGCAGCGCCCTGAAGGGGCGCGGGGCTCTGACATCAGCGGCTCCGCCGCGGGGCACGACCAGCCCCCACCGGCCCGCGCCCGCGGCGGAGCCGCATATCGATACAGCGGCACCGCGCTTCCAGCGGAGCGCTTGGCTCCACCGAGGTCACCCGTACAGCGTGGGCCGTTCCACCAGCTGAACCTCCATCCGGCCGCCCTCCTCCAGCGCACGCACGCCCGCCTCGCAGACCGCCGCCGCGGCGTAGCCGTCCCACACGCTCGGGCCGGTGACCTCGCCCCTGCGGGTGGCGTCGACCCAGGCCTGGATCTCGCGGTCGTAGGCGTCGGCGAAGCGGTCGGTGAAGTCCTGGGCGATGGTGCCGCCCCAGCGGCCGGCCATGTTGGTGACCATGGCGTGGCCGTCGCCGACGCGGGCGGTGCCGCGTTCGCAGACGATCTCGGCCTGGACCTGGTAGCCGAAGCCGCAGTTGACGAAGATCTCGACGTCGACGACCGCGCCGCCATCCGTCTCGAAGACGACGAACTGCGGGTCCTGCAGGGCCTCCGGCGCGCTCGCGGTCGGTCTCGGGCGCAGCACGGTGACGGCCGTGATCTCGTGGCCGAGCAGCCAGCGGGTCACGTCCGTCTCGTGCGCCACGGAGTCGCTGATGAGCATGGAGCTGGTGAAGAAGGCCGGGCTCGCGGCATTGCGGTGCCGGTTGTGGAGCATGAGCGGCCGCCCCAACTGGCCGGTCTCCAGCAGGGACTTGAGGCGCATGTACTCGGCGTCGTAGCGGCGCATGAAGCCGACCTGGACGCGGCGGCGGCCGAGCTTCCGCTCGGCCTCCAGGACGCGGAGCGCCGAGGCCGCGTCGGGAGTGAGCGGCTTCTCGCACAGCACCGGCAGGTCGAGTTCGAGGGCCGTGAGGAGCGCGGCCTCGTGGGCGGGGCCCGGGGAGGCGATCAGGACGGCGTCGACGTCGGCCGCCGCCATCGCGGCGGCCGGGTCGGTGTAGGCGGTGCAGCCGTCGACGCGGGCCGCGATCTGCTTGGCGCGTTCCGCGTCGACGTCCACGACGGCGGTCACCCCTGCTCCGCTGGTGACCTCGTCGATACGGCGCACATGGTCGGCGCCCATCTTTCCCGTACCGATGACAGCCACTCCGAGCCGGCTCATGGTCGTCCTTTCGGGAGGGTCAGGCGCCGCAGGACCTCAGGAACTTGCGGGTGCGCACCGCGATCGGCAGCGGCTTGTCCGGCTCGCACGGGTACATGTCCTGCTCGACGATCGCGAACAGCTCCACTCCGAGCTGCTGCGCCGCCACCAGGACCGGCTCCAACTCCGGTACACCGGACGGCGGTTCGCACATCACTCCGCGCTGTACGGCCGGGCCGAACGGCACCTCGTTCTTGACGACGTCGGCGAGGATCTCCGGGTCGACCTGCTTGAGGTGGAGGTAGCCGATGCGTTCGCCGTACGTCTCGATGAGCTTGACGCTGTCGCCGCCGCAGTAGGCGTAGTGGCCGGTGTCCAGGCAGAGGTTGACGAGGTCCGAGTCGGTCGAGTCGAGGAAGCGCTCGACGTGGTCCTCGGTGTCGATGTGGGTGTCGGCGTGCGGGTGGACGACGATGTCGAGGCCGTAGGTCTCCTTGACCTCGTGTCCGAGCCGCTCCATGCCCTTGGTGAGGTGGGCCCACTGTTCGCCGGTCAGCTCCGGCGGCTCCAGGATCTCGGCGGTCTTGTCGTCCCGCCAGAAGGACGGGATGACGACAAGGTGCCGGGCGCCCATCGCCTGGGTGAGCGCGGCCACTTGGCTCACGTGCTCCCAGGTGGACTCCCAGACCGAGTGACCGCGGTGCAGGCCGGTGAAGACGGTGCCCGCGGAGACCTTCAGGTCGCGCTTGGCCACCTCGTCGGTGAGCCTCGCCGGGTCGCTCGGCAGATAGCCGTACGGCCCCAACTCGATCCAGGAGTAGCCCGCTTCGGCGACCTCGTCCAGGAAGCGTTCCCAGGGCACCTGTTGGGGATCGTCCGGGAACCAGACGCCCCAGGAGTCGGGGGCCGAGCCGACCCGGATGCGGTCCAGGGCGGTCACGAGGCATCGTCCTTCACCGTCGCCACCGGCGCCGTGAGGTCTCCCTCTTCCGGGAGTGCCTCGGTGTCGACGCCGCGGACCTGGGACAACTCGTGCTTGAGGGCCGCGAGTTCGGCGCCGCCCGCCATGTGGTTGGTCAGCTCTTCAAGAGTGATCTGATCCCGGGCGGCGGACAGTTCCATGGTGCCCAGGCGCAGCACGCTGAAGTGGTCGCCGACCATGTAGGCGTGGTGCGGGTTGTGGGTGATGAAGATGACGCCCAGGCCCCGGTCGCGGGCGGCGGCCACGTACTTGAGGACCACGCCGGACTGCTTGACGCCGAGCGCGGCGGTCGGCTCGTCCAGGATCAGCACGCGGGCGCCGAAGTAGACCGCGCGGGCGATGGCCACGCACTGGCGCTGGCCGCCCGACAGCGTCCCGATGGGCTGCTCCAGGTCGTCCAGGACGATGCCCATGTTGCGCAGTTCCTCGTCCGCGGTCTTCTTCATCTGCTCGATGTCGAGGCGGCGGACCGGCCAGCGGCCCTTCGTCATCTCCGAGCCGAGGAAGAAGTTGCGCCACACCGGCATCAGCGGGACCACCGCGAGGTCCTGGTAGACCGTGGCGATGCCCTTGTCGAGGGCCTCACGTGGAGTGGAGAACCGCACCGGCTCGCCGTCGACGAGGAACTCGCCCTCGGTGTGCTGGTGCAGCCCGGAGATGATCTTGATGAGGGTGGACTTGCCGGCGCCGTTGTCGCCGAGCACACAGGTGACCTGGCTGGGGCGCACCTGGAGGCTGACTCCGTGCAGCGCGCGGATGTTGCCGTAGGACTTGCCTGCGTTGCGGAGTTCGACGATCACCCCGTCGTCGCTGTCGGGGGCGTCGGCGAGGATGGCGCCGTGGGTGCCGGCTTCGTTGGTGTCTGTCATGGGGTGGGTCACCTCCGGGTCGCCGTGCGGCTGACCCACAGATTGATCAGGACGGCGCCGAGCAGCATCACGCCGAGGAAGGCCTTGAACCAGTCCGGGTTCCAGTTGGCGAAGACGATGCCCTGCTGCACCATGCCGAACATGAACGCGCCGAAGACCGGACCGATCGCCGAACCGGCGCCGCCGGTCAGCAGACAGCCGCCGATCACGGCCGCGGAGATGTAGATCAGCTCCTGGCCCACGCCCTCGCCGGACTGCACGGTGTTGAAGGAGAACAGGTTGTGCATGCCGACGAACCAGGCGCCGAGGCCGACCAGCATGAACAGCGAGATCTTCGTGAACATCACCGGCACACCGACGGCTCGCGCGGAGTCCTTGTTGCCGCCGACGGCGAAGATCCAGTTGCCGTACTTGGTGCGCAGCAGCACCCAGGTGGCGAGGGCCGCGAAGACCAGCCAGTACACGATGGTGATCTTGAGCTGGACGCCGCCGACCTCGAACGAGGAGCCGAAGACCTTCTTGGCCTGGCCGAAGCCGTCCATGTCGCTGATGTCGTCGGTGGCGACGTTGTCGGTGACGAGCTTGGTGACCGCGAGGTTGGCGCCCTGGAGGATCAGGAAGGTGCCCAGGGTGACCAGGAAGCTGGGCAGGCCGGTCTTGACCACCATCCAGCCGTTGAAGAAGCCCACCGCCAGCGACACGACCAGGGCGGCGAACACGCCCACCCACACGTTCATGGTCAGCTGGAAGGCGGTCATGCTGGCCGTCAGGGCCGAGGTGATGACCGCGACGCCGGACGACAGGTCGAACTCGCCGCCGATCATCAGCAGCGCGACCGGCAGGGCCATGATCCCGATCGTCGACGACTGGTACAGGATCGTCGCCATCGCGCTGCCCTCGCGCACCGGGGGCGCGGCGATCAGGAAGAACACCCACACCGCGACGGCGCCGAGGAAGACACCGACGTCGGGCCGGGCCAACAGCCGCAGCGCCAGCGGGCGTTCAGCGGTACGGCCGTCCTTCACCCTGCCGGGGCCGGAGGCCGGCGGTGTGGTCACCGCCGGCTCGGCGTGCTGGGTCATACCCATCACCTGGTGCCCTTCGCGGCGTACTTGGCGACGGCCTCGACGTTCGTCTTGTCGACGAAGGCCGGACCGGTCAGCACCGGCTGCTCGCCGCCGCCCATGTAGTTGCCGTTGTTCTCGTAGAGCCACAGCGAGTCGATCGCCAAGTAGCCCTGCAGGTACGGCTGCTGGTCGACCGCGAACTCGATGGTGCCCTTGCTGATGGCGCCCGTCAGGTCCTTGTTGAGGTCGAACGTGGCGATCTTGGCCTTGCTGCCCGCGTCGGACGCCGACTGCACCGCGGTCAGCGCGAAGGGCGCGCCGAGGGTGACGACGTAGTCGATGGACTTGTCCTGCGTGAGCTTGGCGGTGATCGTCGACTTCACGGACGGCATGTCGGTGCCGTTGACGTTCAGCGTCTGCAGCTTGCCGGTGAAGGTCTTGTCCACACCGTCGCAGCGCTGGGTGAGGCCGATGTTGCCCTGCTCCTGGACGACACAGACGGCGTTCTTGGCGCCGGCCTCGTTCAGCCGCTTGCCGAGCGCCTCACCGGCCACGGTCTCGTCCTGGCCGAAGAACTCCATCAGGCCGAGCTTCTGCCACTCGCTGACACCGGAGTTGAGGCCGACCACGGGTATACCGGCCGCCTTCGCCTTGGCTATGACGTCCTTGAGGGCGTCGGGCTTGGCGAGGGTGACCGCGATGCCGTCGACCTTCTGGTCGATGGCGTTCTGGATGAGGTTGGCCTGGGTGGCCGCGCTCGGGTCGGCGGAGTAGATCAGCTTGACGTTGTCCTTGGCGGCCGCGGCCGTGGCGCCCTTGCGGACGATGTCCCAGAAGGTGTCGCCGGGCGACTGGTGGGTGACCAACGCGATCGTCATACGAGGCGTTGTGGCCTTACCCGCGGAGGCGCCGTCCGCGCTCTCCTCGGACTTCTTGCCACCGGAGCTGCTGGAGCAGCCCGCGAGGGTCAGGGCCGCTGCCGCGGCCAGGGCCACGACGGGAGCGAATCTACGGGAGAGAGAAGAGCGGTCCATCTTTCCTTGCACCTCACTGTGCGACGGGGAAACGTCGGGAAAGGGGGCGGGATCACGGAGATCCAGGGGCCCGGGACCTCGGCAGTTCCGGGTCTTGCGCCACGAAAACGCGGCAGTTGCGCTGGGACGGGATCCAATCCCTTGGCGCGCCCGCTGTCAATACTTTGTTAAGACATCATTTCACGAGCAGGTCCGAATGTAAGTACAAACTATTGACAGGGTCACCCTCCGCGTCCTACACCTGAGAGGCGGCAAGCCCCCTGGGACCCGCCTCCCCAGCACAGATCGAGGAGCGTCGCGCATGGCCGAGCAAGCCCAGCCCTTCGACCTGATCACTATGGGCCGAATCGGAGTTGATCTCTACCCCCTTCAGTCCGGAGTTGCGCTGGAGTGTGTGGAGACGTTCGGAAAGTTCCTCGGTGGTTCGGCCGCGAACGTGGCGGTCGCCGCCGCCCGGCTCGGCCGCGCGAGCGCCGTGATCACCCGCACCGGCAACGACCCCTTCGGCGTCTATCTCCACGAGGCGCTCAAGGAGTTCGGGGTGGACGACCGTTGGGTGACCCCCGTCGACGCGTACCCGACGCCGGTCACGTTCTGCGAGATCTTCCCGCCGGACGACTTCCCGCTGTACTTCTATCGTCGCCCCAAGGCCCCCGACCTGCAGATCCACACGGACGAGCTGGACTACTTCGCCATCCGCGCGGCCCGGATCTTCTGGATCACCGGCACCGGTCTGAGCGAGGAGCCGAGCCGCTCGGCCACGCTCGCGGCGTTGAAGTCGCGGGACAAGGCGGGCACGACGGTGTTCGACCTCGACTGGCGGCCAATGTTCTGGAAAGACCCGGAAGAAGCGCGCCCGTACTACGCCGAGGCCCTGCGTCACGCGACCGTCGCCGTCGGCAATCTCGACGAGTGCGAGGTCGCCACGGGAGTCCGCGAACCCCGCGCGTGCGCCGAGGCGTTGCTCGCGGCGGGTGTGGAGCTGGCCGTGGTGAAGCAGGGGCCGAAGGGCGTGCTCGCCGTGCACCGCGACGGCACGACGGCCGAAGTCCCGCCCGTGCCGGTCGAGGTGGTCAACGGCCTGGGCGCGGGCGACGCGTTCGGCGGCTCGCTGTGTCACGGGCTGCTGGCCGGCTGGGAGTTGGAACGCATCATGCGCTACGCCAACGCGGCCGGCGCGCATGTCGCCGCCCGCCTCGCCTGCTCGTCCGCGATGCCGACGGAGGCGGAGGTCGACGACCTCCTCAACGGGGTTTCGCCTTGACGATGACATATCACGACCCCAAGTACACCGCCCCTTCCCAGCGAGGATCCCGATGAGCCGCCCGAACCAGTCCCCGAGCGTCCGCCTGACCGTCGCCCAGGCACTGGTGAGGTTCCTGTCCGTCCAGTACACCGAGCGGGACGGCGTACGGCACCGGCTGATCGCCGGGGCCTGGGGCATCTTCGGCCACGGCAACGTCGCGGGCATCGGCCAGGCCCTGCTGGAAGCGGGCGAGGACGCGATGCCGTTCCACCAGGGCCGCAACGAGCAGGCGATGGTGCACGCGGCCGTGGGCCACGCCCGCCAGCTGAACCGGCTGTCGGCGCAGGCGGTCACGACGTCCATCGGCCCGGGCGCCACCAACCTGGTCACCGGAGCGGCCCTGGCCACGATCAACCGCCTGCCGGTCCTCCTGCTGCCCGGCGACTACTTCGCCACCCGCGCCGCCGACCCGCTCCTCCAGCAACTGGAGCACCCGACCGAGGCGGACGTGTCGGTCAACGACACCCTGCGGCCGGTGTCGCGGTACTTCGACCGGATCCACCGGCCCGAGGCGCTGATCCCGTCCGCCCTCCAGGCCATGCGCATCCTGACCGACCCTGCCGAGACCGGCGCCGTCACCCTCGCCCTTCCGCAGGACGTCCAGGCGGAGGCGTACGACTGGCCCGAGGAGTTCTTCGCCGACCGCGTGTGGCGCGTACGGCGGCCCGCTCCCGACCCGGTCGAGCTGGCCGAGGCGGTACGCGCCGTAAGGGCCGCCCGGCGCCCCCTCATCGTCGCCGGCGGCGGAGTGCACCACAGCGAGGCCGAACAGGCCCTGAAGGCACTGGTGGACGCCACCGGCATCCCGGTCGCCTCGACGCAGGCGGGCAAGGGATCCCTGCGGTACGACCACCCCGCCGACCTGGGCGGCATCGGCCACACCGGCACGGCGGTCGCCGACGACCTCGCGCGCACCGCGGATCTGGTCGTCGGCGTGGGGACGAGGTACTCCGACTTCACCACCGCCTCCGGCACCCTCTTCCAGAACCCGGACGTCCGGTTCCTGGGCCTCAACATCACCGCGTTCGACGCCCACAAGCTGGCGGCACGGACCCTCGTCTGCGATGCGCGGGCGGGGCTGGAGGGGCTCACCGCGGGACTGGACGGCCATCGCGTGAGTGCGGCGTACGAGGCCGAGTACCGCACCGGCAAGGAGCGTTGGGACCAGGTCGTGGCGCAGGCCTTCCACGCCGGCGACGAGACCGCCGTACCGACACAGACCCAGTTGCTCGGCGCGCTCGACGCGGTCGTCGGTGACGAGGACGTGGTGATCAACGCGGCGGGCTCGCTCCCGGGCGACCTGCACAAGCTGTGGCGGGCCCGCAGCCCCCGCCAGTACCACCTGGAGTACGGCTACTCCTGCATGGGCTACGAGATCCCGGCCGCGATCGGCGTCCAGCAGGCCACGCCCGACACTCCCGTGTGGGCCCTGGTCGGCGACGGCACCTACCTGATGATGCCGACGGAGATCGTCACGGCCGTACAGGAGGGCCTGCCGATCAACATGATCCTGATCCAGAACCACGGCTACGCCTCCATCGGCGGCCTGTCGGAGTCGGTGGGCGGCGAGCGCTTCGGCACGGCCTACCGCTACCGGGCCGCCGACGGCACCTTCTCCGGCGCCCCGCTCCCGGTCGACCTCGCCGCCAACGCGGCCAGCCTCGGCATGGACGTGCTGCGCGCCAAGACCGTGCGGGAACTGCGCGAGGCGCTGGCAGCGGCCCGCGCCTCGGACCGGCCGACCTGCGTCTACGTCGAGACGGACACCGCCACCGAGACCGCTCCCCCGGCCGAGGCCTGGTGGGACGTGCCGGTGGCCGAGACCGCGTCCCGCGAGGCCGCCGTAGAAGCACGCGAGAGGTACGACCGAGACGTCGCCGCCCGCCGCCACCACCTGTGAAGCCCCGACCCCGATCCCCCGAGGGAGGTACGTCCATGGCGAAGACCGGCGACTACTCACGTGCCGTGACCGCCCCCGCGCTCAACTCCCTGGACTTCACCCTGGACCGGGGCAGTCCGGTGCCCCTGTACTACCAGCTCGCGCAGCAGCTGGAGGCGGCGATCGAGCACGGGGTCCTCGCCCCGGGCAACCTCCTGGGGAACGAGATCGACCTCTCCGTACGCCTCGGGCTGTCCCGGCCGACGGTCCGCCAGGCCATTCAAACCCTGGTGGAGAAAGGTCTGTTGGTCCGGCGGCGCGGGGTCGGCACGCAGGTGGTGCACAGCCAGGTGAAGCGCCCGCTGGAACTCAGCAGCCTCTACGACGACCTGGAGGCGGCCGGGCAGGGACCGGCCACGCAGGTCGTGCGCAACGAGAGCGTCCCGGCCTCCGCCGACGTCGCGGCCGCCCTGGGTGTCGCGGAGGGCAGCCAGGTCACCGTCCTGGAACGGCTGCGCCTCACCCACGGCCAGCCCGTCGCCCTCCTGTGCAACCACCTGCCCGTGAACCTCCTCACCCTCGACACCGCCCGCCTGGAGACGACCGGCCTCTACCGCATGCTGCGCACCGCCGGCATCACCCTCCACAGCGCCCGCCAGACCATCGGCGCCCGCTCCGCCACCCCCGAGGAGGCGGCCCGCCTCGACGAGAAGGAGGGCGCCGCGGTCCTCACGATGCAGCGCACGGCATACGACGACACGGGGCGGCCGGTCGAGTACGGCACCCACATCTATCGCGCGTCGCGGTACGCGTTCGACTTCCAGTTGCTGGTCAGACCCTGAGGCCGGTTGTCCGGTGACGGTGCTTCACCGGTGGCACTCGCACGGACAGACGGCACCGCCCGGACAGGCGTCGGGCAGGAACGCCCGGTCGACGATGCCGCGGGCCTGCAGGGCGGACAGCAGGCGCAGGAAGCCCGCGACTGAATCCCGGTCCTTGACCGCTCCTCCATGGGCCACGATGCCCAGCCGTGCCCGCGCCTGCGGAATCGCGCACGCGTACTCGGCGACGTGCCAGGCCAGCCGCTCGTCCAGGTACCGGATCACCTCGTCACCGCCGTCGGCACGCCCTCCCGCGAGGAGTGAGGTGCGTCCCGCCTCGACCCGTTCGAAGGACCACAGCATCATGTAGTAAGCGGCGAAGTACAGGTCCGCCTCGGCCGTGGCGCTGAGATCCGGGCTTGTACCGGTGTAGGACAGGCCGTAGTGCAGCCGCGCGATGTAGTTGCGGGCCGCGGCGCCCTCCCCGGCGGTCAGCTCGTGGAGCAGGCTCCGGGCCGTCTCGAACCTGGAGCGCCGGTGCTCCGTCCGGTGCGCCTGCATCGCGATGCCGACAGCCGCCAAGGCCAGTCCGGCGGACGAGAGGCCCGCCACCGCCGACCACTGGTTCCAGTCCACGCCCCGCCCCCTCGGCCGAACCCCGGAGGGAATCTCTTCCCCGCCTCGGCAGGTCGTTCACCACCGATGTTCGGCCGGGGAAGCGGAACGACGGGCTCAGTGGGCCGCGTCGAGCCGTGCCCGCTGCTCCGGGGTGAGTTCCAGGTCCACCGCGGCCAGGTTCTCCTCCAGTTGGGCCACCGAGGACGTGCCGACCAGCGGGACGATCGGGAGTTCGCCGCCCAACTGCCACGCCAGTACGACCTGGTTGGCGGTGGCGCCGGCCTCCCGCGCGATCTCCCGCAGGGCCTGGAGCCGGGGCGGGGTTCCCGGATGGTCGTATCCGGTGAGCAGCGGTCGGTCGGGGTTCGTGTAAGCACCCTTGAGCAGCGGCGAGTAGGCGACCAGGGTCAGGCCGGGCTCGGCCCGCAGATAGCCGAGCAGGTCCGGTCCCGCGGCGCCCAGACTGCCGTCCGGGAAGAGGTCGCCGGGGATGTCGGTCCGAGGCCTGAGGTAGCTGTGCTCGTACTGGAGCACCTCGTAACCGGGCAGGCCTGCGCCGGTCGCCAGGGCGCGGGCCCGCTCCACCCGCCACGCGGCGTGGTTGCTGACGCCGAGGAGTCCGACCGTGCCCTCGGCCACCAGCTCGGCGAATCCCTCGACGGTCTCCCGGAGAGGGACCTCGTGGTCCTCGATGTGGGCGTAGAGCAGGTCCAGTTTCTCGACGCCGAGGCGCTCCCGGCCGACTCGCGGATCGCCTTGGCGGACAGGCCCTCCGCGTTGTCGACGTAGCTCGTGCCGGGGGCGAGCGGGCGGGCGCCGAGCTTGGTGGCGATGAAGATCTCGTCGCCGATGCCGCGGCTGCGCCGCCACCGGCCGAGGAGTTCCTCGCTCTGGCCGCCCTGGCCGCCGTCCTCCCAGAAGGCGTAGTTGTCGGACGTGTCGATGAAGTTGCCGCCGGCCTCGACATAGCGGTCGAGGATGGCGAAGGACGTCTCCTCGTCGGTCCGTGAGCCGAACAGCATCGCGCCGAGTGCGAGCACGCTGACCTCGCGGCGGTGGTCCGGATCGGTGCCGATGGTGCGGTACTTCATGGTCGTCCTCCCGTTCGCGCCCTCGTCCGGGGCGCACGAACGGGAGTCTTCATCTTGAAGCGCACTTCAAGTCAAGGGCGCGCGAACGGCCCCTCCAGTGCGGCCCATTGGAGCAGCATGATCGTCTTGGCGTCGGCGATCTCCCCGGTACGGATCATCTCCAGGGCTCTGCGGAAGGGCAGTTCGAGGATCTCGATGTCCTCGCCCTCCTCGTCCAGGCCGCCGCCTTCGTGGGTACGGGTAGACGGGCCGTAGGCGGCGGCGTAGAAGCTGACGCGTTCGGTGACCGAGCCGGGGCTCATGTAGACGTCGAAGACGTGCCGGACCTCGCCGATGGTGTGCCCGGTCTCCTCGACGACCTCGCGCCGTACGGCGATCTCCGGGTGCTCGTCATCGTCGTCGAGCAGTCCGCCCGGTGTCTCGACCAGCATGCCGTCGGGGTGTCCGTTGACGTACACCGGGAAGCGGAACTGGCGGGTGAGCAGCACGGTTTCGCGTTCCGCGTCGTACAGCAGCATGGTGGCGCCGTTGCCGCGGTCGTGGGTCTCGCGTTGCTGGGTGCTCCAGGTGCCGTCGGCCAGCTGGAGGTCGAAGGTGGTGGCGCGCTCGACGTACCAGTGGCTGGACAGCAGTTTCACGTCCCGGACCTTGACCCGTGGATTGCCGGTGAGGTCCAGGCCGGTGCGGTCGAGTCCGGTGCGGCCCCGGCGGTCGGGGGTGTCGATGCCCGCGGTCATCGGACACCTGCCGGGCGGGCGGGGAAGAGCAAGTTGGTCATGCCCGCTTCTCTACCATCCCGGGCCGCCGGACGTCGCGACACGCACTCTTCCCGTGTGGCCAACCGGTTGCCCCGGGCCTGTCCGGCGGATCAGGCCGGCTGCAAGGAACGGTGCTTGTCAGGCAATCCGAGCGGGGTCTGGTGCGTGCAGCTGCAAGGCGGAGGAGGGCGGCGACGCGATGAGGGTCCACCCGCGCGAGGTTGTTCGAGCGTGTGGGGGGGCGGCAACCGACGACAACGCCGCTGGGGTCCCCCCACGACTTTGAGGCAGTGGGGGAGCGCGTGCCAGACCCCGCGACGCCGGCATGATCCGCCGGACAGGCCCTAGCTAGCGTTCGGCGCATGGATCACCACCAGGAGCAGTCCGTACGGCACTTCGACCACTGTCCGTGGCTGTTCGCGGAGGCGGCGACCGAGGAGCAACGCGCCGCGCAGCGGGACCGGCAACGGTCCGTCTGCGGCGACAGCGAGATCGGCGAGCGGTGCTACGTCGCCGAGTCCGCGGCGGCGTTCCCGGACCGGCTGCGCCTCGGCGACAACTCGTACATCGCCGCGCACGCCTATGTCACCGGGGAGCTGACCACCGGCACGGACTGCACGCTGAACCCGTTCAGTACGGTGCGGGGCACCGTCGCGCTGGGCAGCGGCGTACGCATCGGTGCCCACACCTCGCTGCTCGGCTTCAACCACACGATGGCCACCGACCTGCCGGTGTTCCGGCAGCCGCTCACCAGCCGGGGGATCAAGGTCGGGGACGACGTGTGGATCGGCTCGCACGTGGTCGTGGTGGACGGTGTGACCATCGGGGACCACTGTGTGATCGGTGCGGGGGCGGTGGTCACCAAGGATCTGCCGGCGTGGTCGGTGGCCGCCGGGAACCCGGCACGGCGTCTTCGGGACCGGCGGGAGGCGAAGGGGGCACGACCGGCGTCCGGCAGGGACACCCTGGCCGGCTTCGCCGACACCGCCCGCGCCCAGGCCACCGAGCTCCTCGCCCGGTGCTGGGACGGCGAGCGGTACGTCGACCGCCCCGGCGCGGCACCCACCGTACGGGCGCACTGCGACGCCGTGGAGATCGCCGGCCTGCTGCTGGGCGCCGCACCGGAACAGCTGGACGCGAACGAACATGTCGGGCGGCTGGCCGGGCTTCAGGACCCGGACACCGGCCTGGTGCCGGAGTTCGGGGAGGCCCTGCCGGTGCCGGACGACGACGGCTTCGTCGGCACCGGGGCCGCGCTGTACCACGTCCTGTCCGTCGGCTACGCCCTCGACCTGCTGGGCAGCTCTCTCCCCCATCCGGTGCGCGGCGTAAGGGAGATGACGGCTCGTCAACTCGTCGCACGGCTCGACGGGCTGCCTTGGCGCAAGGACGCGTGGGGCGCCGGCGCCTGGATCGACAGCTGGGCGACGGCGGCCCACTGGAACCCGCGGCACGCGCACGACGGCCAGGCGGGGCCGGAAGCCCTGTTCGGCTGGCTGCTGACGCGGGCCGACCCGTGGACCGGGATGTGGGGCAGCCCGTCACTCGAGGAGGGCCGGCTCCAGGTGGTCAACGGCTACTACCGGCTGACGCGGGGCTCGTTCGCCCAGTTCGGGGTGCCGGTGCCGTACCCGGAGCGGGTGGTGGACGCGGTCCTGGACCACGCGCGCGACTCCCGGCACTTCGGGGCGGGACAGGAGAACGCCTGCAACGTGCTGGACGTCGCCCATCCCCTGTGGCTGTGCACCCGGCAGCTCGGGGCGGGCGCGGGCGGTGACGGCTACCGGTCGGCCGAGATACGCACCTGGGCGGAACGGCAGCTGGCCACGGCGTTGCCCCGCTGGCGGGAGGGACGGGGGTTCGGCTTCGGTCCGGGCACCGCCGGTCCGGGTCCGGAACCCGGGCTCCAGGGCACCGAGATGTGGCTGGCCATCATCTGGTACCTGGCGGATCTGCTGGGCCTCTCCGACGACCTCGGTTACCGGCCCGAGGGCGTCCACCGTCCCGAGCCGGCCCGTCGAGGCGACTGGTTCTGAGCGGCGCGGGCGAAGTCCGGTGCGGTTCGGCAGCGCCCTGAAGGGGCGCGGGGCCGTATCGATATGCGGCTCCGCCGCGATGGGGCCCCCGCTCGAGCGAAGCCGAGAGTGGGGTAGCGACCAGCCACGACGGCGCCGCAGCGCAACGACGGCACATGCGGCGCTTCGAGCCGAGCGCCTAGCGTCCCCTACCGCCGGCGCCAGGGCAGCACCGCCGGGTCCGTCTCGACGGCCTCGACGCGGTGCAGGGCGTCGCCGATCGCCTCGCCGATCTCGGCGAGCTGGCGGACCTGCTCGCGGCTGAGGGCGTCGAAGACCGCCCGGCGTACGGCGTCCACATGACCGGGAGCTGCCTCTTCCAGCACGGCGATCCCCTCCTCCGTGAGGACGGCGAGCTGGCCGCGTCCGTCCGCGGGATCCTCCCGCCGGTCCACGAGGCCGGCGTCACGCAGCCGGGTCACCGCGTGGGTGAGCCGGCTGCGGGTGATCTTCAGCCGCCGGGCCAGCTCGGACATGCCCAGGACGTGGTCGGGCACCGACGAGAGGTGTGACAGCAGCGTGTAGTCGGCGTGGGTCATCCCGGCGTCGCGCCGCAGCTGCCGGTTCAGGTAGTCGCCGAGGAGCGTGGAGAAGTCGATGTAGGCCATCCAGGCCCGTCGCTCCTCGGCGTCCAGCCAGCGCGGCGTCGTGTTCATGGCCACACCCTACCCGATTCCGTTTGAACTTTCAATCACAAGAGATAGTCTCGACCCTCGTCGAGATGTTTGAACTGTCAAGCATTAGCACGAAGGGCAGCACATCCCATGAAGCTCAGCAAGAAGCAGAGGCTCGGTACGGCCGTCGCCGCCGCCCTGGCCCTGTCCGCCGTCGCCACCACCGCGATCGCCCAGACCACCTCCCCGGCGGCCCCCGCCTCCGAGCAGGACCAGCTGCAGGCGCTGTACAAGGCGGCCGAGGCGGAGGGCGGCAAGGTCACCGTCTACATCGGCGGCGACGCGCCCGGCCAGTGGGACTCGCTGGCCGACGCCTTCACGAAGCAGTTCCCCGACATGAAGATCCACCTGGTCACCGATCTCAGCAAGTACCACAACGCCCGCATCGACAACCAGCTCGCCACGGGGAAGCTGACCGCCGACGCCGCGATCCTGCAGACCTCCCAGGACTTCGACCGGTGGAAGGCCCACGGCGACCTGCTCAAGTACAAGCCGGTCGGCTGGGACAAGGTGTTCACCAACGCCAAGGACAAGGACAAGGACGGCTACTACACCGGTGTCTTCTACGGCGCCTTCTCCTACCTCGTCAACACCGAGCAACTCCCGTCGAAGCAGAGCGATTTCAAGGGCACCGATCTGCTCGAGCCGGCATACAAGAACAAGCTGATCCTGACCTATCCCAATGACGACGACGCCGTGCTGTTCGGCTACAAGCAGATCGTCGACAAGTACGGCTGGAACTACCTGGCCAAGCTGGTCCAGCAGAACCCCAAGCTGATCCGCGGAGTCCCCGGCGCGGCCGCCGGCGTGGCAAGCGGCGACTACCTCGCCTCGATCGCCGTCGGCGGCGACACCCGCCCGAGCGGCACCCAGGTCTTCTCCGACACCGAGCGCTTCAACTCCTGGGCCCAGCGCGGCGCGATCTTCGACAAGGCCCCGCACAAGGCGGGCGCCAAGCTCTTCATGAGCTGGCTCAACTCCGAGGCCACGCAGGAGAACGCGATCGCGACGTGGACCTGGTCCGTGCGCAAGGACGTCGCTCCGCCGACCGGCCTCAAGCCGCTGGCGTCGTACAAGAACACCGACCCGAAGGCGTTCGCGAAGTTCATGTCCGACCGCGCGTCGGTCGAGCGCTTCCGCTCCCAGGTCGAGCTGTACTTCGGCCAGGTCAAGGGCGTCGACCCCGGCGACCCCGACAACACCCTCGGCCGCACCCCCGGCGGCTTCTGAATCACACGCCCAGGTGAGCCGCCCCTGAGGGGCGACACAGCCGCCCTCGCCCGGTTTCCCCGGGCGAGGGCGCTGCCGTCACTGGTAGGTGATGGCCGACTCGCTGTACTTGCAGTGCGTGCCGTCCGGTCCGCTGCCGAGGGACGACGGCTCCGCGCCGGTCGAGTTGCCCTGGAAGCGTTCGCAGACGGCGATCTTCTTGCTGCTGTCGCCGACGATCGTCACGCCGGAAAGCGTGGCGGTGTCACCGTAGTTGGAGTTGATCCCGGCGACGGCCTTGCCGGGGGCGGTGACCTTCACGTTGCTGATCACGACGTGGCGTTCGTACTGCGTCTTGCAGTTGCCGCACGAGCGGTAGAGCTTGCCGAAGTCGGAGACCTGGAAGTTCCTGATGGTCAGGGTTCCGGCGCCGTTGTGCTGGAAGACCTTGTCGTCCGCCTTCTGGGCGCCGCCGCCGTCGACGAGGTAGGTCGCCGAGGCCGACTTGCCCTTGAAGGTGGCGGCGTCCTCGCCGACGTCCTGCCACCACACGTTCTGCAGGGTGCAGCTGCCGAGGCAGTGCACGCCGTCGGCGGCCGGGGAGCCGAGGATCACGTTCTTCAGCGTCGCCCCGTCGGCGAGTTCGAAGAGCGGGCCCTGGTCCTCGTCCTGGCTGTCGCTGCCGAGGCTGCCCGCGCCGTAGAACTGCTTGAGGCTGCCGTCGTAGCTGCCGGAGACCTCGATGGTGGCGGTCACCGCCTGCTTGCCGGTGGCGGTGGGCCAGGCGGCGAATCCGGTGCCGGACGTCGCCGTGGCCGTAGCCGTCGGAGTGGCGGAGGCCGAGGCCGTGGCGCTCTTGGTCGCCGAGGCCGAGGCGGACGGGGCGGCCGACGTCTTCGACGCGGAGGGGGACGGGGACGCGTTGGTGGCGGAAGCGGAGGCCGACGGGGACGCGCCGCTCGCCGACTCCAGCTTCCAGCTCTTGCTGCTCGCCTTGTCGCAGGAGTTCTGCTGCGACAGCCCGGCCTTGACGTTCAGGCACTTGCCGCTGCCTGAGTTGACCAGGTGGTACGCCTCTCCCACCGCGCTGACCTTCCACACCTGCGAGGCGCCGCCGTCACAGGTCTGCTGCTGCACGGCCTTGCCGACCGACGTCGAGTCACCCTTCACTCCCGCGCACAGCGCGCTGTGCGCGGCCCTGAGCGTGAACCCCTCGCCGGAGGAGGCGAGTTGCCACGTCTGGCCGGCGGAGCCGGTGCAGTCCGTCTGCGTCAGCTGCACACCGTCGGCGGTGCTCGCGGACGGCACGTCCAGGCAGGTCCCGTCCGCGGCGTTCACCAGCCGGTAGGTGCCCGCGCCCGGGCCGGAGGCGGACGCCGACATCAGCACACCGCCGACGACGGCGCCGCCCACCAGGCTGGTGGTCAGCGCGCCGATGATCACGCTGCGGCGGCGGTTGGAACTCTTGCGGTGCGGCTTGCGCAGGGTGGCTCTGGTGCCCATGTGGTGACTCTCGTTCGAAGATCGGGGAGGTTCGGGGGATGTTCCGGGAATGCCCTTGTCCCACCAGTTGCCGCCCGCCCCGCGAGGGTTGCCGTCGATCGGGGAGATATTTCGATCACCCGGTAACCGTGCCCGTAGGCTCAACACCGATGATCTGCACGGAGATTGAGTACGGCCGTTCCGGAGGGGCGGGAACATGACCCAGCACGAGCTGATCCGGCCACTGTCCGAGCTGCTGAAGGCGCACGCCGAGAACGTGCCGTCGCGGGTGGCGTTCGCCGACGATGTGCGCGGCGTCACCTACGCCGAGTTGGAGCGGCGCACCGGCCGGCTGGCCGCGTATCTCGCCCGGACGGGGCTCCGGCGCGGCGACCGGGTCGCGATCTGCCTGGGCAACCGCGTGGAGATGGTGGAGAGCCTGCTCGCCGTCGTCAGGGCGGGAGCGGTCGGCGTGCCGCTCAACCCCCGTTCCTCCGACGACGAGCTCGCCCGGTTCCTCGCGGACAGCGGCGCTTCGGTCCTGGTCACCGACCCGGCCCGGCTGGACCGCCTGGGCCCGGAGCACCGCCGTACGCACATCGTGCTCACCGGCGACGGACCGGTCCCCGACGGCATGGTCCTGTTCGAGAGCGTGGCCGCCGCCGAGCAGCCCGAACCGCCTCGGGACGACCTCGGTCTCGACGAGCCCGCCTGGATGCTCTACACCTCCGGCACCACCCACCACCCCAAGGGCGTGCTGTCCACACAACGTGCCGCGCTGTGGTCGGTGGCGGCCTGTTACGCCCCGGTCTTCGGGCTCTCCGCCGAGGACCGGCTGCTGTGGCCGCTCCCGCTGTTCCACAGCTTCGGGCACTCCCTCGCGATCCTGGGCGTCACCGCCGTGGGCGCGAGCGCCACGATCACCGGCGAACTCCTCTCACCCGGTGGGCTGTTGAGGGAGCTGAGCACACCGCACGAAGCCCTGGGCGGCCCCTACACCCTGCTGGCCGGGGTGCCCGCCGTCTATCACCAACTGGTGGCACTCGCCGAGGAGACCCCGGCCCCGACAGGTCTGCGGACCTGTTTCGTGGCGGGCGCGCCGAGCTCCCCGGCGCTGCGTCGGGCGGTGGAGGAACTGCTGGGGGCTCCGCTGTTCGACGCGTACGGCAGTACCGAGACCTGCGGGATGATCGCGGTGAACCGGCCGGACGGACCGCGCGTCGACGGCTCCTGCGGGACCCCGTCGCCGGGGATGGACGTACGGATCGTCGATCCCCGCTCTGGCAACGATGTCGCCGACGGCGACGAGGGCGAGATCTGGGTGCGCGGGCCGAGCCTCATGACCGGGTACCACAACCGGCCCGAGGAGACCGCGGCCGCGCTGCGGGACGGCTGGTACCGCACCGGAGACCTCGGCCGGCGCGCCGAGCACGGCCATCTCGTCCTCACCGGCCGGGTCAGCGAACTGATCATCCGGGGCGGGGAGAACATCCACCCCACGGAGGTCGAGGAGGCCCTGCTGCGCTGTCCCGGCGTGCGGGACGCGGTGGTGGTGGGCAGGCCGCACGACGTGCTCGGCGAGGTCCCGGTGGCCTTCGTCGTGCCGGGCCCGGACGGGGTCGACCCGCGGCGGGTACTGGACGCGTGCCGCACCCGCCTGGCCGAGTACAAGCTGCCCGTCGAGATCCACGAGATCGCCGCCGTCCCGCGTACGGCATCCGGCAAGATCGCCCGCCACAAGGTCGACATCCGCCCCACGGCGCCCTCCTCCCCCAAGGCGACCGACGGTTCCCTGCGCCGCCAGCTCCTGTCCCTGCCACCGGAGGGACGCGAACGCGCCCTGCTCGAGGCCGTGTTGGCCGAGACGGCCGAGGTCTGGGGCGGCGGTCCGGACGAGCGGCTCGACGCGGGCAGCCCCTTCACCGATCTCGGACTGACGTCCGCGGGCGCCGTCGCGCTGATCGAGCGGCTCGGCGAGGCGACCGGGCTGCGGCTCCCCTCCACGCTGGTCTTCGACCACCCCACACCGGCCGCGCTGGCCCGGCATGTGTACGACACCCTCTTCACCCCGGAGTCCGCGGCCGCGCCGCACTCCGTCGCCGAAGCGTCGGCGGACGACCCGATCGTGATCGTCGCCATGGGCTGCCGCTATCCCGGCGACGTCAACTCCCCCGAGGACCTGTGGCAGTTGGTGTCGCAGGGCCGGGACGCCATCTCGGACTTCCCCACCGACCGGGGCTGGGACCTGGCTGCCCTGCACGATCCCGACCCGGACCGGATCGGGACCTCGTACACCCGCAGCGGCGGATTCCTGCACCGGGCCGCGGAGTTCGACGCGGGCCTGTTCGGGATCTCGCCGCGCGAGGCGCTGGCCACGGACCCGCAGCAGCGGCTGCTCCTGGAGACCTCGTGGGAGGTCTGGGAGCGGGCGGGCATCGACCCGGCCGCGCTGCACGAGAGCGACACCGGCGTGTTCGTCGGCGTGATGCACGACGACTACGCGGCCCGCTTCACCACCCCTCACGAGCTGGAGGCCCATCTGGCCCTGGGCTCGGCGGGCAGCGTGGCCTCCGGCCGGATCTCCTACGTCTACGGCCTGCGCGGGCCGTCGATCACACTCGACACCGCATGCTCCTCCTC
Source organism: Streptomyces fulvoviolaceus (assembly GCF_000718165.1). Taxonomy (GTDB): domain Bacteria; phylum Actinomycetota; class Actinomycetes; order Streptomycetales; family Streptomycetaceae; genus Streptomyces; species Streptomyces fulvoviolaceus. The sequence continues at coordinate 11,985 of NZ_JOEY01000035.1, read as the reverse complement.
GCTGGTGGCGCTGCACTGGGCGGCCAGGGCGCTGCGCTCGGGCGAGTGCTCGCTGGCCCTGGCCGGCGGGGTCACGGTGATGGCGACTCCCAGGTCGTTCACCGCGTTCAGCCGCCAGCGGGGCCTGTCGGCCGACGGCCGCTGCAAGTCGTTCTCGGCCACGGCGGACGGCACCGCCTGGGGCGAGGGCGCGGGGCTGGTGCTGCTGGAGCGGCTGTCCGACGCCCGGCGCCACGGTCACCCGGTCCTGGCCGTGCTGCGCGGCTCCGCCGTCAACTCCGACGGCACCTCCAACGGTCTGACGGCCCCCAATGGCCAGGCCCAACAGCGGCTGATCACAGGGGCGTTGGCCGACTCCGGGCTCCGCGCGGAGGACGTGGACGTCGTGGAGGCGCACGGCACGGGCACCCGGCTCGGCGACCCCGTCGAAGCGCGGGCCCTGCTGGCCACGTACGGCCGGGAGCGGGCCGAGGACCGGCCGCCGCTGTGGCTGGGCTCGGTCAAGTCCAACCTCGGGCACACCCAGGCGGCCGCCGGAGTCGCCGGGGTCATCAAGATGGTGCAGGCCATGCGGCACGAAGAACTCCCCCGCACCCTGCACGCGGACACGCCCACCCCACACGTCGGCTGGTCCGCCGGACGGGTCGAGTTGCTGAGCGAGGCCCGGCCGTGGCCGACGGCCGAGGGCAGGCTGCGCCGGGCCGGTGTGTCGGCCTTCGGTATCGGCGGGACGAACGCGCACGTGATCCTGGAGGAGCCTCCGCCGCCGCCCGGCCCGCCCACGGGGTCCGTCGGGAACGTCCCGTGGCTGCTCTCCGGCGCCGACGAGGGTGCTTTGCGGGCCCAGGCCCGTCGGCTGACCGACCATCTCGTCGCCCAGCCCGACCTGTTGACGGCCGACGTCGGTCTCACCCTGGCCGTGTCGAGGTCGGCGCTCGCCCACCGGGCCGTGGTGCCGGCCGGCGACCGGGCGCGGATGCTGGCCGCACTCACGGCCCTCGCCGAGGGCAGGGACGGCATCGACCCGGTACGGGCGGTCGCGGATCCGGGTCTGCGTACGGCCTTCCTGTTCACCGGACAGGGAGCCCAACGCGCCCGCATGGGAGCGGAGTTGTGCACGGCGTTCCCCGCCTTCACCGCCGCCTTCGACGAGGTGTGCCGGGAGCTGGACGACCGGCTGGAGCGGCCGCTGAGCCTGGTGCTGTCCGCCGAGCCGGGCTCGCCGGAGGCCGCCCTGCTCGACCGTACGGACTTCACCCAGGCCGGGCTGTTCGCCTTCGAGGTGGCACTGTTCCGGCTACTGGAATCCTGGGGAGTACACCCCGACTTCCTGGCCGGCCACTCCGTGGGGGAACTGGCGGCGGCCCACGTCGCCGGAGTGCTGGACCTGCCCGACGCGGCCGAACTCGTCGCGGCCCGCGGCCGGTTGATGCACGCCCTGCCCGAGGGCGGGGCGATGGTGGCACTGCACGCGACGGAGGAGGAAGTCCACGCCGCGCTCGCGGAGTTCGGCGACCAGGAAGCGGCCGGTTCCGTCGACGGCCCGCGCCCGGTGGTGATCGCCTCCGTCAACGGGCCGCGCTCGGTGGTGATTTCGGGCGTGCGAGATGCCGTGCTCGCCGTCGCGGCCGGGTTCGAGACGCGCGGCCGCAGGACCGTACGCCTGCGGGTCGGTCATGCCTTCCACTCTCCGCTGGTGGAACCGATGCTCGACGACTTCCGCCGGGTCGCCGAGGGGCTGACCTTCCGGCCGCCCCGGATCCCGGTGGTCTCGGCCGTGTCGGGCCGCCGGGCCGAGGCCGACGAGCTGTGTTCGCCCGAGTACTGGGTACGGCACGCCCGCCTGCCGGTGCGGTTCGCCGACACCGTGCGGTGGCTCGGGGCCAACGGCGTCTCGGCGTTCCTGGAGATCGGCCCGGGTCCCGCGCTCACGGCGGCGGCCAAGGAATGCCTGGCCGAGAGCGCCCTGTTCGCCGCCCCCGCCCGTGCCGGCGAACGCGAGCCGGAGACCCTCCTGTCCGCGCTGGCCCGGCTCCATGTGCACGGGGCCCGAGTCGACTGGCCGACGGTGTTCGCCGGCACCGGGGCCCGGCGGGTGGACCTGCCGACGTACGCCTTCCAGCGGCAGCGGTACTGGCTGGACGCCCCGCGCACCCCGGGCCCGGCGGCGAGCCCCCACGGCCACCCTTTGCTCGGTCCGGGGTTCGCCGTGCCGGACACCGACCGGACCGTGTTCTCCGGTGTGCTCTCCCCCGCCGTCCAGCCGTGGCTCGCCGACCATGTGATCGGCGGGACGGTCCTCGTCCCCGCGACGGCGTTCGTGGAGTCGGCCGTACGGGCGGGCGCCGAGGTCGGCTGCGGCACGCTCGACGAGCTCGTGATCCTTGCCCCGCTCACCCTGCCCCCGGCCGGAGGCGTACGGGTCCAGGTCGTGGTGGGCCGGTCGGACGAGTCCGGGCGACGCCCGATCGGCGTCTACGCCCGGCCCGAGGAGCCCGAGGCGGAGGACCCCGCCTGGACCCGGCATGCCACCGGGATGCTCGGCCCGGCCGCCCCACCGCAGGAGCCGCAGGAAACCGCGTGGCCCCCGCAGGACGCGACCGAGATCGACCTCACCGACGCGTACGACGGTCTCGCGGACACCGGCCTCGCCTACGGACCGGCCTTCCGGGGCGTACGGCGGCTCTGGCGACGCGGTGCCGAGGTGTTCGCGGAAGTCCGCCTGCCCGAAGCGGAGTCGGCGGGCGCCGCCCGGTTCGGAATCCATCCGGCGTTGTTGGACGCGGCCCTGCACGCTCCGCTGCTCATGGGCTCCGCACCCGAGTCCGACGCGATCCGGGTGCCGTTCGCCTGGAACGGTGTCCGCCTGGACGCGGTGGGCGCGTCGGCGGTCCGGGTGCGGGTCTCCCCCGGCGGGACGGACACGGTCACGGTGACACTCACCGACTCGACGGGACGCCTGGTGGCTCGGGTGGACTCTCTGACCACGCGGGAACTCCCCACCGAGACGGCCGAATTGGTGCGCCGGGCCCTCCTCCGCCCCGACTGGACCGCCGTGGAGCAGACCGGGGCCCCGGCGACCGGAAGCTGGGTGCTCCTGGACGACGAGCTGGGCCTGCGCGGGGCGCTTCCCGACGTGTTCGACTCCGCCACGTCCGAGCCGGACACCGTCGTCGTCACGGCGGTCGGCGCGACGAGGGATGCCGACCCGCTGACCGCCGTACACCTGCTGACCTCCAAGGTGCTCCGCACGCTGCAGGACTGGCAGGACGATCCGCGGTCGGCGGGGTCGCGCCTGGTGGTCGTGACGCGGGACGCCACCGCTGCGGATCCGGATCCGGCCGGGGCCGCGGTGTGGGGGCTGGTGCGGGCGGCCCAGGCGGAGCTGCCCGGGCGCGTCCTGCTGGTCGACGTGGACGGACGGCCCGAGTCGCTGCGGACGATCCCCACGGCGGTGGCGACCGGTGAGCCCCAACTCTCCCTTCGCGCCGGGCGGTTGACGGCACCACGACTCGTCGCCGCACTCGACACCTCGTCCGGTGCCGGCGGCGCCTTCGGCCCCGACGGCACCGTGCTGATCACCGGTGGTACCGGTGCGCTGGGTGCCGAACTCGCCCGTCATCTCGTCACGTCGTACGGCGTACGGCACCTGCTGCTCACCGGGCGCCGCGGCTCCCGGGCTCCGGGTGCCGAGGAACTGCGCGGTCGGCTCGAGGAGTTGGGCGCCGAGGTACGGATCGTGGCCTGTGACGCGGGCGACCGCGGCGCGCTGGCCGAGGTGATCAAGGGCTGTGCGCCCGCGCTGACCGCCGTAGTGCATGCGGCCGGGGTGCTGGACGACGGCGTGCTGGCCTCGTTGTCGCCCGAGCGGATGGCGGCGGTGCTCCGGCCGAAGGCGGACGCTGCCTGGCATCTGCACGAGCTGACCCGGGACCTGGACCTGTCGGCGTTCGTCCTGTTCTCGTCGGTGTCCGGTCTGCTGGGCCGGGCCGGACAGGGCAACTACGCGGCGGCGAACGCGTACCTGGACGCCCTGGCCCACCACCGCAACTCGCTGGGACTTCCCGCGGTCTCCCTGGCGTGGGGCCCGTGGGAGTCCGCGGGCGGCATGGCCTCCGCACCCCACACGCGGCGGCCCGGTGAGGTGCTCCGGGCGGTGTCCGCCGAACAGGGCCTGGCACTGTTCGACGCGGCGCTGCGCACAGGCGAGCCCGTGCTCGCGCCCATCCTGCTGGACCGGGCCAACCTCCGTGCCGCGCAAGGGCCCTTGCCGCCGCTGTTGCGCGGACTGGTGCAGCGGAGGTCCGAGGCCGGGGCCGACTCCCCGCCCGGCGCGGATCAGCCGTGGGAGCCGGGAGCGTGGCGCAAGGTGCTGGCCGCGCTGCCCGACGCTCAACGGGAGTCCGCGCTCGCGGAGTTGATGCGCGCCGACGTGGCGGCGGTGCTCGGCTACCCGGACGCCGACGCGCTGCCGGACGGCAAGGCCTTCGACGAGCTGGGCTTCGACTCCCTGATGGCGGTTCAGGTCCGCAACCGGCTGAGCACGGCCCTGCGGCTCCAACTGTCCGCCGCCGTGGTGTTCGAGTATCCGACTTCTGAGGGGCTGGCACGTCACGTCCTCGGTCTGCTCGACGACGACCTGCCCCACGACGCACCGGAGCCGCGGCCCACGGCACCGGAGGACCGCCCCGCCCAGACCCTGTCCTCGCTCTACCGGCGGGTCTGCGAGGCCGGTCAGGTCGTCGCCGCGATGCACATGCTGGTCACGGCGTCCTGGGCGGTGCCGACCTTCGACACGGCCGACAGCGGGCGGCACGCGCTCCCGCCGCTGCGGCGGGCCGAGGGGTCCGGCGAGGGTCCGGTGCTCGTCCTCTTCGGCGGACACCATCCGCCCTTCGCCGCGCCGGGTGGCGAGTTCGCCCGCTTCCATGCCTGCTTCCAGGGCGAGTTGGACGTTCTGGAGTTCCCGCACCCCGGCATCGGTGCGGGTGCTGCGGTGCCGGCCGACCGGGAGACGCTGGCCCTCACCCACGCCGAGTCGGTGCTGCGCCACGTGGGCGACCGGCCCTTCGTGGTCGCCGGTGTCTCCACCGGAGGTGTCGTCGCCCATGCCGTGACCCGGCGACTCGAAGCCATGGGGAACGCTCCCCTCGGTCAGGTGCTGCTCGACACGTACCTCGTCCATGACGGCAACAGCGACAAGGACTGGCTGCTGTCCCTGCCGGCGGGCATCGCGCCACGCCTGGGCGGCAACGAGTTCAGCGGGGACGAGGACAGCGGCGTGGCGGCGCTGGGCGCGTACACCCGTATGTTCCTCGGCTGGGACCCGGAACCGGTCGACACCCCCACCCTGCTGGTACGGGCCACCTCGCCCACCCCTGAGATGGCGGCGAGCGCGGCCCCGGACGAGTGGCCGACGTCCTGGCCGCTGCCGCACACGCGCGTCGACGTGCCCGGCGACCACTTCTCGCTCATGCAGGGGCACGCGGCGACCACGGTGGCGGCCGTTCGGACGTGGATCGCCTCCCTCGGAGGAGACCAGTGACTGTTCCGCATCCCCTGCGTGAGCACACGGAAGGGGTCAGGCCTGTGTGACCGTCGCGTCGGTGGAGGCGCCCGAGGCGATCCCGTACGACGGATCCGGCACCGTCCGGGGTGCCAGCAGGACCGAGCGGCTGCCGTCCACGCCGACCGGGACGTCCCCGTCGATGGTGACCCTGCGCAGGGTGCGCTCGTGGGCGTCGGAGTCGTCGACGCCGTAGTGCTGGGTGGCGCGGTTGTCCCAGAGGGCGACGTCACCGGTGCGCCACTGCCAGCGCACGGTGTTCTCCGGGCGTTCGATGTGCGACTGGAGGACGTTGATGAGGGCACGTGAGTCGCTGCCGCGCAGGCCGGCGAGCTTCTTCACGAAGTTGCCGAGCAGCAGCACCCGTTCACCGGTCTCCGGGTGGACCCGCACCACGGGGTGCTCGGTCTCGAACTTGGTCGAGGTGAACACCTTGCGGTGCTGGAGCAGTTCCGCGGACGGCGCCTCCGGCCGCACGGCCGCGTAGTCGTAGTCGTTGGTGTGCACCGCCCGCAGGTTCTCGGCCAGCACTTTCAGCGGCTGCGGGAGTCCGGCGTAGGCGGCCGCCGTGTTGGCCCACAGGGTGTTGCCGCCGTACGGCGGGACGACCTCGGCGCGCAGGATGGAGAAGGCCGGGAACGCGGGCACGAAGGTGACGTCGCTGTGCCACTGGTTGGCGCGGCCGCCGTGGTCGTTGTCGACGGCGAAGGCGTACTTGCCGTCGACCGACGGCACGGTCGGGTGGGCGACGGGCTCGCCGAGCAACCGGCCGAACGCCTCGTGCTGGTCGCCGTCGAGGTGCTGCTGGTCGCGGAAGAAGACGACCTTGTGCTCGAGGACCGCGGCACGGATCGCGGCCACGGTGGCCCCGTCCAGGTCGCCGCCGAGACGGACTCCGGAGATCACGGCGCCGATGCGGCCGCCGACCTTGTCCACGGTGAGGACGAGGGGTGCGGCGGGGGCGATGGAGGTCATGGGGAGGGTCCCTTCGCGAGGCCGATGATTAGTTGCTTTCTGAGCGGAAGGAAATCCGAGCAGGTGAAGGCCGTGCCAGTCGAATATGGTGGGGAGGTGGTCCGCACTCAGCTTGGGCGCCCGGCCGTAGCCGGTCAAGACTTCTCCGAGCCCTTTCACGGCCCTGCAACACCCCCGACATCCCGGCCGTGGTCTCGGCCGTTCCCGGTCGCTCCTGGTCGTTCCTGGTCGTTCCTGGGTCGCCAAAGCATCCCGGCACACGGCATGTTGGACCCCTCACGTGCACGGAAGGACCCTTCATGTCGAGCACCGCTCCCCCCGCCGCCCGCGCCTCGGGCGACGGTCGCCGGGAGGCCAATGCCGCGTCCGTGCTGCGGGCCGTCCTCGATCACGGTCCGGTCGCCCGCAGCGGTATCGCCCGGCTGTCGGGGCTGAGCCCGGCTGCCGTCTCCCGGCAGTGCACCGACCTGGCCCGACTCGGCCTGGTGCGCGAGGTGCCGGAGCTGGTCGCGGCGAGCGGGGTGGGCCGGCCGCAGATCCCGGTGGACCTGCGCACCGGCAGCTCGGGCGGGCCGCTGGTCGCGGGCGTGCACATCGGGGTGCCCGGCTCGGTCTTCGGCCTGACGGATCTGCGCGGCACGGTGGTGGCCCGGCAGGAGTTCGGGCACGACGGCATTCCCCCCGCCGAACTCGCGGACCACGTGGGCCCCGCGCTCGCGCGCTTCATCGCCGACAACACCCCGGACGGCGGCCGGCTTCTCGGGGTGGGCGCGGCGATCGGCGGCTGGGTGGACCCCGAGACCGGAACCGTCGTACGGCATGACGCCCTCGGCTGGCACCAGCACCCGCTGGCGGCCGAGCTGCACCGGCGCACCGGACTGCCGGTGCGGGTCGACAACCACGCCCGTGCCGTGGCGCAGTCGGAGCTGCTGTTCGGGCGGCCCGCGGCCCGGCGTTCCCTGCTGCACCTGTTCGTGGGCAACGTGGTGGACGCGGCCCTCGCCATCGCCGGCGTGGTGCACAGTGGGCCGCGCTCGGGCGCGGGGGACGTCGCGCATCTGCCGGTGCCGGACAGCACGGTGGCCTGCCCGTGCGGCCGTACCGGATGTCTGGAGGCGACCGTCTCCGACACCCGTCTCACCCGGCGCGCGGTGGAGCGGGGCATCATCCCCGAACCCCTCGTCGGTCTGCTCGTGGACGCGGCGGCGGTCGGCGACCGGCGTGCCGACGCGCTGCTGCGGGAGCGGGCGCACGCGGTGGGCCGGGCGACCGGGCTGCTGCTCGACGTGCTCAACCCGGACCTGGTGGTGATCACCGAGACGTCCAGCTCGATCCAGCCCGAGTACCTCGACGAGATCCGGAGCGCCGCGATCGCGCACGCGCACGTCTGCGACGACCCCGGCCGGATCGTGGTCCCCCATGCCGGGCCGCCGGTGCTGCTCGTGGCGGCCGCCACGATCGTCCTGAACCCGCTGTTCAAGAACCCGCTGCAGGCGGCTCCGGCCACCAGGAGGCCGTAGACAGGTCCGAGGCACCAGGGCCATCGAGACCGGAACCGATGAGACGCACGTCACACCAGACTTCCTGTCACACCTTGCCGGGCCATCCCGGTCATTAGTGTGTATCCGCAACGCGGCAAGGAGATCACCGTGGAATCGCGTCTCAACTATTTCGGCCACCCCCTCGCGGGCAAGGTGCTCAAGCACATCAACTCGGCCGCCAAGGTGGTTTCGGACTCGACACTGCCGACCGCGGTCCAGGAGTTGGTGAAGATTCGCGCGAGCCAGATCAACGGCTGCGGCTTCTGCACCGACATGCACACCAAGGACGCCACAGTGGCGGGAGAGACCCCGCAGCGTCTCAACCTGGTCGCCGCCTGGCGCGAGGCCAAGGTCTTCACCGAAGCCGAGCGCGCCGCACTGGAACTGGCCGAGCAGGGCACCCGCATCGCCGACGCGGCCGGTGGTGTCACCGATGAGGCCTGGGCGAACGCCGCCAAGCACTTCGACGAGGAGCAACTCGTCTCCCTGCTTTCCCTCATCGCCGTCATCAACGCCTACAACCGCGTCAACGTCATCAACCAGCAGCCTGCCGGGGACTACCAGCCCGGCCAGTTCGGCTAGCCCTCACCGGCCAGGTGCGCACGGTCCGTCTCCACGCCGCCCCGACCTACGGCGGGGAGACGGACTGCCGACGTCACCCCCAACGCTCAGCGCGTCTCCTCACACGGTGTCACACGCGCACAACCGGCCCGGCGAACTCGAGCGGCTGAGGTATCTGCTGACCCGTTTGGCATCGCGGCCGTTCCAGGATGCCCGAACTCACCGTCGGGCAAGCCATCCAGGCCATCGCGGACATGGCCACAGCCATGACGGTGTGCGGGAGACCATCGATCCGCCTGCGCCGCCCTGAACCCCGTGGCAGGACACGGTGCCGCAGCTCATGGATCGTCACGGCCGCGAACAGCGACGTCAGCATGGAGCACATACAACCTCAGTGGCGCTCATGCTCCTCGTGCCCTCCCACGGAGCGGGTCCGTTGCGGTCAGAGCCGACCTGCGCGGACCGGAAGACGCAGGTCAGTCCGCAGGACGCGGTGCACGCAGGTGGGCCCGCCCAGCCAGCTCTTCCTCCTCGACCAGCGTGAGCATCGGCTCGCCCGGCGCGCACAGCATGGTCACGACGAACCGGCAGGGCGCGTCCGGCAGGGCGTTGCCGTCCTGGTAGTGGATGACGTCACCGCCTGGTTCCCAGAACGTCTCCCCGGCCTTGACCACACGCTCCGGCTCTCCCTCCAACTCGAAGCGCACCGCGCCCTCGATCACGTACCCGAACGCCGGCCCCGAGTGACGGTGCGGCGGAGTGCCGGGGTCACCGGGCGGCCACTCGATCAGGACGGTCATCGCCGAGGCGCCCTCGGGGATGTGGGGCGGCTCGGCGTCCTGGAGCATCCTCGCCGCCGTCTTCCAGGCCTCGGAACGCGGCTTGCCGTCGGTCGTCGTGCCCGTCGAGTCGTTGCTTGACACTGTTGCACCTCCATCGGCTCTTCCGTTCGAGGCTTTTCAACGCTGCCTCGATGAGGAGACCGGACACGCCCTGCTCCTGTGACAGTTCTCGCGCTGCGGAGCTCAGGTCGCGGCGCGGACAGGTGTCACAACAGTGGTGAGTGGTCTGTCGTATGTAGTGCATGCGGTGACTTCGCCGTCACCAGGACACCAGGGGCACGCCGGCCCGGGTCGATGGAAAGGGATCCAGATGAGGGTAGTTGTCGCAGGGGCCACCGGTCGGATCGGCTCCAGGACGGTGGCGAGGCTCCGTGACCACGGTGTGGAGGTCGTGCCCGTCTCACGCCGCCACGGTGTGGATGTGATCACGGGGGACGGTCTCGACGAAGCTCTGCGGGGCGCCGAGGTGCTGGTGGACGTCACCGACGCGCCCGCGCGCACCGAGGGGGCGGGTTTGCAGTTCTTCCGTACCGCCACGACCAACCTCCTCACCGCAGCGGTCGCGGCCGGGGTCGAGCACCACGTGGTCCTCTCCGCCGTGGGAGCCAACTGGCTGTGGTCGGACTACTTCCGCGCGAAGCTGATCCAGGAGGACATGGTGCGGAACTCGCCTGTTCCTCACTCGCTCGTGCGGGCCACTCCGTTCTTCGAATCCATCGAGATCATGGTGGAGAAGAACACCTTCTACGACCGTGTCCACGTGCCGCCGGTCCTCGTCCGTCCCGTGTCGACGGAGGATGTGGCCGTCGCCGTCGCACATGTCGCCGTAGGTCTTCCGCTGTTCGGCATCCTCGAGGTCGCCGGCCCGGAAGTGCGTCACCTCGACGACCTGGCGGGCGAGGTGCTGACTGCCCGCGGTGACCAGCGAGTTGTCGTCCCCGATGCCCAGGCCCGGTACTTCGGTGCCGAGTTGCGGGAACGGACGCTGCTGCCAGGAGAGAACGCCCGCCTGGGCCACATGTCGTTCACCGAGTGGCTCGCGCAGCCCGTTGTCCACACGCACGGGTGACCGGCCGGGCCCCGCGTACGTCCCCGCGTCACAGGCCGTCGGAAGCGAGCCCAACCGACAGCCGACCTTCTCCCCTCCCCGCCCCACACAGAAGGCTGTCATGAGCGACCCAGCCCAGCCCGCGGAGTTCCCCGCGATGAGCGAACTCGACCAACTGCCCGACCGTGACGCCGAGGAGACCGCGGAATGGCAGGCGTCGCTCGACGCCGTCATCAGGCACGCCGGGCCCGATCGCGCCGTGTACCTGCTGCGGCGCGTGCACGAGTACGCGGCCAGGTCCGGGGTGGCCCTCCCGGGGCTGCTGTCCTCGGACTACATCAACACGATCCCGGCGTCGTCCCAGCCGGTCTTCCCGGGCGACCTCGCCATGGAGTCCCGTATCACCGCGCTGAACCGGTGGAACGCGGCCGCGATGGTGACCCGGGGTTCACGCTTGGGTCTGGGCGGCCACATCTCGACCTACGCCTCGGCGGCATGGCTCTACGAGGTCGGGTTCCAGCACTTCTTCAAGGGCAAGGACGGTGGGGGCACCTCCCGCTCGAGCGGAGCCGAGAGTGGGGGAGGTTCCGGCGATCAGCTCTACCTGCAGGGGCATGCCTCGCCCGGCATCTACGCGCGGGTGTTCCTGGAGGGCCGGCTGCGCGAGGAGCAGTTGGACGGTTTCCGGCGGGAGGCCGACGGTCACGGCCTGCCGTCCTACCCGCACCCCCGGCGTCTGCCGTGGCTGTGGGAGTTCCCGACCGTCTCGATGGGGCTCGGCCCCCTTGCCGCCGTCTACCAGGCCAGGTTCAACCGCTACCTGCACGACAGGGGCATCAAGGACACGTCCCGGTCACGGGTATGGGCTTTCCTGGGAGACGGAGAGGTGGACGAACCCGAGTCGACGGCCGCGCTGGAACTCGCCGCCCGTGAAGGTCTCGACAACCTCACCTTCGTCGTCAACTGCAACCTGCAGCGGCTGGACGGTCCGGTGCGGTCGAACTCCAAGATCGTGCAGGAGCTCGAGGCGCGGTTCCGCGGTGCGGGCTGGCATGTCGTGAAAACCCTTTGGGGCGAGGCCTGGGACTCCGTGCTGCGGCAGGACACGGACGGCTCTCTGGTCCGCCGCCTCGGTGAGATACCCGACGCCCAGCTCCAGACGTACGCGGCGCGGGAAGCCGCCTACATCCGCAAACACTTCTTCGTCGGCGACGAGTTGTCCCACCTCGCCGCGGGCCTGAGCGACGCGCAGCTCACCGATCTGTTCGCGAACTCCCGGGGCGGTCACGAACCGTTCCTAGAGACTGAGCGGGAGTGAGTCCTGTTGCCAGGATTCATGCTCAGCCGAACGCCCCGAACGGTGTTGGGCGTTCTGGTTGCCCGCGTTCGCTCCGCGGTCCGGCGGCACGGATCGTGTCCGTGGTCCGGGGATGCGGGGGCGGGGTCCCTCAC
>NZ_JOEY01000034.1 GCF_000718165.1 Streptomyces fulvoviolaceus | reverse complement strand
CCGGAGGGGCTGGATTTTGCCGGCCGAGGCTGGACTTTCCCGGCTGGGGCTTGATCTTTTCAGCCCGTCCGGCGTTTGAGGACGAGGCCCCTTCAGGGCTGAAAAGGGGGGTCTGGGGGCGCAGCCGCCAGGGACGGGAATGGGAAGGGGCGGCGGGGGCGAAAACAGCGAGCTACTCGTCGGTCGCCGCCGCAGGCAATGCCGCGCGCGGCCGCTGCCAGCCCCGCGACCCCCGCGCCAGCAGCCACGCCGTGGTTTCCTCGGCGGGCATCGCGGCAGCCACCAGCCACCCCTGTACCGCATCACAGCCCAGGTCCCGCAACCGCTCCCAGGTCTCGTCGTCCTCGACGCCCTCGGCGACCACGAGGAGGCCGAGCGAGTGAGCCAGATCCACCGTGCAGCGCACGATCTCCGCGTCCTCGGCGTCGACGGCCAGCTTGGCCACGAACGAGCGGTCGATCTTCAGCTCGCTCACCGGCAGCCGCCGTAGATGCACCAGGGACGAATACCCCGTGCCGAAGTCGTCCAGGGACATCTTCACGCCGTGCCCGGTGAGCCCGGCGAGGGTGTCGGCGGCGCGCTGCGGGTCCTCGAGCAGCACGTGCTCGGTTATCTCCAGCTGGAGCGATCCCGCGGGGACGCCGTGGCGGGCCAGGCGCGCGGCGACCGAGCCCGCGAACCCGGGTGTGTGGACGTCACGCGGGGAGACGTTGACCGCGACCGGGACGAACAGCCCCTGGGCGCGCCACCGGGCGACCTGGGCGAGGGCCGTGTCCAGCACGTACTCCGTGAGGTGGGGCATCAGCCCGGAGGACTCGGCGATCGCGATGAACTCGTCCGGCGGGACCTTGCCGCGCTCGGGGTGCACCCAGCGGACCAGGGCCTCCAGGCCGGCCACCTGTCCGTCGAAGCGGACCTTGGGCTGGTAGTGCAGCTGGACCTCGTGCGCGTCCAGGGCCCGGCGCAGATCGCCGAGCAGACCGAGCCGGTCCGGGGTGTTCGAGTCCCGCTTGGACTCGTAGACCTCTACGCCCGTACGGTCCCGCTTCGCCTGGTACATCGCCACGTCCGCCCGCCGCAGCAGGCCTTCGGCATCGAGGGCGTGGTCGGGGAAGACGGCGACTCCGGCGCTGGCCTCCAGGACGAGGGTGAGCCCGTCGAGGTCGAGCGGGGAGCTGAGGGCTCCGACGAGGCCCCGGGCGACCCGGGTCGCGGAGGTCGTGGAGTCGGCGACCGGCAGTAACACGGCGAACTCGTCGCCGCCGAGCCGCGCCGCCTCCGCCCCGCGCGGCAGCGCCACCCGCAGCCGGTCGGCTATCTGCAGCAGCAGCCGGTCACCGGCGAGGTGACCCAGGGTGTCGTTGACCGATCGAAAACGGTCGAGGTCTATCAGCATCAGGGCGGATCGGGCGCCGATGCGCTCGGCGTCGTCCAGAGCGGTCCAGATGCGCTCCAGCAGCCACTGGCGGTTGGGCAGCCCGGTCAGCGGATCGCGCAGTTGCTCCTCCGCCCTGGCCCGGGCCATCCACAGGGTGGAGTCGAGGGCTATGAGGGGGATGGCGAACAGCGGCAGCAGGACGGGCTTTGCGGTGGCGACCACGCAGACCAGCGGGGCGATGCCGAGCAGCGCGACCGCGACCAGGCCCTGTCTGACCAGCGCGGAGCGGGCGACGGTGGGCAGGCCGACGTGGCGCGGAGCGTGCAGATACCAGCCCAGGATGCGGGTGACCGCGAGATAGGAGACCGCGACCAGCACCACCTCGGGGGCGGTGTAGAGGGTCCAGGTGTCGGGGTTCCAGGGGTTCTCGACGGACGGCACCCGGCCGAACACACCGAGGAGCATCGCTCCGACGGCGATGCCGAGGATGTCCACCGCGCCGTGCAGGACGCCCTGCCGCCAGCGGTGGCGCCTGGCTATGCCGACCAGCAGGACGACGGTGAGGCTGACCATTCCGGCGGCCACCCAGCCGTACAGCAGCAGGACGGCGAGGGTGAGGGCGGCGCCCGAGCCCGTGCCGCCCCACCAGCGGGCGCGGCCGAGCGCGACCAGATGGCCGACGATGACGCCGGTCAGCACGGCCAGGGACCAGCCGACGGCGCCGGACGGGAAGAGCGCGTGGTTGCCGCTGAACGCCCGGTAGAAGCCGGCGCCCAGGACGAAACCGGCCGCCGCGACGACCGCCGTGGGCAGCGCGGGCCAGGACAGGTGCCGGTCCGGCTCGGCGCCCGGCACTCCGGAGGCGCGCTCGGCGGTGAGCTGTGCGGCACCGGGGCCGCCGGACATGCTGAACTGTCCGCCGGCGCGCCCCTCGACGGCCGGACGCTCCGAAGGCCGCCCGGCCCATCGACTCGTCCGCCATGCGCCGGCCATCCGGCGCAGGCGTGAGTCCGGGGCGGCGCTCTCGGTCGGTTCCATTCCCGTCCCTCTCACAGCCGGCGGTGCCCACGCCACGCGGCCCGGTCGCCCGACAAAACCCTCGACGGTGCCGCGTTGGAAAGCCCTTCCCGCTGCTCCTGAAGGCTCTTCAGGAGCAAAGGGATGCCCCAACCGCAGCTGGGCACGGCAGGCGCACGTCTCAACAGTAGGCCGCAGAAGGCTTCCACGGGCAGCGGTCGTCGACGGTTGCCCGAATGCGCCCCGGCCACCCGTATGCATCTGGTATGCGCCGATCGGGTGGCCTTCAACCGCTACTCCTCGCTCTCCTCTGCCGGAAGTGCGACTTCGGCCGCTGCCTCGGGGCCCTGCTCCAGCAGGACGGTGAACCCGTCCTCGTTCAGAACCGGCACCTTCAGCTGCATCGCCTTGTCGTACTTCGATCCTGGATTGTCACCCACAACGACAAAAGAAGTCTTCTTCGAAACAGAACCGGTCACTTTCGCGCCCCGAATCTGCAACGCCTCCTTGGCTCCGTCGCGGGTGAAGTGTTCGAGGGTGCCGGTGACGACGACGGTGAGTCCTTCGAGGGGACGGGGGCCCTCGTCCTCGCCGGAGCCCTCCTCCTCCATGCGGACGCCGGCGGCCTTCCACTTGCGGAGGATCTCCTGGTGCCACTCCTCGGCGAACCACTCCTTGAGGGACTTCGCGATGATCGCGCCGACCCCGTCGGTGTTCGCCAGCTCCTCCTCCGTGGCCTGCTCGATGCGGTCGATCGAGCGGAACTCGCGGGCGAGCGCCTCGGCGGCGACCGGTCCGACGTGACGGATCGACAGGCCGGTGAGGACACGGGCGAGCGGGCGCTCCTTGGCCGCGGCGATGTTCTCCAGCATGGCGACCGCGTTCTTCTTGGGCTCGCCCTGCTGGTTGGCGAAGACCGTGGCGACCTTCTCCTCGCCGGTCTTCGGGTCGCGCTTGGGCAGGCCGCTGTCCTGGTCGAGGACGTACGCCTTGATGGGCAGCAGCTGCTCGATGGTGAGGTCGAACAGGTCGCCCTCGTCCGTCAGCGGCGGATCGGCGGGCTCCAGCGGCTTGGTCAGGGCCGCGGCGGCGACGTACCCGAAGTGCTCGATGTCCAGTGACTTGCGGCCCGCGAGGTAGAACAGGCGCTCCCGCAACTGGGCGGGGCAGGTGCGGGCGTTCGGGCAGCGCAGGTCGACGTCGCCCTCCTTCATCGGCCTCAGCGGCGTGCCGCACTCGGGGCACTCGCTCGGCATCACGAACTCGCGCTCGCTGCCGTCGCGCAGGTCGACGACCGGGCCGAGGATCTCCGGGATGACGTCACCGGCCTTGCGCAGCACCACGGTGTCGCCGATGAAAACGCCCTTGGCCTTGACGACGTCCTGGTTGTGGAGGGTGGCGAACTCGACCTCCGAGCCCGCGACGGTGACCGGTTCAACCTGCGCGTACGGCGTGACCCGGCCCGTACGGCCCACGCCCACGCGGATGTTGATGAGCTTGGTGTTCACCTCTTCGGGCGCGTATTTGTATGCGATCGCCCAGCGCGGTGCGCGGGAGGTGGAGCCGAGCCGTCCCTGGAGCGGGATCTCGTCCAGCTTGACGACGGCGCCGTCGATCTCGTGCTCCACCGAGTGCCGGTTCTCGCCGTAGTACGCGATGAACTCCCGTACGCCGTCGAGGTCGTCGACCACCCTGTTGTGCTGGGCGGTGGGCAGGCCCCAGGTCTTGAGGAGGTCGTAGCCCTGGGAGAGGCGGGTCATGCCGTCGAAGCCCTCCAGGGCTCCGATGCCGTGGACGACCATGTGGAGGGGGCGGGTGGCGGTGACGCGCGGGTCCTTCTGGCGCAGCGAACCGGCCGCGGCGTTGCGCGGGTTGGCGAAGGGCTTGTCGCCGGCCTCGACCAGGCGGGCGTTGAGCTCCTCGAACTTCTCCATCGGGAAGTAGACCTCGCCGCGGATCTCCACGAGGTCGGGGACGCGGTCGCCCTTGAGGCGGTCCGGGATCTCCGCGATCGTGCGGACGTTGGGCGTGATGTCCTCGCCGGTGCGGCCGTCGCCGCGGGTCGCCGCGCGGGTGAGACGGCCGTGCTCGTAGGTGAGGTTGACGGCGAGGCCGTCGACCTTGAGCTCGCACAGGAGGTGGTAGTCGGAGGTGCCGACGTCCTTGGCGACGCGCTCGGCCCAGGCCGCCAACTCCTCGTCGCTGAAGGCGTTGTCGAGGGAGAGCATGCGGGAGCGGTGCTGGACGGAGGTGAACTCCGTCTCGTACGCCCCCGCGACCTTCTGGGTCGGCGAGTCGGGCGTGCGCAGCTCGGGGTACTCCTCCTCCAGCGCCTCCAGGGAGCGCAGGAGCTTGTCGAATTCCGCGTCGCTGACGACCGGAGCGTCGTTCACGTAGTACCGGAAGCGGTGCTCCTCGATCTGCTCAGCGAGCTGCGCGTGCTTCTCCCGTGCCTGAGCGGGCACCGTCGTCTCCGCTTGCTTTTCGCCGGCCACCGTATTGTCCTCCCGTTACTCTGGGTTGTCCGCGAGGGATCTCGCCGCCTGGACGCAGTGGGCGAGAGCCTTGCGCGCGTACGCGGGGGAAGCCCCCGCGAGTCCGCACGACGGCGTGAGCGTGACGGCCTCCGCGAGAAGCCCCGGATGCAGCCCCAGCCTGCGCCACAGCGTCCTGACACCCATGACGCTACCGGCAGGGTCTGACAACGGGCCGTCCGTGCCCGCCACGACACCGGCGAAGAGCCGGGTGCCCCCTTCCACGGCCTCGCCGATGGCGTCGTCGTCACGCTCGGTGAGGAGGCTGAAGTCGAAGGAGATCGCTGCCGCGCCCGCCCTTCGCAGGAGGGCGAACGGGACGTCCGGTGCGCACGAGTGGACCACCACGGGGTCGTCGCCGTGAACCCCGATGACGTCCCGGAGGGTCGACTCGACGAGCTGGCGGTCGGGGGCGCGGTACGTGCGGTAGCCGCTGGCTGTCTTGACGTGTCCTGTCAGTACGGCGATGAGGGACGGCTCGTCGAGCTGGAGGACGAGCTGGGCGCCGGGGACGCGGCGCCTGACCTCCTCCAGGTGCAGCCGCAGGCCTTCGGCGAGTGAGCCGGCGAGGTCCCTGCAGGCGCCGGGGTCGGAGAGGGCCGCCTCGCCGTTCCTCAGCTCCAGGGCTGCGGCGAGGGTCCAGGGGCCGACGGCCTGTACCTTCAGCTGGCCCTCGTAGCCCTGGGTGCACTCCTCCAGCGCGTCGAGGTCTTCGCCCAGCCACGACCTGGCCCGCTTGGTGTCCCGACCCGGCCGGTCGCCGATCCGCCAGCCGCTGGGCTCCACGCGCGCGTACATCTCGACGAGCATCCCTGCGGTGCGGCCGATCATGTCGGCGCCGGGGCCTCGGGCGGGGAGTTCGGGCAGGAACGGGAAGTCCTCGAAGGAACCGGTGGCTGTCCTGGCGGCCTCCCTGGCGTCGCCGCCGGGCAGGGAGCCGATGCCTGTGGCTGCGCCGAAGGTGGGGTTTGCGTTCACGGGGTGCAGCCTACGTAGGTGTTGGCGTGCCGGGTGTCGGCGCGGGCCCCGGCTGTTCTCGCCCCCGCCGCCCCTACCCGTCCCATCCCGGGGGCTCCGCCCCCGGACCCCCGCTCCTCAAACGCCGGAGGGGCTGAATTTTTCAGCCCCTCCGGCGTTTGAGGACGAGGCGGCAGCCCCCAGGGGCGGCGGGGGCGAGGAAAATCCCGTCAGTGACCCGGCCGTACCGTCAGGTCGTTGATCTCCGCGTCCCTCGGCAGGTCGATCGCCGTCAGGATCGTCGTCGCGACCGACTCCGGGTCGATCCACCGAGACGCGTCGTACTCCTTGCCCTCCTGCTGGTGGACCTTGGCCTGCATCGGGCTGGCCGTGCGGCCGGGGTACACCGAGGTGACGCGGACTCCGTTGCCGTGCTCCTCGTGGCGGAGGGAGTCGGCCAGGGCCTTCAGGCCGTGCTTCGACGCCGCGTACGCCGACCACTCGGCACTGGCCCGCAGCCCCGCCCCCGAGTTCACGAACACCACGTGGCCGTGGGCGACGCGGAGTTGGGGCAGGAAGTGCCGGGTCAGCTCGGCGGGCGCGATGAGGTTGACGTTGAGCTGATGGCGCCAGGACTTCGGGGTCAGGTCACCGACCGGGCCGAGGTCGACCACGCCGGCGATGTGCAGCAGCGAGTCCACCCGGTCCGGGAGCGTCTGGTGCGAGAAGGCCCAGCTCAGCTTGTCCGGGTCCGCCAGGTCGCCCACGAGGGTCCGCGCACCGGGGAACTCAGCCGCCAGCTCCTTCGCCCGGCCAGCGTCGCGCGCGTGGAGGACGAGTTCGTCCCCGCGCGCGTGCAGTCGGCGGGCGACGGCCGCGCCGATGCCGGAGCCCGCTCCGGTGATCACATGTGTAGCCATGTCCGCCATGCTCGCATCACGCGCGCGTGGGCATTACACACGCCTCATGCGACGCCTTGGCCCTCCTCCAGGTACGCCAGCGCCCCCACCGGCTCCTCCGCGAAGAACACCAGGTCGGTCAGCGGGCGGGGCAGGAACCCCTCGTCCTCCATGCGGCGGAACTGCGTCTTGAGGCCGTCGTAGAAGCCCGCGGTGTTCAACAACACCACCGGCTTGTCCGTGTGCCCGTGCTTCTTCAGCTCCAGGATCTCGGTCGCCTCGTCGAGCGTGCCCGTGCCGCCCACCATGATCACGACCGCGTCGGCGTTCTCCAGGAGCAGCTTCTTTCGCTCGGCGAGGTCACGCGCGACGACCATCTCGTCGGCCCCCTGGCGTGCCTTGGCCGCCAGGAAGTCCACGGAGACGCCCAGCAGCCGGCCGCCCGCCTCCTGCACCCCGTCGGCGACCACCTTCATGAGCCCGACGTCCGAACCGCCCCAGACCAGCGTGTGACCGCCCTTGCCCAGCAGTTTCGCGAACTCCCGCGCGGGGCGCGTGTAACGCTCGTCGAGATCGGCCGCGGAGAGGAAGACGCAGATTCGCATGAAGCCACCGTACGCGGGAAGAACCAGGGGCCCGCGAGCGCTTTTCCGGTATGGCTGATGGACACACGATCACGATCGAACAGGGCACGCAGCGCGTACGGGTCGTCCACGGCGACCAGGTACTGGCGGAGAGCGAACGGCCCCTTCTCCTGCGGGAGACGGGCTGTCCCGTGCGGTACTACCTCCCCGCCGAGGACGTACGGCTCGACCTGCTGACCCCCTCCGACACCCACACCTACTGCCCGTTCAAGGGAACGGCCTCCTACTGGTCGCGGCCTGACGCGCCGGACCTGGTGTGGACCTACCCCGAGCCCAAGCCCGACGTCGCCCAGATCAAGGACCACCTCTGCTTCTACGAAGTAGAAGCCGTCGGGTGACCGATTAGTTCCGTGCCCGCCGGCGGTCTCCACAGGTATGGACAAGAAGACTCTTTCGCACGACGGCACTCCCCTCGCGTACGGGCGCACCGGCCAGGGTCCTACGGTCGTCCTCGTCCCCGGCGCCATGTCGACGGGCGGCACCGTGGCGCCCCTGGCCGAGCCCCTGTCCGACCGCTTCAGCGTTGTCGTGTACGACCGTCGAGGCCGCGGTGAGAGCGGTGACACGACTCCGTACGCGGTGGAGCGCGAGGTCGAGGACCTGGCCGCGCTCATCGCGGCGAACGGCGGTGACGCGGCGCTCTGCGGCATCTCGTCCGGAGGTGCGCTGGTGCTGGAAGCGGCGGCGAGCGGGCTGCCGCTGCGTCAGGTCGCCGTGTACGAGACGCCGTTCGCCGACTTCTCCGAACACGGCGCGAAGGAGCGCGCCGAGTACACCGAGAACCTCACCGCGGCGCTCGCGGCGGGCCGGCGCGGAGACGCCGTCGAGCTGTTCCTCCGGCTCACCGGCATGGCCGACGAGATGATCCAGGCCGCCCGCCGGTCCCCCATGTGGCCCGGCATGGAGGCCGCCGCACCGAGTCTCGCCTACGACGACGCCGTGCTGGGCGATGGTTTGGTGCCCCGGGACCGGCTGGCCTCGATCACCGTCCCCGTGCTGGCCGTCGCGGGCGGCGCGAGCCCCGACTGGCTGCGCGAGGCGACCAGGGCGGTGGCGGAGGCGGCGCCGAAGGGGTCGTACCGGAGCCTGGAGGGTCAGACGCACATGGTGGATCCGAACGCCCTGGCGCCGGTGCTCGCCGACTTCTTCACGCGGTAGCGCCCGCCGTCGCGCGCGTGGTCGACGCGATCGTCGCCGAGCCCACCACGCGCGTGCCGTCGTACAGCACGATCGCCTGGCCGGGAGCCACGCCCCGGACGGGCTCCGTGAAGGACACCTCCAGGGTGCCGTCGACCAGTTCGGCGGTGACCTCTGTCTCGCCGCCGTGGGCGCGGAGCTGGGCGGTGTAGGTGTCGGGGCCGGTCGGGGCGGCCCCGCACCAGCGCGGCTTGACGGCCGTCAGCGCGTTCACGTCCAGGGCGGTGGCGGGGCCTACCGTCACCGTGTTGTCCACCGGGGAGATGTCCAGGACGTAGCGCGGCTTGCCGTCGGCGGCCGGGGTGCCGATGCGCAGGCCCTTGCGCTGGCCGATGGTGAAGCCGTACGCGCCCTCGTGCGTGCCGAGCTTCTCTCCCGACTCGTCGACGATGTCGCCCTCCGCCTTGCCGAGGCGGCCGGCGAGGAAGCCCTGGGTGTCGCCGTCGGCGATGAAGCAGATGTCGTGCGAGTCCGGCTTCTTGGCCACCGCCAGGCCCCGGCGCTCGGCCTCGGCGCGGATCTCGTCCTTCGTCGTGACCGTGTCGCCGAGCGGGAACAGGGCGTGGGCGAGCTGCCGGTCGTCCAGGACCCCGAGGACGTACGACTGGTCCTTCGCCATGTCGGAGGCGCGGTGCAGCTCGCGCGCGCCGTCCGCGCGGACGATCACCTGGGCGTAGTGGCCGGTGCAGACCGCGTCGAAGCCGAGGGCGAGCGCCTTGTCGAGCAGGGCGGCGAACTTGATCTTCTCGTTGCAGCGCAGGCAGGGGTTCGGCGTGCGGCCGGCCTCGTACTCGGCGACGAAGTCCTCGACCACGTCCTCACGGAAGCGGTCGGCGAGGTCCCAGACGTAGAACGGGATGCCGATGACGTCCGCGGCCCGTCGGGCGTCGCGTGAGTCCTCGATGGTGCAACAGCCGCGCGCGCCCGTGCGGAACGATTGAGGGTTCGCCGAGAGGGCGAGGTGGACACCGGTCACGTCGTGGCCGGCTTCCGCGGCACGGGCGGCGGCGACGGCGGAGTCCACTCCGCCGGACATGGCGGCTAGTACGCGAAGGGGGCGCTGCGGGGTGTCAGTCATAACCCTTCAAGAGTACGGGGCGGCGGGAACCAGGGCCCACGAGTATCCGTTGAAGATCGCATGGGGGAGAGAAAGGCGCCGAAGGGCGCCGCCAAGGACACCGACCGGCGCATCGGGCGACGGGCGCTGCTGATCGGCGGGACAGCCGCCGCCGTGGGCTCGGCGGTGCTGGCCCGCGACGAGCTGGCGCGCCTGTGGTGGCGCGTGCCCAGTGTCGAGAAGCCGCGCAAGGAGGGCGAGGTCGACTACGCGGGCGCCCGCTGGGTGGCGGCGTCCGACGCGAACTGGCGGCGCGCGGACCGGCCCGACGACTACGGCATAGACATGGTGGTCATCCATGTCACCCAGGGCAGCTTCGACAGCGCGGTGAAGGTGTTCCAGGACCCGGGGCACGGCGCGGCCGCGCACTACATCGTCCGCAAGGACGGTCACGTCACGCAGATGATCCGCGAGTTGGACGTGGCGTACCACGCGGGCAACCGCGACTACAACGAGCGCAGTGTCGGCATCGAGCACGAGGGCTTCGTGGACCGCCCGCAGGACTTCACCGACGAGATGTACGAGGCCTCTGCGCGGCTCACGGCCCGGATATGCGCGCGGTACGACATCCCCGTCGACCGGGAGCACATCATCGGGCATGTGGAGGTGCCGGGCACGGATCACACGGATCCGGGGCCGGGCTGGGAGTGGGACCGGTATCTGCGGCTGGTGCGGAAGGCACGCGGCACCGACACCGACACGGGCGAGGCGTAGCAGCGCAGCCGACAATCCCCTGACGGTTCCCCACCTTGACGAGCAGTGTGATGCAAGTCACGTGTGCGCGATGCCTTTAACGATTCATTAAGCCCACTCGCCCGATGTGTCCCACACCCTGATCTTGACCTGCGGCACGCCAACTTGGCTTTCTCTCAGGGGAGTTGGTGTACGCAGTTACACACGGCGTTTCCACAGCCTCCCTGGCTCGCTCCTAACTTCGCCCCAGTCTTCACATAGCCCTTAGACCAAGGCTCCGTGGCCATGACCTACACCACAGATCCCGCCTCGGGCGAGGACCGGCAGGGCAAAGGCGCCCACGCAAGACGCGACCGGGGCGGCAAGGCCGAACACACCAAGACCACCAAGGGCCGGGGCGGCAAGGGCCTGCACCGGCGGAAGTTCCTCGGCGGAATGGCCGGGGTCGGGCTGGCCGCCGTAGGGGCGGCCGGGGCGACCTTCTCCCTCCTCACCGAGGGCAACAGCAACAAGGCGGCCGCCGCGGACGGCACGCTCACCATCCCCGACCTGCTGGAGGGCACCACCTCCGACGGCACCACCACCTTCACCCTGGAGGCACAGACCGGCACCAGCGAGGTGATCAGCGGCGTCAGCAGCACGACGGCCGGTTACAACCAGTCGTACCTGGGCCCGACCATGAAGTGGACCAACGGCGACACGGTCCTGCTGAACATCACCAACAGCCTGGGCGACGACACCACCGTCCACTTCCACGGCGCCCACATCCCGCCCAAGATGGACGGCGGCCCGCAGAACGCCTTCTCCGACGGCACGACCTGGTCCCCCACCTTCGAGATCAAGGACGAGGCCAAGACCCTCTGGTACCACCCGCACGCCCTGGGCACCACGGCCGAGCAGGTCGTGCACGGCCTGGCCGGGATGATCATCGTCGAGGACGACTCGGACGCCTCGGCCGCGCTGCCGAGCGAGTACGGCGTCGACGACATCCCGATCATCCTGCAGTGTCTGGCCACCGACACCTCGGGCGACATCAAGTACGACCTGACCGGCTACCTGACCACGGGGCTGACCTACCCGGTGCTGTGCAACGGTACCAACGTCGACTCGACCACCCTCGGGTTCACGGCCACCAAGACACGTACACGCTTCCGCGTGCTCAACGCCTCCCCCGCCGACATCATGACCGTCCAGCGCAGCGACGGCGGGACCCTCACCCAGATCGCCACCGACCAGGGCTATCTGACCGAGGCCACCGAGGTGACCTCCATCCGGCTGGTGGCGGGCGCCCGCGCCGAGTTCGTCCTCGATCTCAGCGATGCGGTGACGCTCCAGGCGGTCGTCACCACCGGCTGGATCCGCGGCGGCAGCGGCACGTACGACTTCCTGACCGTGACGCCGGACGCCTCCGACACCCCCGACGACCTGCCGAGCACGCTCAACACGATCACCCGGTACGACACGACCGACTTCGCCGCCCGCACGATCACCCTCGGGCAGAGCAGTGGCACGACGATGAACATCAACGGCTCGGTCGGCACCAGCATGGACTCGATGGCGACGATCATGACCACCCTCGACGCCGAGGAGGTCTGGACGATCTCCAACACCACGCAGTTGGAACACTCCTTCCACCTGCACGACGTGCCGTTCCAGCTCATCGAGATCAACGGAGAGGAGCCCACCGGCGTCGACCTCGGCTGGTTCGACACCTTCGAGGTGGTCGGCGGCGGCTCCATCAAGATCGCGATGAAGTTCACCGACTTCACGGATGACACGTACATGTACATGCTCCACTGCCATCTGCTCCAGCACGAGGACGAGGGCATGATGGCGGCCCTCATGGTGATGGACAGCTAGCACCTGCCCGCCGCCCCATAGGACGGCTGCCGCCGGCAGTGGAAGTGCCGGCGGCAGCCTGCGTCGGAAGTTAGAGCAACAGCCGCACAGTGTCGACACTTAGCCCTGATATTGAGAGAGGACTCCTATATTCGGGCGGAGTGTCGACACCTCAACCGGGTCGCTACGTCAGCCCCGCCGCGCGGGCGCGTTCCACCGCCGGGCCGATCGCCTTCTCCACCGCTTCTACGTCCGCCTCGGTGGAGGTGTGCCCGAGGGAGAAGCGCAGGGTGCCACGGGCCAGGTCGGGGTCGGTGCCGGTGGCGAGGAGGACGTGGCTGGGCTGGGCGACGCCGGCGGTGCAGGCGGAGCCGGTGGAGCACTCGATGCCCTGGGCGTCCAGGAGCAGGAGCAGGGAGTCGCCCTCGCAGCCCGGGAACGTGAAGTGGGCGTTGGCCGGGAGGCGGCCCTCCGAGGAGGGATCGCCGCCCAGGATCGCGTCCGGGACGGCCCCCCGGACCGCCTCGACCAGGGCGTCGCGCAGGGTGCCGATCTCCCGGGCGAACCATTCGCGCTGCTCGGCGGCGAGCCGGCCGGCCACCGCGAAGGAGGCGATGGCGGGGACGTCGAGGGTGCCGGAGCGGACGTGGCGCTCCTGACCGCCGCCGTGCAGGACGGGTACGGGGGTGTACTCACGGCCCAGGAGCAGCGCGCCGATGCCGTACGGGCCGCCGATCTTGTGGCCCGAGACCGTCATCGCGGCGAGGCCGGAGGCGGCGAAGTCGACGGGGATCTGTCCGAAGGCCTGGACGGCGTCCGCGTGCAGGGGGACGCCGAACTCGGCGGCGACGTCGGCGAGTTCGCGGACCGGCAGGATCGTGCCGATCTCGTTGTTCGCCCACATGACGGTGGCCAGGGCGACGTCGTCGGGGTTGCGGGCGATCGCCTTGTGCAGGGCGTCGGGGTGGACACGGCCGTACGAGTCGACCGGGAGGTACTCGACGGTGGCACCCTCGTGCTCGCCGAGCCAGTGGACGGCGTCGAGGACGGCGTGGTGCTCGACGGGGCTGGCCAGGATGCGGGTGCGGTTCGGGTCGGCGTCGCGGCGGGACCAGTACAGGCCCTTGACGGCGAGGTTGTCGGCCTCGGTGCCGCCGGAGGTGAAGACGACCTCGCTGGGACGGGCGCCGAGCGCTTCCGCGAGGGTTTCGCGGGCTTCTTCGACGGTTCGCCTCGCGCGGCGGCCGGCTGCGTGGAGGGCGGAGGCATTGCCGGTGATGCCCAGCTGTGCGGTGAGCGCCTCGACTGCCTCGGGAAGCATCGGGGTGGTCGCGGCGTGGTCGAGGTATGCCATGGTGACGCCGATTCTACGGCGCGGGTTCCCTGCGGTCGGCTTGGGTCGCGGGCGCCTTGCGCGGGCTGCGGCTGAAGTTGGTCGCGACGTACCCGGCGCTGTCGGCCCTGCCCACCCGCTCCGCCCTGCGGAAGGACTGCCCACGGCGGTGGCGGATTGACCACCGACGGCGGTGGCGGTGGCGACTCGACTCCCAACGGCGGTGGCGGGGCGGCTCGACGGGCGCCGGCGGTGGCGGGGCGGCTCGACGGGCGCCGGCGGTGGCGGTGGCGACTCGGCCGGCCCCGGCGGTGGCGGATCGGCGGCCACGGTGGTGGCGGATCGCCCGTCCGCAGCCACAGCGGTCAACGGGCGACGGCGGCGGGCGGCAGGCTCAGAAGCTCCAGGACACCGTACTGTCCATCTCCATGAACGCCACCAGGACCAGCAGGTCGGCGATGCCGAGGCCCAGGCCCAGGAGCGCGCGGCCGCGGCGGGCGGTTCCGCGCCACAGGGCCGCTCCCGCGAGCGCGATGGCGATCGGGCCGAGGAAGAGGTTGAGGACGAGCAGGCCGACGAGGCCGAGGATGAAGGACGCGACGGCCATGCCGTCGGCGTCGCGGGTGCCGGTGCGCGGCGTGGCGGAGGCGGTGAGTTGCATGACGGGTCAGCTCCCAAGGGGACGTAGGGCGGAAGGTCAGTTGGTGGACGCGCCGCGGCGGCGGCCGAGGTGCTCGCGGAGCGCGAAGATGCCGAGCCAGGCGGCGATGACGGTGCCGGCGACGACGGTGAAGGTGAGCGGTGCGTGGGCGACAGTGCCCATGACAACGCCGAGAAGCAGAAGTGCGGCGACAAGGAACACCATGGGATGGATCCCCCTCCGAGATGGTGACGAGACGGTTCTCGTTACGTTTCGGTGAACAGTTGTAGTAACACTTGTTCACTGACTACGGAGTCTAGCGCGCCGTACGACTTTCCAATTACGGAGAACAGTTGTTAACTGGATGACATGAGTCACACTCTCGGCATCCGACAGGCCCAGAAGCAGAAAACCCGGCAGTCGCTCCTGGACGCGGCGCTCGGGCTGTTGGAGGAGCAGAGCCTGAGCAGCCTGGGTCTGCGCGAGGTCACGCGTGCCGTCGGTGTCGCCCCGACCGCCTTCTACCGGCACTTCCGCTCCACCGCGGATCTCGGCGTGGCCCTGGTCGAGGAGGCGCTCGGCAGCCTGCACCCGATGATCCGGACGACGGTCGCCGCGGCCGACACCAGCGAGGAACGCATAGTCCGCGCCGTCGAGTTGATCGCCCACCACGTGGACACGCACCCCGCCCACGTGCGCTTCATCGCCCGCGAGCGGCACGGCGGGGTCCAGCCGGTACGGGAGGCCATCCAGGGGCAACTGGCCCGGTTCGCCGAGGAGGTGCAGGCCGAGCTCGCCAAGGACCGTGAGTCCGTGGGCTGGAGCGACGACGACCTGCTGATGCTGGCGCACCTGTACGTCGACCAGATGCTGATCACTGCCTCCCTGTTCCTGGAGGCGTTGGAGGGCTCGGCGGAGGAGCGGGAGCGCGTCGCCCAGGTCGCCACCCGCCAGCTGCGGCTGATCAGCATCGGCCGCGACCACTGGCAGGACTGAGCGCGCCGACGACAGGGACACCCGGGCAACACACAGGGGCGGCACCCCCGTTCACCGGGAGTGCCGCCCCTGTCGTACGAGGTCCGAGGTCAGCTCTTGGTCGCCGTGGCTGCCGCGCTGGGGGCTCCGCTGGGCGCCGCACCGCCGGGGCCACCCTGGCCGCCCTGACCGCCGCCGCAGCCACCGCCGGGGCCGCCCTGGCCACCACCCTGACCGCCGCCGGGGCCACCGCTGGGCGCACCGGACGGCGCACCGCTCGGCGCGCCCGAGGGGGCACCGGACGGCTGGGCGGTCGCGTTGCCGGTGGGGGCGCCCGAGGGAGCACCGCTCGGCATGCCCGACGGGTTGCCGGACGGCGCCGCACAGGACTCCGTCCCGGAGTCGCCGCTGTTCGAGGAGGACGACGACGAGTCGCCCGAGCCACAGGCCACCAGGGCGAGGGGCGAGAGCGCCAGCAGGGCCACTGCGGGGATGAGACGCACACGCTTCATGAGGAACAACTCCAAGAAGGATGAGAAGGGTGAGGGAGTCCTGAGGCGGGCACTCAACCAACGCCCCTTGAGCGTTCCTTGGGACCGGACTGTCCCCGTCCTGTGCATAAGGCAAAGCACGACTAAAGCGTCCCCTCTGACCTGGGGTTATCCTCGGCCGCCTCGCCTACTCGCTGGTACAAGTCCGTGACAGAAGCGGCCGCCCGGGCCAGTTCCTCACGCACTTCCGGCGGGGAGAGAACCTCCACCCGGTCGGAGAACGCGAGCAGTTGGCGGGCCTCGCGGACGAAGCCGTACGACAGCCGGGCGGTCACCCAGTCGCCGGTGCCGTCACCCTCCGGGAGTTCCTCGGGGAGCTCGGCCAACTGGGCGGCGTTCAGGCGCCGGAACATGTCGAGGCGGTCCCGCCGGACCCGTACGACGACGTCGAACCCTCCGGGGCGTTCCTCGACCTGGCGGCGCAACTCCTCCCAGACGTCGGCGAGTTCGAGGCCGAGCCGGCGCCGCACCGCTTCCTCCAGCACGGTCGCGGACCGCATCCGGTCGGCGCGGAACAGCTGTGGCCGGCCGCGCCGGTCGGCGACCAGGTACCAGACGCCCGCCTTGGCGACGAGGCCGTACGGGTCGACGGTGCCGGTCCGCGTCTCCTTCGCGTCGCTGTGCCGGTAGCGCAGCCTCAGACGCCGGTCGGCGAAGACCGCGCCCTGCAGCACCTCCAGGTCGACGGCCTTCTGTGGTCCGCCCTTCCAGCGCGTGGCGTCGACGAGGATGCGGCGGGAGGCGACCTCGGCGGCCGGCCGTTGCGGGGCCGGCAGCGCGGCCATCACCTTGCGCAGGGCCGAGCCGAGGGCTGCGTCCAGACCGAGCGCGGCGTGCGCGCCTTGGGCGGCCACGATGAACAGCGCGCGGGACTCGTCGGCGGTCAGACCCGTGACGTCCGTACGGAACCCGGCGAGCAGTTCGATGCCGCCGTGCCGGCCGCGCTCGGCGTAGACCGGGACGCCGGAGGCGGACAGGGCCTCGATGTCGCGGTAGACGGTGCGCACGGACACCTCGAGCCGTTCGGCGAGTTCGTGTGCGGGGACGCGGCCGCGGGTCTGCAGGAGCAGCAGGATCGAGAGGAGGCGGTCGGACTTCACGGCACCAGGATCCCGCCGTACGGGTGGTCCCGGCACGCCGGGTCCGGGAGGCTCCGGAGAGGACCCGCTCTCCGAGAGGACCGGCCATGACCGACCCGCGCCCCGTGTACACCCGCGCCACCGCGCAGACTGCCGCACTCATCAGGACCGTCCGGCCCGAGCAGCTGACCGGCCCCACCCCGTGTACCGAGTACGACGTGCGCACCCTGCTCAGCCATGTCGTCGGCGGCACCCATCGGCTGGCGGTCCTGGGCGAGGGCGGCGACGGGCTCGCCGTACGGATGTTCGCCGACGACGTCAAGGACGACGACTGGCCGCAGGCCTACGAGGAGGCCAGGACCAGGGCCCTCGCGGCCTGGGCGAGCGACGAGAGCATGGCGGCGACGGTGCGTGAGCCGTGGGGCGAGGTCCTGGGGCGGGACGCCCTCTCCTCGTACGTCATCGAGATCGTGGCCCACACCTGGGACCTCTCCGAAGGCCTCGGACGACCGCTCGAACTCGACCCGGAACCGGCCGAGTTCGCCCTGGCCGCAGCCCGGGCGGGTCTCCCCGACGGCCCTCGTGAAGGGCTCCCTTTCGACGCGGCCCGGCCGGCCCCCGAAGGGGCCGACGCCTACGGGCAGTTGGCGGCCTGGCTGGGGCGGGAGCCTCTCAGCTGAGCCTGGCCCTGGCCAGCTGGCGCGACTGCGCGACCAGCCGGTCCGCGCTGTCCCACACCTCGGCGTCCTCCTCCAGGAAGCCGCCGGCGAGGTTGCGGGTGGTGATCGAGACGCGGAGGGGGCCCGGGGCCGGGCGGCAGCGGACATGCACCGTCAGCTCGACCGTCGGCACCCAGCCGGAGAGGCCGATCTCGAAGGCGGTCGGCGGCAGCGCGTCCACCGCGAGCAGCAGCGAGAAGGGGTCGGCGTCGCGGCCGTCGGCGAGACCGAACCAGGACCTCATCTCGCCCTTGCCGGACGGCGCGCCGAGGGCCCAGCCCAGGGTCGACGGGTCCAGCTTGAGCATCAGCCGGTCGGCGATGGCCGAGCTGCCGGAGACCGGGGCGGGTCCGTCCTGGGGGCCGAAGCACTGGTCCATGGGCGGGATCGCGGGCGGCTTCGCCGTCGTACGGACGTCGTCGGGGAGCGAGTCGAGGTCGCCGTAGGAGGCGAGGACGCGGATGCGCTCGACCTCGTTGCCCTGGTCGTCGTACTGGAAGAGGGAGGCCTGGCCGGTGGACAGTGTGCGGCCGGTGCGGACGACGTCCGTGCGGACGACCGCCGGGCCCGGGCTGGACGCGGTCAGGTAGTGCGCCGAGATCGTGAACGGGTCGGCGTGCGGCAGGGCGTCCGCGAGGGCGCGGCCCAGCACGGCGAGGAGATAGCCGCCATTGACTGCGCTGATGATCGTCCAGCCGGCGGAGAGGTCGATGTCGTAGACCCCGGGCTCGCGGCGGGTGACCGCGGTGTCCCGGTCGAACTCGCTGTCGCCGATGGTGGCGCGCGCGGTAACTGCTTCTGGCATGCCTGAACGGTACAACAAGTGATTACTAAGCGGTAGCTTTGGACGTTACGGCCGCATGACAGACCCAGGTGAGAAGCGGGCAACTTCTTGGTAAGTGTCCGCACTCGTCCGTAAACCTCACTCCGCCGCTCCCCCTCTATGGGGACATGAGCCTCACCGGGACTTCGTTCCTCTACACCCTGATCGCGCTGGCCGTCGTCGCCCTCACCCTGCCGCTCATGCTGTGGTCGCGGTTGCACGGGCCCAGGATCGTGCGTACGGCTGCCCGGGTACTGATGCTGCTGTTCGCCCAGGGGACCGCCGTCGCCCTGGTCTTCGTGCTGGTCAACAACCAGAACAACCTCTACGACAACTGGGCCGACCTGCTCGGCACGGGCGACCACGTCCAGCAGGCCGCGAACCTGGGCGCCGACGGCACCGGCGGCATCGCGCTGAAACGGCTGCCCAGGGTCAGGCAGCAGTTCACCCCCCTCTCCGACGGTGTGCGGGAGACCCAGCTCAAGGGGCGGGTGTCGGGCGTGAACGCCGAGGTCTACGTCTGGCTGCCACCGCAGTACGGCAAGCCCGCCTACCGCCACCACAGGTTCCCGGTCGTCGAGCTGCTGCCGGGCTACCCCGGCTCCGCGAAGGCCTGGTTCGGCTCGCTGCACGCCGAGAAGCAGCTACGGCCGCTCATGCGCGACGGCCGGGTGGCGCCCTTCATCCTGGTCGCCCCGCGCACCAACCTGCTGGCCGGGGTGGACACCGGCTGCGCCAACATCCCGGGCACGGTGAACGCCGACAGCTGGCTCAGCGTCGACGTACCGAAGATGGTCATGGACAACTTCCGTGCCGAGTCCGGGCCGGCCGGCTGGGCGGTCGCCGGGTACTCGGCGGGCGCGCACTGCGCGGTGAAGCTGGCGGTCGCGCACCCCGACCGCTACCGGGCGGCGGTCAGCATGTCGGGCTACAACGACCCGATCGGCGAACGGAACTCGCTGGCCGCGCAGAGCCCGCGGCTGCGGATGGCGAACAACCCGTACCTGCTGCTGCGGGGCGCCCGCACCCCGCCCCGGATCGCGCTCTACGTCTCCGGCCAGCCGGGCGACGGCTACGAGGCGGGCGTGGCCCTCGAACAAGTCGCGAAGGCACCGACGACCGTGCACGTGGTGTACATCCCGAAGAGCGCGGGCGGCCACAACATGGCGCTGTGGCGGCCGCAGGTGGTGCCCGCCTTCGAGTGGCTGACCCAGCAGCTGGGCCTCTCCACGGCTACTCTTCGCGCACCGTCGACCGCCGGTTCCACGCACGCGGCGCTCGCCAGTGGAACCGCATCGCGAGCAGCCGCAGTACGAAGGCCGTGATCGCCGCGAGGGAGCCGGTGAGCGGGGTGAGGGCCTCGTAGCGGATGCACAGCACGACCATGGTGGCGCCGACGATCGCCGGGACCGCGTACAGGTCGCGGTCCCAGCGCAACAGCGAGGGCACCTCGTTGGCGAGGACGTCGCGCAGCACACCGCCGCCGACGGCGGTGGCGAGGCCGAGGGCCGCCGACTGGGTGAGACCGAGTCCGTAGTCGTACGCCTTGGTCGTCCCGGCGACGCAGAACAGGCCGAGGCCGGCCGCGTCGAAGACGTTCACCCCGAGCTGGATGCGCTCCACCTGCGGGTGCAGGAAGAAGACCAGGAGGGCGGCGAACAGTGGGGTGATGAAGTACCCGAGGTCGGTGAAGGCGGCAGGCGGCACGGCCCCGATGATCAGGTCGCGGAACAGCCCTCCGCCCAGCGCGGTGACCTCGGCGAGGACGGCGATGCCGAAGACGTCGAAGTTCTTGCGGACGGCCAGCAGCGCGCCGGAGATGGCGAACACGAAGATGCCGACGAGGTCGAGCGTGTGCTGAATGGACGGGCTGAACAGTTGGTCAACCACCCGGCTACTCCGGGCTTGCACAACGGGCATCACTGGCAGTGATGCTGCGTTTGCGTCCAGCCCCGCCCCGCTGATGCGGTGGTGGGGCAGGGGCGATTGACTGCGCCCCGCGTCGCCACAACTCCCACGCTCTGGCGCGGATGTTGCGGGAGCTGTTCCGGTCCGCGTGATCAACGAATCCGCAGTTCCGGCACGCGAACCAGGCCTGGGAGACCCGGTTCGCCTTGTCTACGTGGCCGCATTCAGCGCAGGTGCGGGAGGTGTACGCCGGATCGACGTGCAGCACCAGCACCCCCGCCCTGCGGGCCTTGTACGCGATGAACGACCCCAGCTGGGCGAATGACCAGCCGGAGTGGGTGGCCCGTTGGGGCTTCCGAAGCCGTACCCGCTCGCGGATGCCCGTCAGGTCTTCCAGAGCAATTCCGCGACCGGTGCGTTCCGCCTCGGCCACCACATGTTTCGCGATCTTGTGGTTGATGTCCCTCGCCCGCCGCGCCTCCTTGCGCCGCCGCTTCTTCAGCCGGCGCTTGGCGGACGGGGTGTTCTTGCGTTGCAGCTTGGCGCGCAGGCCGCGCTCGCGTGTGCGGACCCGATTGAGTTCGCGCCCGGCCAGGATCTCACCGTCCGAGGTGGTGGCAATGTTCACGATGCCCAGGTCGATGCCCAGGAAGTCCACCGGATCGGTGTTCAGCTCGCTCTCAGGGACTTCGCAGGTGGCGTTCAGGAACCACATGCCGTCCCGCTCCAGCAGGTCGGATTCTCCCTTGCGGTACAACGCCAGCGTGGCCAACTGCTCGACCGAGGCGGTGAATGCCACGTTCTTGACCCTCCCGCCGGTGGTCCAGATGGACACCGCCCGCTCCGGGATCTGCCAGGACAGCATCCGGTCGTCATACGGCTGCGCACCCCGCGGGCGGAACATGATCGGCTTCTCGGTTGCCCGGCGGTAGCGCTTCGAGCCAGGCTTGCCGAGGTTTCCGGCCTTCAGATTCGCCTTCAATGTGGTGTACGCGTCACAGGTCTTCTTGATGACGTGCTGGGCAGCCTGCGCACCCAGGCACCAGCGGGACTTGACGTGGTCGTAGGCATGCTTGCGCAGGGGAAAGTTCTTGAACTCCCCTCGCTCGAAGGCAACCTCACTCACCCAGGAGGCGGCCTCGTTGCAGGCGTGCAGGGTCGCCTCGAGTGCCGCCGCCTGATCGGGCGTCGGCAGCAGCTTCACCTGCACCACCAGCTTCACAAGCACCGAACGTACACACCCGCACGAGACGGCACCGCCCGTTCGAAGTCGACCACCTGAACGAGTGACACACAGGGCTGTGCGTCGGCGTCCTGACCGGACGCGAGACCCAGCTGCTCCACGGCCGAACAGACATCATGCCGCCTGACCCAGGATGCGATTCCTCCCGGGCGTGAACGCCCGGGGCTCCTCGCAAGAAACAAGCTGAACTCTGCCGTTCGGGCATGTGCATGACTTTGCCAACTTGTCATGCGCTACTTGTCGGTTGACTCCTGACGGTCGTCTTCCGCGTCCGCGGAAGCGGGCGTCTCCTCCGAGGCGGCCTCCGCCTTCAGCGCCGCCGACGTCGCCGCCGACTCCGCCAGCACCTCGTCCGCGACCAGCTCGGCCGCCTCCTTGGCGACCGTCAGCAGGACCGTGTCCTGCGGGGCCTGGTCCTCGAAGTTCTCCGGGTGGTGGCAGGCGACCTGCTGCCCCGGCTTCAGCTCGACGAGCGCCGGCTCGGTCGTCCTGCAGATCTCCGTGGCCTTCCAGCACCGGGTGTGGAAACGGCAGCCGCTGGGCGGGGAGATCGGCGAGGGCACGTCGCCCTTGAGCAGGATGCGCTCGCTCTTGGCACCCCGGCGCTTGGGGTCCGGCACCGGCACGGCCGACATCAGGGCCTTGGTGTACGGGTGCATCGGCGCCTCGTACAGGGAGGTCCGGTCGGAGAGTTCGACGATCTTGCCGAGGTACATCACCGCGATACGGTCCGAGACATGGCGGACGACGGACAGGTCGTGCGCGATGATCACGTACGTCAGGCCCAGCTCGGACTGCAGGTCGTCCATCAGGTTCACGACCTGAGCCTGGATCGACACGTCCAGCGCGGAGACCGGCTCGTCCGCCACGACCAGCTTCGGCTTGAGCGCGAGCGCGCGGGCGATGCCGATGCGCTGGCGCTGGCCGCCGGAGAACTCGTGCGGGTAGCGGTTGTAGTGCTCGGGGCTGAGACCGACGAGTTCCAGGAGGCGCTGGACCTCCTTC
This sequence comes from Streptomyces fulvoviolaceus, assembly GCF_000718165.1. Lineage (GTDB taxonomy): Bacteria > Actinomycetota > Actinomycetes > Streptomycetales > Streptomycetaceae > Streptomyces > Streptomyces fulvoviolaceus. Next base: position 86,175 of record NZ_JOEY01000034.1, on the reverse strand, counting down.
TTCACCCCGCCCTCCGGCTCGACACCCTGGAGCCGGAACGGCGCCGAGACGATGGAGCCGATGGTGTGCCGGGGATTCAGGGAGCCGTACGGGTCCTGGAAGATCATCTGTATGTCCCGCCGCAGCGGGCGCATCCCGGCCGTGCTCAGCCGTGTGATGTCCTGGCCCTCGAAGTGGATCGAGCCGCCGGTCGGGTCCTGGAGCCGGGTGATGACCCGGCCCATGGTCGACTTGCCGCAGCCCGACTCGCCGACCACGCCGAGGGTCTCGCCCTTGCGCACCTCGAAGTCGATGCCGTCGACCGCCTTGACCGCGCCGACCTGGCGCTGGAGCACGCCCTTGCGGATCGGGAAGTGCTTCTTCAGGCCTTCGACCTTGAGCAGCACCTCGCGCTCGTCGGTGGCCACAGGCGCCGCGTCGGTTTTCGCCTCGTCCGTTTTCTTCGTCTCACTCACAGCTTCGGCGCAATCTCTTCGGTCCAGATCCGCGTACGGTCCTCCGGCGAGAGGTGGCAGGCGGAGAAGTGTCCACTGCCGACCGGCTGGAGCTCCGGGCGCACGGTACGGGTGACATCGCCCTTGGGGATGTCCGCGTACGGGCAGCGGGGATGGAAGGCGCAGCCCGAGGGGACGTTGATGAGGCTCGGCGGCTGACCCTTGACCGGGATGAGCCGGTCGGAGGTCTCGCGGTCGATGCGCGGCATCGAGCCCAGCAGACCCCAGGTGTACGGGTGCTGCGGCCGCTCGAAGACGTCGTCGACGCTGCCGCGCTCCACGCACCGGCCGCCGTACATCACCAGGACGTCGTCGGCGATCTCGGCGACCACGCCGAGGTCGTGGGTGATGAGGACGACCGCGGAGCCGAACTCCTTCTGCAGGTCCCGGATGAGGTCGAGGATCTGCGCCTGGACGGTCACGTCGAGAGCGGTCGTCGGCTCGTCCGCGATGAGCAGCTCGGGGTTGTTGACCAGCGCCATGGCGATCATCGCGCGCTGGCGCATACCGCCGGAGAACTCGTGCGGGTAGCCGTCGACACGCTTGTCCGGCTCGGGGATGCCGACCCGGTCGAGCATCTCGATCGCCCGCTTGCGCGCGGTCTTCTTGTTGACGTCGTGGTGGACCCGGTACGCCTCCACGATCTGGTTGCCGATCGTGTAGTACGGGTGCATCGCGGACAGCGGGTCCTGGAAGATCATCGCCATCTCGCGGCCGCGCAGCCGGCGTACCTCGTCCGGGTCGGCGTTCACCAATTCCTTGCCGCCGAGCCAGATCTCGCCGGACATCTGCACGTTCTTGCCGCGTGCGCCGAGCCGGTGCAGTCCCATGATCGCCAGCGAGGTGACGGACTTGCCGGAGCCCGACTCGCCCACTATGCAGAGGGTCTTGCCCTTCTCCACCTGGAAGCTGAGCCCGTCGACGGACTTGACCAGGCCGTCGTCGGTGGGGAAGTGCACCTTGAGGTCACGGACCGCGAGGAAGGCGTCGGGGGCGCTCTCGGGCGAGCTCGTGGGCTCGCCCACGGCGGCACCGGTCTTGGAGAGTTCGGTCACGAGAGCCTCACCCGCGGGTCGGCGGCGGCGTACAACAGGTCCACCAGGAGATTTGCGATCACGACGAAGAGGGCGGCGAGCAGGGTGACGCCGAGGATCGGGGGCAGGTCGTTGTCGGTGATGCCCTGCACCGCGTACTGACCGATACCGGGCAGCGAGAAGACGCTCTCGGTGATCACGGCGCCGCCGAGCAGCAGACCCAGGTCCATGCCGAAGACGGTGATGATCGGGGTCAGCGCGGCCCGCAGCCCGTGCCGGGCCACGACCTTGCGCTCACGCAGGCCCTTGGCGCGGGCCGTGCGAATGAAGTCCTCGTTCATCGTCTCCAGCATGCCCGAGCGGGTGAGCCGGGCGTAGATGGCGGAGTACAGCAGAGCGAGCGAACACCATGCCGGGAAGAGGGTGTTGGCCCACTGGGCCGGATTCTCGGTGAACGGTACATAGGTGCGGCCGAAGATCGGCCACTGGTAGGTGAAGAGCAGCAGCGCCAGGTTGCCCGTGAAGAACATGGGCAGCGAGACACCGGCGAGCGCGACGCCCATGAAGGCGCGGTCGAAGAAGCTGCCGGGCTTGAGCGCGGAGATCACGCCGATCAGGACACCGGACACCAGCCACATCACGGCGGCGCCGAGGGCCAGCGAGAGGGTCACCGGAAGACGCGAGGTGAGCTGCGGCCACACCTCGACGTGGTTCTTGAAGGAGTAGCCGAAGCACGGCGCGTTGCAGTGCGTCGTGGTGGGGCCCAGGTCATAGGTGGCGCCGACCACGATCCCCTTGATGAAGTGCCAGTACTGGAGGTACAGCGGCTGGTCCAGACCCAGGTTCTGCTTGACCGCGGCGATGTCGGCCTGCGTCGGGCTCTTCCCGATGTACTGCTGGGCCAGCTGGTCGGCGGTCTGGCCGGCCATCCGTGGCAGCAGGAAGAAGATGGCGAAGGTGACCGCGGTGACGACCAGCAGCAGGATCACTGCCGCGAACGTCCGACGGAGGATGTACGAGATCACGGGGATCGGCGCTGGTGCCCGCGGGCCGCGAAGCCCGCGGGCACCAATGCCTTCACCTGCCTTCCGGGCTACTTCTCGGTCGTGCCGATGTTGAGGTAGTCGTACTGACCGCTGAAGGCCGCCGTGGACACCAGGTTGGTGAAGGTCGTCGGGCGGTACAGCAGGACCTTGAAGTAGGCCAGCGGGACGATGGCGGCCAGGTCCATCGCACGCTTGTCGATCTCGGCGTACAGGCTGTTGCGCTCGGTCTCGTCCTCGGTGGCGATGGCCTTCTCCAGCGTCTCGTTGATCACCTTGTCGTCAAGGTACGAGAGGTTGGTGTTGCCGGACGCACCGATCGCGTCGCCGTGCAGGATCTGCTGGAGGAAGCCGTAGCCGGACGGCCAGTCGGCACCCCACTGCATCATGTGCAGACCGATGTTCTGCTTCTTGTCGAACGTCGGCACACCCGCGTAGTCGGTGAAGTACTTGCCCGACGGGTACTGCTTCAGGCTCGCGTTGATGCCGACGGTCTTCAGCGAGGCGATGATCGCGGTGGCCGCGTCGACCTCCTGCGGGCGGTCGCTGCGCGCCGAGATATTGGTGGTGATGGTCGACTTGCCGCAGGCCTTCAGCTGCTCCTTGGCCTTGGCGACGTCACCCTTGTTGCCGGTGGTGGCGTAGACGTCCGCCTTCTGGTAGCCCGGGATGTCCGGCGGAAGGACGGTGGTGGCGACGTCACCGCGGATCGGGCCGCCCAGGGAGGTCTGCACGGAGACCTTGTCGACGGCGTACTCGACGGCCTTGCGGCACTCGACCTTGTCGAACGGCGCGACCTGGGTGTTGATCGCCATGTAGACCAGACGGCCACCGTAGGTGTTGTCCGTGTTGGCCTTCAGGGAAGCGTCGTTGACGACCTTCGCCTGGGTCGCGGCCTGGACACCCGTACCGCCGACGTCGATCGCGTCACCGGCCTGGACGTCCTGGTCGATGGTCTCCGGATTGACCTTGAGCTTGACGACGATCTTGTCCGGGTACTGCTTGCGCAGCGGGTCGGTCTTCGCGTCCCAGTTCTTGTTGCGGACGAGGACGACCTGCTTGCCCTCCTCGTAGCTCTGGAACTGGTACGAGCCCGAGGACACGATGCTCTTGACGTAGTCGATGCCCGTGTCCTTGGCCTGGGGCACCGGAGCCGTCTGCGGCGTCGCGACCAGGTAGTCGAACTCCTGGAAGGCGCGGTTGAGCTTGAAGACGATCGTGGTGTCGTCCGGCGTCTCGATGGACTTCAGGCCCTCGGCGCTCTTGTCCTTGTAGGGACCCTTGTACTTGTCGCCGCCCTCGAGGAACTGCTGGAAGTAGTTCGGGCCGAGGGAGAGCACGTCACGCGCGAAGTTGGAGCGCTCGACGGCGTACTTGACGTCCTTCGAGGTGATCGCGGTGCCGTCCTGGTACTTCAGGCCCGAACGCAGCTTGTACGTCCAGGTCTTGCCGCCGTCGCTCGGCACACCCGCGCTCGCGGCGAGGTCCGGGACCAGCTCGTTGCCCGCCTCGCCCGGAGCGGGCTTGAAGGTCATCAGCGGGCGCGCGTAGAGCCGGCTGAGGTTGTACATGAACGCGTAGTACGTGTTGCCGGGGTCGAAGGAGTCCGGAACGTCCGAGTACTCGTACGTCACCGTCCCACCCTTCTGGGTGGAGGCGTTGACGACTTCCTTGGTCGCTGCGTTGGCCCCAGCCGACTTGTTCCCGTTGTTTTCGTTGTTGTCATCGGCCTTGCTGCAACCTGCAAGCAGCAAGCTCACACTGCCGATGGCCGCGACCGCGGCCAGCGCTGACCTTCGCATGATGGTCTGCTTCCCCTCCATTGTCGGAAACTGTTGGACTCTCGCTGCGGCCGCGGATCAGCGGCTGCGCGGGTCGAGAGCGTCACGCAGACCGTCGCCGAGCAGATTGAACGCCAGGACGGTCACGAAGATGGCGAGACCAGGCACGATCATGAACTGCGGGTCGACCTGGTAGTAGTCGACCGCCTGGTTGATCATGCCGCCCCAGGACGCCTGCGGGGGCTGGATGCCGACGCCGAGGAAGCTCAGGGACGCCTCGAAGAGGATGTTGGTCGGGATGAGCAGCGTCGAGTAGACGATGATCGGGCCGACGAGGTTCGGCAGCAGTTCCCGGAAGAGGATGTAGGGCCCTCTGGCTCCCATCCCTCGGGAGGCGTCGACGAACTCCCGCTCGCGCAGGGCCAGCGTCTGGCCCCGGACGATACGGCCCAGATAGGGCCAGTTGAAGAAGCCGATGACGAAGATCAGCACGCTGATGTGGAGCGGCAGGCCTTCCAGCCCGAAGGCGCCGCCCTGCAGGGTGGCGGAGATGGCGATGGCGAACAGCAGGAGAGGGAACGCCAGGAAGGTGTCCATCAGCCGGCTGATGATCGCGTCGACCCGTCCGCCGTAGTAGCCGGCGACCACGCCGAGGACCGCGCCGATCGTGTTGGAGAGGATCGTGGCGCCGAAGGCGACGACCAGGGAGACCCAGGAACCCTCCAGGACGCGGGTGGCGATGTCCCGGCCGAACTTCGGCTCCACACCGAGCGGATGGTCCCAGCTCATGCCGCCGAAGTCACCCTTGGGCAGCGAGGTGTTGGGGTCGATCAGGTCCTGGTTGAGGGCGTTGGGGTCCAGACCGAAGAGCGCCTGGATGGGGCGGGAGAGCACCGCGATCAGGATCAGCAGGATCACGATGACCCCGCCGGCGACGGCCAGCTTGTCCCTCTTGAAACGGGACCATGCGATCTGTCCCAGGGAACGACCTTCGATCTGCCCCTTACCGGCGCCGGCGAGCACAGCTTCCGGCTGTGCCCCCGCTTGCGCCCCGGTGGTGTCGATCGGTGCGGTCACAGTGACCTGACCCCTCTCGCCGGTGGTGACCGGCCTGTGCTTGCCGTGGATTACGGCTTTGTCGACTTGCACTCGCTCACAGGATCCACCGATCCCGTGTCTGAGTGGGGAGTCTTCAGCGTCGTCGCGATCACCCGCCAGGTCTGGCGAAGAAAGTATGCGCAACCGTGATGCAGTGCTGGGGATTCCGTTATCCGAACAGCGGGTAACGCCTCGCGGACGCGGGGCAGTTGGGACAGAACGGCACAATAGGCGATCTTCACGACCATCCGCCGTCATCTACGCGCGAAGAAATGTAGCCGTTACGTGATGGCCGCGACGCGACGGCGAGAAGGGATCGGCGCCCTGTCAGTAACCTCCGCGGGCCGGCGGATAGCCGTAGCCCGCCGCGGGGGCCTGTGCGGGGGCCGCGTGGGCCTCGCGGTCGTAGAAGGGGCGGGCGCCGGCCCGCATCCACAGCGCCACCGGGTCGAAGTCGTCGGACATCGCCACGGTCGACACCGGCAGCCCGTCCGGGACCGCGCCGATCGACTGCTGCATCATCGCGCGCACCGAGTCGACGGCCGACGGGCTGGTGTCGTACACGTCGAGACCGATGGCGAGATACGGCGCCCCGAGCGCCGGCTGCACCCAGGCGCGGCGCAGCGAGCGGACCGCCGGGGTGCGGTGGGCGTTCTGCGCGAGCAGGGCGTAGAACTGCGGGACCTCGACACCGGGTTCCGACAGGCGCAGCGGGCCGGCGGGCTGGCGCTCCAGGCCGGTGGCGATGCGGCGCAGGTCGAGCCAGGGGATGCCGACGCCGCCGCCCGGCGCGTGCGGGTTCAGCCAGAGGCCGTAGTGGTCGGGGTAGAGGGTCCGGGCCACGTCGAGGCCGTCGACCACCTCGTATGACCTGTTCCAGCCGCTGGCGCTCAGTTCCTGGGCGGAGGTGACGCAGGGGGCGTAGCCGTACCCGTCGACCTCCATGTTTCCGTACTGGGCGTCGGGGGAGCCGGCCTGGCCGTGCCACAGCAGCATCCAGACCTGGCCGGAGTTCGGTGTCGCGAGCGCGCGGAGGAGTGCCTCGTAGGCGTCGTAGCGCCCGGGGGTGACCTGGCGCAGCATGTGCTCGACCTGGCCCGTCGCGGTCGTGCCGCTCGCGCTCACCATTTACCGCCCCTCGAATCCGTCGGTTTGGACCAGCTTAAGCGTTGGGAACTCGGACCTTGCTGTCGTCTGCGGGGTGCGGGTGCGTCGTGGTTGATCGCGCCCGCGCGGCGGAGCCGCATATCGATACAGCTCCACGCCCCGAGGTATGTCTACTGGCCCTGTGTATAGAAGGGCCGTACCTGCCCGCGCATCCAGTCGCCCACCGGGTCCTGCGCAACGTCCAACAGGACCAGGTTTACCGGCCACTGGACCGGCACCTGGGTCAGGGCCCTGCCCAGCGCGTCCATCGGGAGGATCCGCAAGTCGCCCTCCCACTGGGAGAGTTCGACGCCGATGAACATCACCGGGGGCGCCGCCTCGATCGCGGCGAGGCAGCGGCGGGCCGTGACGACCACGCCCGTGGCCGCGAACTCGGCGGAGGCCGCGGCGAGGAAGTCGACCGGGTCGTCCTGCCAGTCGGGCTCGTAGAGCTTGACGCGGCCGCCGGTGTTGGAGCCGTCCAGGGGGGTGCGGCCGACACGGCAGAGTTCGGCCACGGCGGGCGGCGGGAGCGGGACGCCGACCACGCCGTCCGGGTTCACGGCGATGCCCACCTGCGGGGGCAGGCCGCGCGCGAACTCGACCGCGGGGGCGATGGTGAACGACATGTGCGAGCCGGTCACCTGGCGGAACTGCTCCTCGGAGCTGAAGACGGGGACGTACGCCTGGCCGTCGATCTCGAGAGTGGGCAGGTCCAGCGGGCCGCTGTGCGGGCCGCCGCCGTTCGGCAGGGGGATCCAGAGGAAGCTGCGGCCGAGGACCTCGATGATCCGGCCGCCGGCCGAGGGCATGCCGAGGGAGGCGGAGAGCACCTCCTCCAGCTCGTTGCCGGGCCATCCGCCGCCGTGCGGATGGAGGTGCGCCTGTGCCGGGAAGTCCGGGAAGTCCATCGTCTTCTGACCGCCTGCTGTGAACCGCTGGTGTGGCCGAAAGGCTATCGGGTCAGCCCGTGAAGCCGATCCGGCGCAGCACGTCCGCCGCGGCCCGGTCGATCAGCACCGCCGAGCCGCAGCCCTGGGGCAGGTCGCCCTGCTCCACGGACCGGATCAGCCGGGACGCCGCCCCGCGGTGCCGCAGGAACGCGTACCGCGAGACACCGCGGCCGCGCTCGCGCTGGCCGGCCAGGGCCGTGCCCGGGGTGACGTCGAGCAGCAGCAGGTGCAGCATGCCGCCCCGGCGGCGGGCCTCCCGGGCCAGCCAGCCGCGCACCCAGGCCTGCGTACCGCAGTCGTGCACGACGACACCCTTGCCGGAGCGCAGGGCGCGGCGCAGTCCGGCGTAGTGGGCGAGGCGGACGAGCGGGCGGTAGACCGCGTAGGGCAGGAAACGGGAGAGCCGGGTGTCCCAGCGGTCGCGGGTGTTCTGGGAGTCGATCCCCATGCCCTTGACGGTGCGCTTCATGAGCGTGGTCTTGCCGCTGCCGGGCAGGCCCGTGATCACCACCAGGTCCTTGGGGCCGAACAGCAGGGCGTGCGGGCTGTGGCCGGCACGGTCGCGCAGGTCGCGGACGACGGGTGCGGGCAGCGGGCCGCACGCCTCCCGCGCCGGGCCCGCGGGCTGCTTGGGCAGCGCGACGGCTGAGCTCGTGGCGTACGCCGGAGTCCTGTTCACCGTGATCGTCCTCCCCTGGGGTGGGTCTCACGTCCCATCCCCACCGAGTGTAAAGAGAAGGTAATCCGCGATGTCTCGCGTTTTCGTGATCGTCCTGCCACAAGCCAGTCACAAAGGGGAGGGGCCAGATGCGGCCCTGCCGTACTCGTCCGATGCGTGCAATGATGTCCGCGCCAACTGCATACCGGCCGCTTGAATCCGCGCGGGAGAGTCCCGGGTCGTACGTTCTCGTACGCGTACCCGGGCGCCGAAGGAGCAAGTCCCTCCCTTGAATCTCTCAGGCCCCGTTACCGCGCGGGCGAGGCACATCTGAAAAGCGGGCCGCTGTTTCCTGGTGGCCCCACCCACGGTGCAAGCCATGTCCTTCATGGCGAACCTCTCAGGTTCCGATGACAGATGGGGAGGAACGACCTCGCCCGTCATGCCTTGGGAGACGACCGTCCGATGAGCAGTAACGACCCCTCTCAGAAGCGCCGTACCGCGCTCGATGCCCTGCATCGTTCGCTCGGCGCGACGATGACCGACTTCGCCGGCTGGGACATGCCCCTGCGGTACGGCTCCGAGCGCGACGAGCACAACGCCGTCCGCACGAAGGCCGGCCTCTTCGACCTCTCGCACATGGGCGAGATCACCGTGACCGGGCCGCAGGCGGCCGACTTCCTGAACTTCGCCCTCGTCGGCAACATCGCCTCCGTGGGTGTCGGCCGCGCCCGCTACACCATGATCTGCCAGGCCGACGGCGGCATCCTCGACGATCTCATCGTCTACCGGCTCGGTGAGACCGAAGCCGGGTCTTCTCACTACATGGTCGTCGCCAACGCCGGCAACGCGCAGATCGTGCTCGACGCACTCGTGGAGCGGGTCGTCGGCTTCGACGCCGTCGTCCGTGACGACCGGGACGCCTACGCCCTCCTCGCCGTCCAGGGGCCCGAGTCCCCCGGCATCCTCAAGTCGCTCACCGACGCCGACCTCGACGGCCTGAAGTACTACGCCGGTCTGCCCGGCACCGTCGCGGGTGTCCCCGCCCTCATCGCCCGCACCGGCTACACCGGCGAGGACGGCTTCGAGCTGTTCGTGAAGCCGGAGGACGCCGTCGAGCTGTGGCAGGCCCTGACCAAGGCCGGCGAGGGCGTCGGCCTGGTCCCCTGCGGCCTGTCCTGCCGGGACACGCTGCGCCTGGAGGCGGGCATGCCGCTGTACGGGCACGAGCTGACGACCTCCCTGACTCCCTTCGACGCCGGGCTCGGCCGGGTGGTGAAGTTCGAGAAGGCGGGCGACTTCGTGGGCCGCGCCGCCCTGCGCGAGGCCGTCGAGAACCTCAACCACGAGCCGCCGCGCGTCCTGGTCGGCCTGGTCGCCGAGGGCCGCCGCGTCCCGCGCGCCGGGTACCCGGTCGTCGCCGACGGCCAGGTGATCGGCGAGGTCACCTCGGGCGCCCCCTCCCCCACGCTCGGGAAGCCGATCGCGATGGCGTACGTCGACGCCGAGCACTCGGCGCCGGGCACCGCCGGTGTCGGTGTGGACATCCGGGGCAGCCACGAACCGTACGAGGTCGTGGCGCTGCCGTTCTACAAGCGGCAGAAGTAGACACTCGAAGCGGTCCGTGCGTGACCCTGCGCACATTTCCGCTGCTCACGTGCGTTTCCAGCAGTCCCTCACTCACCACCACTCCCCCGCGTACAGGAGAATTCAGGCCATGAGCAACCCCCAGCAGCTGCGCTACAGCAAGGAGCACGAATGGCTGTCGGGCGCCGAGGACGGCGTCTCGACGGTCGGCATCACGGAGCACGCGGCCAACGCGCTCGGCGATGTCGTCTTCGTCCAGCTCCCGGAGGTCGGTGCCACGGTCACCGCAGGCGAGACCTGCGGCGAGCTGGAGTCGACCAAGTCGGTCTCCGACCTGTACTCCCCCGTCGCCGGTGAGGTCACCGAGGTCAACGAGGACGTCGTCAACGACCCGTCGCTGGTGAACTCCGCGCCCTTCGAGGGCGGCTGGCTGTTCAAGGTACGCGTCGCGGAGGAGCCGGCCGACCTGCTCTCCGCCGACGAGTACACCGCCTTTTCCGCCGGCTGAGGAGTCGTACACCTGATGTCCGTTCTGAACACGCCCCTGCACGAGCTCGACCCGGAGATCGCCGCCGCGGTCGACGCCGAGGTCCAGCGCCAGCAGTCCACCCTCGAGATGATCGCCTCCGAGAACTTCGCGCCTCTCGCGGTCATGGAGGCGCAGGGCTCGGTCCTCACCAACAAGTACGCCGAGGGCTACCCCGGTCGCCGCTACTACGGCGGCTGCGAGCACGTCGACGTCGCCGAGCAGATCGCGATCGACCGGGTCAAGGAGCTGTTCGGCGCCGAGTACGCCAACGTGCAGCCCCACTCCGGCGCCTCCGCCAACCAGGCCGCGCTGTTCGCGCTGGCCCAGCCCGGCGACACCATCCTCGGGCTGGACCTCGCCCACGGCGGTCACCTGACCCACGGGATGCGGCTGAACTTCTCCGGCAAGCAGTTCAACGTGGTCGCGTACCACGTGGACGACGCCGGTCTCGTCGACATGGCGGAGGTCGAGCGGCTCGCCAAGGAGCACCGGCCGAAGGTGATCATCGCGGGCTGGTCGGCGTATCCGCGGCAGCTGGACTTCGCCGAGTTCCGCCGGATCGCGGACGAGGTCGAGGCGTACCTGTGGGTCGACATGGCGCACTTCGCCGGTCTGGTCGCGGCGGGCCTGCACCCGAACCCGGTCGAGTACGCCGATGTCGTCACCTCCACCACCCACAAGACGCTGGGCGGCCCCCGCGGCGGCATCATCCTCGCCAAGAAGGACTTCGCGAAGAAGCTCAACTCCTCCGTCTTCCCGGGCTTCCAGGGCGGTCCCCTGGAGCACGTGATCGCGGCGAAGGCGGTCTCCTTCAAGGTCGCCGCCTCGGAGGACTTCAAGGAGCGCCAGCGGCGTACGGTGGAGGGTGCGCGGATCCTCGCCGAGCGTCTGACGGCCGCGGACGCCCGTGAGGCCGGGGTGAACGTCCTGTCCGGCGGCACGGACGTGCACCTCATTCTCGTCGATCTGCGCGAGTCCGAGCTGGACGGCCGGCAGGCCGAGGACCGTCTGCACGAGGTCGGCATCACGGTCAACCGCAACGCGGTCCCGAACGACCCGCGTCCGCCGATGGTGACGTCCGGTCTGCGGATCGGTACGCCGGCCCTCGCCACCCGCGGTTTCACGGCCGAGGACTTCGCCGAGGTCGCGGACGTCATCGCTTCGGCGCTGAAGCCGTCGTATGACGTGGAAGGCCTGAAGGCCCGGGTCAAGGCCCTCGCCGACAAGCACCCGCTGTACCCCGGTCTGAACAAGTAGTTCCCCGGTGGGGGCACCCGACGACGTGTGCCCCCACCCTCTCAGGAGGAGTTCCCGTGGCCATCTCGGTCTTCGATCTGTTCTCGATCGGCATCGGCCCGTCGAGCTCCCACACGGTCGGCCCGATGCGTGCGGCGCGCATGTTCGCGCGGCGCCTTCGCAACGAGGGCGTTCTCAACCCCGTCGCGTCGGTCCGCTGCGAGCTCTACGGCTCCCTGGGCGCGACCGGCCACGGTCACGGCACCCCGAAAGCGGTGCTGCTCGGCCTGGAGGGCGCCTCGCCGCGGACGGTGGACGTGGAGGGGGCGGACGAGCGGGTGGAGGCGATCAGGTCGGGCGGCCGTCTGAGCCTGCTCGGCGAGCACGAGATCCCGTTCTCCTACGACGACGACCTGGTCCTGCACCGCCGTAAGACGCTCCCGTACCACGCGAACGGCATGACGATATGGGCGTACGACGCACAGGGCGCCGAACTCCTGTCGAAGACGTACTACTCGGTCGGCGGCGGCTTCGTCGTGGACGAGGACGCGGTGGGCGCGGACCGTATCAAGCTCGACGACACGGTCCTCAAGTACCCCTTCCGCACCGGCGACGAGTTGCTGCGTCTGACGAAGGAGACGGGCCTGTCGATCTCCTCGCTGATGCTGGAGAACGAGCGCGCCTGGCGGACCGAGGAGGAGATCCGCACCGGCCTGCTGGAGATCTGGCGGGTGATGCAGGCGTGCGTCTCGCGCGGCATGTCCCGCGAGGGCATCCTCCCGGGCGGCCTCCGGGTCAAGCGCCGGGCCGCGGTCACGGCCCGCCAACTCCGCGCGGAGGGCGACCCGTTGGCGCACGCAATGGAGTGGATCACGCTCTACGCGATGGCGGTGAACGAGGAGAACGCGGCGGGTGGACGGGTGGTCACGGCGCCCACCAATGGGGCCGCGGGAATCATCCCCGCCGTCCTCCACTACTACATCAACTTCGTGCCCGGCGCCGACGAGGACGGGGTGGTCCGCTTCATGCTCGCCGCCGGCGCCATCGGCATGCTCTTCAAGGAGAACGCCTCCATCTCCGGCGCCGAGGTCGGCTGCCAGGGCGAGGTCGGCTCGGCCTGCTCGATGGCGGCGGGCGCGCTGGCCGAGGTGCTCGGCGGATCTCCCGAACAGGTCGAGAACGCCGCCGAGATCGGCATGGAGCACAACCTCGGTCTCACCTGCGACCCGGTCGGCGGCCTGGTCCAGATCCCGTGCATCGAGCGCAACGGCATGGCCGCGGTGAAGGCGGTCACAGCGGCCAAGATGGCGATGCGGGGCGACGGCTCCCACAAGGTGTCCCTCGACAAGGTCATCAAGACGATGAAGGACACCGGGGCCGACATGAGCGTGAAGTACAAGGAGACGGCGCGGGGCGGGCTGGCGGTCAACATCATCGAGTGCTGAGGGAGCAGGCCCTGACCAGCGCGTTCGCTTCTTTCAGCGCTGTTCAGGGCCTGCTCTTGCCGCTCGTCCGGAAGGGCGGGATCAGCTCCCGTGGTTGTGCATGACGTGCTTGGTGCGTGAGTAGTCCTCCAGCGCGTAGACCGACAGGTCCCGGCCGTAGCCGGAGCCCTTGAAGCCGCCCCAGGGGACCTCGCTGGCCAGGACCAGATGCGAGTTGACCCAGACGGTTCCGAAGTCGAGGCGTGCGGGGATGTCGTGGCTGCGGCGGGCGTTCTCGGTCCACACCGATGCCGACAGACCGAGAGGGACGTCGTTGGCCCGCCGTACCGCCTCCTCCTCGTCGGCGAAGGCCTCGACCGTGATCACCGGGCCGAAGATCTCCTCGCGGGCGACCTCGGCGCCTTCGGGGACGTCGACCAGCACGGTCGGGGCCACGAAGTAACCGGGCCCGTCGAGGGCGCCGCCTCCGGTCGCCACGCGGACGCCCTCGCTCTTCGCGCGCTCCAAGTACCCCGTGACACGGTCGAAGTGTGCCTTCGAGACCATGGGGCCGACCTCGACGTCCTCGCCGGCCTGCGGCTCACCGACGACCAGGGCCCGGACCTCGTCGACGAGTTGCCCGACGAACTCCTCGGCGACCGATTCGTGCACGAGTACGCGACAGGCGGCCCCGCATTCCTGACCCGAGTTCCAGAAGCCGGCGGTGCGCAGTGACGATGCGGCGGCCGCGAGATCGGCGTCCGGGAAGATCACGACCGGGGCCTTGCCGCCGAGTTCGAGGTGCACACGCTTGAGGGTGTCGGCGGCGGCCCGGGCGACGGCACGACCGCTGTTGACCGAACCGGTCAGGGCGATCATGTCCACGTCCGGGTGCTCGGCGAGCCGGGCGCCGGCGACCGCGCCGTAACCGTTCACCACGTTCAGCACACCGGCCGGCAGCAGGTCGGCCACGAGCTCGGCGAACTTCAGCGTGGTCAGCGGAGTCTGCTCGGAGGGCTTGAGGACCAGGGTGTTGCCGGCGGCGAGAATGGGCGCGATCTTCCAGGCCGCCATGAGCAGGGGGTAGTTCCACGGGGTGATCACGCCGACCACTCCGAGCGGCTCACGCAGGATGACCGACAGGTGGTTCTCGGCGTAGTCGCCGGCGGCCATGGACGTGGTCGCGCGCATCGCACCGGCCATGAAGCGGAAGGTGTCGATGGTCATGCCGACGTCGTCCCGTGACACCGCGAGCGGCTTGCCGGTGTTCGCCGACTCCAGCTTGGCCAGGAGCTCGGTGTGCTCGGCCACCCGGTCGGCGATGGCGTGCAGCACCTCCGAGCGGTCCTTGGGGACCAGCCGTGCCCACGAGGCCTTGGCCGCGACCGCGGCGGCGACCGCCCTGTCGATGTCCTCGGAGGTTCCCTCGGGAATCCGGGCGATGACGCTCTCCGTGCTCGGGTCGACCACGTCGATGACGCGCTCGGTCGATCCGTCGAGGAACTTCCCGTCGACGAAGTGCCGGGCCGGGGGAAGGTCGTCCGCGGAGATCAGGGGCGGCGCGTCTGCCGCGCGTCGAACCGTGGCAGTCGTGAGGCCGGCGTCAGTAGTCATGATCAGTAACTCCCTGGGGGTGGCCGTGTGAAACAGCTGGATTCGGTGGGACGGGGTCGGGTGGGGTGAGCTCGGGTGAGGTGAACTCGGGCTGCGACGCGGCCGGCCGGTCGACGCTGCGGCCGACGCCGCGTGCTTCGGCCCGCTGGTGGATGGCCCAGGCCGCTGCCGCGTCCTGAACGCCGAGGCCGGCGCTGAGGTACGTCACGATGTCGTCGTCGCTGCCGCGACCGGTCTCGTCGCCGGTCAGGACATGGCCGAGTTCGAGGAGTTCCAGCTCCGGCGCCTCGGCCCGTGCCCGGGCGGCGACGATCGGACCGCAGTTCTGTCGCGCCGTAGGCTCGTGATCGACGACGACGCGTTGGCCGGCGTAGAGGATGTCGGGACCGATCTCGCAGCGGTGCCGCTCGAAGGATCCGACGGTGATGATCGTGGCGCCGGGTGAGATCTCGCGCGCGGAGAACAGCGGTTCGGTGGCCAGGGTGGCGCAGACGATCACGTCCGCCCCGCTGATCGCGTCGCTCAGGGACTCCACCGGTTCGACCTCGCATCCCTGCTCGCGCAGGCGGTCGACGGAGGCGTCGAGCGAGGGCCGGCGCGGTGACCACATGCCGGTCCACGCGTAGTCCCCGCCGTGCTGCAGTGCCGCGATGTGCGCCCGGCCCTGTACGCCGGACCCCAGGACGAGGAGGCGGGCCGCGCCCTTCCTGGCCAGTGCCTCGACCGCGACCGCGCTCGCGGCGGCCGTGCGCAACGTGGTGAGCGCGGTGCCGTCCATGAAGGCGAGCGGGGCGCCGGTGTGGGGGTCGAGCACGGCGACCACGGCATGGATGGTCGGCCGGTCCGTCCCCGCGTTCCCGGGATTGAGGCTCCCGAACTTGCAGACGGGGCCGCTCAGTCGGTCGAGGCGCGAGGCATAGCAGAAGACGGTGCTCGGATCGTCGGCGTGACCGCCCAGGATCTTCCCGGGCTGCCACGCCTCTCCCCGCGCCAGAGCGATGAACGCCGTCCGCTGCGAGGCGATCGCGGTGTCGAGGTCGAACACGGAACGGACGTCCTGCTCGTCGAGGAACCTCACGACTGCCCCGCCCCCTTCGTCACCGTGCCGCCGCCAACTGCGGAAGCTCCTGGACCAGGGAGGAGATCCTCGCGGTGGTGGCGGCGTCGAGGGCGAGCACCGGCTCACGCGGACTTCCGACGGGGAATCCGGCCGCCTCCAGGGCCGCCTTGACGGCCGGGATGAACGGAGCGGACATGATCGCGTCCATCAGCGGGTAGATCCGCGCCCATTCGGATCGCGCGCGTCCGAGGTCGCCGTCGCGCAACGCGCGGTGGATCGAGACGAGTTCGGCCGGCATCACGTTCGCGGTCCCGGCCATGACACCGGCGGCGCCCTCGGAGATCGCGGTCAGCAGCAGGCTGTCCCAGCCGACGAAGGTGGAGATGACGTCGCCGTGGCGGTGGATCAGCTGCCCGGCCTGAGCCATGTCCGCGCTGGTGTCCTTGATGTACCGGATGTTCTCGACCTCACGGGCGAGCTGACCGACGGTGTCCGGCGAGAGATTGACACCGGTGGCCCCCGGCAGGTTGTAGAGCATGATCGGAACGTCCACGGAGTCGGCGACGGTACGCAGGTAGCGCAGCGTCTCGTCGAGCGTGAGCGGCTCGTAGTACGGGGCGACGACCATCAGGACCGAGGCTCCGGCGTCCTGCGCGTGGCGGGACAGTTCGACCGCTTCCCTGGTGCTGAGCGCACCGGTCTGCGCGATGACCGGCACCCGCCCGGCCACCTGGTCCACGACGGTCTCGACGACCCGGCGCCGTTCCGCGCCGGTCATCGCCGCGAACTCACCGGTGGATCCGCAGGCGACGACACCGTCGACACCGCCGTCGACGCTGCGGTCGACCAGGCGGCGCAGTGTCTTCTCGTCGATCTCCCCGTCCGACGTGAACGGTGAGGCAAGCGCGGTCAGGACACCGCTCAGCTGTGACGACATTTCAGGTCTCCTCGGGTGAAGCCGGGGGCGGGCATCGGCCCGGGAACGCCGGGCTCATGGGCTTGCCGCACCGGAGCAGTCGGGGCTCCGGACGGGACTGCGGATCTACGGGGCGGCGGGCACCGGCGCCAGGCCGTGCCGGGCGGTCTGCCGGTCGGTGGCCAGCAGGCTCTGCGCCTCCTGCGCGGCGGACAGGCCGGTCTGGATCGCGGTCTCGGTGTAGAGGGTGCCGAGGTAGTCGCCGGCCAGGAGCACCCGGCCGGTGCGGCGGGTCAGCGTCTGCTGCAGCTTTCCGCGACCGGGGAAGCAGTAGGGCGCGCCCGTGGGCCAGCGCTGGACCTCGGCCTCGACGACGTGGTCGCCGAAGCCCGGCAGGACCTGGTCGAGCTCGTCGAGGTAGGTCTTGCGGATCTCGTCGTCGTCGAGCTCCAGGAGCCCGCGCGCCAGACTGCCCGGCGAGAAGACCATGACGCTGCTGCCGGGCCGGCGTTCCGACTCGAGACCGCGCGCGATGTTCGACATGTTCAGTACGACGTTGAAGGGCCGCTTCGGCGTCGCGATGGCGTAGGCGTCGTCCCAGACCTGGCGCTCGGTCTCGTCGGTGAGGAACGCGGCGCTCACGTACGGGCCGTAGACGATCTTCGACAGGGCCTCTCGGACATCGGGGTCGAGATCGACCGCGACCCGGTGGCTGACGGTGGCGGGGGTGGCCAGGACCACGCAGCGCGCCTCGACCTCCTTCTCGACCCCGTCCTCCCGGTAGCGGACGACGGCCGAGTCCTTCTTCTGGACGATCTCCTCGACGGCCGCGTTCAGCCGCACCCTGTCCGACAGGGCCGCGGCGATGCCCTCGGTGAGGGTGGACGGTCCGCCGACGATGCTCTCGGAGAGGCCCCCGCCGATGTTCCACACCAGGCTGAAGTAGCCGACGCCGGCGCCGGCGGAGAGCTGGTCGATGTCGGCGGCGGAGCGGGTCACCGTGGGCTTGAACAGCGCTTCGGCGTCTTCGGGCAGGTCTCCGACGAAGTCGGCGAAGCTGCGGTCGTTCATGAAGTCGTAGACCCGCTGCTGTCTTGTGGCCTCGTCCTCGCCGGGCCGCCGCTGGACGATCCGCGCGTAGCGGGCGACGGCCAGCCCGACCTTGGCACCGGCCTTCACCATCCCGACGCGGGCGGACCACGGCATGGGTATCCGGAACGGATAGCTCTCCACCCGGCCCTTGAGAAGCAGCTTGCCGTTCATGGCCAGTCCGGCCAGCGATCCCGTCACCGGGGTCGAGTCGATACCGGTGTCACCGAGGAGCCACGCGGTGGAGGAGTTCCCGCCGGCGTAGACGTGCCCGCCCCAGTTGAGCCAGTACGGTCCGCGTCGCTCGGAGCGGATGCGGCCGCCGACGCGAGGCCCCGACTCCAGCAGCAGGGTGTCCCAGTGCCGCAGGCGCCACGCGGCAGAGAGGCCGGCGATGCCACCGCCGACGATGACCACATCCTTCATGCGTTCCTCTTCTCGATTCTCAGCACTCGAAGCTCCGTCTCGGGATCCCTGGATGCCGGAGAGGGGTGACATGACCTACGTGCGGGCGGGTCGACCGGGCGCGGGAAGTCGTCACGCGATGCCCGAGGGAGTTCCGGTCTCACCTGGATGTCCGCCACCATAAGATGTGATCACACATCACACAATGGTTTGCAGGAGGCGAACGTGAGCCTTCGTCGAACCCCTGCCGCCGACCAGCCTGTTTATGATTCAGTCGTGCTTATGTCCAAACGTGTCGAGCCGTCGCCCTCCCTGGCCGACCAGGTGTACGCGGTGCTGCACGGAGCGATCACCAGCGGCGAGTATCCGGCCGGCTACCGCCTGCGCATCCGCGACCTCGCCGCCGAGGTCGGAACCAGCGTGATGCCGGTGCGCGAAGCCATCCGGCGCCTCGAGGAGGCCGGCTTCGCCGAACGCGTTCCGCACAAGGGCTCGGTGGTGAAGGGTCAGAACCTCGACGAGCTGCTCCACATCTACGACACGCGACAGGTCCTGGAGGTCGAGGCCGCGCGCCGCGGCGCCGCACGGATCGACGAGGCGGACGTCGCCCGCATGCGTGAGCAGTTCGAGCTCATGCGGAGCGCGATCACCGAGGGTGCCGTGGTCCCGTACCTCGACCACGACGAGGCCCTGCTCGCCATCCTCTACGAGGCGGCCGGCAACCCCGTGCTGCTGAGCACCATCCGCACCCTGTGGCAGCACTGCCGCGCCTACAAGATCGTCGGCGCCCGGGCGACCCTCGACACCCCCGGCGACGTCGATGCGCTGTGGCGCTACCAGGAGCGCCTGCTCAAGGCCGCCCTCGCGCACGACGCCGAGATGGCCGCCGCGATCAGCAACGAGTCGCTGGCCAACGCCACCGACCGGATCAAGGCGCAGCTGGAATCGCGGTAGCCGGCTCGGCCGACGGCAGTTTCTTCGGGTAGATCCAGGGCGACGGGTAGCTCCAGTAGCTCCAGGACGAAAACCGTCGACTCGAACGCCCGACGGGAATATCAACTTCTCCACTCCGGCGACGTCGGTATCGACGCGCGGCTGGCCATAATTGGCCCCCAGGATTTCCGATCGATTGCCGATTTGCTACGTATCACCTCGCCTCACGCGAGCGGGGCGGGCGGGACCCGATCGAGGCGGACGGGCATGCCCCGGCCCACGGGTTCGTCGACCGGATCGTCGTGATCGACGGCGTGATCGGCAGCGTGATCGCTCGTCAAATTCTTCTTCGAGATGGTTTTCCCAGGTCAGAGCTGGTTCCACAGACAACGATGCAAAAAAGATCTGTGATCACATCTTGTCAGGCCTCGATGAAGGTGCGAAGTTACCTGCCATCACCGAGCCCTGCGCCATCGCAAACAGGATCCATGTCGGGATCAGTCCGCTCGGGGATTTCAGCCACAGGGAGAAACCATGGAGCGTCTACGCGATTCACGTCTGGTCCGCTTCGGGGCGATCGTCGGATCCATTGCCCTGATGGGGTCGACGGCCGCCTGCGGTTCGTCCGCCACCGATTCCTCCACCACCGCGTCGGACACCGTGTCGAAGAAGGTCGACTCGATCGCCGCCATGGTCCCCAAGTCGATCGCCTCGAAGGGGACCTTGGTGATCGCCGCCGCCACCTACCCGCCCGCGGTGATCGAACCGGCCACCGGCGCGAATCCCACCGGCTGGGACATCGAGAACGTGCGTCAGATCGCCGCGGTCCTGGGCCTGAAGGTCCAGATCAAGATCGCCCCGTTCAACGGCATCATCACCGGACTGCAGGCAGGCCGCTACGACGCCGCGACCGGAGAGATCTACGCGCTGCCCGAGCGTACGGAGACCGTCACCTTCGTCACCAACCACGAGTCGGCCGACGCCCTCATGGTCCCCGCCGGCAGCAAGATCACCAGCGCCACCGCCCAGGAGGACCTCTGTGGTTACACGGTGGCCGCGCTGCTCGGTTCCGCCGAGGCGAAGCTGGGCGTGGAGGTTGCGAAGAAGTGCAAGAGTGCGGGCAAGGATCCGATCACTCTCAAGACCTTCGACTCACAGGCCAACGTCAACCTCGCCATGCGTGGAGGCCGGGTCGACGCGGCGATCAGCAGCGCGAGCCAGGTGGCCTATGTGATGAGCCAGGCCAAGAACCAGTTCGCCCTGGTCGAGCTGCCGTGGGCACCCAAGTACGAGACCGGCCTGGTGCTGTCGCGCAACAGTGACACCGCGAAGTTCGCCAAGGCGGTTCAGGCGGCCACCGACCACCTGATCGAGAACGGTGAACTGCAGAAGATCCTCGACAAGTTCAACGCCGGCCAGGGGCTGATCAAGAAGGCCGAGATCCTTCCCGCGACGGGGAGCAACTGATGAAAACAGCCACCGTCACGGACTCCACACGCGTGGACCCGTCAGCCACCCCGCCCACGGAACTCGTGCCGATGCGGTATCCCGGTCGGCGCCTCGCCGCCCTGCTCGTTCTCCTCGTAGCGGCGAGTCTGGGCTTCTCCGTGGTGACCAACGACAACTTCGAGTGGCCGGTCGTCTGGGAGTACCTGTTCAACCCCGAGATCATGGCGGGCCTTCGCACCACGCTGGTCCTCACCGGTGTGTCCATGTCTCTGGGGATCGCCCTCGGCATCGTTCTGGCTGCCTGCCGGATGTCGGAGAACCGGGTGCTCTCCTCGCTCTCGGGCGCCTACCTGTGGTTCTTCCGAGGCACGCCGCTCCTCGTCCAGCTGATCTTCTGGTTCAACCTCTCGGCCCTCTACCCCCGGTTGTCGCTCAGCCTGTTCGGCGGTCCTGAAATCGTCGGCGCGGCCACCAACGGCGTGCTGAACCTGTGGGCCGTCGCCATCATCGGCCTGACCCTGAACGAATCGGCCTACATGGCCGAGATCGTGCGTGGTGGCCTTCTCTCGGTGCCCAAGCACCAGAGCGAGGCGGCCATCGCGCTCGGGATGAACCGGTGGCTGACCTTCCGCAGGGTGGTCCTGCCCCAGGCCCTGCGGGTGATCGTCCCGCCCACCGGCAACCAGGTCATCGGCATGCTGAAGCACTCCTCGCTGGTGAGCATCATCGCTCTCGCCGACCTGCTGTACTCGGCGCAACTGATCTACTCGCAGAACTTCCGCACGATCCCGCTGCTCGTGGTGATCTCGCTCTGGTACCTGGTGTGCACCACGGTCCTGTCCTACGCCCAGAGCCACATCGAGCGTCACTACGGGCGCGGCGTCCACGGCGGCGCGCAGCGGCCCGGCGGACTCGCGAAGCTCCGCGCGCTCGGCTCCCGGCTCTCGCAGCGGTCCCGGTCGAACGACAACCCGACTCCGGCGTAACCGTCGTAACGAAAGGACCGGTGAATCTCCGATGAGCGCAACGACATCCGTGCCCGACGGCACTGACACCCCGACGGCCGATCCCATCGTCCGGATCATCGACCTCCACAAGAGCTTCGGACCGGTCGAGGTCCTCAAGGGCGTCGACCTCGAGGTCCACCGCGGCCAGGTGGTCGTCATCCTCGGGCGGTCCGGCTCGGGCAAGAGCACCATGCTGCGATGTGTCAATCACCTCGAGCGCCCGTCCCGCGGCACCGTCGTCGTGGACGGCGAGGTGATCGGTTACCGCATCAAGGGTGACAAACTGCACGAGCTGTCGCCCTCGGCCGTCGCGAAGCAGCGCACCAGGACCGGCATGGTCTTCCAGGCCTACAACCTCTTCCCGCACATGACGGTGCTGGAGAACCTCATCGAGGCACCGCGCCGCGTCAAGGGCGTGAACAAGGCCGAGGCGGTGAAGGACGCACTGCAGGCGCTGGAGGAGGTGGGTATGGCCCACAAGGCCGATGTCTACCCCAGCACCTTGTCCGGCGGCCAGCAGCAGCGTGTGGCGATCGCGCGCGCCCTGGTCATGAAGCCCAGCGTCATGCTCTTCGACGAGCCGACCTCGGCCCTGGACCCCGAACTGGTCGGTGAGGTTCTGAACGTCATGAAGCGGCTGGCGACCAGCGGCATGACGATGATCGTGGTCACCCATGAGATCGGCTTCGCCCGCGGCGTCGCCGACGAGGTGGTCTTCATGTCCGAGGGCCGGCTCGTCGAGAAGGGCCCGCCGTCCCAGGTCATCGACGCGCCCGTCCACGAGTCCACACGCCTCTTCATCGACAGCATCCTCTGAACCCTCCCCCAGCTGAGGCAGGGGATTCAGATGGCGTCGCGGATGGCCTGTTCGAAGCCCTCGACGTGGCTGCGGGCGAGCCGCGCCGCCGTGTCGGAGTCGCCGGCGACGATCGCCTCGATCAACGGTCTGTGCTCTTCGACGTGGCCGGCCATGCCGGGCAGTCGGTCGATGAACAGGCACCAGATGCGGGTGGCCAGGTTGTCGTGGCGGACGAGGGTGTCCTCCAGGTACGGGTTGTGCGTGGCGGCGTAGGTGGCGCGGTGGACCCGGAGGTCCAGACGCATGAGCTCGGCGGCGTCGTGCCGGCCGGAGTCCACGCTCTCCAGGTCCCGCAGCAGGTCCGTCAGGGTCGCTCGGTCGATGGCCGTGCCGCGCCGCGCGGCCTGGGCGGCGGCCAGGGGTTCCAGCTCCTGGCGTACCTCGGAGATGTGGGCCAGGTCGGTGATGTTGACGTCGGTGGCGAAGGTGCCGCGTCGCGGGTAGGTCGTGATCAGGCGCTCGTACTGGAGCCGCTTGAGCGCCTCGCGCACCGGGGTCCGTCCGACGCCGAGGGACTGGGCCAGCTGGTCCTCGTTGATCGGCGCGCCCGGTCGGATCTCGAGCATCACGAGCTGGTCGCGGATGGCGCGGTAGGCGCGCTCGGCGAGGGACAGCTCCTCGCCCCCGGGCTCGGTCGCCACCTGCTGCATGAAGCCCCCTGCCTGCTGCATGAAGCCCCCTTGACCAGTCCGGCGAACTCCCATACCTTACCGCAGAGGCTGATATATCAGTTGCTCATTAGTTGGCTCTCAGGATGGTGCACAGATGGCAACGAACCCGTCGCTCACCCCGGTCGCCTCCTCCCTCTCCCTCCCGCTCAGCGCACTCGACCCGGATGTCGCCGCCGCGGTGGACGCCGAACTCCGCCGTCAGCAGTCGACCCTCGAGATGATCGCCTCGGAGAACTTCGCCCCGGCCGCGGTCATGGAGGCGCAGGGCTCGGTCCTGACCAACAAGTACGCCGAGGGCTACCCGGGCCGCCGCTACTACGGCGGCTGCGAGCACGTCGACGTCATCGAGCAGCTGGCCATCGACCGGGTGAAGGAACTGTTCGGCGCCGAGGCCGCCAACGTGCAGCCGCACTCGGGCGCCCAGGCCAACGCGGCCGCGATGTTCGCGCTGCTCGACCCCGGCGACACGATCCTCGGCCTCGACCTGGCGCACGGCGGCCATCTGACCCACGGCATGCGCATCAACTACTCCGGCAAGCTGTACAACGTCGTGCCGTACCACGTGCGCGAGTCCGACCTGCGAATCGACATGGACGAGGTCGAACAGCTCGCTCTCGCGCACCGGCCCAGGATGATCGTCGCCGGCTGGTCGGCCTACCCCCGCCGGCTGGACTTCGCCGCGTTCCGGCGGATCGCCGACGCAGTGGGCGCGTATCTGATGGTGGACATGGCGCACTTCGCCGGGCTGGTGGCCGCGGGCCTGCACCCGAACCCGGTGCCGTACGCCGATGTCGTCACGACCACCACGCACAAGACCCTCGGCGGCCCGCGCGGCGGTGTGATCCTCAGCCGCGCCGGGCTGGCCAAGAAGATCAACTCCGCGGTCTTCCCGGGCCAGCAGGGCGGCCCGTTGGAGCACGTCATCGCGGCGAAGGCGGTGGCCTTCAAGGTGGCGGCGGGCGCGGAGTTCAAGGAGCGCCAGCAGCGCACCCTGGACGGCGCCCGCATCCTCGCCGGACGGCTGCTGTCCGACGATGTCGCCGAGGCCGGGATCACGGTGCTGACCGGCGGCACCGAAGTGCACCTGGTCCTCGTCGACCTGAGGAACTCCGCGCTCGACGGGAAGCAGGCCGAGGACCGGCTGCACCGCGTCGGCATCACCGTCAACCGCAACGCGGTGCCCTTCGACCCCCGACCACCGATGATCTCCTCGGGCCTGCGGATCGGCACCCCCGCCCTGGCCACCCGCGGCTTCGGTGCGGCGGAGTTCCGGGAGGTAGCCGACATCATCGCCGAGGCCCTGAAGGGCGAACAGCCCGACGACGAACTGCGCGCCCGGGTCGAGAAGCTCGCCGCCGCCTACCCCCTCTACCCCCACCTGAACGGAGACGCGGCATGACCAGCACGCCGCTGCCGGAGCACCCGGACTTCCTCTGGCGCAACCCCGAGCCGCGCTCCTCGTACGACGTCGTCATCATCGGCGCGGGAGGCCACGGCCTGGCCACCGCCTACTACCTGGCCAAGAACCACGGCATCACCAATGTCGCCGTGCTGGAGAAGGGCTGGCTGGCCGGCGGCAACATGGCCCGCAACACCACGATCATCCGCTCCAACTACCTGTGGGACGAGAGCGCGGCGATCTATGAGCACGCGCTCAAGCTGTGGGAGCAGCTCCCGGAGGAGCTGGGCTACGACTTCCTGTTCAGCCAGCGCGGCGTCCTCAACCTCGCGCACACCCTGCAGGACGTCCGCGAGGGCATGCGCCGCGTCAACGCCAACCGCCTCAACGGCGTCGACGCCGAGTGGCTCACCCCGGACCAGGTCGGCGAGGTCTGCCCGATCGTCAACCTCTCGCCGCGCACCCGGTACCCGGTCCTCGGCGGCACCTTCCAGCCGCGCGCCGGCATCGCCAAGCACGACCACGTGGCCTGGGCGCTGGCCCGCCGGGCCGACGAGATGGGCGTGGATCTGATCCAGGGCTGCGAGGTCACCGGTTTCCTCAAGGACGGCGACCGGGTCGTCGGCGTCGAGACCAACCGCGGTCGTATCCACGCGGGCCGGGTCGGTCTCGCGGCCGCCGGGCACAGCAGCGTGCTGGCCGAGCGGGCCGGTTTCCGGTTGCCGATCCAGTCGCATCCGCTGCAGGCGCTGGTGTCCGAGCTGCACGAGCCGGTGCATCCGACGGTCGTCATGTCGAACCATGTGCACGTCTACGTCTCCCAGGCCCACAAGGGCGAGTTGGTGATGGGCGCGGGCGTCGACTCCTACAACGGCTACGGGCAGCGCGGCTCCTTCCACGTGATCGAGCAGCAGATGGCCGCCGCCGTGGAGCTGTTCCCCGTCTTCGCCCGCGCGCACGTGCTGCGGACCTGGGGCGGCATCGTCGACGTCACCCCGGACGCCTCCCCGATCATCGGCACCACCCCCGTGGAGAACCTCTACGTCAACTGCGGCTGGGGCACCGGCGGTTTCAAGGCCACCCCCGCCGCCGGCTGGGCCTTCGCGCACACCGTCGCCACGGGCGAACCGCATCCGCTGAACGCCCCCTTCGCCCTCGAACGCTTCGCGACGGGCGCGTTGATCGACGAGCACGGCGCCGCAGCCGTGGCCCACTGAGGAGGACACCGTGCTGCTGATCACCTGCCCATGGTGCGGACCACGGGACGAGACCGAGTACCACTACGGCGGACAGGCCCACGTCCCCCACCCCGAGACCCCCGCCGACCTCACCGACGAGCAGTGGGCCGAGTACGTCTTCTACCGCGACAACCCCAAGGGCCCCTTCGCCGAGCGGTGGATGCACAGCACCGGCTGCCGTCGCTGGTTCAACGTCCTGCGCGACACCGTGAACTACGAGGTGCTCGCCGCCTACCGGCTCGACGAGCCCCGCCCCGAACTGCCCCAGGCCGGAGGGAACCGATGACCGACCAGCACTTCCGGCTGCGGCAAGGAGGCCGCGTCGACCGCGCCGCCGTGCTGCGATTCACCGTCGACGGGCGGGAGTTGACCGGGCACCCCGGTGACACCGTCGCCTCGGCGATGCTGGCGAACGGTCTCGTCGAGGTCGCTCCGTCGATCTACCGCGGCCGCCCGCGCGGCATCGTCTCCGCCGGCGTCGAGGAGCCCAACGCCCTGTTGCAGATCGGCGGTTCGTACTCGGAGGGCATGCTGCCGGCGACGGCGGTGGAGCTGTACGACGGCCTGTCCGCCACGACGCTGTCCGGGATGGGCCGGCTCGACCCGGCCCCCGACCCCGCCGTCTACGACAAGAAGTACGTGCACACCGACGTCCTGGTCGTCGGCGCCGGACCGGCCGGGCTCGCGGCCGCCGCCGCTGCCGCCGCCTCCGGCGCCCGCGTGATCCTCGTCGACGACCAGCCCGAGCCCGGCGGTTCGCTGCTCTCAGGTGCGCAGACCGGCCTCACGTGGGTCGCCGACGTCCGCGCCGCGCTCGACTCCGCCCCCGAGGTCGTCGTACTGCAACGCACCATGGCCTTCGGCTCGTACGACGACAACTACGTGCTGGCCCTCCAGCGCCGCACCGACCACCTCGGAACCGGCGCCCCCGAACCCGCCACCGGCATCTCGCGGCAGCGGCTGTGGCACATCCGGGCCCGCCAGGTGGTCCTCGCGACCGGCGCGCACGAGCGTCCCCTGACCTTCGCCGGCAACGATCGCCCCGGGGTGATGCTCGCCGCGTCCGTGCGTACGTACCTCAACCGGTATGCCGTGGCCCCGGGTTCGCGGGCCGTGGTGAGCACGACCAACGACAGCGCCTATGACACGGTCGCCGACCTCCACGCCGCCGGGATCGACATCGCCGCCGTCGTGGACGCGCGCCCCGAGCTGTCCCACCGGGCCGCCGAGGTCGCCGCGGCGACGGGGGTGCGGGTGCTGACGGGCAGCGCGGTGGTCGACACGGCGGGCGAAGGCCGACTGACCGCCGTCACCGTCCAGGGCCTCGACGCCGACGGTCAACTCACCGGCGCACCACAGTCGTTCGACTGCGACCTGCTCGCCGTCTCGGGCGGCTGGAGCCCGGTGGTGCACCTGCACAGCCAGCGCCAGGGCAAGCTCCGCTGGGACTCCGGGCTCGTGGCGTTCGTGCCCGACGGCACCGTGAGGGACCAGCAGGTCGTCGGTGCGGCCCGCGGGACGTACGACCTCGACGGCTGTCTGGGCGAGGGGGCGCGGGCCGGTGCACGGGCCGCGACGGAGGCCGGGTTCCCGGTGCCGGTACCCACGGCGTCGTACAAGGAGGTACGTCCTGAAGTGCGTGCCCTGTGGCTGGTGCCCGCCCCCGACGGCGAACCCGGCACCTGGGACACCCACTTCGTCGACCTGCAACGCGACGTCACCGTCGCCGACGTCTGGAGGTCCACCGGCGCCGGCATGCGCGGTGTCGAGCACGTCAAGCGCTACACCTCGCTCGGCACGGCGGGCGACCAGGGCAAGACGTCCGGCGTCAACGCGATCGGTGTGATCGCCGAGGCCCTCGGCGGTTCGCTGGGAGAGATCGGCACCACGGCCTATCGGGCGCCGTACACGCCGGTGGCGTTCGCCGCCCTGGCGGGACGCGAGCGCGGCGAGCTGTTCGATCCGGAGCGGACCACCTCCATCCACAGCTGGCATGTGGCGCACGGAGCGTTGTTCGAGGACGTCGGGCAGTGGAAGCGCCCCTGGTACTTCCCCCTGCCCGGTGAGGACATGGACACCGCCGTGGCCCGCGAGTGCCGCGCGGCCCGTGAGGGAGTGGCGGTCATGGACGCCTCCACCCTCGGCAAGATCGAGATCTGGGGCGCGGACGCGGGCGAGTTCCTCAACCGCGTCTACACGAACGCCTTCAAGAAGCTCAAGCCCGGCCTCGCCCGCTACGGCGTGATGTGCAAGCCCGACGGCATGATCTTCGACGACGGCGTGACCCTGCGCCTCGACGACAACCGCTACTTCATGACCACCACGACCGGCGGGGCCGCAGGCGTCCTGGACTGGCTGGAGGAGTGGCTGCAGACCGAGTGGCCCGAACTCGACGTCCACTGCACCTCGGTGACCGAACAGTGGACCACGATCGCGGTGGTCGGCCCCAAGTCACGCGAGGTCGTCGCCCAACTCGCGCCCGACGTCGACCTGTCCGCCGAGGCCTTCCCCTTCATGGCCTTCCGCGAGACCACCCTGGCCTCCGGTGTCCCGGCCCGCATCTGCCGGATCTCCTTCTCCGGCGAACTCGCCTACGAGATCAACGTCTCCGCGTGGTACGGCCGCGCCGTCTGGGAGCAGGTGTACGAGGCCGGACAGCCGTACGGCATCACCCCGTACGGCACCGAGACCATGCACGTCCTGCGCGCCGAGAAGGGCTACATCATCGTCGGCCAGGACACCGACGGCACCGTCACCCCGCAGGACGCGGGCATGTCCTGGGTCGTCTCGAAGCAGAAGGACTTCATCGGAAAGCGGTCCTACGCCCGCGCCGACACCTCCCGCACCGACCGCAAGCAACTGGTCGGTCTGCTCCCGGCCGATCGCACGACCCGGCTGCCGGAAGGCACTCAACTCGTCGCGCCGGACGTCTCCTTGGAGACGGTGCCGGTGCCGATGCTCGGCCACGTCACCTCCAGCTACCACAGCCCGGCCCTCGGCCGCCCCTTCGCCCTCGCCCTCGTGGCCGGCGGGCGGGCCAGGATCGGCGAGACCCTGCTCGCCCCGGTGGGCGAGGACCTGGTGCCCGTCGAGGTGGCCGACTTCGTCCTCTACGACCCCGAAGGGACCAAGCGAGATGGCTGAGCCGATCACCGCACTGCGCACCAGCCCCCTGGCGCACCTGGAAGAGCGGATGCGCTCCGCCACGGTCACGGGCGCCCGCGGCGTCACGCTGACCGAGTGGCCGTTCGTCACCATGGTGAACCTGCGCGTCGACCCCGCTTCCGAAGCGGCCGACCGTGTCGAGAAGGCCCTGGGGGCGCCGCTCCCGCGGCAGTGCGGCGACACCGCCGCATCCGGCCCCCACACGGTCGTCTGGCTCGGCCCCGACGAATGGCTCGTGCTGTCCCAGGCCGAAGAGACCGCTGTCGCCGCCGAGTTGCGGGAGGCACTCGGCGGCGACCCGGGCTCGGTCGTGGACGTCTCGGCGAACCGCACCACGCTGGAGCTGAGCGGCCCGGCCGCCCGGCAGGTGCTGGAGAAGGGCTGCCCGCTGGACCTGCACCCCCGGGTCTTCGGTCCCGGCCGGGCGGTGTCGACCACGGTGGGCCCCATCGCGGTGCTGCTCTGGCAGGTCGACGAGACACCGACGTACCGGCTGTTCCCACGGTCCTCGTTCGCCGACCACCTGGCGCGCTGGCTCATCGACGCGATGAGCGAGTACCGCGGCCCGGAGGTGCCCTGATGGACACGTCACCGAATGTCGAGCACGTCCTCACCCTCGACTGCCCCGAGGCTCCCGGCATCGTCCTCGCCGTCTCGCGGTTCCTGGTCGAGCACGACAGCGACATCATCGACAACCAGCAGTTCGGCGACCGCCGCGACGGCCACTTCTTCATGCGGGTGTACTTCGCCGCCTCCGGCGGTGAGAGCGCCACGGAGACCCTGCGCCGCGACTTCGCCGCCGTGGCCGCCACCTTCGCCATGCGGTGGCACCTCGAACCGGTCAGCACCCGGCGCCGCGTGCTGGTCATGGTGTCCCGCTACGGCCACTGCCTCAACGACCTGCTCTTTCGCGCCCGCAGCGGTGACCTGCCCGTCGACGTGGTCGGGGTGGTCTCCAACCACCGCGACCACGAGTCGCTCGTCGCCTGGCACGGCATCCCGTTCTTCCACGTGCCGGTCACCGCCGCGACCAAACCCGAGGCCGAGACCCGACTCCTGGAGATCATCGACTCGTTCGACGTCGACCTGGTCGTGCTGGCGCGCTACATGCAGGTGCTCTCCGACGACCTGTGCAACCGACTGGCCGGCCGGATGATCAACATCCACCACTCGTTCCTGCCGAGCTTCAAGGGCGCCAAGCCCTACCACCAGGCCCACGACCGCGGCGTCAAACTCGTCGGCGCGACAGCCCACTACGTCACCGCCGACCTCGACGAAGGCCCGATCATCGCCCAGGAAGTCATCGGCGTCGACCACAGCCACACACCCGACGACCTCGCCGCCATCGGCCGCGACGCGGAATCGGCAGCCCTGGCCCGAGCGGTCCGCTGGCACTGCGAAGGCCGGGTGTTCGTCCAGGGGAGGCGCACGGTGATCCTGCGCTGACAAGGCCGGCCGGGACCGCGGGGGAACAGGACCACGGGGGAACAGGACCACCAACTCGGCGACGGCCACTCCTGCGGGTGGAGACGGCGCCGCCCGTCCGTCCCCGTGTTCTCCTACGGCGTCTGCATCAAGGGCACGGTCAAGGAGACCGTCGGGCCGATGGCCGAACCGGTGCTGATCGGCGGCGAGATCGTCCGCCCCGGAGACGTGGTGTGCGCGGACGCCGACGGCGTCGTGGTCGTGGTCGTGCGGTGTGAGGACGCGGCCGACGTCGTGCGCAGGAGCCAGGAGCGCATCGGCGCCGAAGAGGCGTACATCGCCGTCTACCGCTCCGGAAAGAGCACGGTCGAGGTGAGCGACCTGGCCGCCGTACGGGAAGCCAAGGGGCTCGTCATCGACGCGTGGTGCTTTCCGTGTGGGCCGCGGTCTCGCCGAGGAAGTCGAGCAGCAGGCTGTTGACCCGGTCCGGTGCGTCGAGCTGCATCCAGTGGCCGGCGCCGTCGATCCGCTCGTAGCGCCACCGCCCGTCGACAAACGCGGCGGTGCCGGTGAGCGCCTGCTCGGTCACCGCGACATCGCCGTCGCTCCACACGCCCATGGTGGGCGCCTGGATCGGCGGGAGCTGCACGGGCGGGGCGATCAGCGACTCCGGGGGCAGGACGGCGCGGTACACGCCGAGGCTTGCGGACAGTGCTCCGGGGTCGCGGAGCCGGGCGATCACCGCGTCGGCGTCCGGATGCCGGGCCCAGTCGCGGAAGTTGCGGAAGTCGTCCTGCGACAGCCACTGCTCGGCCACGCCCGGGAACTGGAACAGCAGCATGTACCAGGACTTCTCACGCTGCGTCAGGCCCGCCGCGCCGAACGCCCCCGGATGCCCGACCGACAGACAGGTGAGGCCGGTCACCCGCGCGGGCGCCATCGCCGCGAACACCGCGCCGATCGCGCCGCCCCAGTCGTGGCCGAGCACATGGACCCGGTCCACGCCGAGGTGGTCGAGGACGCCGATCAGGTCGCCGATGAACCTCAGGATCCCGTAGTCGGCGATCTCGGCCGGCTTGTCGGAGTCGCCGAAGCCGCGCAGGTCGGGGGCGATCGTCCGGTACCCGGCGGCCGTCAGCGCCGGGACCTGGTGGCGCCAGAGGTCGTGGGTGTCGGGCCAGCCGTGGAGCAGCAGTACGGCGGGGCCCTCGCCGGTGTCGTGCACGTTGATCCGGACGCCGTTGACGTCGATACGGGTGCCGGTGGCCGGGCCGTCGGGCACGGTCTGCGCGGTGGGCCGGGTGGTCCGGGGCACGGCGAGGTCCCTCGTCACGGTGCCGGTGGGACTGTCCTTCACGCCGATGGCGGCCAGCAGCTCGGCCCGGCCGGGTCCCGGCAGCGGGTACTGCGGCGCGTTGGAGCCGAGGGCCAGCACCTTGTCCATCACGCCCGGCCAGGAGAGGACCTCCTGGGGCGTCGCGAGCAGCGACGCGATCGAGGTCCGAGCCCGCAGTACATCCGGGTCGCGCAGCACCGCGGCGTCCATCGCCTTGGTGATCGCCCAGGCGGGGTCGGCGGTGCGGTACGGGCGGCCGGTGATGTCGCCGTCGATCTCGGCCAGTCGGTGCCGGTCGTAGGCCAGGGTCGCCCGGTAGTAGGGGGCGACGGTGGCCTCGGTGACCTCGTGGAAGCGCAGCGCCAGTTCCTCGGGCTTGCCGGTGTCGGTCTCGCGCAGCAGGTCACGCAGTGCGCAGGCGTGGAGCACCCCGATCGACGAGCCCCGCCCAAGAGAGGGGTTGGTGCACGCCCAGGCGTCGCCCACGGCGAGCAGCCCCGTGGCCACGGGGGTGCCGTCCACGACGTAGCTGCGGTGGCGGTCCTCGATGCCCGCGATCACCTGCACACCGGTGATCGGCTCGCCGTCGCCCCAGTGCGCGAGGGTGGGGAACAGCGCGAGCGCCCGCTCCCACTGCTCCGGGTCACGCAGCGCCCGCAGTTGAGGGTCCCGGGAGGAGGCGATCAGCCCCACGCCCCAGGTGCCGGAGTCGCAGGGCAGGGTGAGTGCCGAGACGCTGTCGAAGTGCTGGAGCACCGAGGCCCGGGCCTCGGGCCCGCCGCCGTTTCCGCTTCGGGAGCGGTAGTGGCGGGTGTAGTAGACGAAGCCCGCGTCCTCCCGCTCCTCGACCGGGCGGCGCCCGCCCACGGCGTCCAGCATGCTCGTCACCGGTGAGCGGCGACCCGTCACGTCGACGACCAGGTCGGCGCGGAACGTCCGCCCTCCGTCCGCCATGACCCCCGTCACGTGCGGGACGCCCGGGGCCGACTCGGCGCCGGTCAGCAACCCGGTGACCGTGACACCCCGGTGGACGGTCACCCCTCGGGTACGGGCCGCGACCGCGGACAGCGCGGCCTCCACGATCGGACGGCGGGCCGTCACCGTCTCGAAGCGGTCGTCGTCCGCGCGGAGGGCGCCGGTCAACTCGCCGGGCAGCACGCCGAGCAGGTTCACCCGGAGACCGCCGAGGGCCTCCAACTCGCTGATCACCTCCGGGAGTTCGCGCCCGATCTCCGCCCGCCAGCGCGGCAGCATCAGATGCAGCAGCCGGAACTGGCTGACCCCCGGGCGCTCCCAGCTCTCCCACAACGCGTCGCTGCCGCCGCCCGGTTCGCCGCCGTCCCGCTCCAGCACGGTGACGCGGTGTCCGTCGCGGGCGAGGAGCATCGCGGTCGTCAGTCCGTTGAGTCCCGCTCCGAGTACGAGTACGTCTGCCATGGGCCAACTCCCCCTGGTTGATGGCGCATTCCGGTCCCCCGGAGCATCGGACGGCGGGGTGTTCACCTGCCAGGCCAGTTCCTGCCCAATCGCTGCCCACCCCGAGGCCCGAGGCCGGCTCACCTCTCTCCCAGCCGCACCTCTCCGATCTCCACCGCCCAGAGCAGGTCCGTGAGCCGCTCGACGGCCTTGCCCAGATGCCGCCGGTAGGTGGAGAACGGCAGACCGAGCACCTCCGCCGCGGCCTCCTGCGTGGGCGCGGGCCGGACGAAGGTCCGCTGCAGCACCCGGCACAGCGCCTCCGCGCGCGGCTCACGGCCGACCTGCTCGATACCGCCGATGAGGGTGGCCCGCAGCCGCTCCGCCGCCCGCTCCGGCCCGGCGCCCTCCTCGAAGTCGAAGCCCACCGCCAGCCCCGAGCCCGTCAGGGGGCTGGCCTTCAGCCGGTCCGGCGCGTGCAGATCGCGCAGCGCGGCGCGCACCGCCTCGTCGAAGCGGGCCCGGTCCAGCGGCGGCGGGCGCAGCAGTTCGGGAGGCGGCGGGCCGGTGGCACCGGTGAGTTCACGCTCCGCCATCAGCTCCAGCCAGGCCTCGACGGGGCAGCGCCGCCAGTCGATCCCGAAGACCGTGTAGCGCAGGCCCTCGAACTCCGCCTCGAACTCCGTGGTCAGGCCCAGGTATTGAAACGCGGGCCGCCAGAACTCACAGTCGAGCACCGCGCAGAACGACCAGGCCAGCGGGCGCGTCAGCCAGGTGACCGTAGATCCGACCGAGGCCACGAGGACGGCGTGGGCATCGCGCTGGTGCCCGTCGGGGCCGCCCACGAAACGGGCGACGGTGATCTGCTCCCCCGGCCGGGCCGGGGAGATCCGCGCGGCATGGTCCAAGGCGGTCCGCACGACGGGGTCGGCCGCGCACAGCGCCGGGTCCGTCGGGTGGACCACCTGGAACATGAACCCGACGACCCCGCTGGAGTGCCGCATCACCATCAGGTTCTGCGGCTCCGCGTCGAGCCACCGCTCGGCGACCGCCGCGCTGGGCCCGCCCTCGTACCGCTCGATCACCTCCAGCACCTCGCGATGGTCCTCCGGACGCCCCGCGACCACGGCGGCGGACCCACGCTCACGCAGCGCCCAGAACGCCGACGCGAACGGGCTGCGGCGGTGCAGATAGAGCTTCTGATACGCCCACAGCCGCTGGTCGGTGGCGTGATGCCGACGCATCCCGGCGACCGCGAGCTCGTGGACGATCCGGTTGACCCGCCGGAACGTCTCCGGCGAGCGGCTGCGCAGATCGGCGTCCAGCACATCCCGCACCAGCTCGTGCGGATACAGCCCGTCGGCTCCCCGGGTCACCCACGGCTGCGCCTCCAGCCACGCCCACACCTCCGGAGCGCGGTCGCCGACGGCGCTGCGCAGCAGGTCCTCGGTGGTGAGCCAGGCATGGGCGCACAGCGCCAGCCCCAGCACATGGGCCTCGCCGGGCGCCTCGCCGACCACCTGCGCCACCAGGGTGGCGACCAGGTCGGGCAGCTCGGCCAGATCGTCGGGCACCCTTCCGGAGGCCGTCGCGTCCGCCAGCAGCGCCAGGGTCAGCGGATGCCCCTGGCCGAGGGCCGCCAGACGGCACCGGAACCCGTCGGGAACCTCGGCGCGCGCCAGCAGTTCCACGCTCTCCGCCTCGGTCAGCACGGGCAGCGGATGTACGGCGGTCACGGCACGCCACCCGGGATCCGTCCGCCACGCCGCACTGGGCGCGTCGCGGCCGAGCAGGACCACCACCGCCCCGGCGTCGAGGGAGGGCAGCAGCTCGTCACGGACCCAGCCGTCGATCGGGCCGAACCGGTCGTACCCGTCGAGCAGCAGCACCTGCGACCGACCGTTCCCGCCCCGGGAGGAGCCCCGGGACTTGGCCAACGCATCGTCCAGCGCCGACCGCAGCCCCTCCGAAGAGCAGTCCACATCCCGCCCGTCCACGGTGACGGCGACCCGCCCGCGGGCCCTCGCACGCCTCCGGAACTGATGGAGCAGCGCCGTCTTCCCGATGCCGCCCGGACCGTACACGAACAGCACTCTGCGCGAAGGCCCCGCCGCGTCGGCGGTCAACGCCCGCTCGAAACTGGCGAGTTCGACGTCCCGGCCGACAAAGGCGCGCGTACGGGCCTCGTCGATGACAGCAGCGAGATCAAGGGCCATGGCCATCTCCGCACATCCGGCCGGAGTCCCCCGACACCCGGCCCGGCCAGACTACTCGCGCGCTGGGCAGCATGGCCCCGAGGATTTTCCGGAAGGCCGGCGGCGCTGTTCGGTGCGGCCGCGCTGCTGATGGGCGGGGCCGCGGGCAACGCGCACGCGGCGTCGGCGACGTTCGCCGAGACGACGGCGATCGGCACGCACAACGCGTACGAGAAGGACAAGTACACGTACTTCGCCCAGGCGTTGGACTCGGGCGCATCCCTCCTGGAGCTGGACGTCTACACCGACAGCGTGAGCAAGCGCTGGCGGGTGTCCCACAGCAACCCGCTGGCCAACGACAACAACTGCGAGTACGCCGACATCGCCGCCTGGCACCAGCTCCACTCCGACCACTCCCCCATCATCTTCAAGGTGGAGATGAAGAACGGCTTCGACAACGACGCGGGCCTGGGGCCGGACGAGTTCGACACGCTGGTGTCCCAGAAGCTCGGCAGCAGCGTCTACAAGCCGTCGAACCTGCTCGGTTCGTCGTACTCCACACTGGACGCGGCGGCCAAGACCGACGCGTGGCCGACGCGCGACGCCCCTCAAGGGCAAGTTCGTCCTCGAGCTGATCCCCGGGACGGTCGAGGAGTCGAACCCCCTCGACACCTACTGGACCGGCGAGGAGTACGGCGACCACCTGCGCGACCTGTACACGGCCGGCACCATCTCCTTCGCGCAGGCCTTCCCGGCGGCGCTGGGCGCGGAGTCGGGCGACCCGCGCGCGAGCCGCTACTCCGACGCCACGATCCGGCCTGGTTCGTCTTCTTCGACGGCGACGCGGCGACGTACGTCAACAACGCCTACGACACGTCGTTCTACTCAACAAACCACTACATCCTGATCATGACGGACGCTTGCGGAGCGTCCCCCGCAATCTCCTCGACCGATCCCACGGACGCGGAGGTCGACGCACGACTGTCCCTGCTGGCGGCGGACCATGCGAGCGTCATCACCTCCGACTGGTCGGCGAAGTCGGCGACGGTACTCGGATCGGTGACCACGAGAAACTGATGTTCCCGCGGGGCGCGTGTGGGGCATCATCAACTCCCGTCCCCCCACTTCACACTTCAGGGAGCCCCCACATGCTCCGCGGCATAGATGTCAGCGCCTACCAGTCCTCCTCCTACGACACGGACAACATCTCCTTCGTCTTCATCAAGGCGACAGAGGGCCGTTCGTACGTCAACCCCAAACTCTCCGCCCAGACGAAGCGCGCCCGCGACGCCGAACTCGTCGTCGGCTTCTACCACTTCCTCTGGCCCGGCAACCTCACGGCCCAGGCCGAGTACTTCGTCAAGCACGCCCCCGAAAAGGCGGGCGACATCCTCGCCGTCGACTGGGAGACGACGAGCGACGGCACGCATGCGAGCAACGCGGAGAAGGATCTGTTCATTCGGAAGGTGAAGGAGCTTCGGCCGAATAATCCGGTCATTTTGTACTGTAACCGCCACTACTGGTTGAATGTGGACAGTACGTCCTACGCCGGCGACGGCCTCTGGATCGCCGACTACGTCACAGCCGCCAAGCCCCGCATCAAGGCGAAGTGGCGCTTCCACCAGTACACGGACGACCCGCTGGACAAGAACGTCGCGGACTTCAGCAGCAGGGCCGCCCTGCGCGAATGGGCCAAGGACGTCTGACCGGAGCACCCCTTAGGCTCTGACCTGCGGCGCAGCAGTCGCCATACGGAAGAGGGGAGCTTCTTGGCATGGGTGGGTCGGTCAGTGCGGTCAGTAGCAACGGGACGTACTCCTTCACCAAGCCGAACCGGGAGAGCATCACGTTGCTCGCCGGGCTCGGGGTCGAGGGGGACGTGCATGCCGGGGCGACGGTGAAGCATCGGTTTCGGATGGCGAAGAATCCCTCGCAGCCGAATCTTCGGCAGGTGCACCTCATTCACGAGGAGTTGTTCGAGGAGGTGCGCCGGGCCGGGTTCGAGGTGGCGGCCGGGGAGCTCGGGGAGAACGTGACCACCCGGGGGATCGATCTGCTGGGGCTGCCGACGGGGACGCTGCTGCGGCTCGGGGACGAGGCCGTCGTCGAGGTGACCGGGCTGCGGAATCCCTGTGCGCAGATCGACAACTTCCAGAAGGGGCTGATGAAGCAGGTCGTCGGGCGGGACGGCGAGGGCAGGGTGCGGTTCAAGTCCGGGGTGATGAGCGTCGTCCTCAGCGGGGGTGTGGTGCGGCCCGGGGATCCGGTCGTCGTCGAGCTGCCGGCCGGGCCGCACGTACCCCTGGAGATCGTGTGAGTCGACCCCTCAGGCCTTGAAGTCGGGCGTGCGCTCGGGCGAGGCCTCCGCCAGTGCCTTCGTGACCGCGTCGACGCCCTCCTGAAGGCCGTACACCGGCGTCTCCGGCTGCTGGCGCCAGGACTCGTCGAGCCCACCCGCGTCGACCGTGTCGAAGCCGAGTTCGTCGATGAGGGACCGTACCTTCGCCTTCGCCGGCCCGTCGTCGCCCGCGATCGGGAGGGCGATGCGGTCGGGGTCACCGGCCGGGCAGGGGGCGCACGGGGGTCGAATTAGCTCGATCGTGTGATGGTCGACTTTCGGGCTTGTGGTGCCCTGCGCTGTTCGGGTTAGCGTGATCGTGCGATCTGGGACGCCGGGTACGGCGCCAGTGTGCGGGGCCCCTGCTCCACCGGAGTGATGGTTCAGGGCCTCCCCGTCGCCTCTGGCCGTACCCACCTGGCCAGGTCGTGAGGGAGCTGGCCTCCCGGGATCGGACCACGCACGGGATGCGTGTCGCCGCCCCGGGGTCGAGTACGCCGGGGACCAGTGCGCCCAAGACCGTTCGGGGCGTGCGGCTGAGCGGGCTCACCCCTGCCCAGTCCACAGGAACGGTAGTAGTTGCCGGTGTCGATGATGCCGATCTTCATGACAGGCCCGCGCCGATCCGGGGTTGATGCACATACATGCATCTGGCTGGCGTCAACCTCGCACCGGCGCGGGCCATTCCGGTACCGCGGCAAACGGGTGAGCGCCCTCAGACCCGTACGACGATCTTGCCCGTGTGCCGGTTCGAGTCCATCAGGCGGTGGGCGTCCGCGATGCGATCCAGGCCGTCGAAGACCTCGGCGACGACCGGACGGAAGCCGCCGTCGGACAGGCCGGCGTTGAGGAAGGCGGTGGAGCGACGGCGGCCGCCCGGTGTGGTGGTGAGGGTCATGTTGGCGTAGGTGTGAAGGGTGAAGGGCCAGTTCCAGGGGATCTCGGCGGGCCGGCGGTCCAGCCAGCCGTAGACGACCACGGACCCGCCCTCGGCGAGTGCGTCGGCGAGCGGGCGGAAGGCCGGGCCGCCGATCGCGTCGAAGATCACCTCGACACCGCGGCCACCGGTGAGCCGCCGGGCCTCCTTGGCGACGAGCTCCGAGCCGTCCGCCTCCCCCGTCACGACGACCTCAGCCGCGCCCAGGTCCAGCAGTCGCTGCCGCTTGGCCTCCGTGCGGGTCGTCGCGAGCGGGATCGCGCCGATGCGGCGGGCCACCTGGATCGCCGCGGTGCCGACCCCGCTGGACGCGCCGGTGACGAGGACGTGGTCGCCGGGCTTCAGGCCCGCGGTCTCCAGCAGGGCGCCGTACGCCGTCGTGTACGTCAGCCAGGCCGCGGCCCCGGTGACCGCGTCCACGGACGCGGGCCGTCGTACGACCGCGGTCTCGGGGAGCACCACCCGCTCCGCGTACACGCCCTGCGCGCTCATCTCGATCCCGGGTCCCGTCATCACCGGGTCTCCGACGGCGAGTTCGGTGACCCCCTCGCCGATCGCCTCGACGAGGCCGGAGGCCTCGTAGCCGAGGCGGGAGGCGGGGAGGGCGGGCTGGTAGTAGTAAGTCCCGGCGCGGAAGAGGGACTCTGCGCGATTCAGCCCCAACGCCTCGACACGGACGGCGACTTGGCCCGGGCCGGGGTCGGGGACGGTGACGTCCTCGATGGTCAGCACCTCGGGACCGCCGATCTCGTGAAAGAGCACTGTGCGTGCGGTAGTTGACATGCCGTCGACGCTATGCGCGGTCCACGAGACGATCCATGTCCATCGGTCTCCCCTTCCTGTCCGTACGTCTTCACCCTCAACCAAGCGTCTACGGTACGGACATGGACGTACTCAGCGACGCCGTGGCCGCGATGCGCACCGGGCGCCCGCACTCCTCCCGCCGGGACTACCACGCACCCTGGGGCACCCGCTTCGACCCCTCGGACGGGGCCGGGTTCCACGTGGTGCTGCGGGGGTCGGCGTGGCTGGTGCCGACGGAGGGGGAGCCGGTCGCGCTGGGGCCGGGGGACGTGGCGTTCCTGGCGCACGGGCGCGGGCACGCGCTGGTCAGCGCGCTGGAGGTGGAGCCCGAGGCCGTACGGCTGGGGCCGGACGGCACATGGCCCGAACCGCCGCTCCCCGCCAGGGACTCGACCCCGGACACGGTCACGCTGTGCGGCGCCTACCTCCTCGACCGCACCCGCGCCCATCCCCTCCTCACCGAGCTGCCGGAGGTGGTGCACCTGCCCGCCCGGGTCGGCGCCCACCGTGCGCTGCGGGCGGCGGTGGAGCTGCTGGGGATGGAACTGGAGGAGCCGCAGCCGGGGTCGGACATCATCGTCACCTCGCTCCTGGACACCCTGCTGCTGTACATCGTGCGCGCCTGGTGGCAGCGCGAGCGGCGCGGCGGCGCCGGGCATCCGACGGGCTGGTCGGCCGCGCTCGCCGACCCGGCCGTCGCGGCGGCGCTGCGCGCCATCCACGGCGCGCCGGACCGGCCCTGGACGGTCGAGGAACTCGGCGCCCACGGCGGCCTGTCCCGCGCGGCCTTCGCCCGCCGGTTCACCACGCTGGTCGGCGAGCCGCCACTGACGTATCTGACCTGGTGGCGCATGACAACGGCGGGCCGCCTACTGCGCGAGGACGACCTGTCCCTGCGCCAGATCGCCCAACGGGCCGGTTACACCTCGGAGTTCGCCTTCGCCAAGGCCTTCAAGCGGGAGTACGGGGTGCCGCCGGGCCAGTACCGCAGGCGGGCTTCCTGAAGCCTGTCCGCTACGGTTCGGCAACGCCCTGAAGGGGCGCGGGGCTGTATCGATCTGCGGCTCCGCCGCGTGGGCGCGACCAGCCACAACGGCGCCGCAGACGATCAACACACAGCTCACCCCCCGAAGGGATCCTCCAGCTCCGCTCGAAGGATCTCCGCCGCGGCCTCCGCGTCCCCGTCCGCGACCGCCCCGACCAGCGCCGCGTGGGCGTCATCCGCGGTGTTCGGATCGTCGGTCCGCAGACCGGTCAGGGCCAGCAGGTCGACCAGCCCCTTCCGCAGGACCGGCGTGAACTCCGTGAACAGATCGGCGAGTACGGGGTTGTGCGCGGCGGCGACCACGGCCGCGTGGAAGGCGATGTCGGCGTCGACGAAGGCCACGTCGTCCGAGGCCGAGGCGGCGCGGCGCCCCGCCAGCGCCAACTCGAGCGCCGCGACGTCCTCGGACGTACGGCGCCCCGCGGCCAGCCGGGCCGCGTGGACCTCCACGGCCATCCGGACCTCGTACACGTCCGTCACCGCGGCCCGGCGCAAGCGGGCGGGCCAGTCCTCGACGGACTCGGTGGCGATGACGAAGACGCCGGCGCCCTGGCGCGGTTGGACGAGGCCGGCTCCCGCCAGCGCGCGCAGCGCCTCGCGGACGGTGGAGCGGCCGACGCCGAGTTCCTTGGCGAGGGTGGTCTCGCCGGGCAGCCGGGTGCCGACGGGCCAGTCGCCGCCCGTGATCTGGGCGCGCAGGCGTTCGGCGGCCTGTTCGACCAGGGGACTGGGGCGGACGGACCCGAGCGGCGGCATGGATGCACCAACTTGTCTGAGGAGCTGAGCTATTTCACTTGTCTGAGGACCTGAGCAGTGGATAGCGTACCGATATGACGCATCGCGGTCTCCTTCTTCTCGGCTGCCGCGGCGGGGCCTGACGCGACCGGCACCCCGCCGCGGGTCGCCGTGCTGCCGGTCACACCCCGACCCAGCCGAAGGCAGTGACCGCCCATGAGGACCGGCATGACGACCCCTGTGACCCCGTTCTGGAACCCTCAGCAGCCCAGCCCCATGCCCCACCACCGCTACCGCCCCTTCGAGCAGCGGGTGACCGTCCCCGCCGCCGACCGCGACTGGCCCTCCGCCCGTATCGAACGCGCCCCCCTCTGGGTCCCCGTCGACCTGCGCGACGGCAACCAGGCGCTGGCCGAGCCGATGGACACCCCGCGCAAGCGCCGCTTCTTCGACCTGCTGGTCGCGATGGGGTTCAAGGAGGTCGAGGTCGGCTACCCGTCCGCGAGCCGTACGGACTTCGACTTCGTACGGCACCTGGTGACCTCCGGCGCGGTACCCGACGACGTCACGCCCGTCGTGTTCACCCCGGCCCGGCGGGACCTGATCGACCGGACCTTCGACTCGATCGAGGGGCTGCCGCGGGCGGTCGTGCACCTGTACATCGCGACTTCCCCGGTGTGGCGGGACGTCGTCCTCGGCCGGGACCGCGCCGAGGTGCGGCGGACTGTGCGGGAGGCGGCCGCGCACATGGCCCGCAGGGCCGCGGACGCGCCGGGCGTCCGCTTCCAGTTCTCGCCCGAGACCTTCAACCTCACCGAACCGGACTTCGTCCTGGAACTGTGCGACGAACTGACCGAGCTGTGGGACGCGAGCCCCGACCGCCCGGTCACCCACAACCTGCCCGCGACGGTCGAGATCGCCACCCCGAACGTCTACGCCGACCAGATCGAGTACTTCCACCGCCACCTGTCCCGCCGCGACTCCGTCATCCTCTCCGTCCACCCGCACAACGACCGCGGCACCGGCGTCGCCTGCGCCGAACTCGCCGTACTGGCCGGCGCCCAGCGCGTCGAGGGCTGTCTGTTCGGCAACGGCGAGCGCACGGGCAACGTCGACCTGGTGACCCTGGCGCTCAACCTGTACGCCCAAGGGGTCGATCCCATGGTCGACTTCAGCGACATCGACGCGGTGAAGGAGACGGTGGAGCACTGCAACCGGCTGCCGGTGCACCCGCGCCACCCGTACGCCGGCGATCTCGTCCACACGGCCTTCTCAGGCACCCACCAGGACGCGATCAACAAGGGGTTCATCCAACACGCCCGCAGGGCGGCGGAGTCGGGGACCCCCGCCGATCAAGCCCCCTGGGACGTCCCATATCTGCCGATCGACCCGGCCGACGTGGGCCGTTCCTACGAGGCGGTGATCCGCGTCAACTCCCAGTCGGGGAAAGGCGGAATGGCGTACCTGCTCCGCACGCACCACGGCATCGACCTGCCGGCCCGTATGCGGCCCGACTTCTCCCGGGTCGTCCAGGAGGCCACGGACGACAGCGGGCGGGAGATGACGCCGAAGGAGCTGTACGACCTGTTCCGGGCCACATATCTGGCGGAGGGTGCGGTACGGCTGCACACCTGGTCGGCGTACGAGGAGACGCCCGGCGTCCACCGCTTCGTCTGCACGCTGGAGGTCGACGACCGCGTCGGCGACTACGAGGGCACGGGCAGCAGCCTGCTCTCCGCCTTCGTCGACGCGCTCGCCGGCGCCGGGTACGACGTGGCCGTTGTCGACTACGCCGAGGACGCGACGACCGCCTACGCCGAGTGCCGGGTGAACGGCGTCACGGCCTGGGGAGCGGGCGAGGGCTCGACGGCGTCGGTCCAGGCGGTGCTGTCGGCGATGAACCGCACCGCGAGCACCGCATGACGAAGGGGCGCCCCTCCGCAGCCGGACGGGCGCCCCTTTCGTGGGTGTCACTTGCTCAGGAACGCCCAGAACTCGTCGAACGACAGAAGCTTGTCGCCGTTCAGGTCGCGGCTCTTGATGATCGCCTCGGCCACGGACTCGGTGACGTTCCAGTCGCCGCCCTGGGCGAGAGCGGTCTTGAACTCGGCGGGCGTGATGAAGCCGTCACCGTCCGCATCGATCCTGTCGAACTGCTTGCGTGCTTCCTCGATGTCCGCCACCGATCCGCCCCTTCATAACGCATTACCGCTTGTTGACGGAGGCCAGATTAACCGGCGACCCGAGCGCGCAGTGCGGCGACCACCCACGAGAACTCCGCACGGTGCGCGGCCCGGGGCCCCGCGCCCTTCACCGTGGTCAGCAGCTCCCGGTACCGGGCGAGCCGGTCGTTGGACGCCGACTCCATGCGTTCGAGTACGACGGACGGGTCGCCGTCCCCCAGAACCTCCCGCAGGATCGCCTCCGCCTCCGGCGACTCGGGAGCGATTCCCCGCTCGCGGGCCTCCGCTCCCAGCTGGACCAGGCGCATGGGAAACCACGTGGCCCGCCCCGGGGCCGCACTGCGGTCCTGGTCCGCCGCGTTGAACTCGACCACCTGCCGCATCCCCGCACGGAACTCCGGGTCCTGGACCAGCTCCGCCAGCTCCACCCAGGCATCCACCTGCTCGGGGGTCGGCTCCTCCGGCAGGTCCACCGCAATGGAGCGCATCCGGTCCCGGATGGCCGGATCCACGGAGTCGAGCCCGTGGAACAACTCCTCCACGAACTCCTCCATGATCCGCCTCCGCTCGGCCGCCGACAGCCGCGCCAACTTGTTCATCAACGTCATCTCCTCCGCACTCGAACCGCGTCGCGCCACGCTCGACAGCACCGCACGGGTCACCTTCAGGTGGGGGTCCCCCCAGGCCCTTAAGGCACTGGGGGAGGATCTGGGCGTCCAGCGCGGCCACATGCGCGGCCGCCACGGAAGCGACGTCCTTCTCGCCGCTGACCACCTCGCGTACGGCGTCCAGGCCGAGGCCCAGCTCCCGCAACGTGCGGATCAGCTCCAGGCGGGCGGCGGACTCGGCGTCGTAGAGCCGGTAGCCGCCCGTGGAACGGGTCACCGGGGTCAGGACGCCCTCGTCGGACCAGTAACGGATGGTCCGCACGGTCAGTCCGGTGGCCCGGGCCAGCTCTCCGATGGTGAAAAGTCCGGTGCCGTCATCGATCATGTCTGCGAGTCTGGGCCTTCCAGTGGGTGGAGACTCAAGGAGCGCGGTGGTGGAGACTCTTCGGGACATTCTCGACGCGGCGGCCCGCGGTGTCTTCCCCCCGGCGGACGGCCGTACGACGGTCGTGCCGCAGGCCTCCCACCGGGATGCGGGCGTGCTCGCCTTCACCGCGCACTCGGTCGTCTTCACGGACGAGGATCCACAGTGGGTGTACGACACACTGGACGCCGTGCCGTGCGACGCC
This sequence comes from Streptomyces fulvoviolaceus, assembly GCF_000718165.1. GTDB lineage: Bacteria > Actinomycetota > Actinomycetes > Streptomycetales > Streptomycetaceae > Streptomyces > Streptomyces fulvoviolaceus. The sequence goes on along the minus strand of NZ_JOEY01000034.1, from coordinate 41,736 downwards.
CTCGCGGCGACGATGAACGCGCGGTTCCTGGCGGCCTTGATGGAGCGGACGGGCCGTACGGCCGAGACGATCGACGCGATGCTGGTCGGCTCTCCCCTGCCGGGCGAGCCCCCGCTCGCGCTGACGGAGATCGCGGACGCCGGGCACCCGCGGATCGTGTACGCCCGCGGGCGGCGCGACGACGTGCGCGCGTGGACGGCGGACGGCGGTGTGCTGGTCATGGGGCGCGGGATCGCCGGGCGGCTGGAGGTCTCCGTCGAGGTGGACGACTCCGAACGGCACCGGGGCTTGGGGCGGTTGCTCGTGACCGCGGCCCGGCATCTCGTCACGGAGCCGGTGTGGGCGCAGGTGGCGCCGGGGAACGCCCGCAGCACGCGGGCGTTCCTGGCAGCCGGTTACCGTCCCGTGGGCGCGGAGGCGCTGCTGCTCAGTGCCAGGCCTCGAAGTGCGGGTTGCTCTGGCAGCCGCTCATGATCTCGACCTTGGTCGTCTTGTTCACCGGGCAGACGCCGATGATGTACTTCCGGGCGATACCGCCGGGGAAGGCGACCTCGACCTGGTCGGCCCACTTGTGGGTGTCGCCGATGGTCTTGTTCACGTCCACGCCGCCCGGGGCGTCGATGTAGTAGTTGTAGCCCGACTTCCACCACGTCTTGTACAGGTCGTGGTCGTACGTCGTGGAGACGTACGGGGAGGGCTGGTTGACCAGGACGTACTGCTCGATGTCGTACTGGCCGTTGACCACGTCCTTGGGCTTGAAGCCCTCCGCGAAGACGATCTCCGGGCCGCGGCCGTCGCTGCGGTAGAGGGTGCCGCAGGTCTTGCGCCAGGCCGGCTCGGGAGTGATGCGGTCGACATCGACGTCGCGGTTGACGGCCGCCTTGATCGGGTCGTCGAACTGGGGACAGGCGGGGGCTGCCTTGGTGGGCGTGGTGGCTGCCTTGGTGGGGGTGGTGGCCGCCGTGGTCGCGAAGACGGCCGCGAGGGACAGGACGACGGCAGCGGCACGCCGCCGCAGGCGAGTTGTGATCATGGGTGCACAATCGCGGCTCCGCTGCGGCCGGTTGTGGATCATCACTCGTACGGCGGCGTGTCAACTGAACAAGTGTCAGCGGAAGATGCCCGTGTGGCCCAGCGAGTAGCGGCCCGGCTGCGGATACACCGCGAGGCCGTGCGGACCGCTGCCGACCTTGATGCGGGCGAGCTGGCTTCCGGTGCGGGTGTCGATGGCGTAGACCTCGGCGTCGTAGCGCCCGGAGAGCCACAACACCTTGCCGTCGGCCGAGACGCCGCCCATGTCGGGGCTGCCGCCGTCGGGCAGGTGCCACTTCTTGGTGAGTTTGTTCTGGGTGAAGTCGAAGACGGAGATGGTGCCTTCGCCGCGGTTGGAGACGTACATCTCGCGGGAGTCGCGGCTGACGTACAGGCCGTGGGTGCCCTTGCCGGTGGGCAGGAGCTTCGGCTTGCCGAAGGTGTCGCCGTCCAGGACCCACATGCCGTCGGCCATCATGTCGGCGACGTAGAACCTCTTGCCGTCGGGCGAGATCTTCACGTCCTGCGGCATCGCGCCCTCGAAGGGGAGCTTCTGCTGCCCGACGACCCTCATCTTCTCGGTGTCGACCTTGAGCAGTTCGCCGCTGAACTCGCAGGAGACGATGAAGTACCTGCCGTCCAGGGAGAAGTCGGCGTGGTTGACGCCGTAGCAGGTGACCGGAACGGTCTTCTCCCGCTCCATGGTGTGCGGGTCGCGGAAGACGAGTTCGCGGTCGAGGGAGGCCATGACGACGGCGTACTTGCCGTTGGGCGTGAAGTAGAGGTTGTACGGGTCGTGCACCTCGACCGGCTTGCCCGCCTTCCCCGTCTTCGGGTCGATGGGGGTGAGCGTGTGGCCGCGGTTGTTGTTGACCCAGAGGGTCTTCATGTCCCAGGAGGGGACGACGTGCTGGGGCTGCCGGCCGACGTGGATCGTCTCGATGATCTCGTACGTCTTCGGGTCGATCACGGAGACCGTGTCGGACTCGGTGTTGGGGACGTAGACCCGGGACGGGAAGTCCTTGACCACCGGGGAGAGCCGGTTCGGGCGGTCGGCCGCGTACACGTCCTGCGGGTCGAGGACGGGCGGCATGCCGGGCAGGCCCTGGACCGGCTTCTCCTTGGGCGGGGCGGGGATGGCGGCCTGGGTGGCGCGGTGTTCGGAGGGGGGCCGGTCCCGGGTCTCGGTACCGCAGGCGGCGAGGGCGGCGAGTACGGCACCCGCGGCCAGGGTGTGCTTCACGAGGTTGCGGTGCATCAGCTGAACAGCTCCGTGGTGGTCACGGCGGCCAGGCCGCGGCGGTCGAGTTCTTCCAGTACGGCGGGGAGGGCGGCGACGGTGTCGTCGTAGCCGAAGTGCAGGCTCACGACGGATCCGTTACGGACCTCGCCGAGGACCTTGCGGGCGACGGCCGGGGCGCCGGGCGAGGTGAAGTCGAGGGAGTCGACGTCGTAGGAGAGGACGTGCGGGTAGCCGGCGCGATGGGCCAGGCGTTCGACGAGGGGGGAGGCGCGGGCCGTGCGGGAGGGGCGGAACCAGGTGCCGATCGAGCCGGTGAGGCGTCTGAGACGGTCGGCGCAGCCGGTGATCTCCTGGGTGGCCTCGGCCTCGGACATCGCGTTGATGTCGAGGTGATGGAGGGTGTGGTTGCCGAGGTCGTGGCCGCCGTCGAGGATGCGGCGGGCGAGGTCGGGGTGTGCGTCGAGCCAGGTGCCGACGGCGAGGACGGTGACGCGGGCGCCGTGTTTCTCGGCCTCGGTGAGCAGTGCCCGGGCGATGGCGGGGTCGCCCTGGCCGTGGAAGGTGAGGGCGACTCGGGGGTGGGTGCGGGGGCCGTGGGTGAGCTGGGCGGGCTGGCCGGAGAAGTGGCGGGGCCCGGCAGCGGGGGGCTTGCCGGACGCGTGGGTCGTGGGGGCGGGGTGGGCGACGGCACCGCTCGTGGCGCATCCCGCGGTGAACGCGCCTGCGGTGAGGAGCCCTGCGGTCGCGCGGAGCGCCGTGCGACGGTCGGTCGTGGTCACCCGCACCATTTAAGGGGGGTTGGGGAGGAAACCTGGTGATTCACCCATTCAGGGGCTCCGCCCCCGCCAGGGGGTTCAGCGGTCCGCCACCCTCATCTCGAACCACGTCGTCTTGCCGCGCGGCAGCAGATCAACGCCCCACCGGTCCGACAGCTTGTCCACCAGGAACAGCCCCCGCCCGCTGATGTCCATCTCCTGCACCGGCATCAGACACGGCAGCCCCCGTGAGGGGTCGCGGACCTCGACGCGGATCCAGCCGCGGCGGCGGCGCATGCGGAGGCCGAAGACCCGGGCGCCGGTGTGGCGGACGGCGTTGCCGACGAGTTCGGAGACCAGTAAGACGGCGTCTTCCGTCATCTTGGGGGTCAGACCCCACTGCCGCAGGACGATCACCTGCGTCAACCGGCGTGCGGCGGCGGCCGATTCGGGGCGGGACGGCAGCGGGACCTCCGCCTCCGTGGGATTGCCGAACAGTTCGAGTGCCTTGAGTGCGTGTTCGTCCTCGACCGCTGGAGACCAGCGCGCCGCGGTCACACGGCCATCTCCCCGCGGCTGTTCGATACCCTCCAGCCCCGCCATGCCCCCATCATGGCCGCCCATGCCGCCCTCCGGGGCCGTTCCGGACGAATACGCCCCCCGGAATGCGTCGTTCCGAGGAAGTCGATCGGCATATGACAGAGGCACTTCGGAGCCTTCAACAGCCCATCTGACCTGCGGCGGAGGCTCAGTTGGAGGCAATCGACGGACTCCCTCGGCAAGGCAGACTTAAGGTTGGCTTAAGGCTCCCATAAACCGCCCCAACGAGGGACCCGGATCAGACATCACGTCAATTGCAAGCGGTTCAGAGGAATTTCGCCTTGCCGGGTCCCTCCTCGACGAAGCTCTTCATGCCGCGCTCGCGGTCCTCCGTGGCGAACAGGCCCGCGAACCAGTTGCGTTCGACCGCGAGGCCCGTCTCGATGTCCGTCTCCAGGCCCGTGTCGATCGACTCCTTCGCCGCGCGCAGCGCGATCGCCGGCCCCTGCGCCAGCTTCGCCGCCCACGCGTGCGCCTCGGCGTACACCTCGTCGGCGGGTACGACCCGGTCCACCAGGCCCAGGCTCAACGCCTCGTCGGCCTTCACCATGCGGCCCGTGAAGATCAGGTCCTTCGCCTTGGAGGGGCCGATCAGCCGGGACAGGCGCTGGGTGCCGCCCGCGCCCGGGATCAGGCCCAGCAGGATCTCCGGCTGGCCCAGCTTGGCGTTCTCGGCGGCGATGCGGAAGTCCGCGCACAGCGCCAACTCGCAGCCACCGCCCAGCGCGTAGCCGGTCACGGCCGCCACGACCGGCTTGGGAATGCGGGCCACCGCCGTGAACGAGTCCTGCAGGGCGCGGGCGCGCAGGACCATCGCCGTATGGTCCATCGCCTGCATCTCCTTGATGTCCGCGCCGGCCGCGAACACCTTCTCCCCGCCGTACAGGATCACGGCGCGTACGTCCTCGCGCCGGGTCGCCTCCTCGGCGAGCTCCTTGAGCCGGTCCTGTGTGGCCACGTCCAGCGCGTTCATGGGCGGGCGGTCCAGACGGATCGTACCGACGCCTGCGGCGACTTCGAGATTCACGGTCATGCCAGCAGGTTAACGGGGACTAACGGCAACCGGCCGGGTGCGGTCGCTCACACTCGGCCGGGGGTCTGGGGGTTGCCCCCAGACAGACACAGCACGGGGACTAACGGCAACCGGCCGGGTGCGGTCGCTCACACTCGGCCGGGGGTCTGGGGGTCCGGGAGGTCCGGGGGGTCCGGGGGTCCGGGGGTCGCCCCCAGGCAGACACGGCACGCGGACTGACGGCAGCGGCCCCGGTGCCGTACCTCGCACCGGGGCCGTGACGTCGCCGTAAGACTTACGCCTTCCACTTCTCCCACGACATGTTCCAGCCGTTGAAGCCGTTGTCCGCGGCGACCGTCGCGTCGTCGGAGTTCTTCACGACCACCACGTCGCCGATCATCGAGTGGTTGAAGAACCACGCGGCCGGCACGCCGCTGTCGTAGCCGCCCTGGACGTCGCGCAGGCCGATGCAGCCGTGGCTGGCGTTGTAGTTGCCGAAGGCGCCGCCGCCCCAGTAGTTGCCGTGGATGAAGGTGCCGGAGTTGGTCAGGCGCATGGCGTGCGGTACGTCCTTGATGTCGTACTCGCCCTTGCCCTCGGCGTCGGTGTAGCCGACCGTCGCGCCGTTCATACGGGTCACCGTGAGGCGCTCGCTGATGACCATCTGGCCGTTCCAGGTCTCCATGCCGGGCTTGCCGGTGGTGACCGGGATGGTCTTGACGACCTTGCCGTCCTGCATGACCTTCATCGTGAGCTTCTTGGCGTCGACCACGGAGACCTGGTTGCGGCCGATGGTGAAGGAGACGGTCTTGGTCTGGTCGCCGTAGACGCCGTCGCGGCCCTCGACACCGTCGAGGTTGAGCCCGACGGTGACCTTGGTGCCTTCCTTCCAGTACTTCTCGGGACGGAAGTCGAGGCGGTCGTTGCCGAACCAGTGGCCCGCGACCTCGACGGCCGGCTCGGTCTTGATGGTGATGGCCTTCTCGACGTCCTCGGGGTGGGTGATACCCCGGGTGAAGCGGATCGAGAACGGCATTCCGACGCCGACCTTGGAGCCGTCCTCGGGCGTGAAGTTGCCGACGAAGGTGTTCTGCGGGGTGAGGGTGGTGAAGCTGGAGTCCTCGGCGGCCGTACGGCCCTCGGAGTCCTTGGCGACCGCGTGCACGGTGTACTTGGTGCCGGAGGCGAGATGCGTGGACGGCGTCCAGGCGGCGCCCCCGCCGGTGATCTTCCCGGCTATCTCGGTGCCCTTGCCGTCCTTGACCGAGACCTCGGTCAGCGTGCCCTTGGCGGCGCCGACCTTGAGCGCGCCGCTGGTGTCGACGGACTTCGCGCCGTTCTTCGGGGCTATGGAGACGACCGCCTCCGACTGCTTGGTCTCCGCCTGGGAGGAGTCCTTGCCCTTGTCCTTCGCGTCGGACGCGGCGTCCGAGCCACCGCCCCCGCCGCACGCGGTGACAGCGATCAGCAGCACTCCCGACGCAAGCGCCAACAGCGCCTTACGGCCATGCCCCCGCGCGTCAACCGACGCCCCCGATATCGGTCGCACGTTCAAGTCCTTCTCCCCTCGCCGGGCCTGGTCCGGGCCCGCCACCCCTACGCATCCCGCGCTGTTGGCGCATATTAACCGCAAGATCAGGGCCGTCGGCGGGGTGCGATTGTCACCGTTCGGTCCCAACCGCGCTCGCCCGTCCGAGGCCCTCATCCCGTCCCCACCTGGTTACTTCACCACGCTGCCCGCCTTCCACTCCTTCCATCCCATATTCCACCCTCCGAGGCCGTTGTCAGGAGCGACCTTTTTGTCATTGCTGTGGACGACCTCGACGACGTCACCGATGAGGCTGCGGTCGAAGAACCAGCCCGCGGGCGTGTCCGAACTGCCCCCCTTCACGTCCCTCAGACCCACGCAGCCATGGCTGACATTGACCTTGCCAGGGGCGTTCGGCGCCCAGTAGTTGCCGTGCAGGAAGGTGCCGGAGTCGGTGAGGCGCAGGGCGTGCGGGACGTCCGGGATGTCGTACTCGCCGCCGAAGCCGACCGTGCGGCTGTTCATGCGGGTCACTTCCAGCATCTCGGTGACGACCATCCTGCCGTTGTACGTCGTGGTCTTCGGGGCGCCGGCCGTGATCGGCACGGTGGCGAGGAGCTCGCCGTCGCGCCGGACCTGCATGGTGTGTTCGGCCGCGTCGACGAGGGAGACCTGGCTGCGGCCGACGGTGAAGGAGAACGTCTTGTACTGGAGCCCGTAGACCCCGGGCGCCCCTTCCACGTCGCGCAGTCTGAGCGAGACCGTGACCCGGGTGCCGGGCTTCCAGTACTGCTCGGGACGGAAGTCGAGGCGGCCCTTGGCGAACCAGTGCGGGCGGATCTCGACGGGCGGCTTCGCGGTGACATGGACGGCGCGTTCGACGGCGGCGCGGTCCTCGATCTCCCGGTTGAACTCCAGGGAGACGATCATCCCGGTGCCGACGGTGGAGCGGTTCTCGGGGGTGACGTACCCGATGAAGCGCTCCTCCGGGACGTACGTGGTGAAGGTGGTGTGCCGCGCGGACCGCCGCCCGTGACCGTCCAAGGCCACGGCGTCGACCGTGTACTTGGCGGCCAGCGCGAGTTTCTCCTCGTCGGGCTCCCAGCGCAGGCCGTCGTCGGAGATGTGCCCGGGCACCGGGGACTCCTGTGCGTCCTGGGACTTGACGACCTTCACCGACTCCAGGCGCCCGCTGGGCACTCGGACCCGGAGCTTCTCCTCGGGTGACACTCCCTTGGTCTGGTCGTCCGGGACGATCCGGATGACGTCCTCGGGCGCCGGGGGTCTCCCCAGCGCCTCGTCGATTCCACCGCCGCCCGAAGTACAGCCCGCCAGCAGTCCTGCCCATGTCAGTACGGCGGCCAGTGCGGCCCCCACGCGCCGCGCGCGCCCTTGTGCATGCCTCACGGGGTGCCCAACGACCGGGCCCGCCCCGGGGAAACGTGAGCGCAAGCGGCCTCGGGGAAGTGCAGGTGCGTTCCCGTGGCGTTCGGTGCGTGCTCTCGGCGTGCCGGACGAAGGTCCTCGTGGCGGAGTCACGCGGGGCCTTTGACCGGTGCGGCGAGAGTGCGTGCCGGGCGTCGTGGGGGCGTGCCTGCACTTCCCCGGGGTCGCTTGGGCAAGTGCTGGGCAGAACAGTGGGGAGGACGACGTGAGGGGGGTGCCGCGGCCGGGACGCCGTACGCCCTTCTAACCGTCGTTCCACGAGCCGTGGGAGGCTGACAGAGGTGTCCAGCGCAGCCGAGCAGGAGGCGGTGGCCGACGGGCGTGCCGTCGAGGAGGAGCGCCCCGCGGGCGTGAACGGCACGCGGCAGCGCAGGGCCCCCGGCGTACCCGTGTGGCCCGGTGCGCCGATGCCGTTGGGTGCCCGGTTCCGGGTCGGTCCGGACGGGGTGGCGGGCACCAACTTCGCGCTGTGGGCGGGCGGGGCCGAGGCGGTCGAGCTGTGTCTGTTCGACGAGACCGGCAAGGAGACCCGGGCCCGGCTGACCGAACTCACGCACGAGATCTGGCACGGCTTCGTGCCGGGTGTCATGCCCGGTCAGCGCTACGGCTACCGGGTGCACGGCCGCTGGGACCCGTGGACCGGCGGCCGCTGGAACCCGGCGAAGCTGCTCCTGGACCCGTACGCCCGCGCGGTGGACGGCGACTTCAGCCTGCCGCCCGAGGTGTACGGGCACGTCCGCGACTGGCCGCAGCAGCAGGTCGCGGACACCGTGCGCGACGACCGGGACTCGGCGCCGTACGTCCCGAAGGGCGTCGTCGTCCACGACGACGCCACCGACGACGAGTGGATGGACGACCGCCGGCCGAAGACGCCCTGGGCGGACTCGGTCATCTACGAGCTGCACGTACGGGGCTTCACACGGCTGCACCCCGACATCCCCGAGGAACTCCGGGGGACGTACGCCGGACTGGCGCACCCGGCGGCGATCGAGCACCTGGTGAAGCTGGGCGTGACGGCCGTGGAACTGCTCCCCGTCCACCAGTTCGCGCACGAGGATCACCTGCTCAGGCGCGGGCTCAAGAACTACTGGGGCTACAACTCCATCGGCTACTTCGCCCCGCACGCCGCCTACGCCGCCTCCGGCACGACGGGACAGCAGGTCGGCGAGTTCAAGCGGATGGTGCGCGCGCTGCACGCGGCCGGGATCGAGGTCATCCTCGACGTGGTCTACAACCACACGGCGGAGGCGGGCGAGTTGGGCCCCACGCTGTCGTTGAAGGGCATCGACAACCGGGGTTACTACCGCCTGCAGTCGGACGCACGCCGGTACGCGGACTACACGGGCTGCGGCAACACGCTCCACGTCGTACAGCCGCACGTGCTGCGCCTGATCACCGATTCCCTGCGCTACTGGGTCACGGAGATGGGCGTGGACGGCTTCCGCTTCGACCTGGCGGCCGCGCTGGCCCGTTCCATGCACGACGTCGACATGCTCTCCCCCTTCCTGGCGGTCATCGCGCAGGACCCGGTACTGCGGCGGGTGAAGCTGATCGCCGAGCCGTGGGACGTGGGGTCGGGCGGCTATCAGGTCGGGGCCTTCCCTCCCCTGTGGACGGAGTGGAACGACCGGTACCGCAATGCCGTACGGGACTTCTGGCGGGGCGCGCTGCCGGACGTACGGGACCTGGGCTACCGCCTGTCGGGATCGAGCGACCTGTACGCATGGGGCGGTCGCCGCCCCTACGCCTCGGTCAACTTCATCACCGCGCACGACGGTTTCACCCTGCGGGACATGGTGTCGTACGAGCGCAAGCACAACGAGGCCAACGGCGAGGGCAACCGGGACGGCACGGACGACAACCGGGCATGGAACGGCGGGGCCGAGGGCGAGACGGACGAGGAGCGCGTACGGGCGCTCAGGCGCCGCCAGTTGAGGAACCTCCTGACGACCCTGCTGCTGTCGACGGGCGTGCCGATGCTGGTCGCGGGTGACGAGCTGGGGCGCACCCAGCGGGGCAACAACAACGCGTACTGCCAGGACAACGAGATCAGCTGGCTGGACTGGAGCCTGCTGGAGGAACCGGGATGGAAGGCCCTCTTCGACCTCACCTCCCGACTGATCTCACTGCGCCACCAGCACCCGGTCCTGCGCCGCCGGGCCTTCTTCTCCGGCCGGGCGCACTCCGCGGACGGGCTGCGCGACCTGGCCTGGTTCACGGCCCGCGGCACGGAGATGACGGAACGGGACTGGTACGCGCCCGCGGCCACGCTCGGCATGTACTTGTCCGGCCGTGACATACCGGGGCGGGACGAACGCGGCGCCCCCATCCTCGACGACAGCTTCCTCGCCGTCCTGCACGCCGGGGACCGACCGGCGAGCTTCGTGCTGCCGGCGGCACCATGGGCGGAGCGGTACGAGGTGGTCGTCGACACCTCCCGGGAGGAGCAGGGAGAAGCGCCGGGTGAGGTGCACCGGGCGGGGGCGGCGATCACGGTGCCGGCGCGGGCCGTGTTGCTGCTGCGAGTGGAGTGACGGGTGTGACATCGGGTCGGAATTTCGCCAACACCCTTTTATGAAAAGGCAGTTCAGGGGGCATATACACACCGATACCCTCCTCGCGTGAGCGGACAGATCGACAAGCTGCTGCCATACGGAATCGGCGGGGTCGCTGCGCTGGCCTTCCTCCTTTTCGTGGCACGGCCGTACTTCACGACGCTGGCGGGCGACGCGGCGAAGGCGACACCGGGGGCCGCCGGAAGGCTGTACCGGCGACTGCGCCCCGTCGGCGGCCGGAAACTGCAGCGCTACCGGAACCAGGTCAGGGCCGAGAACTCCAAGGTGCGGCTGGGACTCTCCCAGGCATCGGGCAGCAGCGGCCAGGCGGCCCCCGGCCTGCGGGACGTCTATGTGCCGCTCCAGTGCGAGGTGGACGGCGGGCGCGGCGACGCCACCGCCCTGTTGCGCGCCCATCACCGGACCATGCTGCTCGGCGCCCCGGGTGCCGGCAAGTCACTGTTGCTCAAGCACGAGCTGCTGAACTGGGCCGAGGGCAAGGACGACAGGGAACTGCCCGTCATCGTGCACCTGCACACGTGCAACACGGCGCAGGAGCCGTTCGAGGAGCTCATCGCAAGGCGGTTCGAGAACGCCGGCATCTCCAAGGCGAGGGCCGCCGACATGCTGCGGACACGCCTGGAGACGGGCGGACTGCGGGTGTTCTTCGACGGCCTGGACGAGGTGGGCACCGACCACTTCGAGCGCGTGGTCAGGGAACTCAGGGACTTCGCGGTGCACTACACCGAATGCACCATGGTCGTCTCGTGCCGGACCGCGGCCTACGAGCAGCAGTTGCAGGACGTCTTCCACCAAGAGGTGCACGTCGCCGAGTTCGACGACGTCTCGATCCTGCGCTTCCTGTCCAAGTGGCCCGACCTCAAGGATCAGGTGACGGCGGCACGGATCTTCCAGGCGCTCCAGGAGGATCCCGAGCTGAAGGTGCTCGCGCGCAGTCCCCTGATGCTGACCATGATCGCGTACCTACAGTCCGGCGACCGCCCCGAGAGCGTGGGGCCGCTGCCCAACTCACGCGCCTCGTTCTACGAGATGGCGGTGGCCCATCTGCTGGACCGGGACCGGCTGCTCAACCGCAGCGAGGCGATCGGTACCTACCGGGCCGGACGCAAGACCCTGGTCCTGCAGCGGCTCGCCCTGGCCCAGCTGAGCGCGTCGTCGGCACGAGGCGACCGGCAGGAGATCACTCGCGCCCAGTTCGAGACCGTGATCGAGGCGCTGCTGCCCGGCTTCGACCTGGAGCGCAGCCCCCACCTCCAGGGCATGCTGAACGAGATCGTCGCGCGCAGCGAACTCCTCAAGGACATCGACCGCGGACGGCACTACCAGTTCACCCACCTCACCCTGCTGGAATACCTCGCCGCCTGTGAACTGCGCACCGACGGACAGCAGTTGATGGAGCACTACCGGCGCGCCCCGCAGCCGTGGCGGGAGACCGTCCGCATGTGGTGCGCGGTCACGCACCTCGACTGCACCCCGGTGGTGCGCGAGGTCTTCGAGGACACCGACATGTGGCGGAAGGTGCTGGCCCTGCAGTGTCTGGCCGACGCGGTCCACATCGAGGAATCGCTCGCGGAGGAGATCCTCACCTTCTTCCTGGAACGGCTCGGCACCCCGGGCGACACGGAGGGGGACGTCGCCAAGGGGTTCGGCGCTCTGGCCGCGAGCAGCGGGCTGCGGGGGCGGCGCGTGCGCGAGGCGCTCATCGGCACCGCCCGGGGACCGCTCACCCCACGCCGCTCGGCCGCGGTGCGCGCCCTGATCGTCTCCGGCCGACAGGAAGCCGCCGCGACCCTCGCCCAACTCGAGGACGACGAGGCTCGCGCGGCACTCCAGGCGATGGGCGACGTGGCGGTGCCCGCGCTGGCCCGGGCGGCGGAACGGGGTGAGACATGGGCCGTGCGTTCGCTGGGCGCCGTGGGGACTCCGGCGGCGGCGCTGCGGCTGGCCGGGCTGCTCTGGACCGGGGCGGACGGCTTCCGCCCCGCCTTCGCGTCCGACACGGCGAGCGCGGCCGCCTGGCATCTGGCCGCCCTGATGCGCAATCCGGACGTACGCAACGCACTCACCGACTTCGTGCTGCCTCCGAACGCCTCGCAGCACGATCAGCACCTCTGGATCGGAGAGGCCTTCCGGCCCACCGGTGTACTGCAGGCCCTGGCAGCCCGGGCCGCCTGGCTGATGGACCATGGCGCCCTGGACGCCGCCGGAGAGGTCCCCGGCATCCATCCCTACATCGGGATACCGCTGTTCGCCTGTGCTCCGTTCGGGACTCCGCCCTCGGGCGATGATCAGGAGGCCTGGCAGGAGATTGCCGACGGAATCAGGGGCAGCTCACGCTCCAACATGCGCTTCTACATGCAACCGGACCCAGTCAGTGACCACTCCCTGCGGCTTGCACTCCACCGGCTCTGGCGTGAGGAAGAGGCCGCAACCGAGACGGGCCGATCCCTTCTGGAACCGCTGCGTGACGTACTCCTCGAACGCTTCGGTGTCGCGGGCCCGCAGCGGGCCGCCCTGCGGGCGCTCCCGTGGCACGTCCAAGCGAAACTGCTGAGCGTCCGGTTCGGTGGCAACCATGTCAAGTGGTCGAATATGGCCGGGTCGGACCAGACCCGATGGCGCACGATCAATGAGCAGGTCGAACCACCCCGCGTATTCAGCGCTCTCGCGTGGGCCACAGGACTGCCGCTGTTGGGCCTCGATATCGGGCTCGGAGCCACACGTCTGCTGAGCAGAGTCTTCGGCTGGCATCCCGGAGGAATGGCTCTCTGGGGGCCTTCTTGGCTGGCCATCACGGTCGGCAGCGTCATCGTGCTGGCCGTGGCGGGGCTCTTCGGGGGGATCTGGATCGACGACAGATCCTCCATGGACTCCGACGTGGGGGAGTACATGATGCTGACTTCCTTCTTCGTCGCAATGGCCGGTGTCACCTACCTGTGCTTCCTTGGTCTGGTCTCGGGCCGGGATCTGTTCGGCTGGCCCGTGACCCTGGCCGTGACCGGCACGCTGGCCGCCCTCACGACGGCGGCGATCTTCGCCGTCGCCCACATCGATAGCAAGATCAACAATCCCTTGCGCCTCATCGCCCTAGAGGCGCACGCGGCACCTTGACGCACCGCACGTCGAACTGGCACCGTCCATGGTCATGAGGCTCCCCGCCGACCACCCCCGCGCGCTCGTCGCGCTCGTGGAGCGACGCCACGTCGATCTATGCCGGCAGTCCAGCGCCATCTGTCGCTGAGCCGTAGCCCCTCTCCCTTTCTTCTCCCCCTTTGGCGTGCCCTGTTGCTACGGGTGCGCCGATTCCGAGGATCCCTTATGCCTGAAATATCCCGCCGTGCCTTCGGTGGTCTCGTCGGCGGTGGCGCCGTGACCGCCGTCGCCGGTACGGCCGCTGCCGCGGAGGCCGCCGCTCCCGCCGAACGCCCCTTCAAGGCCCGTGCCTCCGCCGCTTCCGGCAAACAGCCCAACATCCTTGTCATCCTTGGTGACGACCTCGGGTGGGCCGACCTGTCGTCGTACGGCGCGCCGCACATCAGGACGCCGAACCTGGACCGGCTGGCCCGGCAGGGCGTGCGGTTCACCGATGCCTACTCGGGGTCGGCGACCTGCTCGCCGACGCGGTTCAGTCTGTACACCGGGCGGTATCCGGGCCGTACGCCGGGCGGCCTCGCCGAGCCCATCGCCAACAAGACGCAGGGGCTCGACCCGAACCACCCCACACTCGCCTCCCTGTTGAAGAAGGCCGGTTACGACACCGCGCTCATCGGCAAGTGGCACTGTGGCTGGCTGCCGGACTACAGCCCGACCAAGTCCGGCTGGGACGAGTTCTTCGGCAACCACGGAGGCGTGCTGGAGTACTTCTCCAAGCTGGGCCAGCTCGGCGACTACGACCTCTATGAGGGGGACGCCGAGTACAAGGACCTGCGGTACTACACGGAGGTCCTCACCGAGCGGGCCGTCGAGTACGTCGGCCGGGACCACGACAAGCCCTGGCTGCTGAACCTCAACTTCACCACCCCGCACTGGCCGTGGCTGGCGGAGGGCGACGAGGAGACCGGCGCCGAGATCGAGGCGAAGGTCCGGGCCGCGAAGACCCAGGCCGAGGTCAGCAAGGCGCTCAACCACTACGACGGCGGCTCCGTCGAGAAGTACACGCAGATGGTGGAGAGTCTGGACGCGGCCGTCGGCGAGGTGCTCGCGGCCCTGCGCCGGTCCGGGCAGGAGGAGAACACGCTGGTGCTGTTCGCGAGCGACAACGGCGGTGAGCGCTGGTCGTACCTGTGGCCGCTGAGCGGCGAGAAGTTCGTCCTCCAGGAGGGCGGTATCCGGGTGCCCACCATCGTGCGCTGGCCCGCCCGCCTCGACGGCAACCAGGTCAGCCAGGAGCCGAACTTCTCCCCCGACTGGACCGCGACCCTGCTGGAGGTGGGCGGCGCCCGGCCCGACCCGGCGTACCCGCTGGACGGCACGAGCCTCGCCGGGTACCTGCTCAAGGGCGAGGAACTGCCGGAACGGGACCTGTTCTGGCGGGTGCGGGCCAACCGGGCTCTCAGGCGCGGCGACTGGAAGTACTACCAGGACGACGCCAAGACCGATCACCTCTACGACCTGGCCGCCGACTCCCGCGAACAGGCCGATCTCGCCCCCGACAAGCCGGAGTTGCTCGCCGAGCTGAAGGCGGCCTGGGAGAAGATCGCGGACGGGCTCCTGCCGTACCCGCCCGCCTAGCTAGCCGAGGATCCCGCGGTCGTACGCCGTGGCCACCGCGGCCGCGCGGTCCTTGACGCCCAACTTGGCGTACAGGTGGGTGAGATGGGTCTTCACGGTCGCCTCGCTGATGAACAGCTCACGGGCGATCTCGCGGTTGGACGTGCCCCTGGCGACCAGGGCCAGCACCTCGCGCTCGCGCGCGGAGAGCGGCTCGTTGCCGGGAGCCCGGGGAGTACGGACCGCGGAGACCAGACGGGAGGCGACGGCCGGGGACAGCACCGTGCGGCCCTCGGCCGCCGCGCGGACGGCCGTGAACAGCTCGTCGCGCGGGGCGTCCTTCAGCAGATAGCCCGTCGCGCCCGCCTCGATGGCGGGCAGGGTGTCGGAGTCGGTGTCGTACGTCGTCAGGACGAGGACCTTCGAGCGGGCGGACCGCCGGGTCAGCTCGGCGATCGCGTCGACTCCGCCGCCGCCCGGCATCCGCAGGTCCATCAGGATCACGTCGGGGTCGAGCGCGGCGGCCCTCTCCAGCGCCTCGACGCCGTTCGACGCCTCGCCCAGGACCGTGAACCCCGGCGCGGACTCGAACATGCCGCGCAGGCCGTCCCGTACGACGGGATGGTCGTCGACGATCAGCACCGAAATACCCACGTCACTGGTCATGGCGCACCAACGGTACGCGAGCCGACAGCGCCGTGCCGTGACCCGGCTCGGACTCGACGGTGAGGGAGCCGGCGATGCGTTCGGCGCGGGCGCGCATGCCGTCGAGGCCGAAGCCGCCGGTGCGGGTGCGTTCCGGGAGGGCGAGGGGGTCGAAGCCGCGGCCGTCGTCGCGGATGTCGAGGATCACCTCGTCACCGAGGTAGGAGAGGGTGACGCCGACGCGGGTGGCCCGGGCGTGCCGGGCGGCGTTGGAGAGGGCCTCCTGGACGATGCGCAGGAGCGTCGCCGCGACCTCCTCGTGGAGCTGTTCCGCCGTGCCGGTGAGCGTGAACTCGGCGCGTACGCCGGTCCGTTCGCCCCATTCGGCGACCGTCTTCTTCAGGGCTTCCGGGAGTCCGGCGTTCTCCAGGGCCACGGGGGCGAGGTTCTGCACGGAACGGCGGGCCTCGCCGAGGCTGTGCCGGGCCAGGTCCGACGCGCGTGCGAGGTGGGTGCGGGCGATGGTCAAGTCGGGTGCGTTCGCCACGACTTGGAGCTGGGCGATGATCCCGGTCAGACCCTGGGCGATGGTGTCGTGGATCTCCGCGGCCAGCCTCCGGCGTTCGTCGGCGACTCCGGCTTCCCTTGCCTGGACGAGGAGTTGGGCGTGCAGGGCGGCGTTCTCGTCGAGGGCCTGCTGCAACGCGGTGTTGGTGCGTTCGAGTTCGGTGATGGTGACGGCCCGGTCGCGGGAGCGCTGCTCCTCCTGCTGGGCGAGATGGCCGGCCAGCCCCAGCAGGGCGGTGTTCGTCAGCAGCATCACGCCGAACAGCGGCCACTGGACCGCGCTGTGGAACGGCAGCCCGCCGGCCTGCGTGCCCGCCAGGACGACGGCGGTGGCGAAGAGACCGATCCGCTGCCGCCATGGTCCCGGGATCGTCTCGTCGCTGTCGAAGTAGCCGCAGGCCGCGTAGAAACCGAAGAACGGGTTGATCCAGGTGAGGGGAAAGGAGATCGCCCAGCGCAGGACGTAGTAGACGGTCCCGCGGCGGGACGGGGTCCGGCGGCCGTGGCGGGGCCCGTGCCACAACTGGAGCGCCACCGCGGCGAGCACCAGCGCCCCGGCCGCGTACCACTCGGCGGGGCTCCCCATCAGTTCGCTCGAGACGACCGCGAGGAGGATGGAGACGACGAGCAGCCCGTAGACACCCCAGGTGTGGAACTGGTCCTGACGGTGCTCGAGGTGGTCGGCCGAGGTCATCTCCCCAGTCTGCACGGGTCTTCTCCCCTACTCCCAGCGGAACCAGCGCGACGCGGCGGCCGTGAGCAGCACCGTCCAGGCGACGAGGACACCCAGGTGGGTCCAGCCCGGCCAGTCGCCGGCCGCGGCCCGGTTCAGGGCCTCGGCGGCCGCCCCGAAGGGGGTGTACCCGACGATCCGGGCGAGGACGTCAGGCATGGTCTGCACCGGCGCCCACAGGCCCGCGCAGAACATCGCCGGGAAGAACACGGCGGACCCGATGGCGCCGGCGATCTTCGTCGTCCGGGACAGGGCCGAGATCACCGCACCGAGCGCGAGGGCGACCAGGACGGCCAGGACCAGGGCGAGCAGGTATCCGAAGAGCTGCTCGGGCAGTCGTACGTCGAAGGCGAGCCGGCCGACGACGAGGGCGAGCAGCGCGGACGCCAGGGCGGCACCGCCGTAGACGAGCATCTGCGCGGACAGCAGGGCGGACGGCCGGACCGGGGTGGTGGACATCCGGCGCAGGATGCCGCGCTCGCGGTAGCCGGTGAGGGTCTGCGGCATGGCCTGGAGGCCGCCCACGATCAGCCCCAGCAGTACGGCCACGGGGACGTAGACGTCGATGGTCCGCAGACCGCCGAGGTCGGCCTCGTGGCCGCGGAAGGACGGGATCGAGCCGAGGATCACCAGGAGCAGGGTCGGGAACAGCAGGATCCAGAAGAGGGCGCCGGGTTCGCGGCGGAAGAGACGGACCTCGGTCTTCAGTACGGCGGCGTTCATGCCGTTGCCTCCTGTGTCAGGTCGAGGAACGCGTCGTCGAGGGTGGCGTCGACGACGCGGAGCTGGTGGGCGGTGACGTGCCGGCGGGCGAGCAGTGTGATCACGGCGTTCACGGTCGCGTCGGTGCCCGACAGGGTGAGGCGGCCGTCCTTGTGCTCGGCCGACGCGAGTGCGGGCAGCGCGTTCAGGTCGTGTTCGTCGAGCGGGGCGGACGGGGTGAAGCTGATGACGGTGGCGCCCGCCGAGCGTTGGATGAGGCCGGCCGGGGTGTCCAGGGCGGCGATCCGGCCCTTGTCGATCACGGCGATCCGGTCGCAGAGCCGTTGCGCCTCCTCCATGAAGTGGGTGACGAGGAGGACGGTGACGCCGCCCGCGCGGACCTCCTCGATCAGCTCCCAGGTGTCCCGGCGGGCGCGCGGGTCGAGGCCGGTGGTGAGCTCGTCGAGGACGACGATCCGGGGGTTGCCGATGAGTGCGAGCGCGATGAACAGGCGCTGCTTCTGGCCGCCTGAGAGCTTGCCGAAGCGGGCGTCGAGCCGGTCGGTGAGGCCGAGGCGCTCGGCGAGGGGGCGCCAGTCGGCGGGCCTCTCGTGGAACGCGGCGTACAGCTGCAGCGCCTCACGGACGGTGAGCTTGGCCTGCAGCTCGCTCTCCTGGAGCTGGGCGCCGAGGACGCGGGCCACGCGCGCGTGGTCGGCGACGGGGTCGAGGCCGGTGACGCGGACGCGGCCCGCGTCGGGCACGCGCAGGCCCTCGACGCACTCGACGGTGGTGGTCTTGCCGGCGCCGTTCGGGCCGAGGATGCCGAAGATCTCGCCTTCCTCGACGGCGAAGGAGACGCCGTCGACGACGGGGCGGCCGCCGTAGGACTTGCGCAGATCGCTTACTTCGATGAAGGACATGGGTCCAGGGTTCCGGCGGGCGGGGGCCCGGCACATCGGCCGTCGCGCTCGAGACGGCATCAACCGATCGGTTGATGCCGTCGTACGACCTCCCCGGCTCCCTTTGTACGATCCCTCGAACGCGCAGGTCGTAGGACCAGGGGCCGATCCCGGTCCGGCCAAAACTCGGTGGGCGTTGTCAGTGCCGATCCGTAGGCTCGCTGCTGATGTCCACGACACGTGCAACCACCAAGGAACGCTCTGCGGTAAGAACCCTTCTTCGACTGTGGCCCTACGTCCGGCCCGTGCGGGTACGGCTGTTCGGCGCCGCGCTCGTCGCGGTGCTCGCCTCGTGTGTGGGACTGGTGATCCCGCTCGTCCTGAAGTGGATGGTGGACGGGCCCGTCGCCGACCGGGATCCGGCGGGCGTGTGGCTGGGCGCGCTGTACCTGCTGCTGCTCGGGGTCGCGGAGGCGCTGCTGTTCGGGCTGCGGCGGTGGCTGGTGGCGCGGCCGCTGTCGCACGTCGAGGCGGAGATGCGGGCGGGTCTGTTCCGGCATCTGCAGCGGCTGCCGGTGGCCTTCCACGACCGGTGGTCCTCGGGGCAGTTGCTGTCCCGGGGGACGGCAGACCTGAGTCTGCTGCGGATGTTCCTCGCCTTCCCGCTGACGTTCCTGCTGGTCAACAGCGTGACGATCCTCGTGGGCGTGATCATCATGCTGCTCCAGGACTGGACGCTCGGGCTGGTGATCCTGGGACCGGCCATCCCCGTGATGGTCACGTGTGTGGTCTTCGAGAAGCGGTACCACCACGTGGCCCGGCTCGCCCAGGACCAGGTCGGCGACCTGACCACGGTCGTCGAGGAGAGCGTGCTCGGCATCCGCATCATCAAGGGGTTCGGACGGCACCGCAGCCAGGCACGGACGTTCCGGGAGCTGTCCCGGACCCTCAGGGGCACCGAGCTGCGCAAGGCGGGGCTGCTGGCGACGATCTGGGGCGTCATCGTGACGCTGCCGGAGGTGGCCATCGGGGCGGCGCTGGTGCTGGGGACCGTGCAGGTGGCGGACGGGGAGTTGTCCGCGGGGACGTTGGTGGCGTTTCTGTCGACGGCACTTGCGTTGCGGTGGCCGGTGGACTCGATCGGCTTCCTGCTGGCGATGAGCCAGGAGGCGGCCACTGCTACAGAGCGGTATTTCGAGGTGATGGATGAAACGCCGGAGCTGGAAGCGCCCTTTAGGGGCGCGGGGAACTGCGCGACCAGCCACAACGCACCCGCAGCCGACAACGAAGGCATCCACTTCTCTGCTGTCTCGTTCCGCTACCCCGATGCGCCGGAAAGCTCCCTCCCGGTCCTCGACCGCATAGACCTCCACATCCGCCCCGGCGAGTCCATGGCATTGGTCGGCGCCACCGGAAGCGGCAAGACAACCCTCACCGCGCTCATCCCCCGGCTGCATGAGCTGACTTCGGGCCGCATCACGCTGGACGGCGAGGACATCACAGCGATGCCCCGGGAAACACTGCGCGAACTCGTCGCCGTAGCCTTCGAGGAGCCGACCCTGTTCTCGGCCAGCGTCGGCGAAAACGTGCTGATGGGGACCGCCGAGTCCGCGGGAGAGCGGGAGTTGGAGCGGGCGCTGGCCGTCGCGCAGGCCGACTTCGCACACAGCCTCCCCCAGGGCACCGACACCCAGGTGGGCGAGCAGGGGCTCAGCCTCTCCGGCGGGCAACGACAGCGGCTGGCGCTGGCCAGGGCCGTGGTCGGGCAACCCCGGTTCCTCGTCCTCGACGACCCCCTGTCCGCCCTGGACGTACACACGGAGGCCGCCGTAGAAGCCGCCCTGCGGCACGTCCTCGCGGACACCACCGCGCTCATCGTGGCCCACCGCCCGTCGACCGTGCTGCTCGCCGACCGCGTCGCCCTGCTGTCCGACGGCCGGATCACCGCCGTGGGCACGCATCACGAACTGCTGCGCACGAACGCCGAGTACGCCCATCTGATGTCCGGCACCGGGGAAGCGGAGGACGAGCGATGACGGCCCCCACCACCACCGTCCCCTCGGCGGACGACGACCCCGACCTCCCTCGCCAGAAGGGCGTCGTGGATCCCTTCGACCACGACGTCCTGCCCACTCCCCCGCGCGCCACCTCCCTCCTCCTGCGCTCCCTGCTCGCCCCGATGAGGGCCCGCGTCGCCGTCACGACGCTCCTGCTGCTGCTCCAGCAGGCGGCGGTGCAGGCGGGCCCGCTCCTGGTGGCGTACGCCATCGACCACGCCGTACCCGCGTTCCGCGCGCACGACAACGGGCCGCTGATCGCGGTGGCCGTCGGCTATCTGCTGTGCGCGCTCGTCTCCGGCGGGCTGCAGTACGCGTTCATCCTCGCCTCGGCCCGCGTCAACCAGGACGTGCTGCTCGACCTGCGCGGCCGTATCTTCCGCCACGCGCAGGCGCTGAGCATCGACTTCCACGAGCGCTACACCTCGGGCCGGCTCATCTCCCGGTCGACGGCCGACGTCGAGTCCCTGCGCGAACTGCTCAACGAGGGCCTGCAGGAGCTCATCACGGTCTTCCTGTCCTTCGCCTACATCTCGGCCCTGCTGCTCTGGCTCGACCTGGGCCTGGGCGCGGTCGCGGTGGCGTCCTTCGTGCCGCTGTATCTGCTCGTGCGCGTCTACCAGCGGCGTGCGGTGCGGGTGTACCGGAGGCGGTCGACCGCGATCGCCGCCGTCATCGTGAAGTTCGTCGAGACGATGAACGGCATCCGGCCGGTGCGGGCGTTCCGCCGCGAGGCCGTCAACGACGCCGACTTCGGCGTACTCAACAAGCGGCACGAGCAGGTCAACGGCGACGCGCTCCTGGAGATGGCCCGCTATGTCGTCGGCTCCCGGCTGGTCGCCAACACGGCCGTCGCGGGGATCGTGCTGTGGGGCGCCTACCGGGTGGCGGAGGATGCGCTGGCGCTGGGTGTGCTGGCGGCCGCGGTGCTGTATCTGCGGCGGCTGTACGACCCGATCGACCGACTCGGGATGTTCCTGAACTCCTACCAGTCGGCGGCGGCCTCCCTGGAGAAGATCGCGGGGCTGCTCGCCCAGACACCGACCGTCCCGGAGCCCTCAACCCCCCGACAGCTCCCGGCACTTGAATCGGAGCACCCCGGCCGTGAGGTCGTCTTCGACGGCGTCCGGTTCGGCTACCGCACCGGCGGCGAGGTCCTGCCCCGCTTCGATCTCACCCTCCCCGCCGGGCAGACGGTCGCGGTCGTCGGCTCGACCGGCGCGGGCAAGTCGACACTGGCCAAGCTGCTCGCCCGCTTCTACGACCCCTCCGAGGGCCGCGTCCTCCTCGACGGCGTCGACCTGCGCGAGCTCGCCGTGCCCGAACTGCGGCGCGGGGTGGTGATGGTGACGCAGGAGGCGTTCCTGTTCTCCGGCACGGTCGCCGAGAACATCGCGATCGGGCGGGCGGACGCGAATCGCGAGGAGATCGAGCAGGCCGCGAAGGCGATCGGCGCGCACGACTTCATCAGCGCGCTGCCCGACGGCTACGACACGGACGTACGCAAGCGGGGCGGCCGTATCTCCGCCGGGCAGCGCCAACTCGTCGCGTTCGCCCGGGCGTTGCTCGCCGACCCGGCCGTGCTGATCCTGGACGAGGCGACCAGCTCGCTCGACATCCCGGGCGAGCGGGCCGTGCAGCGGGCGATGGCGACGGTGCTGCGCGGGCGTACGGCGGTCGTGATCGCGCACCGGCTGTCGACCGTCGAGATCGCGGACCGGGTGCTGGTGATGGAGCACGGGCGGATCGTCGAGGACGGCAGCCCGGCCGAACTCATCGCAGGGACAGGCAGGTTCGCGGATCTGCACCGGGCGTGGCGGGACAGCTTGGCGTGAGCTTCCGAGGGGATATCAGGTGATCGACGCGTACGAGGATCCCGGCACGCCCGACCGTCGCGGCGGCTGGCGGTATCTGTGGTGGCTGGTGCGGTGCCAGCCGGGCCGGTGTGCCGCCGGTGCGGTGCTGGCCAGCGTGTGGATGGTGCTGCTGGCCGCGACGCCGTACCTGATGGCCAAGGCGATCGACGAGGGGCTGGAGCCGGGCGACTTCGCGGCGCTGACCGGGTGGTCGGTCGCGCTGTTCGTGGTGGGGTCGTTCAACGCGTGGCTGAGCATCATGCGGCACCGCACGATGACCCGGGTGCGGATGGACGCCAACTTCCGCACGGTGAAGGTCGTCGTCGGGCACGCGGTCCGGCTGGGCGCCGCGCTGCCGCGGCGGGCGGGGGCCGGGGAGGTCGTCACGATCGGGGTGGGCGACGTGCAGACGATCAGCCAGTCCCTGACCGTGGTCGGGCCCGGCGTGGGCGCGGTCGTCGCCTACCTCGCGGTCGCCGTGCTGCTGATATCGGTCTCGCCCCTCATCGCCGCGGTCGTGCTGCTCGGGATGCCGACGATCGTCGTGCTCGTCGGGCCGCTCCTGACCCGCCTGCAGGGCACCGAGACCGAGTACCGGGAACGACAGGGCGTCCTCACCGCCCGGATCGCCGACCTCGCGGGCGGGCTGCGCGTCCTCAACGGCCTCGGCGGCAAAGGCCTGTTCGCCGACGCCTTCCACCAGGACTCCCAGCGACTGCGGCGACAGGGCTACCGAGTCGGCGCCGTGACCAGCTGGGTCCAGGCCCTCGGAGTCGGCCTGCCCACCCTGTTCCTCGCCGTGGTGACCTGGCTCGCGGCCCGCCTGGCCGCCCAAGGGGACATCACCGTGGGCGAGTTGGTCTCGGTGTACGGCTATGTCGCGGTCCTGGTGGGCCCGGTGGCGTTCTGGGTCGAGTGCGGCTACCAGCTCAGCCGGGGCGTGGTGGCGGCACGACGCGTCGTACGCTTCCTGCGCCTGGAGCCACTGGAGGACACCGGCACGAGGGACGCACCCGCGGAACCCTCGGTCCTGCACGACCCCGAGTCGGGCGTGCGGGTGCTCCCGGGCCGCCTGACAGCACTGGCGGCAGCCCGCCCCGCGGACACCGCGCTGGTGATCGACCGCCTGGGCCGATACACCCCGTCGACGGTGACCTGGGGAGGGGTGCCACTGGACGAGATGGCGCTGGCGCAGGTCAGGGAACGAATCCTGGTAGCCGACCACGAGGCGGACCTGTTCGCAGGCACGCTAAGCGATGTAATAGGCGGCGCGGAGAAGACTTTTAGGGGCGCGGGGAACTGCGCGACCAGCCACGACGCACCCGCACACGCCAAACGACCATCCGAGGCACCCCCTGAGGCGCACATGACCCAGGCCCTCCACACAGCCGCCGCAGACGACATCGTCCAGGCCCTCCCAGACGGCCTCGCCTCGGAAATAGACGCCCAGGCCCGCAACCTCTCCGGCGGCCAACGTCAACGAATCCGCCTGGTCAGGGCACTGACGGCCAACCCGGAGGTACTGCTCGCCATAGAACCCACCTCCGCCCTGGACGCCCACACCGAAGCCCGCGTCGCCTCACGCCTCCGCGCCGCACGCGACGGCCGTACGACAGTGGTCACCACCACATCCCCCCTCGTCCTGGACCACATGGACACCGTCCACTACCTGGTGGACGGCAAGGTCGCAGCAACCGGAACCCACCGCGACCTGCTGGACAGCGAACCGGGATACCGCGCCCTCGTCGCGAGGGACACCGACGCAGAGGAGGCCGTACGGTGACTTCCGGCCACCTCCCCGTCGCCGAACCCGCAGACGTACGACACGCCGCACTCCGCCTGATCAAGGCAGACAAGCGCGCTTTCACCGCCGCCCTCGCCCTCAACGCACTCGCCGCGGTAGCCGGTCTCGCGGGCCCCTGGCTGCTGGGCCGGATCATCGACGAGGTACGAAACGGGGACGGCGTGTCGGCCGTGGACCGACTCGCCCTCGTCCTCCTGGTGTGCGCGCTCGCAGAGCTACTGCTCGCCCGCTGGGCGAGGTTCGTGGGCCACCGCTTCGGCGAACGCACCCTCGCCCGCGTCCGCGAGGAGTTCGTGGACCGGACCCTCGCCCTGCCCGCGTCGGTCGTGGAGCGGGCCGGCACCGGCGATCTGACGGCGCGCGGTACGGCCGACGTGGCCACCGTCGGCACCACGCTGCGCGACGCCGGTCCGGACCTGCTCATCAACTCCGTGCGCTGCCTGTTCGCGCTCGTCGCGGTCTTCGTGCTCGACCCGCTGCTCGGCATCCTCGGGGTGCTCTGCCTGACGCCCATCTGGTGCGCGCTGCGCTGGTATCTGCGCCGGGCACGGGACGGCTACCTCGCCGAGGGCGCGGCCACGTCGGACGTCGCCGAGATCGTCGCGGCGACCGCGTCCGGGGCCCGCACGGTGGAGGCGCTGCGGCTGGAGAAGCGGCGGATCGGGGCGAGCCGCGATGCCCTGGAGACATCCCGACGCACCCGCTTCCACACCCTCTACCTCCGCTCCGTGTTCTTCCCCGCGGTGGAGGTGTCGTACGTCCTCCCCGTGGCCGGCGTACTGATCATCGGCGGGGTGCTGCACGCGCACGGGTCGATGAGCCTGGGCGCGGTCGTGGCGGCCGCGCTGTATCTCCAGCAGCTGACCAGCCCGCTCGACCAGATCCTGGTCCGGGTGGAGCAACTGCAGAGCAGCGGCGCCTCGTTCGCCCGGGTGGAGGGGCTGGCCCGCGCCCCGCGCGCCACCGAGGCCGACTCCCCCGTCCCCGCCGACGACCGCATCGACGTCACCGACGTGCGCTACTCCTACGGCCGTGGCGGCGAGGTGCTGCACGGCGTCGACCTGACCGTGCGCCCCGGCGAACGGCTGGCCGTGGTCGGCCCGTCCGGCGCCGGCAAGACCACCCTGAGCCGGCTGCTGGCCGGCGTCGACGCGCCGAGCGCGGGCACGGTGACGGTCGGCGGTGTACCGGTGATGGACCTCGGCCCCGAGCAACTGCGGCGCCAGGTCGTCCTGGTCACGCAGGAGCACCACGTCTTCCTCGGCACGGTCCGGGACAACCTGCTGATCGCCGAACCCCTGGCCGGGGACGAGGACTTGTGGTCGGCGCTGGCCGCGGTCGGGGCGGACACCTGGGTCCGGGAGCTGCCCGACGGGCTCGACACCGCACTCGGCGACGGCGGTTGGCGCACCGACGGCTCGCAGGCCCAGCAACTCGCCCTGGCCCGGGTCGTGCTGGCCGACCCGCACACGCTGATCCTCGACGAGGCGACGGCGTTGCTGGACCCGACGACCGCCCGGCACACCGAGCGCGCCCTGGCCGTCGTACTCGAAGGCCGCACGGTCATCGCCATCGCCCACCGTCTGCACACCGCCCACGACGCGGACCGGGTGGCCGTGATGGAGGACGGCCTGCTGACCGAACTCGGCACCCACGAGGAGCTGGTGACGGCGGACGGGGCGTACGCGGCGCTGTGGCACTCGTGGCACGGGGACCGGCCGACGTGACGGACCTCGAACCGACCGACGCAACAGACCTCGAACCGACCGACGCAACAGACCTCGAACCGACCGGCGCGATGCGCTTCAGGTGCCGTATGCCCTGAGGAAGGTGTCGACGGCCGCGTCGGCCACGGCCCGCGTCTCCGGGGCCGTGACCTTTCGGGTGCCCAGACGGCTGCGCGCCTCCAGCGGGCCGGTGAGCAGCGCGAGGAACTGCTGGGCGGCGAGGGCCGGTTCGCACGGCCGCAGCCGTCCGGCGAGCACGAGGCGGGCCAGCCGGTCGGCCAGCGCCTCGGTGAGCCGGTCCGAGGTGCGGGACTGGACCGCCTCGATCAGGTCGGGAAAGCCGCCGACCTGGGAGTACGTCAGCCAGCGCAGCGCGCTCGAGCGTTCGCCGCCGCACACCTTCAGCAGCCGGTGCCCGGTGTCCTCCAGCGCCGCGCACAGGTCGTCGCCGGGGTCCCGCAGCCGCTCGACGACGGCGAGGTTCTCCGCGAGGACCGCGTCGGCGGCGGCCTCCAGGGTGTGCCGGAACAGGGTCTCCTTGTCGCTGAGGTGGTTGTAGACCGTCGGCTTGGCGACACCGGCATCCTCGGCGATCTCCTTCACACAGGCCTGGGCGAGACGCTGCGCGGCCAAGCGTTCCGCTGGAAGTCCAGTGTGTCGACCGCGGGTCCGTCGTGGCTGGTCGCGCAGTTCCCCGCGCCCCTTTGGGGCAGTGCCCTCCCAGCCACCCGCCGTACCCCGTTGCGGCCGAAGGTGCCCACAACATCGCGGCGCCCCCCCTGGAAGGCACCGCGGCGATGCGGCGCACGGCGTCGGTCGAGTCGGCCGCGTTCGGGGTCGTGGGCCAGGACATCGGCCCGGACGACGGCTACACGCACACCTACTGCGCGGCCGTACCGGACCTCCCCGCCCTGGAGCGGTACATGCACGACCCGGTCCATCTGGTCGGGGACGACGTGATCATGCCGCACATCCAGCGCATCACGGCCGTCCGCTTCTCCGACGACATGGATCCGGGCCTCGGCGCGAAGGTCGGCGAGGTGGCCCTGGCGAAGGTCGCCAAGTACCCCGAGTGGGCACGGCAGTTGGAGGCGATCCCCGAGGCCCGCTTCTGACGGCGAACTCCACCTCACGGATCCGTATACCGAACACCAACTCCCGGACAACGGACGATTTCCAGCCAACTCTCTGACGCGCCCCTGACAGAAACCGCAATCTCCTGGCACTCTTCCCACGGCCACGTCACAGCAACCCCACAGCAATCACACAACGCTGTGCCACGGCCGAACTCCCGCACGCGCTTTTGCGTTACGCCCCGTTCTGCCCGGACGGCCCACCCGCCGACCGGTCTCCCCCGGCCGTGCGATCCACGGCCCGCAGAAGGAGTCAGTGTTGAGAGAGAGTTCCTCCCACAGACGCACCTCCCACATGCGCACCACCACGCACCGCAGGGCCGCCGCAGTGGCCCTCGTCGGTGTCTCCGCCCTGATCGCCACGGCCGTCCAGTCGGGCGCCGCCACCGCAGCCCCGGAGAAGGCACCGTCGGCCGCGGGCAAGGTCATACCGGGCGCCGAGTCGGTCAAGCTCTCCCCCGCCCAGCGCGCCGCGCTGATACGCGAGGCCAACGCCACCAAGGCGGACACCGCGAAGGACCTGGGCCTCGGCGCCAAGGAGAAGCTGGTCGTGCGTGACGTCCTCAAGGACGGCGACGGCACGGTCCACACCCGCTACGAGCGCACCTACGACGGACTGCCGGTCCTCGGCGGCGATCTGGTCGTGGAGAGCACGAAGGCCGACGCGACCGAGGCCGTCGTCAAGGCCACGACGAAAGCCATCAAGGTCACCTCCGTAAAGCCGCAGGTCACCGCCGCCAAGGCCGAGAAGCAGGCACTCGCCGCCGCCAAGGCCGAGGACGCCAAGAGCCCCGACGTCAACCGCGCCCCGCGCAAGGTGATCTGGGCGGCCGACGGCAAGCCGACCCTGGCGTACGAGACGGTCGTGGGCGGCTTCCAGCACGACGGCACCCCGCAGGAACTGCACGTCGTCACGGACGCGGCGACCGGCGCGAAGCTGTACGAGTGGGAGGCCATCGAGACCGGCACCGGCAACACGGTGTACAGCGGCACGGTCACCCTGGGCACCACGCAGTCCGGGTCGACGTACAACCTCACGGACGGCGCGCGCGGCAGCCACAAGACGTACAACCTCAACCGCGGTACCTCCGGCACCGGCACGCTGTTCTCCGGCTCGGACGACGTCTGGGGCAACGGCAGCCCGTCGAACCTGGAGTCGGCGGCGGCGGACGCGCACTACGGGGCCGCGCTGACCTGGGACTACTACAAGAACGTGCACGGCCGCAGCGGTATCCGCGGGGACGGTGTCGGCGCCTACTCCCGTGTGCACTACGGCAACAACTACGTCAACGCCTTCTGGTCCGACAGCTGCTTCTGCATGACGTACGGCGACGGCTCGGGCAACACCAACCCGCTGACGTCGATCGACGTGGCCGCGCACGAGATGACCCACGGGCTCACCTCCAACACGGCCGGCCTCAACTACAGCGGCGAGTCCGGCGGTCTGAACGAGGCGACCTCCGACATCTTCGGCACGACCGTCGAGTTCTACGCCAACAACTCCTCCGACGTCGGTGACTACCTCATCGGCGAGGAGATCGACATCAACGGCGACGGCACGCCGCTGCGTTACATGGACCAGCCGAGCAGGGACGGCTCCTCGTACAACAACTGGACCTCCAGCATCGGCAACGCCGACGTGCACTACTCGTCCGGCCCCGCGAACCACTTCTTCTACCTCCTGTCCGAGGGCAGCGGCGCCAAGACCATCAACGGCGTCAGCTACAACTCGCCCACCGCGGACGGCCTCGCGGTCACCGGCATCGGCCGGGACAAGGCGGAGAAGATCTGGTTCCGCGCGCTGACCACGAAGTTCACCTCGACCACCAACTACGCGGCGGCCCGCACCGGCACCCTCGCGGCGACGGGTGAGCTGTACGGCACGACGAGCGCCGAGTACGCGGCGGTGCAGGACGCGTGGGCGGGCGTGGCGGTCGGTGCGCGTTCCGGTGGCGGCGGAGGCGGTGGCGGCACCTCCTTCGAGAGCGCGACCGACGTATCGATTCCGGACAACGGTGCGGCGGTCACCTCGTCGATCACCGTCTCCGGCCGGACGGGCAACGCGCCGACGAACCTCGCCGTCGCGGTCGACATCGTGCACACCTACATCGGTGACCTCCAGGTGCAGCTGGTCGCCCCCGACGGCACGGCGTACACGTTGAAGGCGTACGGCACCGGCGGGAGCACGGACAACCTCAACACCACCTACACGGTGAACGCCTCCTCCGAAGTCGCCAACGGCACCTGGCAGTTGAGGGTCCAGGACAACGCGGCCGTGGACACCGGCTACATCAACAGCTGGAAGCTCACGTTCCCGTAGCCCGTACGGCCTTCGGGCCCCCACGGTCTCTTGAACAGGGCGCCGCCCCGGTGGTTCGACTCCCCGGGGCGGCGCCCTCTTTTTGCCACCCCATTGCCGACGACTTGTTGGGCCTTTACCCAGGTCAAGTCGCTTTACATTGCCGCAATGTTCACCCAGTAGTCGACTTTCAGCCAACATCACCCAGGGGTCATGACATGTACGCGGCGTCGATGCCACGCTTCCTCACACCCGCCGCACAACTTCACAACTACCCCGGACGGTTGCCCCACGGCCGTCCGGATCCCCCACAAAGGAGCTTGTGTGACCTCCGTCTACGCGCGTCACAAGCGCACCACTCTGGCCATCGCGACCGCCGTTGCCGCCGGAGCCCTGCTCACCACCGGCCTGACCGCCGGTGCCGCTTCCGCCGAGACCCCGGCGGAAGCCTCCGGCAAGACCACCCTCGCCGGCGCCCCGCTCCAGCTGTCCACGGCCGCGCGCACCTCGCTCATCAAGAAGCAGCAGGCCGGTGCCGCCGACACGGCCCAGGAGATAGGCCTCGGCACCAAGGAGAAGCTGGTCGTCAAGGACGTCGTGAAGGACGTCGACGGCACGGTTCACACCCGCTACCAGCGCACCTACGCCGGCCTCCCCGTCCTCGGCGGCGACCTCGTCGTCCACACCACGAAGGCCGGCGCGACCGAGGGCATCACCAAGGCGACGAAGGCCACCATCAAGGTCGCCTCGCTCAAGCCGCAGATCACCACCGCCAAGGCCGAGAAGCAGGCGCTGACCGCCGCCAAGGCCGCGGGCTCGGACGAGACCGCCGCCGACGGCGCGCGCAAGGTGATCTGGGCCGGCTCCGGCAAGCCCGTCCTCGCCTACGAGACGATCGTCGGCGGCCTCCAGGACGACGGCACCCCGAACCAGCTGCACGTCATCACCGACGCCGCCACCGGCAAGAAGCTCTTCGAGTACCAGGGCATCGAGAACGCGACCGGCACCGGCAAGAGCCTGTACTCGGGCACGGTCAGCCTGGACACCACCCTGTCCGGCTCGACGTACAACCTCACCGACGCCACGCGCGGCAGCCACAAGACGTACAACAAGTCCCACGGCACCAGCTCCTCCGCGGGCACGCTGTTCACGGACGCCGACAACACGTGGGGCACCGGCGCCGCCTCCAGCTCCACCACCGACCAGACCGCGGCGGTCGACGCCACCTACGGCGCCCAGGAGACCTGGGACTTCTACAAGGACACCTTCGGCCGCAGCGGCATCAAGAACAACGGCGTCGGCGCCTACTCGCGCGTCCACTACGGCAACGCGTACGTCAACGCGTTCTGGGACGACAGCTGCTTCTGCATGACGTACGGCGACGGCGAGTCCAACACGCACCCGCTGACCTCGCTGGACGTGGCCGGCCACGAGATGAGCCACGGCGTCACCTCGAACACGGCGGGCCTGGACTACAGCGGTGAGTCCGGCGGTCTGAACGAGGCGACCTCCGACATCTTCGGCACGGGTGTGGAGTTCTACGCGGCCAACTCCAACGACGTCGGTGACTACCTCATCGGCGAGGAGATCGACATCAACGGCGACGGCACGCCGCTGCGCTACATGGACAAGCCCAGCAAGGACGGCGGCTCGGCGGACTCCTGGTCCTCGTCCGTCGGCAACCTGGACGTCCACTACTCGTCCGGCGTCGCGAACCACTTCTTCTACCTCCTCTCGGAGGGCAGCGGCTCGAAGACGATCAACGGCGTGAGCTACAACTCGCCGACGTCCAACAGCTCCACGGTCACCGGCATCGGCCGGGACAAGGCGCTGCAGATCTGGTACAAGGCGCTGACCGAGTACTTCACGTCCACCACCGACTACTCGGACGCCCGCGCGGGCACCCTGTCGGCAGCGGCGGACCTGTACGGCTCCAGCAGCACCGAGTACTCGACGGTCGCGGCCGCCTGGTCCGCGGTCAACGTGAGCAGCTGACCCGAGGGGGGTTGGCGGGCGGCACCCGGGACGAAGGCATTCCCGGGTGCCGCCCTACTCTTGGTTCCCATGTCCTTCACGTACGACGACGTCGGCGCGACCCGTGAGAACGGCTTCTGCCCCCCGGGCTTCCACCCCCTCCACGTCCGCTCCCGCATCGGCGAGGGCGAGGAGGTCTTCCGAAAAGCCTCCGAAGCGGTCCTGACCTGGGAGATGCACCGCGCGATGGGCGTAGGCATCGACGCGACGGCGTCCCGCGCGGCCCCGGACGTCGACGTGACGGTCACCCTCGCCGGCATGATCAAGGCCCCCTGCCGCGTGGTCTGGACGGTGGAGGAATACCGCCGCGCGGGCTGGGCCTACGGCACCCTTTCCGGCCACCCGGAGTGCGGCGAGGAGTCCTTCGTCGTGGAGAGGACGGGCGACGGCACGGTCTGGCTGACGATCTCGGCGTTCAGCCGCGGCGCCAAGTGGTACGCCCGCGCGGGCGGCCCGGCGACGCGTGGCCTGCAGCATGCGTATGCGCGGCGGTGCGGGGTGGTACTGCGGCGGTTGTGCGGCGGGGAGGAGGCGGGCTGAGGGCCGGCGCCCGCTTTACTCGTACACGCGCGCGGCCATCACCATGCCGGCCAGCAGATTCCAGTCAGGCACTCCTCGGGCCGGTTCCGGAGATCGACCAGCACGTCGCCGAGAAACCGGGCGAAGTCCTCACTGGTCCGCACGCCGGCCGCCTGCTCATGCAGCCCCACAGTCACCGCCCCCCTGTCATCCGGTACCTCGAAGCACAACAGTGACCGGTTCGGTCGTCAACAGCTCGACCACGCACTGGACTTCACGCATGTCACGCGGAATTGGCACGTCCAGCCTCCGCTCTGGCACTCTGGCCATCCAAGACCACGGCGCTGCGCTGCGCGTCGGCAATGGGGGACAGATGCCCGAGGAACTGGAACTGGCTACTGCCGTACAGCTCGTCCGGGACGAGCTGCTGCGGGCCTCGGCCGCCGCCGCGCACGAGAACCTGCGCTTCGAAGTGGGCCCGATCGGGATGGAGTTCACGGTCGAACTGCGCCGGGACGTGACCGTGAAGACCGGTTTCAAGGCCTGGGTGGTCTCCGCCGACGCGGAAGGGAAGGCCGGCCGGACCCGTACCCACAAGGTCTCCCTGACCCTCGTCCCGAAGCGCTCCGACGGCACCTCGGTCGAGATCTCCCACGACGCGACGAACCCCGGTACTGGCGCCGCAGACGACGACACGGCCCTGTTCGTCCCGCCCGACCAGGCATGAACAGAAGTCGTCTGGTCGCCGTACGCACCAGCGTCAAGGGCAAGCACGCGCGCCTGAGTTCGGGCTGCGTGATCGCGCCCCGTCTCGTGCTGACGGCGGGCCACGCCCTGCAGCCGCAGGGCGCCGCGATGGCGGCCGGTGGTGTGCACGTTCAGGTGCAGCTGTTCAGCAGCACGAGGCTCGTGCCCGCCCGGATCGTCTGGGACGGCCGCACGGCGGGCCTGGACGCGGCCCTGCTTCAGGTGGAGCCACAGCACTGGCCCCGCGACATCGCCGACTTCCCCGTGCGGTTCGGCCAGTTCGTGACCCTGCGGGCCGCCCAGTCCGCCGGCGTCCTCGGCTTCGCCCGGGTGCAGGGAGCGCGGCGCCCCGACGGGCTGGAGACCGCCCAGGTCTCTGGCACGGTCAGTCCCGGCGACGGGATGGTCTCCGAGCAGTGGGAACTCTCCGTCGGCCAAGTACCGGATGATCTCGGCCCCTCCCCGTGGAGCGGAATGTCGGGAGCGGCGCTGTGGAGCGGACAGCTGCTGTGCGGGGTGGTCGCCGTGGATCTGGCGCACTGGCGGCACGGCAAGCTGCAGGCCGTACCTGCCCACCGGCTGCTGCGCGAGAACGGGCTGCGGTCGTTGCTGGCACGGGAGATCGGGCACGTTCCGGTCGCCGAGGCAGTGGAGCTGGAGGCCCTGTGCGAACCGGCGGTGCCCACCCGCAGCCCGCGTCTGCCGTCACAGCTGCTGCGCCCGCAGGCCGAGGCGGTGCCGTTCACCGGGCGGGAGGAGGAGCTCGGGGAGTGCCTGACCTGGTGCACGGACGGCGGCGGCCTCGCCACCCGGCTGATCACCGGGCGCGGTGGCCAGGGCAAGTCACGGTTCGCCCGCCAACTCGCCGTGACCATGGCGAGCCGCGGCTGGGTGACCGCACAGCTGCGCGAGTCGGCCGCGGAACGGGCCGAGCTGGTCCGTGGGCTGCAGGCGCTGACCGAGGTCGATCAACGGATGCTGCTCGTCATGGACTACGCCGAGACCAGCCCCGAGCTGGTCGGCAACGTGCTGGAGACTCTGGAGGCACGTGGCGGGCACCGCCCGGTCCGCATGGTGCTCATCGCCCGCAGTGCGGGCGAGTGGTGGGAGCAGCTGCCGGGTGCGACACCGCGCAGCGCGGGCGTTCTCAGCGGGGCCCGCACCATGGAACTGCACGACGTGGCCACGACCCCCACGGAACGCGCCCGGATGTACCGGGAGGCGGTGCAGGCACTGGCCGGCAGGCTGCCCGCGCTCAAGGAGCTGACGGAGTACGACCGGGTCGACTGGGCCTCCATCGCGCACGCGGTACTGGCCAGGCCACACGGCGAGTTCACGAACGGCTCCGCGCTGCATCTGCACATGCGGGCCCTGCTGGATCTCCTGACCGCGGCCGACCGACAGCTCACGACCGGCCGGGCGCAGCCCCGCCGGGAGACACGCACCCGGCCGAGCCCCGAACCGGATGTCCAGGCAGAGCTCCTCGGCCACGAGCGGCGGTACTGGAAGCGCACCGCGGGCTCCTGGCCCAAGCTGGAGGGCGTCGACCAGGGCGCCCTCGGCGACGCAGTGGCGGTGGCCACCCTGACCCGGGCCGTCGATCCCCACCGCGCCGCCGAGCTGCTGTCCCTGCTGCCGGACCTGCCGGACGAGCGGGGCTCCGCGGCCGCGGAGTGGCTGCACGAGCTGTATCCCCCGGTCGAGGGGTCGTACTGGGGTGCTTTGGAGCCCGATCTGCTCGGCGAGTACCAGGTGGCCCTGCGGGCGCGGGACAACAGCCTCCTGCTCCCGGGACTGCTGCCTCGGCTGCGGGGCCGGGAGGCCGAGCGGGCGCTGACCGTGCTGGCGCGGGCCGCGGCCCAGGCCGGCTGTCCCTGCCCCGATCTGGCCGGGCAGGTCGCCGAGCTGATCGTCCGCCACCCCGAGGCGCTCGCCGTCCCCGCCATCGTGGTGGCGGGGCGCTCGGAGAACCCCGGCTTCCTGCTGGACGCGCTGCGCCGTCTCGTCGGGCGGAGCGATCTGCCGTACGACCTGCTGGAGACTCTGCATGCGGCGGTGCCC
This sequence comes from Streptomyces fulvoviolaceus, assembly GCF_000718165.1. Taxonomy (GTDB): domain Bacteria; phylum Actinomycetota; class Actinomycetes; order Streptomycetales; family Streptomycetaceae; genus Streptomyces; species Streptomyces fulvoviolaceus. The sequence goes on along the minus strand of NZ_JOEY01000034.1, from coordinate 7,048 downwards.
GACCGCAGTCGGCTGCTGGGCGAGCAGGCGCTGGGCATCGCCGAGCAGCTGGTCCGGGTGCACCGCCGCCGGGCCGGCCTCGCCGGCGGCCTGGCACTCGCCCCAGCCCGTGTGAGGGCCGATCTGGCCCGCACCGAGCACAATCTCGCGGTCCGGCTGAGCTCCGTACGACGATGGACGGAGGCTGTGGAGTGCGGCGGGCGGGCGGTACGGCTGTACCGCAGGCTGGCCCGCGTCCGACCCACCGAGTACCTGCCGCTGCTCGCCGAATCGCTGGGCGTGCGCTGGGCCGCCCAACACGAACTCGGTCGGTACCGGGAAGCGCTCGCGGACTGCGCGGAGGCCGTACGGGTCAACCGGCGGCTGGTGGAGGGCGAGTCGGGTGCCCGGACACCGGTCGAGACCATGCCGCACCGGGCCCGGCTGGCCCAGGCGCTGAACAACCTGTCCGTGGTGCTGGCCGCGCGGGATCTGCACCGGGAGGCGCTCGTCGCCGGGGAGGAGGCCGCGGAGATCCTGGAACAACTGGTCCACGAACGTCCCACCCGTGAGCACCTCGCCCTGCTCGCCGGGGCGTTGCACAACCTCGCCAACCGCCGTTCGCCCGGGCAGAGCGCCCTGGAGACGGTGACACACGCGGTACTGATCCGGCGCCGGCTCGCCCAGGTCCACGCGGACGCGTATCTGCCCAGCCTGGTGGAGTCGCTGAACAACCAGGCGCTGGAGCTGGCCACGCTGGACCGCTACACCGCCGCCCACCGGGTGAGCGACGAATGCCTGCGGGTGACGTTGCAGTTGGTGGAGGACCAGCCCGCCATCTACCGACCGACTCTGGCGCGGGTGCTGCGGACCCGGGCCGGGGTGCTCAACAAGAACGGCGGACGCATCGAGGCGGTGCGGACCGTCTTCCGCGCGCTGCTCATCTACCGCGAGCTGGCCGGGGAGCGTCCGACCGAGTTCGCCGAGGCCCTCGAGGCGACGCTGCGGCAGGCCGCGTGGCTGGCCTGGGACGCCTTCGCGAACTGGGACCGTGGCGCCGGATCCGTCTGGTTGGTGGACCTGCTGCGGGAGGCACACGACCTCACCGGCGAGCGCCACGAGCTCGAGCGACAGGAGCGGTTGCACCAGACCCGCTGGCCCCGCTTCCGGGCGAGGCTGCGCCAGCCGGCCGGGGTCCGGGTGCGCGTGTACCGGCCCGAGGGTCCGACCGGTGCCGGCAAGAAGACGTTCCCCCTCCGGGTGAGCGTGACAGTTCCCCAGGTCCGTCCCGTCCATGTGGAAGACGACCGCTCCCGCGACCAGCGCGAGTTCACGAGGCTGATCGAGCTGGGCGGCCTGATCAGGCTGAGCCCCACGCAGGCCCGGGAACCCTGGGTACCGCCCGGATACGACTGGGCGGTCGCCCTCCCCCCGGAACTGGAGCAGCTGTTGGAGACGCTGGGTCCGTTGACGTACGAGGGCGACCTGGGACAGTTCGCCGACGAGGACAGCCTCTGACGGCATGGTCCGACAGCGCCCGCCGTCGGACCCGAGCCGTCATCCCGTCACTGGTCTCACCGCATCAACACCCCTGCCCCCTCCACCACATCCTCCGTAGGCACCGTCACCAGCCCCAACTCCGCACCGGACGCCAGCAGTCGATGCGCGGGCAGGATGCGGACCGTGTAGCCGAAGGGGCCGGCGCGGTCCAGGGACAGGGGGCCCTCGTAGACCCAGCGGCCCTCCAGGTCCGGGCCGCCCGCCGGTTTCAGCGGGACCGTCGCGGCGTCCGCGATGCGGTCCTCCTCGTCGACCCGGCCCGAGACCGCCTGGATCTCGATGTCGTCCGGGCCCAGGTCGCCCAGACCGACCCGGACCCGCAGGCCCAGCGTCGTGCCCAGCTCCGCCGTGGCCGTCGCAGCGGTCGTCTCGACGTGGTCGACCGTGACGCCGTGCCAGGCCGCGCGTACCCGGGACTTCCACTGAGACAGTTCGCGCGCCTCGTCCGGGGCCATCGTGCGGTGGGCGTGGGCTGCGGGGGCGTAGAGGCGTTCGACGTACTCGCGGACCATGCGGCCGGCCAGGACCTTCGGTCCCAGCAGAGTCAGCGTCTGGCGGACCATCTCGATCCAGCGGTCGGGGAGGCCGCCCTGGCCGCGTTCGTAGAAGCGGGGGGTGACTCGCTGTTCCAGAAGATCGTACAACGCCGCGGCCTCTATGTCGTCCCGGCGGTCGGGGTCCATCCCCGCGCCGTCCGCCGTCGGGACCGCCCAGCCGAAGTCGGGCTGGAACCACTCGTCCCACCAGCCGTCCAGGACCGAGAGGTTGAGGCAGCCGTTCAGGGCCGCCTTCATGCCGCTCGTGCCGCAGGCCTCCAGCGGCCTCAACGGGTTGTTCAGCCAGATGTCGCAGCCCGGGTAGAGCTTCTGGGCCATCGCCATGCCGTAGTCCGGGAGGAAGACGATCCGGTGGCGGACGCGAGGGTCGTCCGCGAACCTCACCAGCTCCTGGACCAGGCGTTTTCCGCCGTCGTCCGCCGGATGCGCCTTGCCCGCCACCACGATCTGGATCGGGCGCTCCGCGTGCAACAACAAATCCATCAGGCGGTCTCGGTCGCGGAGCATCAGCGTCAGGCGTTTGTACGACGGGACTCGGCGCGCGAATCCGATCGTGAGGACGTCGGGGTCCAGCACGCCGTCGATCCAGCCCAACTCCGCCGTACCCGCGCCCCGTTGGCGCCACGAAGCGCGCAGCCGCTCGCGCACCTCCATCACCAGCTGGTCACGCAACACCCGGCGCAGCTCCCAGATGTCCTGGTCGGCGATGTCGGCGACCGCGTCCCAGCGCTCCGAACCGCCGACGGTCAGGGCGTCCTCGGTGCGCTGGGCGCCGATCTGCCGGGCGCCGAGGCGGAAGACCTCGGGGGCCACCCAGGTCGGGGCGTGCACACCGTTCGTCACGGAGGTGATCGGCACCTCCTCGGGGTCGAATCCCGGCCAGAGTCCGGAGAACATCTCGCGGCTGACCTGGCCGTGGAGCAGCGAGACGCCGTTGGCGCGCTGGGCCAGGCGCAGGCCCATCACCGCCATGTTGAACAGGTTGGGTTCGCCACCCGGGTAGGTCTCCATGCCCAGGGCCAGGATGCGGCCGACGTCCATGCGCGGGAGTTCGGCGTCGGGGCCGAAGTGGTTGGCGACCAACTCGCGGTCGAAGCGGTCGATTCCGGCCGGGACGGGGGTGTGGGTGGTGAAGACCGTCCCCGCGCGCACCGCCTCCAGTGCGGCGTCGAAGTCGAGGCCCTGATCGCCGAGTTCGGCGATGCGCTCCAGGCCGAGGAAGCCGGCATGGCCCTCGTTGGTGTGGAAGACCTCGGGGTCGGCATGGCCGGTGAGGCGGCAGTACGTCCGCACCGCGCGGACCCCTCCGATGCCGAGCAGCATCTCCTGCAGCAGCCGGTGTTCGCTGCCGCCGCCGTAGAGCCGGTCGGTCACGCCGCGTTCGCCGAGGTCGTTCTCCTCGACGTCGGAGTCCAGCATGAGGAGGGGCACGCGGCCGACCTGGGCCAACCAGATGCGGGCGCGCAGCTGCTTGCCGCCGGGCAGGGCCAACGACACCTGGGCGGGGGTGCCGTCGGCCTCGTTCAGGAGCGCCACCGGCAGTTCGTTGGGGTCGAGGACCGGATAGTGCTCCTGCTGCCAGCCGTCCCGGGACAGCGACTGGCGGAAGTAGCCGTGCCGGTACAGCAGGCCCACCCCGATCAGGGGTACGCCCAGGTCACTGGCCGCCTTGAGGTGGTCGCCGGCCAGGATGCCGAGGCCGCCGGAGTACTGGGGCAGCGCGGCCGTGATGCCGAACTCGGGCGAGAAGTAGGCGACGGCAGCGGGGAGTTCGGCGGGCTGGGTCTGGTACCAGCGGTCGCCGGTGACGTAGTCGTGGAGGTCGTCGGCGACCGCGGTGAGCCGGCGCAGGAAGCGGCGGTCCTCGGCCAGCTCCGCGAGGCGCCCGGGGCGCACACCGCCGAGGAGCCGTACCGGGTCGCCGCCCGAGGCGGCCCAGTGTTCGGGGTCGACCGACTGGAAGAGATCGCGGGTCTCCGCGTGCCAGGACCAGCGCAGGTTGCGGGCCAGATCGCTGAGCGGGCGGAGGGGTTCGGGGAGCATGGGTCGGACGGTGAATCGACGGATCGCCTTCACATTCCACCTCGGCGGGCGTGTGGAGTGGGACACACGGCGGTGTGCGTCCCGTCGTCAGCATCGACGGTATCGGTGCGGAGGGCTTCGCAACTACGGCGCGTTTGTCGGCGGACGTATGCGGTGATCTTCCCTCGACCTCCCCCGGCTCCCTTCGACCTCCCCCCGGCTCCCCTTCGACCTCCCCCCGGCTCCCGTCCGGCTTCCCCCGGCTCCCCTCCGGCTTTCCCCCGGCTCCCGTCCGGCTTCCCCCGGCTCCCCTCCGGCTTTCCCCCGGCTCCCCTCCGGCTTTCCCCCGGCTCCCCTCCGGCTTTCCCCCGGCTCCCCTCCGGCTTCCTTCGCCGTCTACATCGATCTCCGTCTGAAAATCACCGCAACCTCCACACATCCCCCATGGCCGACATGGCCGATTCCGCCCCCGTAGGCCCCCTTGTGGGTCCTCTACACCGCACGAGAGGCTGCCAAGTGGCGTACCGGCCGGCGCCAGGTGCACCCGGCGGACCACGGCTGCCGTACGCCGAGTTGAGGAGGGGAACTCAAGCCATGGCACGGACGCGAACACGGCGTCTGCGCTGGGCAGGGGGGCTGACCGCGGTGACCTGCGCCGCGGCGCTTTCGGCCATCACCCTGCCCGCGCAGGCCGCACCTCAGGGGCTGATACTCGGGGCCGGAGAGCCCGGTTCCGTCAGCGGAAGTTACCTGGTGACACTCAAGGGGGGAGCGAAGGCTCCGTCGGCGACCGGAAAGGGCATCGCCGAGAAGTACGGGGCGAAAATAAGCCACACCTACGGCACGGTCCTGAACGGCTACGCGATCAAGGCCGATGAAAGACAGGCCAGGCAGCTGGCCGCGGACTCGCAGGTCGCCTCGGTCGTCCAGGACACCCGCGTGACGCTGGAGCACACACAGAAGAACCCGCCGTCCTGGGGCCTGGACCGCATCGACCAGATGAGTCTGCCGCTGGACAAGAGCTACACCTGGCCGGAGTCCGCGGGGGCCGGGGCGACGGTGTACGTGATCGACACCGGCATCCGGATCTCCCACAAGGACTTCGGCGGCCGCGCGAGGTACGGCTGGGACTTCGTCGGCAACGACAAGTCCGCGGGCGACGGCAACGGCCACGGCACGCATGTGGCGGGCACCGTCGCCGGCAAGAAGTACGGCGTCGCCAAGCAGGCCGACGTCGTCGCCGTACGCGTCCTCGACAACGAGGGCGCGGGCACCACGGCCCAGGTCATCGCCGGGATCGACTGGGTCACCAAGAACGCCCGGAAGCCCGCGGTCGCCAACCTCAGTCTGGGCGGCTATCACAACGCCCAACTGGACGCCGCCGTACGCAACTCCATCGCCTCCGGCGTGACCTACACGGTCGCGGCGGGCAACGACGGGCTGCCGGCCGCGCTCTACTCGCCGGCCGACGTGAAGCAGGCGATCACGGTCGGCGCGACCGACAGGAAGGACGCCCGGGCGAGCTTCTCCAACTACGGCTCGGCCCTGGACCTGTTCGCGCCAGGTGTGAACATCACCTCGGCGTCCTACGCGAGCGACACCGCCAAGGCGACCTACTCCGGTACGTCGATGGCGACCCCGCACGCGGCGGGCACGGCCGCGCTCTATCTGGCCGACCACCCGAAGGCCACTCCCGCGCAGGTCAGCAAGGCGCTGGTCCGCCTGGCGGCGTCCGGAAAGGTCTCCGGACGGGGCCTCGGTTCACCGAACAAACTCCTGCAGGTGCCATCCTCGTAGTGGCAGAGCGCAGGCACCGGCCCCGTTCGTCACGGACGGGGCCGGACTTGTGTGTAGACATACGCGTGAGTAGTTAACAAAGTGCCGGATTGCCCACCCGAATAGGGTGGGAAGGCTCCTCCGGTACACCCCCGTAGGTACAACACAGGCACTCCACAGGGGCGCCACGCAGGACCCACCTCCCCACAGCCATCCGCCCACCCACGTTGACGCGGACAGGAGCGGTCATGCCCGCCACGCACCACTCGTCAGCACCCCCGACACCGAGCACCGACGCACCCCCCGTGCGCTCTGCCGACGCCGGTCCGCCGACCCCGGAGCCACCCTCCACGGGCGACGCCACCGGCATCGGGCGCATACCCGTCCTCGACGTCCGCCCGGTCGTCCAGCACGGCCGCAGGTCCGCCAAGGCGGTGACCGGCGAGACCTTCGAGATCTCGGCGACCGTGTTCCGCGAGGGGCATGACGCCGTCGCCGCCAACGTCGTACTGAAGGATCCGGACGGCCGTCCCGGCCCGTGGACGCCGATGCGGGAGCTGGCCCCGGGCACCGACCGCTGGGGCGCCGAGGTCACCGCCGGCGAACCCGGCCGCTGGACCTACACCGTGGAGGCCTGGGGCGATCCCGTCGCCACCTGGCGGCACCACGCGCAGATCAAGATCCCGGCGGGCATGGACACCGAGCTGGTCCTGGAGGAGGGCGCGCGGCTGTACGAGCGGGCCGCCGCCGGCATCCCCAAGAAGGGCAAGCGCACGGTGATCCTCGCCGCCGCCGAGGCCCTCCGGGACGAGACCCGCCCGGCAGCCGCCCGTCTCGCGGCCGGGTTGACGCCTGAGGTGGACGCGGTGCTGGCCCGGTATCCGCTGCGGGAGTTCATCACCCTCTCGGACACCCTGCCGCTGCTGGTGGAACGCGAGCGCGCGCTGTTCGGCGGCTGGTACGAGTTCTTCCCGCGCTCCGAGGGCACCCCGCAGCAGCCGCACGGCACCTTCCGCACCGCCGCGAAACGGCTGCCCGCGATCGCGGCGATGGGTTTCGACGTGGTCTACCTGCCGCCGATCCACCCGATCGGCCACACCTTCCGCAAAGGCCGCAACAACACCCTCTCCGCCGGCCCGGACGATGTCGGCGTG
>NZ_JOEY01000033.1 GCF_000718165.1 Streptomyces fulvoviolaceus | reverse complement strand
TCGATCCCACTCCGCGTTCGTCAGGTCACCACGTCCCATGCAGCCAGCCTGACCCCAACACCCCACCCACGTAAGGGGATCCGAGAAACAGCGCCTAGTTGTCGGCGTCGTAGCGGTCCCGTGCCTCGTGTACTTCCTCGATGTGGGTCTCCGCCCAGTTCTTCACGGCGATCATCATCTGGGCGAGGCTGCGGCCGAGTTCGCTGAGTTCGTAGTCGACGCGGACGGGGACGGACGGGGTCACCGTGCGGGAGACGAGTCCGTCGCGTTCCAGTGAACGCAGTGTCTGCGTCAGCATCTTGGGGCTCACACCGGCGAGTTTCCGGGCGAGGTCGCTGTAGCGCAGGGGGCCGGGAGTGAGCGCGGCGACGATGAGGCACGCCCACTTCTCGCTGATGCGGCCCAGGAGTTGGTGGGTGGGGCACTCCTTGATGAACGCGTCGTACTCGATGCGTGCCTGTTCGCGCCGTTGGGCCGCCGTCGTGGTCGGCATCGCGCTCACCTCCGGGGTAGGTACGCACTCTCAGGTAACTACTTCCGAATGGATAGTAGCTCTTCCTAGGGTTGCCGGCAGCTGAGGAGATACCGAAGCGGACAGTGACATATGGGGAGTTGACGGTCATGCGTGCTGCGGTGGTGACGACGTTCGGCGGGCCCGAGGCCGTACGGGTCGTGCAGACCGAGGTGCCCGAGCCGGCCGCGCGTCAGGTGCGGATCAAGGTCGCGGCGGCCGCGCTGAACCCGGTGGACGCCGGGATGCGTGCGGGCGTCTTCGGGGGCGAGGGGAAACAGGTCGGGCTCGGCTGGGACGTCGCCGGGACGGTGGACGCGGTGGGGGCCGCGAGTGCGTGGAATGTGGGGGATGAAGTCGTGGCGCTGCACCCCGGCGTGGCCGAGAAGCCGCTGGGCTCGCACGCCGAGTACGTCGTCGTGGGCACGGACGCGGTGGCGCTCGCGCCGAGGACGGTGGGCGTGGTCGCGGCCGCGACTCTGCCGCTGAACGCCCTGGCCGCCGTACAGGCCCTGGATCTCCTGGAGTTGGCGCCGGGGCAGTCGCTGCTGGTGACCGGTGCGGCGGGTGCGGTCGGCGGGTACGCCGTCCAACTCGCCGTCCGTCGTGGGGTGTCGGTGGCCGCGCTGGCCAGGGCGGGGGACGAGGAATTCGTACGGTCGCTGGGGGCGTCGCACTTCGCCGTCGGCGGGGCGGAGGCGGGCGCTTTCGACGCCGTCCTCGACGCGGCGATCCTCGGTGAGACGGCCCTCGCGTGGGTGCGGGACGGGGGCGCCTTCGTCGGCGTGATCCCGAAGGCGCATCCGGCGTCGGTGCGCGGCGTGCGGACGACGGCCGTCGAGGTGCAGGCGGACGGGGTGCGTCTCGCCGAGCTGGTCGGGCTGGTGGACGAGGGGGCGCTGACCCTCCGGGTGGCCGAGACGTACGCCCTCGACGAGGCGTCGAAGGCGCACGCCCGGCTCGCGGAGGGCGGGGTGCGGGGGCGGATCGTGCTGGTCCCGTGATTCCGGTTCAGGCCAGGGCGAGGGCGGCGATCACCGGGGCCGCGTAGACCAGCGGGAACGGGAGGTGCGCGTACCAGCGGGCGCGGGCCACGGTCACCACGGCTCCGGTGAAGTACAGCACCAGGCCGATCCCGGCCGCGATCCCGATGGCCGGCACGAACAGGCCGATCAGCAGGCCCACGGCCCCGGCGGTCTTGGCCGCGCCGAGCCGGTTCCACCATGACTGCGGTACGCGGTAGTCGGTGAGGGCCTTGACGATCCACTCGGCGCGGGTCAGGACGACGATGCCGGAGTAGCCGGCCATGGCGGCGGCAAGGACGGTGACGATGACGTGGGCGATGGACATGCTGTGGCTCCTCGTTGCTCCGGGTCGCTCCGGGTTGTTCCGGTTCGGCGGGTTCATCGGGTTGACCCGGGGCGCACGGGGTGTGTGACAGGGAGCGCGAGGTTTTTTCGGCGGAGGTCGCTCGGGGGATCCGCCGGACAGGCCCTAGGGTCGGAGCCATGAAGATCATTGATCTGGAGCCCGGGGATCCGCGCCTGGCCGTCGAGATACTGCCCGTGCTGCGTGAGCTGCGTCCGCACCTCACCGAGGAGCTCTTCGCGGAGGTGTACGCCGAGGGGTACGCGCAGGGGCTGCGGTTCACCGCCGCCTACGGCGACGACGGGACGACGTGCGTGGGGGTCGCCGGGTGGCGGGTGATCGTGAACACCAGCTCCCTGCGCAAGCTGTACGTCGACGACCTCGTGACCGCCGAGACGGCCCGCTCCGGTGGCGTGGGGCGCGCGCTCCTCGGGTATCTCGAGGACCGGGCCCGCGCCCTCGGCTGCCATGTGCTGAACCTGGACTCCGGTACGCGTCGCACCGACGCCCACCGCTTCTATCTGCGGGAGCGGATGGACATCACGGGGTTCCACTTCGTGAAGCGCCTGGGCCGGCCGTAGTCGCGTAGGCCTTCGGTGACATCCCCACCGTCGTCGTGAAGTCCCGGACCAGGTGGGCCTGGTCGGCGTAGCCCAGGTCGGCCGCCAGTCCCGCCCAGTCCACTGCCCGTTCGGCCTCCGCGCGTTCCAGGGCCTCGTGGATGCGGTAGCGGAGGATGACCCACTTCGGGCCCACGCCGACGTATGCGGCGAACAGGCGCTGCAGCAGTCGTACGGAGAGGCCTTCCGCTGCCGCGAAGTCGGCCACGCGGCGGATCGTGCGGTCGGTGCGGATGCGCTCGACGAGGGTCATCGCCAGGTCCGCCTGGGGGTCGGGGTGTGGGGCGAGCCGTAGGAGGAAGGCGTCGAGGGCTTCGATGCGGGCCTTCTCGTCGGGTGGGGCGAGGATCGTGGTGGGGTCGATGTCGGGGAGGGCGGCGGGCTGTCGTATGCGGTGGCCCGTCCAGTGCGTCACCGGGTGCTCGGGGGCGAAGGGGCGGAAGCCGCCCGGGCGGAACTTGATGCCGCAGACCCGGCCCCGGCCCTCCAGTTTCTGGGTGAAGAGGCCGTGCTGGATGCCCGCGATCTCGACGAAGGGGTCCTGGCCCTCGAACTGCTGGAAGACGATGTGGACGGCCGGGTGCGGGACCACGTGGGAGACGTACGGCTGGGGCAGGTCCCAGTCGATCAGCCAGTACTGCTCGACGTGGTGGCGCAGGGGCTCGGCGGGTTCGGGGCGGCGGAAGTCCACGTGCGCGAGGAGGCCTGCGGCGTCGACGATGCCTCGGGTGTCACGGCGTGGGGCGGGCATGGGGGGATCGTAGGGCGCCCCACTGACATTGATACTCGTAAGCGGGTTCCGGCCGTGGGGGAATAGGTGGGCCGGAGTGGCCGTTCGACTGTATAGTTTAACGGTCAACAACTTGGAGGTTGAGCGACCATGCAGTTCGGGATCTTCAGCGTCGGCGACGTCACGCCGGACCCGACGACGGGCCGTACGCCGACCGAGCGCGAGCGCATCAAGGCCATGGTCGCCATCGCGCTGAAGGCCGAGGAGGTGGGCCTTGATGTGTTCGCCACCGGTGAGCACCACAACCCGCCGTTCGTGCCGTCCTCCCCGACGACCATGCTCGGCTACATCGCCGCGCAGACCGAGAGGTTGATCCTCTCCACCTCCACCACCCTCATCACCACCAACGACCCGGTGAAGATCGCCGAGGACTTCGCGATGCTCCAGCAGCTCGCGGACGGCCGGGTGGACCTGATGATGGGGCGCGGGAACACCGGCCCCGTGTATCCGTGGTTCGGGCAGGACATCCGCCAGGGCATCAACCTCGCCATCGAGAACTACGCCCTGCTCCACCGGCTGTGGCGCGAGGACGTGGTGAACTGGGAGGGGAAGTTCCGGTCGCCGTTGCAGGGGTTCACGTCCACGCCGCGGCCGCTGGACGGGGTTCCGCCGTTCGTCTGGCACGGCTCGATCCGCTCGCCCGAGATCGCCGAGCAGGCCGCCTATTACGGCGACGGCTTCTTCCACAACAACATCTTCTGGCCGGCCGACCACACCAAGCGGATGGTCGAGCTGTACCGGAGCCGGTACGCGCACTACGGGCACGGGACGGCAGAGCAGGCCATCGTGGGGCTGGGCGGTCAGATCTTCATGCGCCGCAATTCGCAGGACGCGGTGCGGGAGTTCCGGCCCTACTTCGACGTGGCTCCGGTGTACGGGCACGGGCCCTCCCTGGAGGACGTCACCGACCAGACCCCGCTGACCGTCGGCTCCCCGGAGCAGGTCATCGAGAAGACGCTGAAGTTCCGGGAGTACGCCGGTGACTATCAGCGCCAGCTGTTCCTCGTCGACCACGCCGGGCTGCCGCTGAAGACCGTCCTCGAGCAGATCGACATGCTGGGCGAGGAGGTCGTGCCGGTGCTGCGGAAGGAGTTCGCGGTCGGGCGGCCGGCGGAGGTGCCGGAGGCGCCGACGCACGCGTCGCTGCTCAAGGCTCAGGAGGTCGCGGTATGAAGCTCGTAGTCGTCTCGGCCGGGCTGAGTGTTCCGTCGTCCACGCGGCTGCTGGGGGACCGGCTGGCCGCGGCCGTGGGGCGGCGGACCCCGGTCGACGTGCAGGTCGTCGAGCTGCGCGAGCTCGCCGTGGAGATCGCGCACAACTTCACCAACGGGTTCGCGGGACGGTCGCTGTCCGCCGCGATCGACGCGGTGACGGGGGCGGACGGGCTGATCGTGGTCACTCCGGTGTTCTCGGCGTCGTACAGCGGGCTGTTCAAGTCCTTCTTCGACGTGATCGAGCCCGACGCCCTGGCGGGCAGGGCCGTGCTGCTCGCCGCGACCGGCGGTACCGCTCGTCACTCGCTCGTCCTGGAGCACGCGCTCCGGCCGCTCTTCGCCCACCTGAAGACCGTCGTCGTCCCGACCGGGGTGTACGCCGCCTCCGAGGACTGGGGCGCGGAGGGGCTGGACGCGCGGATCGAGCGGGCGGCGGGGGAGCTGGCGGGGCTGATGAGCGGGCTGTCGGGGGCTCGCCCCGGGGAGAAGGCCTCCGACGGCTTCGCTGAGGTCGTGCCGTTCGAGGAGCGGCTGGCGGCGCTGCGGGCGTGACGGCGCGTTCCCTCCGGCGGGTGAGAAGGCTGTAAGAAGGGTGCCCGGTGAGCTGCTCATCACGTCGTACGACGAGGCGGGCTTGGCAGACTGGGGGCGTGCCCCAAAACGTGCTGCTCGCCGAAGACGACCGCGCCATCCGTCACGCGCTGGAGCGCGCCCTGACGCTGGAGGGTTACCGGGTCACCGCGGTCGCCGACGGCGTCGAGGCGCTGGCGCAGGCCCACAAGACGCCACCGGACGTGCTGGTCCTCGATGTGATGATGCCCGGGATCGACGGGCTGCAGGTCTGCCGGGTGCTGCGCGCCGAGGGCGACCGTACGCCGATCCTGATGCTGACGGCGCTCGTGGAGACCGCCGACCGGATCGCGGGACTGGACGCGGGCGCCGACGACTATGTGGTGAAGCCCTTCGATGTGGAGGAGGTCTTCGCCCGGTTGCGTGCCCTGTTGCGTCGGACCAGTCCGGACGGGATGGCTCCGGCGGAGGCCGCGGTCAAGGCGGCGCACGTTCCCGAGGTTCCCGTGGGGCGGATCGAGGCGGCCGGGCTGCGGATGGACGTGCAGGCGCGGCGGGCCTGGCGCGCGGGGCGGGAGCTGGAGCTGACCCGTACCGAGTTCGAGCTGCTGGAGCTGCTCGTGCGGAACGCCGGGATCGTGCTCGACCACTCCACCATCTACGACCGGATCTGGGGCTATGACTTCGGGCCCGGCTCCAAGAACCTCGCCGTCTACGTCGGCTATCTGCGCCGCAAGCTCGACGACCCCGGGGCGCCTCAGCTGATCCACACGGTGCGCGGCGTGGGTTACGTGCTGCGGGAGGACTGAGTGGGGCGCCTGGCGCGGCGGTGGGCCCGGATCTGGGCCCGGCCGCGGCCTCGGCTGCTGTCTCTGCGGACCACCTTCGCCGTCTCGTTCGCCGCGGTCACCGCCGCCGTGACCGTCCTCGTCGGTGTGCTCTCCTACGGCGCCGCCGCCCGGCTCGTCCGGGTGGACCAGGAGTCCGTGTTCGACCAGGTCGTGCAGGATCTGCGGGACGAGGTGCGGCAGCACAAGATGACGACGGAGGACTTCTCGTCGTCCGCGCCCGGGCACGATCTCGTACGGCCGGCCCGTACGGACGTGCAGGTGCTCGGGCCGGACGGCGCGGTCGTCGATCCCGGGCAGCCGGGGTTGCCGGTCCGTGCTGCCGACAAGCGGATCGCTCTCGACGGCACCGCCGGGCGGATGACCGTGCACAAGGAGGTCGGCGTCGGTGACGACGTCTACCGTGTCGCCACCGTCTCGCTGGGGGGTGGCCGGGGGGCCGTGCAGGTCGCGCAGGAGTTCAGCGACACCGAGGATCTGCTGCGGGCGCTCCAGCAGCGGACGTTGAGCCTCATGGTCGCGGTCGTGATCGCGGCCGGGCTGTTCGGATGGTGGCTGGCCCGGCGGATCACTCGCCGGCTGGTGATCCTCACGTCGGCGGCCGAGGACGTCGCCCGTACGCGGCGGCTCGGGATCGAGGTGCCGGTCACGGGGTACGACGAGGTGGGGCGGCTGGGGCGGGCCTTCGACCGGATGCTGGGGCGGCTGGCCCAGTCGGAGGAGGACCAGCGGCGGCTGGTGCAGGACGCGGGGCACGAGCTGCGGACGCCGCTCACTTCGCTGCGTACGAACATCTCGCTGCTGCGGCGGATCGACGAACTGCCGCCGTCCACCCGGGACGAGCTGGTGGCCGATCTGAGCCAGGAGGCCCGCGAACTGACCGACCTCGTCAACGAGTTGGTCGACCTCGCGGCCGGGCAGTCCGACACCGAGCCGCCGCAGCGGGTCGATCTCGCGGACCTCGCCGAGGACGTCGCGGGGCTGTCCCGGCGGCGTACCGGGCGGGTGGTCGTCATCCACGCGAGCGGTGACACGAGCACCGACGGGCGGCCGGGGATGCTTCAGCGGGCGATCTCCAACCTCGTCGAGAACGCGGCCAAGTTCGACCGCGACGGCACCGCACCGATCGAGATCACGGTGGCCGGGCCCGCCCGGTCGGGGACGGTGCGTGTCGAGGTCCTCGACCGGGGGCCCGGTATCGCGGACGCCGACCTCGTCCGTGTCTTCGACCGCTTCTACCGGGCCGCCGACGCACGCTCGTTGCCGGGGTCGGGACTGGGGCTGTCCATCGTGCGGGAGGTCGCGCTGGCGCATGGGGGTGCGCCGTTCGCGTATCCGCGGGAGGGCGGCGGGGTGGTGATCGGGTTCACTGTGGGTGGGGGGTCCTGAGGCGCCCCGGCCGTTCGGGGAAGGGATGGACGCGTGCTCAGTGATCAGGAGGCCGCCGTACTGGCGGAGATCGACGAGGGGGCCGTTGCCCGGACACTGCTGGAGCTGATCGCGATCCCGAGCGTGACCGGGAGCGCGGCCGAGTCGGAGCTTCAGCATCAGCTGGCCGGGCGGCTGGAGCGGCTCGGGCTCGATGTCGACCTGTGGTCCATGGAGCTGCCCGCGCTGCTCGCGCACCCCGACTTTCCGGGGGCGGAGGCGCCGCGCGACGAGGCGTGGGGGCTGGTGGGCGAGACGGCGCGGGGCGGTGACGGGCCCGTCTTCGTGTTGCAGGGGCACGTGGACGTCGTACCGCCGGGGGATCTCGCCGCGTGGGAGGGGGATCCGTTCGTGCCCCGGGTGACCGGGGATGTCGTGCACGGGCGCGGGGCGTGCGACATGAAGGCCGGGCTGGCGGTGCATCTGGCCGTGCTGGCGGCGATCCGGGCGAGTGGGGTGCGGCTGCGGGGGCGGGTGGCCGCTCACTTCGTGGTGGGTGAGGAGGACGGGGGGCTGGGGGCCTTCGGGACCTTGCAGCGGGGATACGGCGGTGATGTGTGCGTCATCGGCGAGCCGACCTCCGGGACGCTCGTCACCGCCAACGCGGGTGCGTTGACCTTTCGGATCACCGTGAACGGCAAGGCCGCGCACGCCAGTTCGCGGGAGGAGGGCGTGAGCGCGATCGACGCGTACGTGCCGTTGCATCGGGCGCTCGGTCGGCTGGAGTCGGAACGGAACCGGGATCCGCACCCGTTGATGGCCGAGTATCCGATCCCGTACGCGCTGTCGGTGGGGACGGTGCGCTCGGGCGACTGGGCCAGCAGCGTGCCCGATCTGCTCGTCGCGGAGGGGCGGTTGGGGGTGCGGCTGGGGGAGGAGCCGGCGGTGGTGCGGGCCGCCTTCGAGCGGTGTGTGGCCGAGGTGTGTGACGGGGATGCCTGGCTGCGGGAGCACCCGGCGGTCGTGACGTGGCCGGGTGGGCAGTTCGCGAGTGGGCGGCTGCCGGAGGGGCATCCGTTGCCGGACGTGATCCGGGGCGCGCACCTGGACGTCGGTGGCACGCGTCTCAGGGAGCGTGGGGCGCCGTACGGCAGCGACTTGAGGCTTTACGCCGGGGCCGGGATTCCCGCGCTGCAGTTCGGGCCGGGGGACATCGGCGTGGCGCACAGTCCGCGTGAGCGGGTGTCCGTCCGGGAAGTCGTGGAGGTGGCCCGGACGTTGGCGGTCACGGTGCTGCGGGAGGTGGGGGTGAAGTGACGTTGTCGACGGCGTTCACGGAACTGTTCGGGGTACGGCATCCGATCGCCTTGGCGCCGATGGGTGGATCGGCCGGGGGTGCGCTGGCGGCGGCCGTATCGCGGGGCGGCGGGCTGGGGCTGGTGGGCGTCGGGGGCGGTGAACGGGAGCTGCTGGACCGGGAGTTGCCGCTCGTGTCCGGTGCCGGGAAGCCGTGGGGTGTCGGGTTCCTGACCTGGCAGACCGAGGTGCGGGCGGTGGAGCACGCGCTGGAGTACGGTCCGCGGGCGGTCATGCTGTCCTTCGGGGATCCGGAGCCAAGCGCTCCGCTGGTTGGGCGGTTCGTTGGCCGCGGGCCGGTGGGGGCTGGTCGCGCAGTTCCCCGCGCCCCTTTGAGGCGCTGCAGAACCGCACTGGACTTTGCCGGACCCGCTTAGCGGTCGGAGGGATTGCGGATGGCCGCCGCCCTGGTGCTGGGGGCGGCCGGCGCGCTGGCCGGCTCCCGGTTCCAGGCTACTGCCGAGGCGCGTGAAGCGGAGCTCGCCGCGTACCCCGACGACGCCCGACAGGCCTACCGGGCCGACCAGTCCCGGGGCCGTATCTCTCCGTTGCCGGTGTGGGCGGCGAGGCCGTCGACCTGATCACCGACCTGCCGCCGGCGGCCGGGCCGAGGAAGCCCTGGCCCGGGCCGGAGGGCGCTGACGCGGCGCTGGCCGCGTCAGGAGGTCGTACGCCCGAAGCAGCGCTCCAGCTCGTTCAGGTCGTAGAACTTGCTGCCCTTGGAGATCGGCCGGCAGCCCGCCTTGAACGCCGTCTCCTTCTCGTTGTAGAGCATCCGCACGAGGTAGGTGTCGCCCTTGCGGAAGACGTCCCACTGGATGTTCGCGCCGAGCGGTGCCACGTTCGCGCCCCGCCATGCGTTGGTGGCGTAGGTGTACGGCTGCTCGGTGGTGACCCCCTGCGTGCTGCCCGGCAGGCCCATCAGCGCGGCCAGCGGGATGATCTCCTCGGCGTGGGTGAAGCGGAGTTCGGCGCCCAGGTCGCTGGTGCCGTCGCGCTTGGCCTCGACCTGCTTGAAGAGGTCGTCGAGGAGGACGTCGGCCATCTTGTAGGTGATGTCGCTGTCGGCGAAGCCCGGCCCCTTCTCGTAGAAGTCCTCGGCGTCACCGAGGTAGCCGAACCAGGCGGCGTCCTTCAGCGAGATGTACCGCTCCATGCCCCACCCCTTGCCGCCCGGGCTCTCCTGGACCATGGCGGGGGCGATGGCGTAGAGGTTGTAGACGGCCTCGGCGGCGGCGACCCGGTCGTCCTTCGCGAGAGCGTCGACGAAGTCGTCCTTGAAGAGCTTCTTCAGTACGCGGCGGGCGGCGCGGTCGGTCGCGGGCTGGTCCGTGATGCTCTTGAGGGTGCTCGCCAGGCGCTCGTCGTTGTCGATGTAGTCGCGGTACGCCGCGCCACCGGCCGCCTTGTGGAAGTAGAGCAGGTCCTTGTCCGTGCGGGTCGCCCCGATCAGCGGCTTCAGCGCCGGGTCGGTGTCGGTGAGACCGGTGACGAACTGGTTCCCGCTGTCGACGGCCCGCCCCTGTCCGGAGCTGACGACGTCGATGGACTCCTTGTCCTTGGCGATCTGCTGGAACAGGCCGGGCAGCCGCTTGGCCAGCCGTACGGCCGTGTCGTGCATCTCCTGCTTGCCGCGCGCGCTGAGGTTGCCGTAACCCACGGTGCTCATCGCGTCGAGCAGCGCCTGTACCTTGGGTCCCAACTCCCGGCCCTTGGCGGTGAGTTGACCCTCGCCGTCCGCCTTCTTCAGCAGCGCCAGGATCAGGTCCCCGTCCTCGCTGTCGGTGGCGGAGCGGGAGCCGTGCCGGGACACGTTCTCGGTGAAGACGGGGGCGAAGCCGGCGGGGGCCTGCTGGTAGGTGCGCGGGTTCTGCTCGGGCTCGTACGGAGCCTTCGACCCGAGAACGGTGTCGGTGCTGGTGCTGTGGTGCTCCGCTGCAGCGTGCGCGGGCAGCGGGGCCGCCAGAAGGGCGGCGAGGCCGAGGGCGGCCAGGGCGGGCGTGCGTCTCATGGGCGCATCGTTTGCGGAGGACGTGAACGGTGGGTGGCCTCGGGGCGGCGGCGGGGGTCCTGGGAGGGCCAGCTACGGTCAAGACAGACGATCATGGGGGAGTGATGATGGACATCCGTCCGCACAGAAGGCGGGTCGCTCTGACCCTCGCCGTCGCCGGACTGGTCGTAGGGGCGGCTCTCGTCGTGCACGAAGTCGACTCACCCTCCTTCGGTGTCCAGCCCGCGCCCCGGGCCGACGCCCCGGAGTGCGCGCGTATCGCCAAGGGCTACCCGTCCGGCCTGGGCGGCCAGCGGCGCGCGACCGTCTCCATGGCCGGTGTCGCCGTCTGGGGCGACGGAGCGGTGACCCTCCGCTGCGGCCTCAACCCGCCCGAGCCGACGGTCGAGGCGTGTATCGACATCGACGACGTCGACTGGGTGTGGCGGGACGCGACGTCCCGGGGCGGCAGCAAGGTCCTCGTCACCTACGGCCGCGATCCCGCCGTAGAGGTCAGGATCTCCGACCGGGTCGCCGGCATCGACGAGGTCCTGGTGGAGCTGAGCCGTGCCGTGAAGCCGATCGCGCAGACCGCGGAGTGCATCGGGGACGAGGACGTACCCCAGCCGGTGGCCTGAGTGCTCCGCTGGGAGCGCGGTGTCGAACCCGCGGGCCGGTGGGGGCTGGTCGCGCCCACGCGGCGGCGCCGCATGTCGACACAGCCCCGCGCCCCTTGGGGAGCGCGATACCGCACCGGAGTTCACCGAGGCCGCTGAGATGCCTACTCCAGCGGCGCCGTCTCCAGCAGCTCCCGTGCCATCGAATTCGCAGGCGCCGCCGTCTGTTCCGCGACCCGTCGGAAGGTCTCCTGGGCGGGCCGGGCCGGCCACTCGGGTGGGAGGTGGCGGGCCGGGAGCCTAGGGTCGGCGCGGATGGTCCAGAGCCACTCGCTGACCAGGCGCAGGCGGGTGCCGATCGGGTCCTCGCCGGAACCGGCGCTCAGGTGGGCGGTCCAGCGCTTGTCGAAGGAGACGTAGCGGGCGGCGATGCTCTCGAGGTCCCAGGTGTCGCTGATCATGGTGCCGATGTCCGTGGCCACGTCGGCCACGGAGTGGAAGATCTTGACGTGGGCGGACAGGCCGAGTTCCGAGACGACGGAGGAGACGTCGACATGTCCCGGCGCGATCCACAGCCCGCTGTACAGCGCGCCGAAGCCCGACCAGGCCAGCCGTGAACGCAGGTCGTGGCGCTGGCGCTTCCAGGAGTCGGGCAGGGAGAAGGCGAGCAGGGTCCAGGAGCCGTCCCAGTCGTCGTTGACGGCACCTTGTTTCCAGATGCGGTCACGGCCGCCCTCCAGGACGCGGGCCGCCTGCGGGGTGAGGCCGAAGTACATGCGCCGGCCCTCCCGTTGGCGTCGCAGCAGGCCGCGGTTGACCATGCGGGTGAGGGTGGAGCGTACGGCCTGTTCACCGACCCCGACGCGGCCGAGTGCGTCGATGATGCTGCCCGAGTAGACGCACAGGTCGCCCTGCTCCAGCACGTGGTTGCCGAAGAAGGCGAGCATGAGCGACTGCGGGCGCGGCGCCGGGCCGTCGTCCGTAACGTCGTTGTCCGAGGTGTCCAGGATGTCTATGTCCTCCACGGGGAAAGAGTACGACCGCCCGCCGGGAGCGCGGCGGGCGGTCGTACCTCGTCACTGTCCGTCGGTGGGGTGGGCGAGGTCGTACGGCCGCAGGTAGGGGGTGGGGTGGTACGTGACGTAGCGGGCGGCGGACGTCGGATCGGCCGCCGTGGCACGGGAGTTGAGGGTGCCGGGGTCGGTGCCGGTCCACTTGCCGGTGTCCAGGCGGGCCTCCAGTGTGTGCAGGGCGGCCACCTGCTCGCCGGCGCTGAAGGTGCAGTGGCCGGCGTTGTCGACGTACGCCTGGCGGAGCAGGGGAGCGGAAACGGCTGCGGTGACCGCCCGCTTCAGCGCGCTTTCCGTCTGGACCGGGACCAGGGCGTCGCCGGTGGTGTGGATGTCCAACTGTGGCTTGGTCAGCTTGCCCGTGAAGGCGCTCGTGCCGCTCATCCACGCGACGGCGGACGGGTCGGCGCTGACGCGTGGGGCGCGATTCAGTGTCGCGAGGTCCTTGTGCAGGGAGAGGCCGGCCTTCTTGTACAGCTCGGTGACCTCCTTGCGGACGGAGGACTGGCCGAGGAGTTTCGCGTAGTCGACGCCGGTGTTCCAGGACATGTTGCCGCCCGCCCGGGTCTCGGCCTCCAGCCGCCAGCTGAACGCGGGGACCTGGAGCAGGCCCTTGAGTGCCGTGTACTGGTTGGCCTGCTGGGCGTCCCAGTCGGTCTCGGCGGGCCGGGTCTGGGACGGGTCGTTCCAGACCGGGATGTTGTGCAGGGCGGCGGCGAGCGCGACGCGGGCCCGCCCCTCGGCCGTCGTCTGTGCCGAATCCACCGCGGCCGCCAGGGTGTTGGACGCGTTGGTGGCGGCCGCCTGGTCCGCGAAGTCCGCCAGTGGGACGTCGGAGCCGGGCGCGAGGAGCGTCTTGACGGCGAAGGCCGGGTCGAGGGTGTTGTTCCAGTTGGCGACGCCGCCGTGGACGAGACCGCACATGGCGAGGGAGCCGTCGATGCGCTGCGGGGCGCGTTCGGCGAGGGCGGTGGTGACGAGTCCGCCGTACGACTGGCCCCAGGCGATGGTGCGTTCGGCCGTCCCGAAGCGGTCCTTGAAGACGGAGAGGGTGGCGAGCTGGTCGGGCACCGCGTCCGTCACCGCCCAGCCGGTGGTGGCGTAGGAGGAGCCGATGAGGGCGTAGCCGCCGTCGAGCAGGAGGGCCTTGGTGGCGTCGTTCGGGCCGTTCTGGGCGGGGTTGGGGGAGCCCTGGGGGCGGTAGCCGTGGCTGAAGAGCAGGACGGTGCCGTTCCAGTCGGCGGGCACGTCCATCGTGTACGCGGCGCCCGAGGGGAGTTGGCCGTCGATGTGGGTCGTGTCCGCCGAGGCGGCGGTTGTGGCGGGCAGGGCGGTGACGGCGAGCAGGAGGGCTGCGACGAAGGCGGTGCGGGTGCCGGATGTCATGCGGTGATCTCCTCCGTGTGGGGGGCGTCGGAGCTTGCGGTGGGTTCGGCGAGGGACTGCCGACTGGTCTCGCGTACGAAGAGGACGGTCACGGCGGTGATGGCCGCGCCGCCGCACAGGAGCAGGGAGACGGGGGTGCTGGTGCCGCTGCCCGCCACCAGGCTGCCGGCGATCATCGGGGAGAAGCCGGCGCCGATGAGGGTGGCGCCCTGGTAGCCGAGGGAGGCGCCGGTGTAGCGGACCTTGGTGCCGAACATCTCGCTGAGCAGGGCGCCGAGCGGGCCGTACATCGTCGACTGGGCGATGCCGTGGCCGAGGACGACGGCCAGGATCAGCAGCCCGGGCGACTTCGAGTCGACCAGCGCCATCACCGGGAAGGCGAGCGCGGCCGAGGCGAGGGCTCCGGCGAGGACGACCGGGCGGCGGCCGACGCGGTCGGAGAGTATGGAGGCGCAGGGCAGCACGACGAGGGCGACGGAGGCGGAGACCGTGAGCGCGGTCAGCACCTGCGGGCGGGCGTAGCCGATGCCGGTGGCGTACGCGATCAGGTAGCTGGTCAGCAGGGACTGGGCGGTGAAGGCGCCGATGCCGACACAGCAGGCCAGCAGGACGGGGCGGGGCTTCCGGAGCACGTCGAGGATAGGCATCCGGGACTCGGCGCGGTCCTTCTTCACCTCGGCGAACAGCGGGCTTTCCACGACCTTGAGGCGGACGAAGAGTCCGACGCCGAGCAGCACCACGCTCAGCAGGAACGGCACGCGCCAGCCCCACGCCGCGAACTGGTCCCGGGGCATGGCGACGACGAAGGTGACGACCACCGAGGACAGCAGGGAGCCGAGCGGGGCTCCCATCTGCGTGAAGCTGGACCACAGCCCGCGGCGGCGCTCCCCGGCGTGCTCGACGACCATGAGCGTGGCGCCGCCCCATTCACCGCCGATGGCGATGCCCTGCACGACGCGCAGGGTGATGAGGAGGACGGGCGCCCACACGCCGATCGTGTCGTACGTGGGCAGCAGGCCGATGAGGAAGCTGGCCGCGCCCATCAGGCCCATGGTGAGCAGCAGCATCGACTTGCGGCCGAGCCGGTCGCCGAAGTGCCCGAAGAGGATGCCGCCGAGGGGCCTTGCGACATAGCCGGCGGCGAAGGTGCCGAACGCGGCGATCGTGCCTACGGCGGGGTCGGCACCGGGGAAGAACAGTTCGCCGAAGACGAGGGCGGCGACGGTGCCGTAGACGAGGAAGTCGTAGAACTCGACGGCGGTGCCGAGCAGGCCGGAGGCGGCGACCATGCGCAGCTGCCGGGTTCGTGCGGGGGACGGGGGCATTGCGCTCTCCCTTGAGCGGAGGAAGGACACGCCGAAGTTAGGCTCGTTTGCCACTGCCGTCAATAAAGTGCACAACATTGAAGTGATGGGCGCATGGAGAAGGCGGGGTCCGAGGACCCCGCCTTGTGAAGCTGCTCAGCCGTCCTTGCGGGCCACTCCGCCGTAGATGCCGATCGGCGGGGCGCCCGGGATCGAGGGGGCGTCGGGGCGCCAGTCGGTGACCTTGACCAGGCCCGGGTCGACCAGGGTGAAGTCTCCGAAGAGGTCCAGGACCTGGGCGTGCGGGCGGAGGTGGAGGCCGGCGCTGGCCTTGTTGTAGACGGCCGCCGCCTCCTCGCGCCGGTCCTCGTGGACGTCGCCCGTGGCGTGCGACAGGACGAGGTAGGAGCCGGCGGGGAGCGCGTCGCGGAGGGTGGCGACGATGCCGTACGGGTCGTCCGCCTCGGCGAGGAAGTGCACGACGGCGACCAGCAGCACCGCCACGGGCCGGTCGAAGTCGATGACCTCGCGTACGCCGGGGTGGTCGAGGACGGCCCGGGGGTCATGCAGGTCGGCCAGGACTACGGAGGTGTCCGCGTCGTCGGCCATGAGGGCCATCGAGTGGGTGCTGACGATCGGGTCGTTGTCGACGTAGGCGACACGGGTCCCGGGAGCGACGGAGTGCGCGATCTGGTGGACGTTGGGCTCGGTCGGCAGCCCCGTCCCGATGTCGAGGATCTGCCGGATGCCACCCTCCGCCACCACGTGCCGGACGGCGCGGTGCATGAAACGCCGGTTGGCCCGGACGCCGTCCCGCACCTCCGGGGCCGCCTTGATGAAGCGCTCGGCGGCCTCCCGGTCGACCTCGTAGTTGTCCTTCCCGCCGAGGAAGTAGTCGTACATCCGGGCCGGGTGGGGCTTGCTCGTGTCGATCTGTACGGGGTGAGCGCCGCTGTCGCCGGTGCGGGGAGAGGTCATGGGTGCGTGGCTCCGTTTCTGGGCTCGTGGCTGGCCACTTGAATGAACCGAGGGGGTGGTTTTCGCGTCAACATCCTGGCACGGGGCGGGTGTTGGGCACGCCGGTGTTCCGGAGCGGGGCGGCCTGCTGTTGTCGTTACGCCCCGCCACCGGGCTCGGGTACCGGTCTGCCCGGGGGCGTGAAGGCGGCGAGCACCGTGGCCGTGATGTGGTCGGCGGCGCGGTCGGAGGTGAGACGGCCGGCGCGGATCTCGTCTGCCGCGCTGTGCATGACCGCGTGCAGGACATTGACCATCCAGGCGACCGGCAGGTCCGTACGGAAGGCGCCCTCGGCGCGGCCACGGGCGACCAGCGCCTCGACCCGGGCGGCGGGCCCGGCGTGCAGTTCGCGGATGCGTCCGGCGGAGAGTTCCCGTTGCGCGGCGGCGAGCAGCGCCCGTGCCTGGTCCACCAGGTGCCAGCCGGCCTCGATGTACCGCGCCAGGGCGAGCAGCGGGTCACCGGTCAGGTCGATCGTGTCCAGTACCTCGTTGCCCCGGTCGATGGCGCGGCTCATCGCCGCGTCGACGACCTCCGCCCGGGAGGCGAAGTGCGCGTACAGCGTCACCCGGCCCACGCCCGCGGCGCGCGCGATCTCGCTCAGGCTCGCCTCGGGGTTCCGTCCGAGGCATTCGGCCGCGGCCTGCGCGATCGCCTCGATGCTGCGCAGGGCGTCGGCGCGTTTGGTGGTGCTCTTGCTGCCCATGCGCCCACAGTACCGCAGTAAGTCGTACAGCACTGTTTGGCTTACGCTCCCGGGCCGTATAACCTGAACAGCGTTGTACGACTTAGCGATGAAGCGATGAGGGGTGAGCGTCATGGGCGACACGGAAACCACCACCACACACGCGGCGGGCGGACCGCATCCGCTGCGCTGGCCGGCGCTGGGGCTGCTGGGGCTGGCCCAGTTGATGCTGATCCTCGACGTCACCGTGGTCGCGATCGCACTGCCCGACATGGGTGCCGAACTGGACCTGGACCGCGCCGCGTTGACCTGGGTGGTCAGCGGATACGCCCTCACGTTCGGGAGTCTGATGCTGCTCGGCGGCCGGGCCGCGGACCTGTTCGGTCCCAAGCGGGTCGTCCTGGCCGGGCTCGCCGTGTTCACCGCCGCGTCGCTGGCCGCCGGACTCGCCACCGGCGCCCCGCTGCTGCTCGCCGCACGCATCGCCCAGGGGGCGGGCGCCGCGCTGCTCTCGCCCGCCGCGCTGTCCGTGGTGGTGCGGCTGTTCGAGGGCGACGAGCGCAACCGCGCGCTGGGCATCTGGTCGGCGCTCGGCGGTGGGGGCGCCGCCCTCGGCGTGCTGCTGGGCGGGCTGATCACGGCAGGTCCGGGCTGGGCCTGGGTCTTCTTCGTCAACGTCCCCGTCGGCCTGATCGTCCTCGTCTCGCTCGCCCGAATCCTGCCCGGCTTGCCGCGCGCGGGCACCGGCTCCCTCGACATACCCGGCGCCGCCCTCGTCGCCGCCGCGACCGGCGCCCTCATCTACGCCCTGATCCGTGCCGGCGACCACGGCTGGCTCGACATCGTCACCGTGGCCCTGGTCGTCGCCGCGGCAGTCGGCTACGCGGCGTTCGCCCTCTGGCAACGCCGGGCGGCGGCGCCGCTGATGGACCTGCGTCTGCTGGGCCGGCGCCCGGTCGTGGCGGGGACCTTCGTGATCGCTGTCACCACGGCGCTGATGGTGGGGGCCTTCTTCCTCGGCTCCTTCTACCTCCAGAACCAGCAGGGCCACGGTGCCCTGACGACCGGCGTGCTGTTCCTGCCGGTGGCGCTGCTGACCATGGCCGCCGCCGCAGCCGCCGGCCGCGTGATCGGCCGTCTGGGAGCACGGCTGCTGGCCGTGGTCTCCCTGGCTGTCGCGTCCGCCGGGTTCCTCCTGCCGGTGCTCTGGTCCGGAACCACCGCGATGGTCATCGGCGTGAGCGTCGCCGCGGCGGGACTGGGCGCCCTGTTCGTCGTCGCCTCCGCCACCGCACTCGCCGACGTCGCTCCCCACGAGGCCGGGGTGACGTCGGGGATCGTCAGTACCTTCCACGAGTTCGGCGCCTCGGCCGGCGCCGCGGCCGTCTCCAGCGCCGCCGCCACGAGCATCGCCGCCCACTCCGGCGCCCAGGCCGCCTCCGGCTTCGACGACGCGTTCCTCGTCGCCACCGGCATGGCCGCGGCCTCCGCCGTCATCGCCGTGTGGCTGATCCCCGCCAAGCACGAGTAGGCCCGAGCCGACGGTCCCGAAGGCCGGCAGGGGTGGGCCGCGCCGGCACTTCCACAGTCGCGCCCGCACTTCCACAGCCGCTCCGGCTTCCACTGCCGCTCCGGCTTCCACAGCCGCGGCGCAGGCGAAGCCGAAGGGCCCGCCCATGCGCCCTGCCCGCCACCGCATCGCAGCGATCCCACCCGCGGACGAAGCCGTGGGGCCCGCCCGATGCAGCTGCCTGCCACCGGCATCGCAGCGATCCCACCCACAACACCCACAACGGAGCGGGCGTACTGCACGCCCTGGAGGCACTGGATGAATCACCGCAAGCGCAAGCTGCTGACGGCAGGCATCACCGCGGCAGCCGTCGGCGCGGCACTGGGCGCCGCCCTCCTGATCGGCGGCACGCTGCGAGAGAGCGGCAACGGGCAGACCGGCCGCCAGGAAGCGGTCGCCGAACGCGGCCGGACCGTGATGCCGTTCGACCTCGAGGAGACCACCCACCACTTCACCCCCACCGAGACGGGCGGGGTCCAGGACGTCGTCGCCGACCAGCCGGACGACGCCCAGCAGGTCGACCTCATACGCACCCACCTCCGGCAGGAGGCCAAGGCGTTCGGCCAGGGCGACTTCGGCGACCCCGCCCGGATCCACGGCAAGGGCATGCCGGGCCTGACGGATCTGCAGGACGGCTACGAACGCATCGCGGTGCGCTACCAGGAGCGGCCCGACGGGGCCACCCTCACCTACGAGACCGCAGAGGCGGTCCTGGTCGACGCGCTGCACGACTGGTTCGAGGCCCAGCTCGGCGACCACGGCGACCATGCCGAAGCAGGACACTGACCGACGGGACGAGCACCGGAGCGGGCTCGTCACCGCGCACATCGCACGATCGGAAGTGGACAGCTTGAGTGATCCTTACGAGGTGCGCGTGGGCGTGCCCTCGGTCGAGGCCTTCCGCCGCATGCGCACCGATGCCGGCCTCTCGGACAAGGACCCGGAAGCGGTTGCGCTCGCCCTGCCCCGCACATGGCACGGGGTGGTCCTCCACCACGAGGGCGTGCCCATCGGCATGGGGCGGATCATCGGTGACGGCGGTACCGCGTTCCAGATCGTCGACATCTGCGTGCACCCCGCACACCAGGGGCGTGGTCTCGGCAGGCGCATCATGGCCGCGCTCACCGAAGAGCTGGAGCGCCGGGCGCCGGCCACCGCCTACGTTTCGTTGATCGCGGACGGCTCCGCACGCTTCCTCTACGAGAAGTTCGGCTTCGCCGACACCGCCACGCACGACTCGATCGGCATGTACCGCGTGATGGGTGCACGCCCTGATCCCGGTGATGACCGGGGCGGGGTGCGTCACAGTCGGCGTGGCCCGTCGCCTTCCTCGGCCCTGGAGGACCCGCGGGAGTGCTCAGGCGCGAGCGCTGTCCGCCGGGGCGAAGAGGTGGGCGAGCCCCTGCCAGAGGGGCATGACGGGGATGGCGGTGGCCGGGGTCCGGCGTGACGGGCCGGGGGTGGTGGATGACGGGCGGCCGGTGCGGGCCGTGCTGGTCGCTGCGGTGGTGGTGTGCGGCATGGGGAGACGCTCCTCTGGGGCAATGAGATCGGGGTGGCCGAAGTGGTGGTCAGGCTCGCTGTGCGCGGCCCTTGAACAGCGCGGCGCCCGCCCCGAGGGACACGACCGCCATGCCGATGCTGGTCGCGATGCCCATCGCGCTGTCGTCGATGAGCGGGGCGGCGATGGCGACGACGAGGTTGAACAGGAACAGGAACCAGAGGACGGGGCGGGAGGAGAGGAGCGCCTTCATGGGGTTTTGCCTTTCGGGAGTGCCGTTGACCTTGTGAGATCAACGATCCCGTCATCGGCCCGCCGCCACGAGGGAGTGCTCTGCCCGATCGAGGGTGTAGCCCGCTACACCCTCGATCGGGTCACTGCCGGCCGCCGCGGCTCACTTCCCGGCCGCGGTCCAGGCCACCCGGTATCGGAGGTGGGCGACGGCGGTGAGTGCCGCGACCGCCCCGGCGACCAGCAGCGGGTGCCCGACCAGCCAGGTCTGGACGCCCTCGAAGGGGTCGAAGGACGTCAGCGTCGCGCGCTCCAGCATCCAGGACATCGAGAACACCAGGCCGATGACGGCCACACCGATGCGGAACGCGGGGTAGAGGGTCGTGCGGGCCAGCACGAGCAGGGACGGCATCACCAGCGCGACGACGAGCAACTGGGTCAGTTCGATGCCCAGGTTGAAACCCAGCAGCGTCGTCACGAGCGACCCGCGGTCGAGGCCGAGGTCGCCGATGAGCGAGGCGAAGGCGAGGCCGTGGACCAGGCCGAAGCCTGCGGCGATCAGCACCTCGCCGCGTGCCACCAGCGGCCGTAGCGCATGGACCGCGGACACCGCGATCGAGAAGGCGATGAGCGTCTCGACCGGCCGTGACGGGACGTGGACCACTCCCGAGGCCGCCAGGGCCAGGGTGAGGGAGTGGCCGATGGCGAAGGCCGACACGACGTGCACGACGCGTACGACGCTGCGGCGGGGTGAGGTGTCTCCGGTGCGCCAGCGGCCCGCGGTTGCCACCAGTGGAGCCGGGATGAGCAGCATCAGCAGGAACAGCAGGTGGTCGGCGCCCTCACCGACGTGCTCGATGCCGAGCTGCGCGGTGGTGGCGAAGCCCTTCAGCCAGGAGCCCTCGCCGGCCGGGACCCGCAGGCTCCTGGTGTCCCAGTCGAGGACTCCGAGGGTCTCGGCGTCGTCCGTCTTGAGGATGCCTCGGTCGAAGTCGTACCGGACGGTGGCGATGACCTTGTGGGTGAGGAGTTCCTCGACGATGACGTCGTAGCGCAGGTCGAAGTCGGTGACGTCCTGTCCGTCCGGCGGGCGGATGGTGAGCGGGTAGACGAGGTGCGCCGTCCCGTCGATCGTCCGGACCGATCCGGTGCCGAGCGTCGTGGTCCAGGAGGTGCCGTCCTCGCCCACGGCGCTGATGTGCCGCGTGGCGTAGCTCTTGAGGAAGGTCCGGTCCTCGCCCAGCACACTCGTGCGGGTGAGGTCGCGGTCCACGGCGATCGCCAGGCGGTCGACGGGGAGTTGGACCTCGCCCTCGACCCGGTCGTCATGGACGTCGAGCAGGACGGCCGAGGTGCTCATCGGGTGGGCGCCGGCCGGCGACGCGAGGCCGCCGACCAGCAGGAACGCCGCGAGCAGGAGGATGGAGAAGAGGCGGCGGCGCACTGATGTCATTCCCAGCCGTAGTCGGAGGTCTCGTCCCGGAAGATCGTGTGCTGGTGGATCTCGTCGGTCGAGGCGCCGGGCTGGTTGGAGAACTCGATCCAGGCGGACGGGCCGTCGAGACGGACGTACGTCTGGTCGTTGTCGATCGTGGTGCCGCCGCTCCAGCCGATGTACGTCTCGTCGTACTCGGAGACGTACTTCTTCAGCAGCCGGGACGCGGCCTTCTCGTCCAGGTCGTCGACCCAGGTGCGCAGCATCGCGGTGACCTTGGCCTGCTGCTTCTTGGTGAGGCTGCTGACGAGGACGCCCTCGGGGTCGGTCGGGAAGGGGCCGTCGTTGCCGGGGCCGAGGTAGAGGTCGTCGAAGCTGCCGTCGATCTCGGCGGCCGTCAGCTCGTCGGTGGTGAGCGACTGGATGGCGCCGATGGTGGCGGCCCGCTTGTCGGCGAGCGGGGCGTAGGCCTTGTCGTCCCAGACGAACTCCTCCGGCTCGACCGCGGTCAGGGTGGGCGACATGGTCACGTTGTCGCCGGCGTAGGTGATGTTGTAGGCCGCGTGGTGGCCGCCGTACTGGACGGTGAACTCGCCGGTCTTGCTGGGCTCTCCGAAGAAGGAGATGTAGTACCACTCGGAGCCGAAGTTGGCGCCGCCGCCGCCTCCGCCGCCGGGTCCGCCGCTGGCGCCGTCGGTCGGGGCTCCGGAAGGAGGCGTGGGTGTGGCGGTGGGGGAGGCCGACGCGGTGTCCCCGGTGTCCTCGCTGTCCGAGAGTGAGGCGAGGTAGTCGTCCGCCTTGCGGATCTCCACGAGCTCCTCGTAGCCCTGCTTGCTGAGCGCCGCCTCCATGACCTTCATGGCCGCCGCGTCCTGCTCGGCGGTGAGGTCGCCCAGCTTGAGGCCGTTGCGCTCGACGACAGGCGTCGGGAAGTTCGACCAGCCGGTCTTCTTCGCCTCGTCGTCGAAGTCGTAGAGGACCGTGTCCTTCTGCTCGTCGGAGAGCGTCGCGAGGAAGTCGTCGACGGCCTTCACGACCTGGGCGGTGTTGGCGCCACCGGCCCCGGTGCGGGCCGCGGAGGCGGGGATGGTCTCCTTGGCGACCGTCGCCGAGGCGGACCCGGGGTCGAACGCGAGATAGCCGACGGTGCCGAGGGCGATGCTGGCGCACGCGGCGAGTACCACAGGTCGGCGCAGCACTGGGCGGGTGTGGGAGGGCATGACGCTCCTGGGGCGTGAGGGGATGGTGCCCTCATCGTGGGAGCGCGATCTCAGAGCCCGGCGGGAGCCGGTCCGGAATTCGATGAGAACCCGCGCACAGGACCGCACAGGGCGCTGTGCCACGATGCCCGCATGCCGGATCGCGTCCTCGTCGCCGACGACGACCGCGCCGTACGTGAAGCCGTCGCGCGGGCCCTGGAGCTGGAGGGGTACGACGTCGTCACCGCCGCCGACGGGGTGGAGACCCTTGTCCTGACCCGCCGGAGCTCCTTCAGCGCGCTCGTCCTCGACGTGATGATGCCGCACGTGGACGGCGTCGCCGTGTGCCGGGTGCTGCGCGCCGACGGTGACCGCACCCCCGTACTCATGCTCACCGCGCGGGCCGGGATCCCCGACCGGGCGGACGGCCTGGACGCCGGCGCCGACGACTATCTGCCCAAGCCCTTCGAAGTGCCCGAACTGCTCGCGCGGTTGAGGGCACTTCTGCGGCGGGCCGCGCTGACGGCATCGCCCGCCGAGGGAGAGGGAGAGGGAGAGGAAGACGAGGACGTGCTGCGGACGGCATCCCTGCGCGTCTCTCCCGGTACGCGACGCGCGTCGTGGGACGGCGCCGAACTCCAGCTGACCAGAACCGAGTTCGACCTGTTGGAGCTCCTGGTGCGCAACGAAGGGCTCGTACTGGACCACGCGGCGATCTACCGGGACGTGTGGGGTCCCGACGCCGGTGTGGACGCGAAGAACCTCGCCGGTTACGTCGGCTATCTGCGCCGCAAGCTCACCGAGGCCGGAGCGCCCGGTCTCATCCACACGGTGCGCGGCGTGGGGTACGCGGTGCGGCGGCCATGAGTGCGGCCATGCGTACGGCCATGAGTCTGCGCTCGCGGTTCGCGCTCGCCTTCGCCGCCGTCGGTGCCGTGGTGGCGGTGACCGTCGGCGCGCTGAGCTACCACGCCGCCTCCGACCGAGTCCTCGCGGAGATCGACCGGACGCTGCGGTCGACCACCACGGCCCTGGCCCGCGCCGAGGAGAAACGCCAGGAGCAGGCGGTGGCCGACGCGGTCACCGAGGGCACCGACCTCTTTCCCGGACCGGACCTGCCAGGGCCGGGGGACGAGGAGGAAGCCCATCCGGTCGTGCAGGCCGTGGCCCGCGACGGCACGCCCACCCTCCTGGGCGGCCCGCTGGACAAGCTGCCGGTGTCCGACGCCGCGCGCACCCTCGCCGCCTCCGGCGCGGCCGGCCAGTCGGACACCACCGAGACAGAGGTGGACGGCCACACCTACCGCCTGCTGACCACCGCACTCGGAGGGAAACGTGGCGCCCTGCAGGTGGCCGTCCAGGTCGACCAGACCCACTACGTCCTGGGCGGCATGGCGCGGCAGATCGCGGCGGTCAGCCTGGCGGTCATGCTCGCCGCCGCGGTCGCGGGCCGGCTGCTCGCCGGACGCATCACCCGACGCCTCGCCCGGCTGACCGACGTCGCCGAGAAGGTCAGCACGGACGGCCGCGTCGACCACGGCGTCGCGGAACTGGTGGGCGGACGGGACGAGGTCGGGCGGCTGTCCGCGTCGTTCAGCAGGATGCTCGGCCGCATCGTCGCCGCCCGCGAGGCCCAGGAACGGCTGGTGCATGACGCCGCCCACGAGCTGCGGACCCCGCTGACCAGCCTGCTGGCCAACGCCACCGTGCTGCACCGCGTCACCGAGCTGTCCCCCGACTCCCGCGACCGGCTCCTCGACGACGTCCAGGACGAGACGCGCGAGCTCGGTCACCTCGTCGACGAACTCGTCGAACTGGCCCTGGCGGGCGGCCGCGAGGAGGCCGAGGAACCCGTGGACCTGGCCGGGGTGGCCCGCCGCGCGGCACGGCGCGTGTACCGGCGTACCGGCCGCCTGGTCCACATCGACGCCGACGACTCCGTGGTCCGCGGCCGTCCGCAGGGCCTCGAACGCGCGGTGGGCAACCTGCTGGAGAACGCCGCCAAGTTCGACACCGAGGGCAGCGAGCCCATCGAGGTACGCATCCGGCGAGGGGCGGTCACCGTCCTCGACCGGGGGCCCGGCATCGCAGCCGACGACACCGGCCGGGTGTTCGACCGCTTCTACCGGGCCGACGGTGCTCGTGGTCTCCCCGGCTCCGGACTCGGCCTCGCCATCGTCCACGACGTCGCCGAGGCCCATGGCGGAGAAGTGTCCGCGGGGGCGCGCTCCGGCGGGGGTGCCGCGGTGGGCTTCACCGTGAGCCCGGCACGCCTCCTGGGGCCGGCCTGACGCGCGCTCCTGCTGCTGTCGTCGCCGCTCCCGCTGCTCCCGTCGCCGCTCCGGCGTGCGCCTTCGCGTCCGGGGCGGTCCGGCTGGTGGCACGGCCTGTTCGGGGCTGTTCCGGCTGGTGGCACGGCTGACCTACACCCGGCAGGTCATTCTGGAAGCCCCTCGCGTCGGCGACCAGTTCGCCCTGGTCGAGACGGTCATCGCCGTGGCCGCCGTCATCTCCGGGTGGGGGCTGCGCCCGGAGCCCGGCCGGCCGTTCCGCCCGAAGCCCCGGGCGACGCTGAGCCCTCGGCTCACTTCCGATGACGCTGCGGCGCGCGTGACTTCTGTACGGGGATGAACCGCTCGGCGTCCTGGATGTACCGGCGTACGGCGAACGCGGTGTAGGCCAGGCCGACGAACCAGCCGATGGGCACCGCCCAGATGAGGCCGTCCAGCCCCAGCGGCCCCTTCAGGAGGGAGGCCGTGGGCACCCGGAACACCAGGAACGACAGCATCGTGCACACCAGCGGGAAGACGGTCCGCCCGATGCCGTTGAGGAAGCCGTGGACGACCGCCATCGCCGTGTACAGGAGGAAGAACGGGTACGTCATGAGGATGTAGGAGGCGACGATCCCGCGCACCGAAGGGTCGGTGGTGAAGGCGGCCGCGATGTCGTGCCGCAGCAGGATCACCAGTACGGATTCCGCCAGCGTCGCCCACAGGCAGATCCGCAGGGCCTCCAGCAGGACCCGCCGCGCCCGCTCGGCGTCGCCGCCTCCCGTGTGCTGGGCCACGAAGACCGTTACCGCCCCGGACAGGTCCAGGTAGAACCGCCCGGCCAGTGCCTCCAGCCGCGCGGCGATGCTCAGCGCGGCGATCGCGGCCGTGCCGAACGGGGCGATCAGTGACGTCAGGACCATGCTGCCGAGGGAGAGCATGACGTGCTGGATGCCCACCGGGAATCCCAGCCGCAGGGAAGAGCCGGCCTGCCGGGCCAGTTGGGGAAGTGAGCTGCGGTAGCGGTGGATCCCGTGCCGGCGGGCCACGAGCACAAGGCCTGCCACGAAGGCCGTGCAACTGGCCGCCACGGTTCCCAGGGCCGCCCCGCGCAGCCCCCATCCCAGCAGGGCCACGAAGCTCCAGGCGAGGACGATGTTGAGGAGGCTGCTGAACACCATGATGTACATGACCGTGCGGGAATCGCCGAGCCCCCGCAGGAAGCCGCCCAGCGCGCCGATGCCGAACATGCCCACGAACCCGAGGGAAAGGGTGCGCAGATAGGTCGTGCTGCCGTCGGCGATCGTGCCGTGGATTCCCATGGCGTTCAGGAGGAAGCCGGTGCTGGTGAAGATCAGTGCCATGCACAGCACCGCCCATACGACGGCGAAGCCCGCCAGGCCGACGACGGCGTCCTGCTGACTCTCGGCCCGGCCGGATCCGGTCATCCTCGCGAACCGGATGGCGAAGCCGCTGACCAGGCCGAGGAAGACGGCGTTCACCAGGTAGAAGATCGGCTGGCCTGCGCCTACGGCGGCCAGGCCCTCGATGCCGACGTAGTGGCCCACGATGATGCTGTCGGCCAACAGGTAGGACTGCTGTACGTAGTTGGCGACCGACATCGGGAGGCTGAAGCCGAGTATCGACCGCAGCTCGGGACGATGCTTCTTCGGCCAACGCACGGAAGCCACGGGGCAATTGTGGCGAGTGTGGTGGCACAGACGACAGAGCATGTCGATATTTGGCCGGTTCCGGCTCATTGAGTGCATGACACACGCACCCTCGCGGCAGGGTGGCCGCATGCCAGGTCCAGGTCCCATCCAGTCCGTGTCCCGAGCCGCGGCTGTGCTGCGGCTCTTCGCCACGGGCCAGTGCCAGTTCGGCCTTTCCGACACCGCTGCCGCCCTGGGCCTGCCGAAAGGGACGGTGCACGGAATTCTGCACACGCTCCGGCAAGAGGGCCTCGTCGAGCAGGACTCGACGTCCGGCAAGTACCGGTTGGGCGCCGAGTTGGTGAGGCTGGGCGGCAGTTACCTTCAGCGGCACGAGTTACTGGCCCGCGCACTTCCCTGGGCCGACGACCTGGCCCGGACCACCGCGGAAGCGGTGCATGTGGGCGTGCCGCACAGGTCGGGCGTACTGATCATCCATCACGTCCTACGGCCCTTCCGGCCCGACGAGACGAGGCAGGTCCTGGAGACCGGCATGACGGTGGCCCTCGAGGGAACGGCACTGGGTGCGATCCTCGATGCTCCGAGAACCCCCGCCGGCCTCCTGGAGGTCACCCTGGAGCGGGACTGGGCCTGTGCTCCTGGCCCTGGGGACGGGGTGGTCTCCCTCGCCGCGCCGATCCGCGACAGGCGGGATGCCGTCGCCGCCGTAAGCATCACGGGAGCCGCCGCACGCATCTGCGACGGCGGCGAGGCGCGCGGCTCCCTGGTCTCCGCGGTCAGGAACTGCGCCCGCGCCATCTCCCACGATCTGGGCGCCGACCGCCCGCCTGCACCGCCCGCGGCGAGGGCGCCGAGTTCCCCGAGGACATCTCGTACGCCGTGAGCAGGCGTTCCGTGTCGGTCGGCCGGCTGCCTCAGCCGGCCGTCGCAGACCTCGTCGTGCCCGGCGGATGCCGTCACGCGCCGGCCGTACGAACCGGTGCGCGCGTCCGCCGCGCCCTCGAGGGCTCTACGGCTCGACGCCCGTCACCGCCGGACCGAACCGGATGACGTCGTAGAGGCCGTGTTCGCGGGCGTACGACTCGATGTACGCGCGCACCCGGTCGCGGCGCGGGAAGTGCGGGCGGTCGGCCGGCATCCCGCTGGGCCGGGCCGCCCAGCTCGAGGAAATCGCCGACTGGGTCTGGAAGTTGTGCCACGGGACCTACCTGACCGGCGAGACGCCGGTCGTCAGCGGCGGCATCACGGTGCGCTGATCCCGGCCTGCCGCCCCTTGCCGCGGGTCGCGGTTGAACTTCGAGGCCGACCAGACGGGGTCACGCCCGCTACTTGGCGTCGATCTCGGCGATCAGGGCCTCGATACGGGTCCTGATCTCGTCGCGGATGGGGCGGACGGACTCGACACCCTTGCCCGCCGGGTCTTCGAGGGCCCAGTCGAGGTACTTCTTGCCGGGGAAGATCGGGCAGGCGTCGCCGCAGCCCATGGTGATGACGTAGTCGGACGCCTGAACGGCCTCGGTGGTGAGGATCTTCGGCTGGGCCTCGGAGATGTCGATGCCGACTTCCTTCATGGCCTCGACGGCGGACGGGTTGACCTGGTCACCAGGGATGGACCCGGCGGAGCGGACCTCGATCCGGTCGCCCGCGAGGTGGCCGAGGAAACCGGCGGCCATCTGCGAGCGCCCGGCGTTGTGGACGCAGACGAACAGCACGGAGGCGAGCGGGCTGGAGGACATGGGCTCTTCCTTTGTACGAGGTGTACGAGGTGTACGGGGTCTACGAGGTGTACTGGGTTCAGATGCCCGGCAGCGAGGCGAGCAGCTCGGTGATGTGGGCGTCTATCTCGTCGCGGATGCCACGCACGACGGCGACCGGGGCGCCCTCGGGGTCGGTGACGGGCCAGTCCAGGTAGCGGCGGCCGGGCACGATCGGGCAGGCATCCCCACAGCCCATGGTGATGACGATGTCGGCGGCCTGCACGACCTCGTCGGTCAGCGGCTTGGGGAACGCGTCCGTGAGGTCCACGCCGGCCTCGGTCAGTACCTGGGCGACGACCGGCTCGACCTCGGCGGCGGGATGCGTGCCCGCCGAGGAGACGACCACGTGGCCGCCAGCGCGATGGGCGAGGAGGGCGGTGGCCTTCTGGGAGCGGCCGGCGATGGGGGTGCCCCCGCGCGAGGTCGTTCGAGCGTGGGGGAGGCTGCACACGAACAGCACGCGGGGCAGGCCGGTGCCGGGCGCGCCCGTGATGTGGGCCAGCGCGTCAGCCGCTCGGTGGTCAGGTGCTCGGCCAGCACCGCGAGGTGGGTGCGGATACGGGCATGCTCGGCGAGACGCTCGTAGGAGTCGATGAGCAGGCGCTGGATGGTCTCCGGCGAGAAATGCCCCCGGTAGCGGAGGGCGAGGTGGGCGATGCCGGCCGCGAGGCGTTCGTCGGGCAGAACGGGGGGTGTGGGTGCGGTCATGGGAACCCCCTTCGGGGCGTGGGCCCCACGGGTGTGGGGATGCGGGTCCCAGGGCTCAGCCCAGGCTGGTATCAGCCCGGAGTGATGTGACAGTATCAGTCCATGCTGAAGTCAGTCGACACTGATCTGATGCGGGTTCTCGCGGACCCGCTCCGGCTCCGGATCGTCACCCTGCTGGCCAAGGAGACGCTCTGCAGCACCCACCTGATCGAGGAGACGGGGGCCAGGCAGACCAACCTCTCCAACCATCTGAAGGTGCTGCGCGAGGCCGGGGTCGTGGAGACCGAGCCGTGCGGCCGGTTCACCTACTACCGGCTCAGGCCCGACGTCATCGCCGCCCTCGCGGGCCGGTTCGCCGACCTGGCGGAGACCGCGCGCGTCACCGCCGAGAACAACGTCAAGCGGTCCTGTCCCTGATCCCGTCGCCCGTATCCGAGGAGTCCTGTTGACCGCCACCGAGACCGCCGAGCACGACAGAGCCGGGGAGGCCGCCATAGCCGGCAAGCCGCAGCCCGCGCCGGGTGCCACCCCGCCCCGTACCCCGCTGTCTTCCAGGGCCGCGGCCGAACTGCTCGGCACCGCGCTCCTCGTCGCGGTCGTGATCGGCTCCGGCATCCAGGCCACCGAGCTGACTCGCGATGTCGGTGTCCAGCTGCTGGCCAACTCGATCGCCACGGTCTTCGGGCTCGGCATCCTGATCCTGCTGCTCGGCCCGGTCTCCGGCGCGCACTTCAACCCGGTGGTCACGCTGGCCGAGTGGTGGACCGCGCGGCGCGGCGGTGACGGTGTCACGGCTCGCGAGGTCGCGGTGTACGTCCCCTCGCAGGTCGTCGGCGCGATCGCGGGCGCGATCCTGGCGGACGCGATGTTCGGCGAGCCGCTGGTGGAGTGGTCCACGCACGACCGCTCGGCCGGTCACCTGCTGCTGGGCGAGGTGGTGGCCACCGCCGGCCTGATCCTCCTGATCTTCGGCCTGGCCCGCACCGGCCAGTTGCGCTTCGCACCGGTGGCCGTCGCCTCGTACATCGGCGCCGCCTACTGGTTCACGTCGTCCACGTCCTTCGCCAACCCGGCGGTGACGATCGGCCGTGCCTTCAGCGACACGTTCGCGGGCATCGCGCCGGGCTCGGTCCTGGGATTCATCGGGGCCCAACTCGTCGGCGCGGTCGTCGGTCTGGCATTGGTGGCACTCGTCTTCCGACCCGGCCGGTCCGCTGAATGACGCGACTGAATGACGCGACTGAATGACGCGACGGGAACGCCGTAAGGGCAGCCGGAGGATCGACGTTCGGCCTGTCGGCCGCCGTGCAGTCCTTGGGCAACCTCGCGGCCTCCGCCGTCGCGGGCATCCCTTGGACCGCCTTCCCCCCCCGGGGCAGCCGCCTTCGCCTGCCTGACGGGGTGGATGCTGCCGGCCCTCGCCGGCCTCGCACTCACTGCCCGACGGTGAGCTGGCGACGGTGGAAGTCGAAGTGCC
Source organism: Streptomyces fulvoviolaceus (assembly GCF_000718165.1). Classification (GTDB taxonomy): domain Bacteria; phylum Actinomycetota; class Actinomycetes; order Streptomycetales; family Streptomycetaceae; genus Streptomyces; species Streptomyces fulvoviolaceus. Next base: position 173,515 of record NZ_JOEY01000033.1, on the reverse strand, counting down.
GGGTGGGATACCGGTACAGGTCCGCGACGGTCATGACATCGCGGAAGAAGGGGTCCCAGCGGGTCGGGTAGTGCATGCCGAGCGCGAGATCGGCTTCCCGCTCGGCGTCCAGCCGGCGGTGCAGACCGGCGATCACGCGGTCGAACACCGTCCCCATGCGGCGGCGGCCGAGAACCTTCGCGGCGCCGAGCGGACCCAGGTAGTTGACGACGTCGAAGGGCCGGGTCCCGGCGTCGAGGAGACGGGCGAAGGCCCGGCCGGCGCCGCGCGGCAGCCGGCCGAAGATCCGCATCAGGACCAGCAGCGGCCGGATCAGGATATAGCCGAAGAGCATGTGGAACAGCAGCTGTTCGTTGGTCCACCGGGTGCCGTCGGTGGGCCGGCGCAGGTCGGCTTCGGAGGCGTCGTCGAGCAGCTGGTGGAACGTCGTACGGGTCCGCTCCATCTCCTCGTGGGTCGCCTGACGGTTCATCGACGGCTCACCCGCTCTCTGTCCGGTCCGCTCAGTCGAGGGTGCCGAGCATCTGCCCCATCGCGGCGACCACGGACGGCTCGACCCGGTAGTACACCCACGTCCCCCGCCGCTCGGAGGTGAGCAGTCCGGCCTCCCTGAGCTTCTTCAGGTGGTGGGAGACGGTCGGCTGGGAGACGCCGACGTCGGAGATGTCGCACACGCACGCCTCGCCGCCCTCGTGCGAGGCGACCAGCGAGAACAGCCGCAGCCGGACCGGATCGCCGAGCGCCTTGAACATCCTGGCGGTCTTCTCGGCCTCGTCGGCCGTCAAGGGCCGCTCGGTCAGTGGCGGGCAGCACGGCACCACGGCCTCGGGGGCCTCGGGTTCCAGCAGCGGCAGCGCCTTCACATTCGACATGCTCCCATTTTGACACATGTCTATGTTGACATCCATCGATTCAAGAGCAATGCTGGCGGAGTCTTGTATCGACGAATGTCGATGCACCGATTCTCTTCAGGAGGACCTCATGGACGACCTGCCCGTCGTGGTCATCGGCGCCGGCCCCATCGGCCTGGCCGCCGCCGCCCAGCTCGTCGAGCGCGGCCTCGAACCGTTGGTCCTGGAGGCCGGCCCGGTCGCGGGCAGCGCGGTGCGCGAGTGGTCGCACGTCCGCCTGTTCTCCACCTGGGGCGAGCTCGTCGACCCCGCCGCCGAGAAGCTTCTCGCTCCCACCGGCTGGGTCCGCCCCGACGGCACGACGTACCCGACCGGCGGCGACTGGGCCGAGCGGTACCTCCAGCCGCTCGCCGACGTCCTCGGCGAGAAGGTCCGCTACGGCGCTCAGGTGACCGGCGTCGCCCGCGCCGGCCGCGACCGCATCGTCGACGCGGGCCGCGACGAGCAGCCGTTCACCGTGCACGTCCGGTCCGCCGACGGCCGCGAGGAGCGGGTCACCGCCCGTGCCGTCATCGACGCCTCCGGCACCTGGTCCACCCCCAGTCCCGTCGGCGCGGACGGCCTGCCCGCCCTCGGCGAGAAGGCGGCCGCCGACCGCGTCTCCTACCGCGTCCCCGACCTCAACGACCCTGCCGTACGCGCCCGTTACGTGGGTAGGCGCACCGCCGTGGTCGGCTCCGGCGCCTCCGCCTTCACCGCTCTCGCCCTCCTCGCCGACCTGGCCAAGGAAGAGGAGGGCACGCACGCGGTGTGGATCCTGCGCCGCGGCATCGGCGCGAACACCTACGGCGGCGGCGAGGCCGACCAGCTCCCCGCGCGCGGCGCGCTCGGCCTGCGTGCCAAGGCGGCCGTCGAGGCCGGCCACGCGAGTGCGGCCACGGGATTCCGTACACAGGCTGTGGAACGCGACGGCGGTCGGCTCGTCCTGGTGGCCGAGGACGGCGGCCGCCTCGACCCGGTCGACGAGGTGATCGTCCTGACCGGCTTCCGCCCGGACCTGTCCTTCCTCTCGGAGCTCCGCCTCGGCCTCGACGAACGCCTCCAGGCCCCGACCGCCCTGGCCCCGCTGATCGACCCCAACGTCCACTCCTGCGGCACGGTCTACCCGCACGGCGTGAACGAGCTCTCCCACCCGGAACAGGGCGTCTACCTGGTCGGCATGAAGTCCTACGGCCGTGCTCCGACGTTCCTCGCGATGACCGGCTACGAGCAGGTCCGCTCCATCGCCGCCGCGATCGCCGGCGACCAGGAGGCCGCCGAGCGCGTCGAACTCACCCTCCCGGAGACCGGAGTCTGCGGCGGCGCGGGCCTCTTCGACGAGCCGGAGAACGCCGAGCAGTCCGGCGGCTGCTGCGCCGCTCCCGCCACCCTCCAGATCGGCATCGGCGCCCCGGCCACCACGTCCGGCGGCTGCTGAACTCTTCGCACACTCAAGGAGGTTCGTCATGTCCCGCATACAGCTCGCCCTCCGCGTCCCGGATCTCGACGCGTCCATCGCCTTCTACAGCAGGCTCTTCGGCACCGAGCCCGCCAAACTCCGCGACGGCTACGCCAACTTCGCCATCGCGGAGCCCCCGCTCAAGCTCGTCCTCATCGAAGGCGCGGCAGACGAGGCGACCCGCATGGATCACCTCGGCGTCGAGGTCGAGAGCAGCGAAGCGGTCCACGCCGCCACCACTCGCCTGAGCGAGGCGGGCCTGGCCACCGACGTCGAGAACGACACCACCTGCTGCTACGCCCTCCAGGACAAGGTCTGGGTCCATGGCCCGGGCCAGGAACCCTGGGAGGTGTACGTCGTCAAGGCCGACGCCGACTCCCTGGCCAAGCAGCAGGGCAGCACCTGCTGCGCCGCCACGGCCGGCACCGGATCGAACGAACCGGTCACCGCGGGCAGTTGCTGCTGACCACCCGATGGCCGACCTTCACCCCCACCAGGCCGCGACCGGCACGGGAGACCGGTCGCGGCCTCGCGCCGCCCTGCTCTCAGGAGGGCACCCTGGCGGGCACTGCGATCCGGCATCAAAGACGCGTAAAGATTGCCGGAATTCGGCAATGAAACGGCTCACCCTCGCGTGTGAGGATTCCGTCAAGCCGGAGTTCAGCGGCGGGTGAGAGGGGGACGGCACGCATGGTCTGGTTTCTCGGACTGGGCATCACGGGGGTCGTGCTGCTCGCCCTGTCGCTGGTCTTCGACGGGGTGCTGGACGGCGTGCTCGACGGCGCGCTGGGCGGCATCCTCGACGGGTGGCTGTCGCTGCCGGTCGTCGCCGGGTTCGTGGCGATGACCGGCTTCGGCGGCGCGATCGCCCTGGGAGCCACCGGCGTCGGTCCGGCGGCTGCCACCGGGGTCGGCGCGTGCGCCGGGGTGGGGGCGGCGTGGCTGACGTACCGCTTCAGCCGTGCCTTGATGCGCGACCAGACGGCGGTCACGCCCCGCGGAGACGACCTGGTGGGTACGTCCGGCAACGTGGTCACGGCCATCCCGGCGGGCGGCTACGGCGAGGTGCTGCTCCAACTCGCCGGTCAACCGGTGAAGTTCGCCGCTCGCAGCGCGGGGCCGGTGGCCCGGGGCGTCGAGGTGTGGGTGGAGACGGCGCCGTCGGCCACGTCGGTCGTGGTCCGCCCGGTGGACCGCTGAACCCTCTTCTCCGTTCCTTCTCCCTGCTCTTTCTCTCGTACGTGATTCGGGGGCATTGCCATGAGTCCTGTCGTCGTTGCCGTGGTGGGAGTCCTCGTACTCCTCGTCCTGCTGGCACTGGTCGTGGTCACCCGCTACAAGGTGGCGGGTCCGAGTGAGGCGTTCATCGTCACCGGGCGGCGTGGCAAGAAGGCCACAGACCCGGACACCGGCCGGGTGTTCACCGACAACAGCGGGCAGAAGGTCGTGGTCGGCGGCGGGGTGTTCGTCGTGCCGTTCGTGCAGCAGAAGTTCACCCTCGACCTGTCCTCGCGGCACATCCCGGTCGCGGTGCGCGGCGCGGTCACGCTGCGCGGGGTGAAGGCCAACCTGGACGGCGTCGCGATCGTCAAGGTCGGCGGCACCGAGGACTCGATCCGGGCCGCCGCGCAGCGGTTCCTGATGCAGCAGGACGGGATCGTCGGCTTCACCCAGGAGGTGCTGTCGGGCGCGCTGCGGGCGATCGTGGGCCGGATGTCGGTGGAGGACGTCATCCGTGACCGGGCCGCCTTCGCCGGGCAGGTCGCCGAGGAGGCGGAGGCGAGCCTGTCCGGGCAGGGCCTGGTGTTGGACGCCTTCCAGATCCAGGACATCACCACCGAGGGCTCCTACCTGGAGGACCTCGGGCGCCCGGAGGCGGCCCGGGCCAAGCAGGAGGCCGACATCGCCGAGGCGGTGGCCCGGCGGGCCGCCGAGCAGGCGCGGCTGAAGGCGGAGGAGGAGATCGCGGTCGCCCAGCGGACGTTCGCCCTCAAGCAGGCCGAGATCAAGGCCGAGACCGACGAGGCCGCGGCCCGCGCGGCCGCCGCCGGTCCGCTGGCCGAGGCGGCTCGGCAGCAGGAGATCCTCGCCGAGCAGGAGAGGGTCGCCGAGCGGCAGGCCGCCCTGACCGACCGCGAGCTCGACACGCAGGTCCGCAAGCCGGCCGACGCCCAGCGGTATGCCGCCGAGCAGGAGGCCGAGGCCCGCCGGGTGTCCCGCGTGAAGCAGGCCGAGGCGGAGAAGTCGGCGGGCATCGCCGCCGCGCAGGCGGAGGCCGAGCGGGCCCGGCTGACCGGTGAGGGCGAGAAGCAGCGCCGCAGCGCGCTGGCCGAGGCGGAGGCCCTCGAGGGCCTGAAGCAGGGTGAGGCCGAGCGGGCTCGGCGTGCGGCGATCGCGGAGGCGGTGCGGCTGGAGGGCGAGGCCGAGGCGTCGGCGATCGGTGCGAGGGGCGCGGCCGAGGCCGAGGCGATGCGGAAGAAGGCGGACGCGTTCGGGCAGTACGGCGACGCGGCGATCCTGCAGATGCTCGTCGAGGTGCTGCCGCAGGTCGTGGCCAAGGCGTCCGAGCCGCTCAGCGCGATCGACAAGATGACCGTCATCTCCACCGACGGCGCCGCTCGCATCCCGCGCGCGGTCGCCGACAACGTCGCCCAGGGCCTGGAACTCCTCGGCTCCACCACCGGGGTCGACCTCGCCGACCTGCTGAAGGGCGTCACGCAGCGTGCCGCGGCGACGGGGGAGCCGGCGACGCAGCTCAACGGGAAGGTCGAGATCACCGGCTGACTGCCGCTGAACCGCGAAGGCCCGCTCAGATCTCCTGGGCGGGCCAGTCCAGCAGCCGGGCCCCGATGACGGCGGTCTGAAGGGTGTAGCGGTGCGTCGGGTCGGCCGGGTTGGCGCCGGTCAGCTGGTGGATGCGCTCCAGCCGGTAGGTCAGGGCGCGCACGCTGAGCGCCAGGCGGCGGGCCGCCTCGGCCGCGGTGCAGCCCGAGTCGAAGTACACCTGAAGTGTCCGCAGCAGTGGCTCGGCACCGCCGCGGGCGTTCTTCAGCGGTCCGAGCGCGCTGAGCACCAGGTCGGCCATGGCCTGTCGGTCGCGGGTGAGGACCGGGTAGACCAGCAGGTCGGCGGCGCGCACCACGCGCTCGTCCAGGCCCAGCCGGTCGGCGAGTTCGAGGGTGCTGAGCGCCTCCTCGTAGGAGTGCACCACGCCGCCGGCGCCGGGCTGGGGGCGGCCGACGGCCACCCGGCTGCCGTCCGTGGCGGCGTGCGCCTGCTCGGCGAAGCAGGTGAGGACGTCGTCCTGGTCGCCCGGCGCGATGCAGACCAGCTGCCCGTTCTTGGTGGCGAGCAGGATGCGCCGGTCACCGAACCGCGCTATCAGCGCGGCCTCCACCTGGCGGATGACCGGTGCGGTGTCGTCGTACGCCTGCGGTCCCTCGGCGACCGCGACGGCATGCGCGCGGGACAGGACGAGTCCGAAGCGCTCGGCGCGTTCGGCGAGGCGGCCGAGGTCGCTGCGGCCGTAGAGCAGGTCGTCGATGAACTCGCGGCGCGCGGCCTCCTGTTCCCGGACGGCCAGGCGCTGGGCCCGTTCGTACCCTTCGGCGAAGGCGTCGACGGCCTGCTCCACCGCGGCCAGGACGCTGCCCGTGGAGCCCGGAGTGCCGGGCCAGGCGGCTCGGGTGGCCGCGAGGTGCTCTCGTACGAGGCCGCGCAGGCTGTGCCCGTCCTCCGCGGCCCGCTCTCCGAGGGCACGGCGCTGGTTCAGCTCGTCCCGGGTCAGGCGACGCCCGGTGGCGGACACCTCGGCCAGGATTTGCGCGTACCCGTCCAGATACCGCGTGGCCGTCTCCGGCTCGGTCACTCCGCCCCCGCCTGCTCCGTGTGCCGTTGACGCCCTTTTAACGGCCACCGGCATGCAGACCCTAATGAACTCTGCCGGAAACCGGCAACGCGCACGTCGGCTCCGGAACCGTCCGGAGTGCTCCCCGCATCACCGCACACGACTCATGTGCCGCGGTCGGCAAGGAGGACCGGGATGTGCGGACACTTCTGCAAGCCGCCACGGGCCTGCCCGCCACGATCCTGCTCATCGCCGGGTGGTGGCCTGCGGGCCGGCCTCATCGTCACGATGGTGGGCCGGCCCGCCCGTGGTCACCACAAGGGCCGCGCCTGTCACAGCGGGTGGCGACGGCCCGAGTCGTCCCGAGCGGGCGAGGCCCGCAGGTGCGACGGAATCACCCTCACCCGGCGTCGGCGGCGCCGAGGAGTTCGTGCAGCAGGTGCGAGGCCGTGATCACGCCGAGCAGGTGCGTGCGCCCTTTCTCCCGCCCGCCCGGCCCGGCCTTGTCCTTCTGCGCCACCGCCACCAACGGGCTGCGGACCCGGGCCATCAGCGCGGCCACCTCCAGCGCGGTGTCGTCGGGGTCGGCGATCGGCGGGGGCTCGGCCCTGCTGGACAGGCAGTCCCCGACGCTGCGGCCCGCCGGCGCCTCGCACAGCCGGTCGGCGTGCTTCTCGTCGACGACCGCCGCGAGGGTCGGGTCCTCGACCACGTAGGCGGGCACCAGCACCTTGACCATCTGGGAAGGCGTGATGTGGATCAGCCCGAGGAACCCGTCACTGACGAGCGCCCCGTCGGCCAGGAAGAGGAAGGAGGTGGACAGAACGGTCCGGGCGGCGAGCCCGGACAGCAGCACCGCGATCAGCAGCGCCACCCCGAAGACCACGACCAGCACATGACCTGAACTCCCCGAACGGCGAAGAGAGTTGTCCTCACACCGCCGACCAGGCTTCCCGGCACACCGCTGGGCACCCTACACGTTCTTTACGCGGCGTTGACAGGTTCTTGGCGCGCATCCTGAAGTGGCGGACATTGCCGGATTCCGGCAAGCCCAGGGACCTTCTACGAGTCGATGACCAGCCGCGCGGCACTGAAAAGGGCGGGGTTCGAAAACCCCGCCCGAAAGACCACGAAGCACCAGGTCAGGGCCACACCAAGCAGTACGGCTGATGCCCCGCCTCATGCAGTCGATGGCTGAAGTCCTGCCATTCGTGCAGCAGTTGGTACACATTGAACGCATCCCGGGGTCCACCCCGGTCCGGCACCGTCGACCAGATGAACGCGGCCGCGCCCACGGCCTCCTCGCCTATGCCCCGCAGTGGGTCCACGACGGTCATCGGGAGCTTCACGACGGCGTAGTCGGGGTGCAGGACGACCAGTTCCAGCGGGGGGACCTTGTGGAGGGGGACGCCCTCGATGCCGGTGAGGACCATGGCGGCCATGGTCTCCGGCTTGATCTTGGTGAACATGCCGTTCATGCCGAGCTCGTCGCCGCCGAGTTCCTCGGGGCGCATCGAGATCGGGACGCGGGCAGCGGTCGCGCCGTCGGGCGCGCCGAAGTACTTGTACGTCACCCCCACCCGACCACCATTCCTGCTCCCGGCCCTCAGCCGCTCGACCCTGCGGTCCAGCTGCTCCGACTCGTTACGTGCTTCGGCGGCTTCCTCCGCGTCGCGCCGGTGCCTTCCCCGCCTGGCACGTCGAGGACCCAGGTCATCAGTCCCCTCGCCCAGCCCGCCACCGCGATGCATATCTCCACCCGACTGCTTTTCTAGGACGCTTGGCCCCCGCCGCGCAACCCGATCATCGTGTCAGTGACCTCCCCCACGGCCGCCCGCCGAAACGTGCGTTGAAACACCTGTCCGCAGGATCTTCGCAGGCCCTGAACATACGGCTCGATGCCATGGTCCCTGTGAGCTGTGTGTATCTGCATCCAGTTTCGCAGATCGAGTACGGGTGCGGCTGTCCGACGGTTCAGCGGATGCCATCAGAAGTCCATGAGACGGCCATCATCGCCGCTCCGGCCGCACCCCGTCGCCGCCCACAGCCGCTGGCCTACCCTGAGGTAGTCACAGGCAACCGGAGTCCGGGAAGTCGGAGAAGGTCGGAGAAGTCGCAGGACATGAGCGAATTGCCCTATTCATACGATGCGCCTGTCTCGCAGGCCCTGTTCGACCGCGCGTCCGCCGTCACGCCCGGCGGCGTGAACTCCCCGGTCCGTGCCTTCCGCGCGGTGGGCGGGACGCCCCGGTTCATGGTGTCCGGCACCGGCCCGTACCTCACGGACGCCGACGGCCGCGAGTACGTCGACCTGGTCTGTTCCTGGGGTCCCATGATCCTCGGGCACTCGCACCCCGACGTGATCGCCGCCGTCCAGGACGCCGTCTCGCGCGGCACCTCCTTCGGCACTCCCGGTGAGGGCGAGGTCGCGCTCGCCGAGGAGATGGTCGCCCGGATCGAGCCGCTGGAGCAGGTGCGGCTCGTCTCCAGCGGGACCGAGGCCACCATGTCGGCCATCCGGCTCGCCCGCGGGTTCACCCGGCGCACCAAGGTCATCAAGTTCGCCGGGTGTTACCACGGTCACGTCGACTCGCTGCTCGCCGCGGCCGGCAGCGGTGTGGCGACCTTCGCGCTGCCCGACACCCCCGGCGTCACCGGCGCCCAGGCCGGCGACACCATCGTCCTGCCGTACAACGACCTCGAGGCCGTCCACGAGGCCTTCCACCGGCACCCCGGCGAGATCGCCTGCCTGATCACCGAGGCCTCGCCCGGCAACATGGGCGTCGTACCGCCGCTGCCCGGCTTCAACCAGGGGCTCAAGGACGCCTGCGCGCAGAACGGCGCCCTCTACATCTCCGACGAGGTCATGACCGGGTTCCGGACGAGTCGCGCCGGCTGGTACGGGATCGACGGGGTCCGCCCCGACCTCATGACCTTCGGCAAGGTCATGGGCGGCGGGTTCCCGGCGGCTGCCTTCGGCGGTCGTAAGGACGTCATGGCCCACCTCGCCCCCGCCGGCCCCGTCTACCAGGCGGGCACTCTCTCCGGTAACCCCGTCGCCACCGCCGCCGGTCTCGCCCAGCTGCGGCTGCTCGACGACGCGGCCTACGTCAAGATCGACGCCGTATCCACGCAGATCCAGTCGCTGGTCTCCGAGGCGCTGAGCAAGGAAGGCGTCGCGCACACGGTGCAGAGCGCCGCCAGCATGTTCTCCGTCTTCTTCACGGACCGCGCGGTCCGCAGCTACGAGGACGCCAAGGCGCAGGAGTCCTTCCGCTTCACCGCCTTCTTCCACTCGATGCTGGAGAACGGCGTCTATCTGCCGCCGTCCTCCTTCGAGTCCTGGTTCGTGTCAACGGCCCATGACGAGCAGGCGGTTCAGCGGATCGCCGACGCCCTTCCGGCGGCGGCCCGAGCGGCGGCGGAGGCCAGCGCGTGAGCGAGAACTTCAGCAACAGCAACGGCGACATCACCGTCGTCCACGTCATGCGGCACGGCGAAGTGGCCAACCCGGACGGGGTCCTCTACGGCCGTCTCGCGGGCTACCACCTCTCCGAGCTCGGCCGGCAGATGGCCGACCGGGTCGCCGAGCACCTCGCCTCCCGCGACGTCACGCACGTCGTCGCCTCCCCGCTGGAACGGGCGCAGGAGACGGCCACCCCGATCGCCAAGGCCCACGGCCTCGACCTCGCGACCGACGAGCGGCTCATCGAGGCCGACAACGTCTTCCAGGGCAAGACCTTCGGGGTCGGGGACGGCGCGCTGCGGCGGCCCGAGAACTGGAAGCACCTCGTCAACCCGTTCAAGCCGTCGTGGGGCGAGCCGTACGTCGACCAGGTCGTCCGCATGATGGGCGCGCTGGACACCGCCAAGGACCGGGCACGCGGGCACGAGGCCGTCCTGGTCAGCCATCAGCTGCCGATCTGGATCGTGCGGTCGTACGTCGAGAAGCGGCGGCTGTGGCACGACCCGCGCAAGCGGCAGTGCACGCTCGCCTCGCTCACGACCTTCACGTACCAGGGCGACAAGATCGTGTCCGTCGGCTACGCCGAGCCGGCCATCGACCTCGTGCCCGCCCATCTCCGCGCCGGCGCCAAGCCGGTGAAGGGGAAGGACAAGGCCTTCGGGGCGTAAGCCCTTACTGCCCCTTTCAAGCTCCTCTGTTACGGAATCCGGAAGTATCAGAGGAACCTCCCCGTTCGTCACCACCTCTGACTGGGCGACCACCAGAGAACGTGACGAATGGGGATGCATATGCGCACTGTCAGTCGAAGGGGAGCACTCGGACTCGGTGCGGGTGCCGCGGCCGCCGCAGGACTCGCGGGGTGCGGCACCCTCATGCCGTCAGATGCGTCGTCGCATGCCGCGGGTTCCAAGAACAGCCCCGCTCCCGTCCGCCCCCTCGGCGACGGCTCCACCTCCTTCACCGGCAAGCAGCCCCATCAGCCCACGAAGCCGGTGCCGTTGGAGCCGGGCCAGGCGCCGCCGCAGTTCGTCGTCTTCTCCTGGGACGGGGCCGCCGAGATCGGCAACGGACTCTTCACACGCTTCCTGGACCTCGCGAAGCAGTACGACGCGCACATGACCTTCTTCCTCTCCGGGCTGTATCTCCTGCCCGAGTCGAAGAAGCGCCTCTACGACCCTCCGAACAACCTCCGTGGCGCCTCCGACATCGGCTACCTCACCGACGAGCACATCAGGGCGACCCTCAAGAACGTCCGCCGCGCCTGGCTCGACGGTCACGAGATCGGCACCCACTTCAACGGCCACTTCTGCGCGGGCACCGGCACCGTCGGCAACTGGACACCCCAGCAGTGGCGCAGCGAGATCGAGCAGGCCAAGTCCTTCGTCAAGGAGTGGCGGACCAACACCGGCTGGACCGACCTGCCCGCCCTGCCCTTCGACTACGACAAGGAACTCGTCGGCGGCCGCACGCCCTGTCTGCTCGGCCAGGACAACCTGCTGCCCACCGCCCGCGAGCTCGGCTGGCGCTACGACGCCTCCTCGCCCGGCGGCAAGCAGATCTGGCCCGAGAAGCGGCAGGGCCTCTGGGACCTGCCCCTGCAGGCGGTGCCGTTCCCCGGCCACAGCTTCGAGGTCCTGTCGATGGACTACAACATGCTCGCCAACCAGTCGATCAACTCGACGAACGCGCCCTCCTACAACTACCCGGCCTGGCGCACCCAGGCCGCCGAGTCCTACATAGCGGGCTTCAGGCGCGCATACGAGACGAACCGGGCCCCTTTCTTCATCGGCAACCACTTCGAGCAGTGGAACGGCGGCATCTACATGGACGCCGTGGAGAAGGCCCTCGCGTACGTCGCGCGGGAGAAGGAGAAGGGTGAGGACGTACGGCTGGTCTCCTTCCGGCAGTTCGTCGACTGGCTGGACGTGCAGAAGCCGGAGGTGCTCGCCCAGCTCCGCACGCTCGACGTCGGGCAGCAGCCGGTCGGCGGCTGGAAGTCCTTCCTGAAGAGCACGGCCACGACCTCCTCGAGCGCCGCCTGAAATGCGGGTTTCCGCCCGCAAGGGGGGTGCGCAAGATCCCCAGAACGGGCATGCGAAACTTTTCACATGAGTGCCGCCAGCCGTAGCCGCTCCCGTACCCGCGCCACCCTGCTCACCACCGGTGCCGCGGTCGCCGCGCTGATCCTGTCCGCGTGCAGTTCGGGCGGCACCTCCGGCGGAGGCGGTGACACCAACTTCGTCATGGGCGCGGACGGCATCTCCACCGTCAAGAAGGCGGACCGGGCCGCGGCCCCCGACCTGTCCGGCAAGACCGTCGACGGCAAGCAGCTCGACGTCGCCGGCTACAAGGGCAAGGTCGTCGTCCTGAACGTGTGGGGCTCCTGGTGTGCCCCGTGCCGTGCCGAGGCGCCCAACTTCGAGAAGGTCTACAAGGACCTCGGGGCCGACGGCGTGCAGTTCGTCGGCATCAACACCCGGGACGCCAACACCCAGAAGGCCCTCGCCTTCGAGAAGGAGTTCGGCGTCACCTACCCGAGCCTGTACGACCCGACGGGCAAGCTGATGCTCCGCTTCCAGAAGGGCACCCTCAACCCGCAGGCCATCCCCTCCACGCTCGTCATCGACCGCGACGGCAAGATCGCCGCCCGCTCGCTGGCCGCGCTCAGCGAGGAGAAGCTCCGCAAGATGATCAATCCGGTCCTCGCGGAGAAGTGACGTGAGCGCTCTCACCACGCTCGCCGCCGACGGCTACAACGGCACGGTGCTCAACGGCGCCCTGCTGGTCGCCCTGCCCATCGCCCTGCTCGGCGGCCTCGTCTCCTTCTTCTCCCCGTGCGTCCTGCCGCTCGTCCCCGGCTATCTCTCCTACGTCACCGGCGTCGCCGGCACCGACCTCGCCGAGGCCCGCCGCGGACGGATGGTCGCCGGCGCCTCCCTCTTCGTCCTCGGCTTCACCGCCGTGTTCGTCTCCAGCGGGGCCCTGTTCGGCTACTTCGGCACGACGCTCCTGGAGAACCAGGGCGTGCTGTCCAAGGTGCTGGGAGTGCTCATGATCCTCATGGGTGTCTTCTTCATGGGCCTGATGCCCTGGATGACTCAGCGGGAGTTCCGCTTCCACAAGAAGCCCGCCACCGGGCTGGTCGGCGCCCCGGTGCTCGGCGCGCTGTTCGGCATCGGCTGGACCCCGTGCATCGGCCCGACCCTCGCCTCCGTGATCGCGCTCTCCTCCCAGCAGGGCAGCGCCGGCCGCGGGGCCATACTGACGGTCGCCTACTGTCTCGGCCTCGGCGTGCCCTTCGTGCTCGCCGCGGTCGCCTTCCGCAAGGCCCTCGGAGCCTTCGGCTGGGTCAAACGGCACTATGTCTGGGTCATGCGTGTCGGCGGCACCATGATGATCGTGACCGGTCTGCTGCTGCTGACCGGCGCGTGGGACGCCCTCGTGCAGGACATGCAGTCCTGGTCCAACGGCTTCACTGTGGGGATCTGATCCATGAGCAAGACCACCACCGGCGCACCGACCGGCGAACCCCCGGCCACCGCCCAGGACGACCAGGACCTCGGCGCCGCCGGCTCCCAACTGTCCACCGCGCCCGTCGAGTCGCTGAGCAGCGTGCCGGGCCTGGGTGTCATCGGCTGGGCCCGCTGGTTCTGGCGCCAGCTCACCTCGATGCGCGTCGCCCTGCTGCTGCTCCTGCTGTTGGCGGTCGGCTCGATCCCCGGCTCGCTGATCCCGCAGTCCGGGACCGACGCGACGAAGGTCGCCGACTTCGTCAAGAACAACCCCACGCTCGGGGACGTCTACGAGAAGCTCGGCCTCTTCCACGTCTACAGCTCGGTGTGGTTCTCCGCGATCTACATCCTGCTGTTCGTCTCCCTCGTCGGCTGCATCATCCCCCGCACCTGGCAGTTCGTCGGCCAGCTGCGCGGCCGCCCGCCGGGCGCGCCGAAGCGCCTGACCCGGCTGCCCGCCTACACGACCTGGCGCACCCAGGCCGAGCCCGAGCAGGTCCGCGAGGCCGCGCTCGCCCTCCTCAAGAAGCGCCGCTTCCGCGCCCACCTCGCCGGTGACGCCGTCGCCGCCGAGAAGGGCTATCTGCGCGAGGTCGGCAACCTCGCCTTCCACATCGCGCTCATCGTGATGCTGACCGCCTTCGCCTGGGGCCAGCTCTTCAGGACCGAGGGCAACAAGCTGGTCGTCGAGGGCGACGGCTTCTCCAACACCCTCACCCAGTACGACGACTTCAAGTCCGGCAACCTCTTCGACACCGACGACCTGGTGCCGTTCAGCTTCCTCCTGAACAAGTTCACCGGCACCTACGAGACGAGCGGACCGAACAAGGGCACTCCGCGCACCTACCAGGCCGCCATCACCTACAGCGACGGCGCCTACGGCAAGGACAAGAAGACGATCGTCAAGGTCAACGAGCCGCTGGAGATCGGCGACTCGAAGGTCTACCTCACCGCCCACGGCTACGCGCCCGTCATCACCGTGCGCGACGGCAAGGGCGACGTCGTCTACCGCGAAGCCGTCCCCCTCCTTCCGCTCGACTCCAACGTCACCTCCACCGGTGTGGTCAAGGTCCTCGACGGCTACAAGAACGCCAAGGGCGTCAGCGAACAGCTGGGCATCTCGGCCTTCTTCCTGCCGACCTACACCAAGGGCAGCGAGACGGCCTCGACCTTCCCGGCGCTGAACAACCCGGTGCTGAACCTGACGCCCTACCACGGCGACCTCGGCGTCGACTCGGGCATCCCGCAGAGCGTGTACCAGCTCGACAAGACGCACGTGAAGGAGTTCAAGGACTCCAAGGGCGCCCAGCTCAGGGAGAACCTGAAGCCCGGCGAGACCATGAAGCTCCCGAACGGCGCCGGCACCATCACCTACGAAAGCACCGAGCAGTGGGCGAACTTCCAGGTCACCCAGCAGCCCGGCAGCGGCTGGGCCCTCGCCGGTGCCATCGCCGCGATCTTCGGCCTCGCCGGCTCCCTGTTCATCCAGCGCCGCCGCGTGTGGGTGAGGGCGGTGCGGGGCGCCGACGGTGTGACGGTCGTCGAGATGGCCGGACTCGGCCGGAGCGAGTCCGCGAAGCTGCCCGAGGAACTCGGCGACCTCGCCGGGGTCCTGTACGACCGAGCCCCCGGGGCGCCCGACGGCACGGGGGCGGAGCCGGACAGTGCGTCCGACTCCGACGCCGCATGCGCCGAAGGGGCAGAGAATTGAATCCTCTCCCGCGCGGAACAAGGGAGATTCCTGGCTCTCGCCGCCTGGCGGACCAGCGGCCCCCCAGGTCTTCCACGATCAACGCCAGCCGGGTTGAAACCAGCCCGGTAACACGACACCAAGCCTCCCGTAGCCCTCACCGCCCGACGGCAAGTCGCCGGGATATTCACCCGAAGGAGTGTTGAGGTGACTCTCGCCACCGCAACCGATCTGGCTGCCGCGACCAACGAAAGCCTCGCGAATCTCAGCAACACGCTGATCTACTCCGCGATGGCCGTCTACACCCTGGCCTTCTTCGCCTACATCACCGAATGGATCTTCGGCAGCCGCAGCAAGATCGGCCGCACCGCCGCCGCGCTCACCACCGAGGGCGGGGCGAAGGCGCCGGCCGTGACGGTGAACAAGGCCGGCAGCACCGCGGTACTGGAGCGGCCGAAGGTCGTCGTGCGGGCCGCCGCCGGGGCGCGTGACGTGCCCGACGGGCCCGGGGCGCACGGCGGGGACGAGCAGGGCGACCTCTACGGGCGTATCGCCGTGTCCCTCACCGTGCTCGCCTTTCTCATCGAGCTGGGCGGCGTCATCGCCCGCGCGGCCTCGGTGGAGCGGGCGCCGTGGGGCAACATGTACGAGTTCAACATCACCTTCTCCACGGTCGCCGTCGGCGTGTACCTCACGCTGCTCGCGCTGAAGAAGGACGTGCGCTGGCTCGGACTGTTCCTGATCACGACGGTCCTCCTCGATCTCGGCATCGCCGTCACTGTCTTGTACACCGCCAGTGACCAGTTGGTTCCGGCCCTCCACTCGTACTGGCTGTACATCCACGTCTCGACGGCGATCCTGTGCGGCGCGGTCTTCTACGTGGGCGCGGTCAGCACGATCCTCTACCTGTTCAAGGACTCGTACGAGAACAAGCTGGCGAGCGGCGGCAAGCCCGGCAGTTTCGCCACGTCCTTCCTGGAGCGGCTGCCCGCCTCGGCGTCCCTCGACAAGTTCTCCTACCGCGTCAACGCGGCCGTCTTCCCGCTGTGGACGTTCACGATCATCGCGGGCGCGATCTGGGCGGGCGACGCGTGGGGCCGCTACTGGGGCTGGGACCCCAAGGAGACCTGGGCGTTCATCACCTGGGTCGCCTACGCCTGCTACCTGCACGCCCGCGCCACGGCCGGCTGGAAGGGCCGCAAGGCCGCCTACCTGGCCCTGATCGCCTTCGGCTGCTGGCTGTTCAACTACTACGGCGTCAACATCTTCGTCAGCGGTAAGCACTCGTACGCGGGCGTGTAAGTCCCTTACGGTGAAGGCCGGTTCCATGTGACTCAGGTCACGGGAACCGGCCTTCGTCGTCCGGACAGGTAGATGGACGTGGATACGAATCTGCGGAAACGCATCCGCGCGGGGGACCACAACGCTTTCGGTGAGCTCTTCGACGCGTACGCACGCTCCGTCTACAACCACGCCTACCGGCTCACGGGGGAGTGGTCGACCGCCGAGGACGTCGTCTCGCTGACCTTCCTCGACGCCTGGCGGCTGCGCGCGAAGCTCGACGAGGAGGGCGGTTCCCTGCGCCCCTGGCTGCTGGGCATCGCCACCAACGTCACGCGCAACACCCGCCGCGCCGCCCGAAGACACGCCGCCGCCGTCGGCCGCCTGCCCCGGGCGGAACCCGTGCGGGACTTCGCCGACGAGGTCGCCGGGCGCCTCGACGACGCCGCGCAACTGGCCGTCGTACAGACGGCGTTGGCGAGGCTGCGGCGGGCCGAGCGGGAGGTGCTGGCGCTGTGCGTGTGGTCGGGGCTCGACTATCAGGCGGCGGCCGAGGCGCTCGGGGTGCCGGTGGGGACCGTACGGTCACGGCTCTCGCGCGCGAGGACAAAACTGGCGAAACACATGGAACTCTCCCAAGCGGGCGGACAGATGACAGATGACCGCACCACCGCGGTCAGGCCCCTGAGGGAGGGAAACCGATGAACGAGCTTCCCGAGAAGGACCTTCCGCCGGGCCGTCACCGACTGCTCAAGGAGCATCTGATGACCGAGATCCGGCAGGAGACGCACCAGAACGAGGCCCGGGCGCGCAGGCCCTGGCTGCGCCCCGCCCTCGTGGCGGGAGCCGTCGCGGCCGTCACCGCCGTGACCCTCACCTTCGCCGTGCCGTCCGGCTCCGGCGAGTCCGCGCCGCCGGCCGCCTCGCCGTCGTCCGCCCCGTCCGCCCCGTCCACCTCGTCTGCCCCGCAGAACGCCGCGGCCCTGCTGGAGGACATCGCGCTCGCCGCCGAGCACGCCGATGTGCCGAGCGATATCCGTGACGACCAGTTCGTGTACATCAAGAGCAAGGTCGCCTGGTCCTCCCAGGAGGGCGACGGGCCCGCGAAGCTCGACCCGGTTCACCAGCGCGAGCTGTGGCTGTCGGTCGACGGCAAGGAGCAGGGCATGGTGCACGAGCCGGCCGTCCGCTCCGACGACATCCTCCTGGAGGCCCAGACCCCCGGCATCCCCTCCAACACCGACTACCGCCACCTCCAGACCCTGCCGACCGACCCCGACAAGATGTACGCGTGGCTGAACAAGGTCAGCGGCGACGGCAGCAGCAACAAGGACGACGCCAACTTCGTCCTCGTCGGGGACCTCGCCCGCGAGTCCCTGATGCCGCCCGCCCAGGCCGCCGCCCTCTACCGCGCGGCCGCGAAGATCTCCGGTGTGTTCGTGATCGACGACGTGGTGGACGCGGCCGGCCGGCACGGGATCGCGGTCGCGCGGGTCGACGCCGGGGAGCGCGTCGAGCTGATCTTCGACAAGGAGACGAAGGAATTCCTCGGCGAGCGCGAGGTCGCGGTGAAGGACCTGCCGTATGGCTTCAAGAAGGGGGACGTGACCGGCAGCAGCGCCGTTCTGGAGCGCACGGTCGTGGACGGGCGCGGCGAGCGGCCGTAAGCCGCGGAGCGTCCGTAACCACGTGCGGAACCCGTCACCAAGGGTCAGGCTGGTGCTATGACCGGATCCATCGAACAGGGCACCAGTCAGACCCACGGGAACACGCACATACTCCACTTCCTGGTACGGCTTCCCCGGCCCATGGAGCAGGTCTGGCCCGCCCTCGCGACGGCGGAGGGGCTCGCGGGCTGGTTCACCCCCGCCCACGTCCTCGAACCCAGACTCGGCGGCGCAGTCACGCTGCGTGACCTGGGGGAGGGGCGGGTCACGGCGTGGGACGTCGAGCGGGTCGCGGAGTACACGGTCGGGGACGGCGGGCGGATCCGCTTCCATCTGGAGCGGGACGGGGAGGACGGGGCCGCTCTGCGGTTCACCCACGAGTTCCGGGGGGACGGGGAGTCGGAGCAGCGCTGGCGGGCACGGTTCGAGCGGCTCATCGCCCTCCTGGAGGCCGACCTCAAAGACCCTTAGGACGGCGGCAGGCACTCCTTCGCCGGCGGCTTCCCCTCCGGCCAGGCGATCTTGACGAACTTGGCGCGGCCTTCCGGGGTCAGTTCCACGATGGGGACGGCCTTGTCGTACGGGTTGCCGTGGTTGTCGAGGCAGATCCAGCCGCTCGCGCCGTTCACACGCTGCTGGGTGCCCTTGATGAACCGCCACTCGGTGCGGACCTCTTCGAGTGTCGGGTAGGTCTTCCCGTCGCCCTTGGCGTACCGGATGCCCTGGTAGGTCAGGCGCATCGCGTCGTAGGCGATGATCAGCTGTCCGTCCTCCAGGTCGATCCTGCCGATGGGGCCCACCTTGTCGCCCTGGCCCTCGCGGACCAGCTCCCGGAGGACCTTCGCGTCGTCGGCGCTGCCGCCGGTCGAGGGCGGGTCGGTGACCCAGGCGTCCGGGTGGGCGAGGGCGGTGTAGCGGACGGTGAGGTTGTGCCTGAGGGCGTCCCAGTCCAGATCCTTGTCGCCGGTCAGGTAGGAGCCCTCGTCGCCGGTGAGCAGGGTGAACTTCCGTTGCTGACAGCCGCGTTCGCCGAGCGCGTTGATGAACTGGCGCAGCTGGGTGTGCCGTCCGGCGAAGAGGATCGTGTCCGTGCCGGCGCCCGTGTCGCAGACCAGGTGGGTGATCTGCTCGAAGTCGTTGGGGGTGCTGCCCTCCTCGCTGCGGTCGTCGGGCGGGTTGAACGACCAGGGAGCGTACGGCGATCCCTTCAGCAGCTTCTGGAACGACTGCTGGAGCGTCCACGCGTAGGGGTCGCCGTGCTCCTTGTCGTCGGCCTTCTCGTCGTACACCAGCACCGCCTTGCCCGCCGTGACCTTGGCGAAGGAGGTGAGCGCGCGGGCCTCGTCGGAGTTGGTGGGGGCGACGCGGGCGAGCCCCGGGAAGGGGTTCTTGCCGTTCTGCCCGTTGGCGAGGCTGTCGGCGGTGATGGAGGTGCCGATCACCGCGATGCCGCGGGCGGTGAGCGACTTGACGGCCTTCTCGTTGTTCACGGTGCTCAGCCCGATCCCGGCGACCGCCCGCAGCCTGTCCTCGCCGCCGGTCATCCCCTCCAGCTGGTCGACCGTGTGCTTCCAGTGCGCGCCGGTGGCACCGGGGTTGGCGAGCACGAGCCGGATCGCCGGGACCGCGCCGTTGGAGAGGTGGTTGGCCTGGTACTGCGCCAGATACGCGCCCTGCAGCTCGTGCAGTACGTCCCCGAGGTTGTCGGCGTCGGTCGCGGTGAAGGGCTCCAGCAGGGCGACGGTGACGTAGTCGCCCTTGATGGACTTGTTCTCGCGGTCGATCGCCCTTACGGCGTCCCGGAGTTGGGGCCGCCCCCAGGAGTAGGCGGTCGCCGAGACGCCCACGCACTCGTCGCTGCCCTCGGGTTTCACGACCCCGGCGGCGCAGGCGCGGTCGTCGTGGGCGAGCGTGCGGACGGCGAAGCTCAGGCCGCCCAGCACGACGAGGGTGAACAGGAGGCCGAGGTAGCGGCGCAGGGGGATCTCCCAGACGCCCTCGCGCAGCCATGTACCGAAGCCTCTGCCGGCCATCAGGCCTCCCCGTCCCGGTCGTCGCTGTCGTCGCCCTCGTCGTCCGGGACGCCGTCCTCGGGCCAGTCCCGGGAGGCCCGCCACAGCAGCGCGTTGCCCGCGGGCCGCAGGTTGGACAACTGCTCCAGCTCGTACCGGAGCCGGTCGCGCACCTTCGGGTCGGGCAGCGCGAGCGGGTCGGTCAACTGCCACACGGCGTGCAGCAACCGCCGTACCCGCAGATGCAGTACGGCGTCCACGTCGTCCGGCACGACCTGCGCCGCGTCCGTGTGGCCGAGCGCGATCGCGGCCCGCCGGTCGTCGCGGGCGGCGAAGTCGCGGCCCTCGGCGTCGTGCGCGTGGAAATAGGGGGCGGAGGCGACGAAACGCAGTGTCCGCAGCCAGGTGCGGGTGTCCAGGCCGGCGAAGGTGTCGCGCAGGTACGCCACCGCCGACTCCGGGCTGCCCAGGGCGAGTTCGTGGTGCAGCCGGTACCGGGCGCGCGAAGGATCATCCCCGTCTGTGGGCGCGTAGTACCGGATCAGCGTCTCGTGCGCCTCGCGCCACTGCCGGTGGTCGGCGTCCCGGTGGTGCAGCCGGAGCAGCAGCAGCGTCCGCACGAAGGAGTCGCCCACGAACCGCCCCCGCACCTCGGGCAGCCCCTCCTGCACCAGGCGCGTCTGCAGGGCCCGTACGTCCGCCGGGCCGAAGTCGTCCGGAAGGACTGCCTCGGCCAGCGCGGTGGCCGAGTCGTGGTCGTGGGCGGCGGCCAGCACCGTCAGCTCGTCGAGGCGGTCGGCGGGCACGAGCCGGTCGAGGAGTTCGAGGTACGTGGGCCGTCCGTCGCGGTCCTCGTGCAGCCGTACGTCCGCCGTCAGCAGTTCGCCGAGCGAGGCGGCGCCCGGCAGGTTCTGCGCGGCGGAGTCGGCGAGCAGGACGATACCGAGCGGACTGCCACCGCTCAACCGGTGGGTGGCCTGCGGGAGTTGGGGCGGCACGGGCGCGTCCGTGCAGACGGCACCCACGAGGTGCAGGGTGTCGTCGGGGCTGAGCGGGGGCAGCGACACCAGCAGGGCGCGGGAGGACGGGGCCGCCGGGTCGGGCGACCAGTCGCTGCGCCGCGCGACCTCGGGCAGGGAGCGTCGTACGGCGTTGCGCAGGGCGGTGCGGTCGTCGCCGCGCTGTGCGGCGATGAACACGACCTGGTCGGCGATCCCGTCGGAACGGTCCCGCAGTACGGCGTCCCGCAGGCCCGGACCGGGGGCGCTGTGGGCGTTGTCGACGAGGACGAGCGGCCGGCCCAGGCGCTGCATGCGCGGCAGGACGCCCGTGTAGGCGTCGGAGAGGTCGGCGAGCAGGGCGCGTACGAGATGCCGCTCGGCGTGCTCGCGGGAGGTGCCGCCCGCCCGGAAGTGGTCGGACAGCTCCATGAGGCCGCGCGCGGGGTTGCCGCTGGCGTTGGGATAGTCGCGCCACCAGGCGGCCGCCCGCTGCTGGCGCCGGCGCACATAACTGTCGGAGAAGGCCTCCAGAAGGGCCCCGATGGCCGAGGAGACCAGGGTTCCGGCGCCGCTGGTCACCACGGTCATGACGTCGGCGAGCGTCCGCCCGACCCACCGCCCGGTGAAGCCGATCATCCAGGAGCCGGATTCGTTCAGCAGCAGGAACCGCCGTACCTCGTACCGGATCCGCTCCGAGTCGGCGTCCTCCCAGCCGCTCGCGGCGACGGCGACGAGCCCCGACAGCAGCCGCGGGAACTGGATCCGCCCCGCGCCTGTCACCGGCTGGGCCAGTTGCTCGGCGAGGATGAGCAGCGCCTGCGACACCGGCGACCAGGACCGCGCGGGACGCCCGGCCGGCGGCCCCGCGAACTGGGCGTCCTCGCAATTGATCAGCGCGACCGGGGTGTGCCCCCGGTAGGCGTCCCGCAGCTCGCCGAGCAGCGCGGTCTTGCCCAGCCCGCGCCCGCCGGTGAGCACGACGAAGGGGAGTTCCTGCGGATGTTCCGCGCGAGTGGCCCGGTGCTGGTGCGGGCGCAGTCCCACGAGCCGCGGGGCAAGGCCTGCCGGTTCCGTGTCGAACAGCGCTCCGCGCCCGTGCAACCGTCTGTGCACCCGCATCTCCCCCATGCGCGCTGTGTATCAACACCAGGGTAAGTAGGGGGAGTTGGTTCGGACTAGATCGCGTGGTGTCCGTTGGGTTACGAAATTATCGGTGTTGTCACTCCACGGTGATCGAATCCAGCTTCTCCCGCAGGTAAACATGCGAGTCGACCGCCTCGTACGCCACGCGCCCCACCGGAGCGGGCACCGACTCCACGCGCGTGCCCGGTGTGCACTCGCCGAAGTAGACGAGGGACATCAGCTCCTCGGCGGGCGCGTCGGCCGGCGGCGGCAGCACGCGGTGCCGGCCGGAGCGCCAGCGGTCGCCGGTCCAACGGGCCATCAGGTCACCGATGTTGATGGTGAACGCCTCCGGGTCGAAGGGCGCGTCCTCCCAGCCGCCCTCGTCCGTGTAGACCTGCAGCCCGCCCTTGCCGGCCTGCCGGTCGAGGATCGTCACCGTCCCGAAGTCGGTGTGCGGGCCGATGCGGAACTGCCCCGGCTGCGGCTCCCCGACGACCTCGGTCCCCGGGTACCAGTTGATGTTGAAGCCGTAGGTCGGGTGGTCCATGTGCTGCGAGAAGAAGTCGGCTTCGAGCCCGAGCGCCTCGCCGAGGAGGGAGAGGAGTTCCTTCTCCAGGACGGCCATCCGGTCCAGGTACTCCTCACAGAGGGTCTGGAGCTCGGGCACCTCCTCCGGCCAGACGTTGGGCGCGTACCACTCCGCGTTGACGACCGGGTCCTCGAAGGGCTCGTGCGTCGCGAAGGTCAGCGACTCCTTGAGGTCCGGCGGGGTCTCGGTCCCCTCCGAGTAGCCGTTGGCCTCGGCGCCCGGGCCGAGCCAGCCGCGCCCGCCGACCTTCGCGGTGTACGGCTGCTTCACGTCCACGGGCATCCGGAAGAAGGTCCGCGCGCCCTCCCGGATCGCGGAGCGCAGGGCGGGGTCGACCCCGTGCCCGGTGACCAGGAAGAACCCGGCGGTCTGGAGGGCCTCGTCGAGGGTGCGGGCGATCTGGGCGCGGACCTCGGGGTCGCCTTCCACCCACGGGCGCAGGTCGATCGTAGGGATGCGGGGATTACTCACCGATGTCCTCGTTCCACAGTGCCGGATTGTTCTTGATGAAGTCGCGCATCATGCCGACGCACTCGGGATCGTCGAGGAGCACGATCTCCACGCCGTGCTCGGCCAGCCAGTCGTGTCCGCCGTGGAAGGTGGCGGCCTCGCCGACCACGACCCGCGAGATGCCGAACTGACGGACCAGACCGGAGCAGTACCAGCACGGCGAGAGGGTGGTCACCATCGTCGTACCGCGATACGTCCGCTGCCGTCCCGCCGCCCGGAAGGCGGCCGTCTCCGCGTGCATCGAGGGGTCGTCGTCCTGGACGCGGAGATTGTGGCCGCGGCCCAGCAGCGTGCCGTCGGCGCCGTAGAGCGCGGCGCCGATCGGGATGCCGCCCTCGGCGAGCCCGGCGCGGGCCTCCGCGACGGCGGTGGCGAGCCAGGTGCGGGCGGTCGCCTGATCCATAGGGTCCATGACTTCACTCTCCTGTGGCGGAAACACGAGGGCAACGTGCGGAAAGTACTCTCCGGGCAGCTCACAGCCGGACGAACTGTCGGGAGGCGCGATGCCTGCACTCACCTTGCGTGAAGTCCTGGCCCTCGATCCGGTGCGGGCCTCCGAGCCCGAGCTCCTCGCCGGCGAGGGCGCCCTGGACCGCCCGGTGCGCTGGGTGCACTCCAGTGAGGTGTACGAGGGCGCGAACTTCCTGGACGGCGGCGAGCTGCTGCTGACCAACGGCTTCGGGCTGACGGACACGGACGCGGAGACCCGCCGGAGGTATGTGCGCGAGCTGGCGGCGCGGGACGCGGCCGGGCTGGCGGTGGAGGTGGGGCGGTCCCTGCCGTCGATGCCGGACGAGGTGACCGACGAGGCCCGTCGGCTGGGTCTGCCGCTGCTGGCCCTGCGCCGGGTCGTGCCCTTCGTACGGATCACGGAGGCGGCGAACCGGGCGATCGTGGCGCGGGGCCTGTCGGGCCGCTCGGTGGTCCGCCCGTGGGGCGACGACCATACGGCGGCACTGCTCGCCGATCTCGCCGACCGGGCGGCCCTGAACCAGCCCGAGGTGGAGGCGCGGGCTGCGCTGGCCGGGTTCCAGCCCAGGCCCGGAGCCCGGCTGATCGGGGTGTCCGTGCACGGCACGCGCGAGGTGGGCGCGGTGGACCGGGCGGTACGGCAGCTCGGCGGCGCGGGTCTGCTGCGGGCGGCGTTTCCGGGAGACGTCCTGGCCCTGCTCGCGCTGCCCGGCAGCCGGTCCGGTGACCCCATCCGGGCGGTCCAGGAGGCCTTCCGCGGTGTCGCCGAGCCGGGGTTGACGGTGGCCGTCGGGCACGCCGTCGGCGCCGACAGCGGCTGGCTGCGCTGGAGCGACACGTTGCGCGCGGCCCGGACGACCCTGGAGCTGGCGCTGACCGTCCCGGCCGCCGAGCCGGGCGCACCGGAGGGCCCGCTGGTGACGTCCTCGCGCGCCCTCGCCCTGGAACGGGAGCTGACGCGGGGCGGGGTGGACGCCAACCGCGACCGGCTCGCCCGCCTGGTCCAGCACGCGCTGGGTCCGTTGCTGGCGTGGGAGGCGGCCCATGCGAGCGACCTCGTCCGCACGCTGGAGGTCCACCTGCGCAACGGCTGCTCACCCACGCGTACGGCGGCCCTGCTGCACATCGGCCGGCAGTCCCTCTACCAGCGCCTGGAGCGCATCGAGTCGTTGCTGGGCCTGGAGATCGGCGACCCGGACCTGCTGGGCGAGCTCCTGGCGGCGGCTTGTGCGCACCGGGTGGTGCGGGGGATGGGGGAGTCGGCTGGGGTGCGGTTGCGGACGGTGGCCTGACCTCGGCTTCAGCGGAGGGTGACCTGGCTCGGCCCGTTGAAGGGCGCGTAACACGTCACCGTCCGCGGGGTGCGCAGGACGTCGTCCTCCGCGAACAGCTGCCGCGCCGCCTCGAAGGACGCCTCGCCGCAGACGACGGGCGCGACCCGGTCGTAGAACGCACGGGACGACTCCGGCAGTGGCTCCCCGGGCTTGCCCTCGTCCTCTCCCCATACGTCCCACAGCAGCGTCTCCACCTTGTTGAGCGCGGCGAGGTCGAGCCGGATGCTGCCGGCCACGTACCGCTCGCCCCGGAACGGCCCCTCCGCCGGCGGGTGCAGCCCGAAGGTCTCCGGGTCCGCGCCGCGCTCCCGGATCGCCCGCCATGCCTCGCCCGCGACGAGGAAACGGTCGCGGGGGACGTCCATCGGGTCGAAGTCCACCTTCCAGTGGCCGGTGACGAAGGGGTCGGCGAGCTGGGCGTCGGCGAACAGCCAGCCACGTTCCTCGTCCCAGTACTCGGTGACGACGTGGTCGACATGGAAGCTGTCGGACCCCCAGTAGTCGGCGAAGCCGATCCGGATGCGGGCCGGGATGCCGAAGTGGCGCAGGAACGAGCAGTGCAGCAGCGAGAAGTCCCGGCAGGTCCCGACGAAGCGGTCCTGGGGCTCGCGCCGCTCGGACAGCGGGGTGTCGTTCCGCTGCACGAGGATCCGCAGGATGTCGTCGATGTAGCGGGTCTCGGCGTCGTTGTGCAGACGGTCGACCGGGTGGGTGTGGCCGAACAGGTCGCCTTCCATGCGGTGGATCAGCAAGTTCCGGGAGACGCGGGCGAGTTGGGCGGGGTCGCGCGGCAAGTCGGCGTAGACGTGGGCGAGATCGCCGGGGTCGGAGAACGGGCTCTGGGCGGCGTGGAAGGCAAGGGCCTCCGGAGTCTCGGGCATGACCGGGACCATGGCAAAATTCGCCGCAAAATGTCCAGAGGTCCCGTCGGGAAACCTCGGTAACAGGTCAAGTAACCTGTGCCGACCAGCGCCGCGTCAGCGGCAGTTGGGCCCCGGCGGGAGGAAGAACGGTCATGGTTGCTGCTCCGGTTCTGGAGGAGCTGCGCGAGGTCTGCCAGCCGCAGGCCAAGCTGGCGAGTCGCAACGGCGAGCACTGGGCGGGCCGGCTGTACATGCGGAGCGTCTCGCTGCGCCTCACCCGCCAGTTGGTGCGCACGCCGGTCACTCCCGACCAGCTGACCTGGACGATGGTGGTGTGCGGGGTGGCCTCCGGGGCCGCGCTGATGATCCCGGGCCTGACGGGCGCCGTACTGGCCGTCGTCCTGATGCAGCTGTTCCTCCTTTTCGACTGCGTGGACGGCGAAGTCGCCCGCTGGAAGGGGCAGAACAGCGCGGCGGGGATATACGTCGACCGGCTCGGCGCGTATCTGGCGGACGCGGCGCTGCTGGCGGGCGCCGGTTACCGGGCCGCCGAGTCCGGCGTCGGCGGCTGGCTGTCGATCGGCATCGCCACCGCGCTGGGCGTCGTCCTGCTGAAGGCCTCCACGGACCTGGTGGACGTGGCCCGCGCCCGCCGCGGCCTCGGCGTCGTCGACGACGAGTCGACCCGCCCGCGCTCCCAGGGCGTGGCCGCCGTCCGCCGCCTCGCCGCCGCCTTCAAGATCCACCGGGTGACGAACGGCATCGAGGCGTCACTGGTGCTGCTGGCAGCCGCTGTACTGGACCAGATCACCGGCGACCTCGAGCCGACCCGCTGGGCCCTCGGCGCCCTCGCCGTCATCACGTGGGTGATGGTCCCGGCCCACCTGCTGTCGATCCTGTCGTCGTCGCGGCTGCGGTGAGCGCCGACCGGCGGACAGTCGAGAACCGGCCATGCGCTCAAGGTGTACGTGGCTTTAACAAGGTGCGTCCTGTGCGCATTTGATGACTACTCTCCTTCGAATCTGTTCAAGTCCCGTACAGCGGGCGAACATTCGGGGGTGGGGAGTGTCAGAAAGATGCTCAGGTGTCGTCAGTAGAACCGTCGTGGCCTTCGCGTTGGCGGCATCGCTGTCCGCGGTCGTCGGCAGCGCCGAACCGGCCACGGCGGCGCCGGACGTCTGTGAGCTCACTGAGGAGGAGCTGACCGTCTACAACCTGCCGGCGGGCACGTCGGTGATCCTGTGCGACGCGGTGGGGCGCGTGGTCACGTACGAGGGGACCGGCATCGAGGTGCCCGAACCGGGCACTTCGGTGACCGCCCACGCGCTGACCGACGACGGCGAGCACGCCGGTTTCGCGCTGCAGGTGTCCACCGACGGCATCATCTCGTACGACCTCACCGAAGGAGAGAGCGCGGACACCTCCACCGAGGGGTCCGACGTCGCCGACACCACCAGGAACCCGGCCGAGACGCCGGTCACCGACTCGGACAGCACCGACGCGGACGAGGTCGACTCCGGCAGCAGCGAGGCCGAGGTGGCGGACGTCGACGCGGCCGCGTCACCCGGGGCGTGCAGCGACAGCACCTACGCGACGTACGACCTCAAGGAGTACGGCACCTACAACTGGTACATCGGAGACGGCGGTCTGCCGGCGGGACTGTCCAAGAACGACGCTCTGTGGGCGTTCTACGAGGCCCTGGACAACATCACCGAGAGCAACAACAACTGCGGCTACAGCGACCAGGTCGACGCGCACAAGGCGAACTTCCTCGCCTACACGAGCTACGAGGCCGACATCAGCAGCAGCAACAACTGCACCGACCGGGACGGACTCAGCACCTGGGACGCGGGCGACCTCAAGAGCGACACCGTCGCCTTCACCTGCGCGTGGAGCTGGGCGACGCCGGGCGTCAAGAACGACCTGCGGGAGGCGGACGTCCGGTTCAACACCGTCGACAAGGACTTCACCAACAAGCCGACCAGCAGCTGCTCGAACAAATACGACGTCCGCTCCGTCGGTACTCATGAGGCCGGTCATGTCTTCGGGCTGAAGGACATCTATGGCGCGCACGGCAACCTCACGATGTACGGAAGCTCGATCAAGTGCTCCACGAGGGCCAGGACCCTCGGCAAGGGTGATGTTCTCGGCCTCCGCAGCATCTACTGAGCCGGAGCGGATGCTCCAGGAGGGGGTACCCAGATGAATCCCGCGAAGGCACTGGTGGTGGCGGCCGCTGCCGCGATGGCCGTCGGTTGCACCGCGTCCAGCGGTGGCGGCGGTGGTGAGTCCGATGCGTCCTGTGTGTTCCAGGTCGAGTACGACCGGCGCATGTACTCGGACGTGGCCAACGCCGAGTTCGAGGTGGGGAAGAAGCTGGGCCCGGCCGTCCTGCCGCGCTGCGACGACTCGTCGGACGACGACGGCGGCACGGCGTCGTCGGACCCGACCGTCGCCTACGAGATCGAGGGGGTGGATCCGAGCATCGCCATCGCGGTGGACGCCGCACCCGAGGGCGTCCTCTTCGTCGCGGAGGAGTACGGCAAGGAACTTCCCCCCGAGATCGAGAAGCTGATCAAGGGCTCCTGACGTCCGCGGTCTCCTCCGGGAGGGCCGGTGGTACTCCGCCGGCCCTTTCCCGTAGGGCTACACCCGCAGCAGCAGCTTCCCCGTGCTCGTCCGCGCCCCCATCAGCCGGTGCGCCTCCGCCGCCTCCTCCAGCCCGAACTCGGCCGTCACCGGCAGGGTCACCGTCCCGTCGGCCACCGTCGCGAACGCCCGCTCGGCCAGCGTCCGCAGCTCCGCCGGGGCCGTCTTCGCCAGCGTCAGGATCGAGAAGCCGCCGACCGACACCGCCGACGGGTACAGCTCGGGCTGCCCCACGCTCCAGGCCGGCGCCGAGCTCGCGTTGCCGAAGGAGACCAGGCGGCCGAAGACCGCGAGCGAGGCCAGCGAGGCCCGGAAGGTGTCGCCGCCCACCGGGTCCAGCGCCAGGTCGACCCCGCGGCCCCCGGTCGCCTCCCGCACCCCCGCCTCGAAGTCGCCGACGAACACCTCGTCGTAGCCGTACTCCCGCGCGTACGCCGCCTTCGCCGCGCTCGACACCACGCCGTACACCGCCCCGGCACCCGCCGCCTTCGCCAACTGGCCCGCCACCGTGCCGATTCCGCCCGCCGCCCCCTGCACGAGCACCGTCTCGCCGGGCTGCAGCCGGCCTACGGCGTTCACGAGGGCGTACGCCGTCGGCAGCACCGTCGGCAGCGTGGCCGCCGTACGCAGGTCGACGCCCGCCGGGACCGGGAAGACGGTCACCGCGTTCGCGACGGCCACGTCCGCGTAGGCGCCGCCCTCGGTCAGGGCCGTCACCTCCTGGCCGACGGTGAGGTCCGTGACGCCCGCGCCGACCGCCCGGACCCGGCCGGAGACCTCGAGTCCCGGCCGGAAGGGCAACGAAGGCACCCGGTAGCCCTCCGCACGCGCCTTGAGGTCGGCGAAGTTCACCCCGGCGTACGCCACGTCGACGCTCACCTGGCCGGGGCCCGGCTCGGGGACCTCCGTCTCCACGACCTTGAGGACCTCGGGACCGCCGTACTCCTGGATCTCGACCGCGCGCATGGCAATGCACTCCTCGTGGACTGCTTCAGACTGTTCAATGAAAAGCGAACACTCGCGACTGTATGGTTTTCATCGAACACTCGCAACCGGCGAGGGAGTGTGGAGCAGGGAGCACGGCGTGGCACAGCGCACCACCGGCACCGGTCATCGGGCCGCCCCCGAGCACACCCACCCCGACGACGTCCCCGTCCTGGCGGCTCTCGCCGCGCTCGCGGATCCCGTACGGATGCAACTGGTAAGGGAGTTGGCCGGCTCCGTCGACTGGTCCCGCAGCTGCGGCACCTTCGACGTGCCCGTCGGCAAGGCGGCGCTCAGCCACCACTTCGCGGTGCTGCGCGCGGCAGGGCTCGTGGAACAGCGGGACGAGGGCCCCAAGCGGGTCAACCGGCTCAGGCGGGAGGAGTTCGACGCCCGGTTCCCGGGGCTGCTGGAGCTCGTCCTGCGCGACGGTCACTGACGTTCCCAGACCGTCGCGGTGACGTCGATGCGTTCGGCGTCGGGGACCGAGGTCACCTCGACGTAGCCGACGCGGCCGTCCCACGTTCCGACGCAGGCCCGGTCGCCCACCTGGACGTCCAGGGTGTGCAGGCCGCGGTTGGCGTTGAGCAGGGTGGCACACCGGTCGTGCGTCGGTGCGCCGGAGTCGCGCCAGGCCACGAGCGCGGCGTCGCTGTACAGGACGCCGGCGCCCTCGGTGTAGACGTCGCCGTTCACCGCGGACCCGGGCGGGGTCTGGTCCAGCCACCAGCCCCTGGTCATGGTGTCGCCGTTGAGCTCCAGCGTGCCGTGCCAGCGCACCCGGCTCTCCGCCACCGGCGATGCGGGCGGCGGGGTCGGGGAGGGTTCCGGCGGGGAGGGCGGGGGTGTGGTCGTCGGCGGCGGGGAGGCGGTCGCCGGTGGCGTCGTGCTGGTCGGGTCGTCGGGGAACGACGTGTCCGGGGCGGGGGTCGAGGGCGTGGGGGTGGTCGTGCGACCGCCGGCGTCGGTCCCGGTCGCAGGTCGCGACAGCGCGATGGTCAGGGTCACCGTGGCCGTGATCAGGGCTGCGGTCAGCGTGCCGGTGAGCCCGATGAGCGCCGCCTTCACCGCGGTGTCCTGGCTCCGGAACCAGTTGAGAAGCCTGGCCGCCATGAGGTCCCTCTCGTCCCGATGGACCGTCAACTGTACGGACGAATAAGGGGCCGCACCTGCTCCATGGCCTTGTTCCAGATAAAGTTTCTAGATCTGGTTTCTAGAAAAAGCTTCCAGCCGGGGCGTGCCTGGTCTCACTTGTGCGCTCGCCCCACCCGCCGTTCACTTCGGCTCCGCGCTGACCGACCGCCAGATCCGCTCGGGCAGGATCCGCGCGGCCTCGTCGAGGTCGACGTCCTCGATGCCGGAGAGCCAGCGGCGGGCGAGGCCGATGACAGGGCCCAGGACCAGGGACTCGATCAGGGGCATGGGGAGCGGAGCGATCTCGCCTGCCTCGATGTGGGGTTGGAACCAGGCGGCGAAGGCCGACACGGGGGCTTCCTGGCTGGCGCGGGCTTGGTTGCCGTCCGCCATCCCCTTCCGGTCGGCGGCGGGGGAGTGCACGAGCAGGGCGGCGTCCCGGTGTTCCTGGATGAAGTCCAGGTAGGCCCGTACGAGGGCGCCGATGCCCGAGCGGGCGGTGCGGGAGCGCTGCAGGGCCGTGACCACGTCGCCCAGCATCCGGCCCATCCAGCGGAGCGTGAGGGCCTCGACGAGGCCGTCGATGCTGCCGAAGTGGTGGTAGAGGCTGCCGAGGCTGACGCCGCTGGCCTTGGTGACCGCGCTGACGGTGAGGCCCTGTTCGCCCTTCTCCGCGTACACGCGCAGTGCGGCGTCCAGGAGCAGATCGGCGGTCGCCACGCCGCGTTGCTGCTTGGGGCTCATCTGATTCCGCCGATTCCGCTTACAGAGATCTAGAGTGTTTTTCTAGAAAGATCTTCCAATTCTATCGCCTGGCGGCCCAAACTTACCCCTGTGGGACACGAGCGTCCGCCCGGCCGTGGGGGGAGCGGGTGGGCGTTCGTGTCTCTCGACGACCGAGGACGGCTCGCGAACGGGGAGACGGGGACGACGTGTCAGAGCTGCGCGGAAGTGGCGCCGAGCCGCTGGAGGACGAGGATCCGCGGCGGATCGGGGGACTCCCCCTGATCGGCCGGCTCGGGTCCGGCGGCATGGGCCGCGTGTACCTCGGCGTCCACGAGGGGCGCTACGTCGCCGTCAAGCAGGTGCTGTCCTCCGTCGTCGCCGAGGACAAGGCCTTCCTGCGCCGCTTCGGGCACGAGCTGGACAACCTCGCCAAGCTGCCCGCGCGGGCCACCGCATCGCTGATCATCAGTGACCGCACCGCACGGCCGCCGTGGTTCGCCACCGCGTACGTCCCCGGCCTCACCCTGCGCGAGGCCGTCGAGTTGCACGGGGGTTCCCTGCCCGTCGGCGCTCTGTGGCTGTTACTGCGGGACGCCACCTCGGGGCTGGCCGCCGTGCACGCGCTGGACATGGTGCACCGGGACATCAAGCCCTCCAACGTCATGCTCACCCTCGACGGCCTCACCGTCATCGACTTCGGCGTCGCCCGAGCCGCGGAACAGAGCCAGCTGACCCTGTCCGGCATGGTGGTGGGCACCCCCGCCTACATGTCGCCCGAACAGGCCTCGGGGGCCCGGGAGTCGACCGGTGCCGTCGACGTGTTCGCCCTCGGCTCGGTGCTCGCGTACGCGGCATGCGGGCGACCGCCCTTCGGCGACGAGTCCGGGCACGGGGTGCTGTACCGCATCGTGCACGAGGAGCCCGACCTGGGCCCGGTGCGCGAACTGGCCCCGGAACTGGCCGACATCGTCGCGGCCTGCCTCGACAAGGACCCCGAAGCCCGGCCCACCGCCGCCGAACTCGTCGAACTCGCCGAGCGGCACGGGCCGTTCACCGCCCCCCTGTGGCCGGAGGCCATCACCGAGCGGCTGTCCGAGCGGGCCGCCTTCGCCGCGACGGTCCCGGAGATCGACGAGCCGTCCGTCCCCGTCCCGACCCTGCCGTCCGCCGAGCCGGAGTCGGAGTTGAAGCCGGAGCCGGAGCCGGAGCCCAAGTCCTCGCCCCGCCCCGAGCGGCGCGAACGTCGGCGCACCCGGATCCTGTTCGCCGCCGTTCCCGTCGTGGTCGTGGTGACCGGTACGACCCTCGCGATCCAGCTCCTGCCGAACACCTCCGCGTCACAGGACGAGGGCCGTGGAACGCCGTCCGCCTCGGCCTCGGCGTCGCTCACCCCGACACCGTCCCCCTCGGACGGGAGCCCCTCGGGCACGGCGACCCCGGGGAAGCGGTCGTCGGACAAGGAGAAGGGCGATGGCGGGGGCAAGGGGACGGGAGGAGCGCAGCCGGCCGACGGAGGCTCGGGCACCGGCGCGGGTACGGGCGCGCAGGCCGACTCCGGCGACTCCGACACCTCGGACGGCTCGGGCGGAAGCAGCGGCTCGGGCGGTTCCGGCGACACGTCCGGCGACTCCTCGACCACGGCCCCCGCAGCCACCGGCTACCACCGGCTCAAGAACGCCGCCGACGGCCAGTGCCTGGTGATGAGCGACTACAGCGGCCCGGTCCTCGGGGGCTGTTCGGACAGCCCGGCGTCCTCATGGGCCTACAAGAGCCTGTCGGGCAGCACGTTCCAGGTGGTCAACGAGCACACCGGCCAGTGCCTGAGCGGGACCACCACCTCCTACAACATCACGTCGGCCGCGTGCGACCGGAGCACCGAGCAGTCCTGGCGCACGGGCTCCGGCGGCACCCTGCAGAACATGTACAGCAGCCGGTGCCTCGACGAGTCCGCCGGCTGGCCGGTCACCTCGACCTGCGCGTCCGGCACGGCGTCGCAGCGCTGGACGAAGGTGTAGGCCCGGGGAAACCCCTCAGCCGGTGAGCTCGGTCGGGGGCGGCTCCGGGACTACGCATGACACGTCACGTCGTGCGCCGGGAGCCGGCCCCCGACCAGGTAGGCGTCCACCGCGCGCGTCGCGCACGCGGGGGTGCCCGGTATGCCGTACACGCCATGTCCCCGGCCGCCGCGGACGTACACCAGCCGCGAGCCGTGCAGCGCGCGGTGCATGGCCAGGCCCTCGGTCAGCGGTGTCTGGGAGTCCCACTGGTTCTGTACGACGAGTGCGCCGACGGTGTTGTCGACGTGTGTGGCCGGTTCGGAGCCGCGCGGCCAGAACGCGCAGGGCGTGATGTTCGCGGCGAAGTCCCCGTACAGCGGGTAACGGGCGCTGTCGCGGCGGGCGTCGGACCGGTACGTGGCCGGATCGCGCGGCCAGGTCGCGGAGTTGTCGCCGCACAGGACGGCCCAGAGGAGGCCCGTGGTGTTGTCGCCCACGGAGGCCGCCCGGCCGCCGTCCGACGACGGGTCCGGGCGGGCGGTCTCGGACTTCCGCAGGGTGACGATCTCGCGGGCTGCCTGGTAGGGCGCGTTGAAGAACTCCTCCCGCAGCCAGTCGCGGATGTCGGCGCCGGTGAGTGTCATGCCCTGGTGCTCGACGTCCTTGCCCTCGTAGAGCAGGGGCGTGCGGTCGGCGCGGGTGACCAGCCGGCGGAAGGTGTCGCGGACCTTCGCGGCGGTGTCGCCGAGGTGATAGGTGCCGTCGCGGCGGGCGATCAGCCGGCTCCAGTCGCGGAACGCGGGCTCGGTGCCGGTGGCCCAGGCCTGCATCGCGCCCCGCCCGAAGTGGTTCGGGTCGACGGCGCTGTCGAGGACGACGCGGTCGCTGCGCTCGGGGAAGAGCTGGGTGTAGACGGCGCCCAGATAGGTGCCGTACGACAGACCGAAGTAGGAGATCTTCTTCTCCCCGAGCACACCGCGGATGACGTCCATGTCGCGTGCGGTGTTGCGGGTGTTGATGTACGGCAGCACCGCACTGTTGCGGGCGGTGCACTTGGCGGCGATGTCGCGGGCGCGGGCCGTGTCCTTGGCGAAGGTGGCGGCGCGGTAGGGGTGCAGCATCGGGCTCACCTCGCCCCAGGTGAGGCCGCAGTGCAGCGGGCTGCTGGTGGCCAGACCACGCGGATCGAAGCCGACCAG
This sequence comes from Streptomyces fulvoviolaceus, assembly GCF_000718165.1. GTDB lineage: Bacteria > Actinomycetota > Actinomycetes > Streptomycetales > Streptomycetaceae > Streptomyces > Streptomyces fulvoviolaceus. Next base: position 139,109 of record NZ_JOEY01000033.1, on the reverse strand, counting down.
GTCGTAGCGCTCCTTGACGATCTTCGAGAGGTCGGCCTTCATCCGGAGCGGTTCGTCGAGTCCCGGTGCGCCCGGACCGCCGGGGTCGGACAGCAGGACGCCGTGGCGTCTGCCGGGCGTACTGGTCCGTATGCGAGAGATCTTGAGGCGGAGAGTGGGGCCGGTCGGGCGGTTGTAGTCGAGGGGGACGGTGATGTGGGCGCACTGGTAGGCGACGGTGTGGTGCTTGTCGCAGCGGTGCCAGGCAGGGCGCTGGTCGTAGTAGCGGGTGAGGGCGGCGGGGTGGTCGGGGGTGGCCGTGGCGGTACCGGCGGCCGTCGCCTGGGCGGTGTGCGTGACGCCGGGTACGCAGAGGCTGGCGAGCAGGCCGACGGCGGCGAGGGCGGCCTTGTGCACGGTGTGCATGACGGGGGCTCCTTCTGGGGCGTGGGGAACTCCGGGGCGCGGGGGAGTCCGTCAGCGACGGCCGCACCCCTACTCTCGGTTCACTCACGCCCGGTACGCCTCGGCCGAAGAGCCAGGTTGACGAGGGTTGCCGCCCGCGCCCCCGGCCGAATGGCCGATCCACAGGTCACGGACTGTCATTGACCCGGCCGCGACACCTTCGACGTGCCGTCGGCAAGGAGGACCCGTCGGCCGAACCCTTCCGCTTCCTCCGGCGTCACAGTCACATGAGGAACCGGAGCTGGATCGCGGCGGCCCTCGCGACCGCCGGCGTGGTGCTGGGCGCCGCGCTGTACATCGACGAGCTGGAGACCGGCCACAGCGAGGGCGGTCTCCTGGCCGACCCCAGGGCGAGCGCCGCACCGACGAGCGCCGCACCGACGAACGCCGCACCGACGGGCGATGGCCAATGCGTCGGCACCCAACCCCTCGATACCCTCCCCGGTTTCCCGGACGCCGAGGGCGGCACCGACGACACCCCGTTCTACCGGACGCTGGCCTACATCGACCTGGACGCCCGCCCCCGTCACGCTGCCGTCTACACCGGCCTGTCCGTCGACGAGCCCCACGACACCCTGAAGATCTGGCGCATCCCCTCCGCCGAATTCGACGCCGACGTCTGCGGTGCCGCCGAGAAGGGCGTGAAGATCCGGCTGTACGACACCGACGTCACCCGCACACACCTCGACGGCCTCGCCGACCGGATCAGCGAGGACATGAACCGCTGGGACGGCACCTTCGCGATGCGCGAAGTCGGCGTGGACGAGCGGGGGTTCGTGCATGTCGGGGTCGACGACCCCAAGAAGGCCGAACCCCTCATCGAAGAGGAGTTCGGCCCCCGGTACATCAAGGTCGACCACGTCGAGCAGGCTTACGCCGGCGTCGGCTGATCCTTCTTCCGCAGCACCCAGTACAGCCCCGCGCTCACCACGAACCCGACCAGACACGTGATGTCCCCGAACGCCGGCCACTTCTCCGGCACCCACCCCACGAACTTCTCCTGGTTGGAGAACAGCGGCACGGACACCGCGATGCCGATCAACAGGGCGGCGATTCCGGGCCAGTTGGAGAAGGTCCGGTCGCCGAGCCGTGCGGCCAGGGTCTCGTGGGGAGTACGGGACTGCAGCCACCGTTCGACCAGGACGACACCCAGCCACGGTCCGATCCAGTACGCGATCACCAGCAGGAACGCCTCGTACGCGTGCCCCGCGTCCGCGAGCGACGACCACGCCGCCGCCGTACCGGCGAGACCCGCCAGCACCACGATGGCGCTGCGGCCGAGCCACGGCGGGAGCTTGAGGCCGAGCGAGGTGACCGACATGGCCGACGAGTAGACGTTCAACGCGTTCGCGGAGATCGCGCCGAGGATGATGGCGAGCAGGACCAAGTGGCTGAGCCAGCTCGGGAGATGGCCCGTGAAGGCGGCCGTCGGGGTGGCGTCCTGCGGGGCGACGATCGTCGCCGAGGCCGCGCCGATCACCGACACGATCGCGATGGAGACGAAGAGACCGACGGCCGGGTACAGCGCCGTCTTGAAGCGGTTCGCCGTGCGCGGGAGGTAGCGGGAGTAGTCCGAGGAGCCCGGGTTCCAGCCCGCCGCGTAGCCCCAGGCCGTGCTGAACGCCAGCAGGAAGCCGCCGATGCCGCCGCCCGCGCCGGAGCCGCCGAGGTCGGCCTCCTCGAAGGTCCAGACGCCGGCGAGCAGGAAGATCACTGCGAGCACCGGGAACGCGTACTTCTCGAAGGCGTGGACGAAGTTGTGGCCGATGAAGCCGATCACGATCTCGGCCGCGACCACGATCAACAGCGACGGCAGCGGTCGTAGGTCCGTCAGCGTGTTCAGCGCGAAAGCCGCGCTCACACTGTTGACCGCGAACCAGCCGACACCCGCGACCAGTGCGTTCACACCCGACGGGAGCAGGTTGCCCCGGAAGCCGAAGGCGAAGCGGCCGATCGCCATCTGCGGGACGCCGAAGCGGGGGCCGTCGAGGGAGAGGATGCCCTGGGTCAGGGAGCCGAGGGCCGTGCCCAGCAGCAGCGCGGCCGTCGCCTGCCAGAAGTCCAGACCGAAGAACAGCACCGAGATCACGCCGATGTAGACGGTCGCGAACTCGATGTTCGGGGAGGCCCAGGTCCACAGCAACTGGAGCGGGGAGCCGTGGCGTTCGGCGTCGGGGATGGGTTCCGAGCCCGCCGCCTCGACGGCGATGACCTTGTCACCGTATTCGGGGGCGAGGGTGCCGGTGGAGTCGGCGGGAGCAGTCGTCATGCGAGGTAAGTGTCCGGGCCGGGCGGCGCTCGGCCCAGGGGCGCACTGTCCGTTTCGGGAGGCTCGTCGGCGTACAACCTGCACGCCTCTCGGCCCCTCCTCGGCGTCAGTCGGTCTTGGGGGGCGTCTCGTCGTCCGTCGTCCTGTCGTCCCGCTTCTCGTCGTCCCTCGTCCTGTCGTCCTCGTTGAGGGACTTCAGGAACTCGGGGTTGTCGTCGGGAGCGACCCAGCGGCCCTGGGCGGCGGGGCCGTTCGCCGGTGCCTGCCGCACCTTGCCCGCGACGAGCCAGGCGACGGGGCCGATCAGCACCTCGCCGAAGAGCAGGATGATGATGATCCAGACCACCTTCGGCAGCCCGCGCACCTCCTTCTCGGGGGTGTTCAGGCAGTCGACGAAGGCGTAGATCCACAGAGCCAGGACCAGCAAGAACGGCAGATACCTGAGCATGGTCGTGCGCTCCCCATGAAGTGAGACGGCCCCGGTGACGGCCCCGGTGACCGGGCCAGCGTAGCGGGTGGCCGATACTGGGACGCATGGCTTACGACGATCTCCGCTCCCTGCTCAGGGCCCTGGAACGCGAGGGCGACCTCAAGCGCGTCAAGGCCGAGGTGGACCCGTATCTGGAGGTCGGGGAGATCGTCGACCGGGTGCAGAAGGCGGGCGGCCCCGCGCTGCTCTTCGAGAACGTGAAGGGCTCCCGGATGCCCCTCGCGATGAACGTCTTCGGGACCGACCGCCGCCTGCTGAAGGCCCTGGGGCTGAAGTCGTACGGCGAGATCTCCGAGAGGATCGGCGGGCTGCTGCGCCCCGAGCTGCCGCACGGCTTCGTCGGAGTGCGCGAGGCCTTCGGGAAACTCGGCGCGATGACGCACGTACCGCCGAAGAAGGTGAAGTCCGACAGCGCGCCGGTGCAGGAGATCGAGCTCCACGGCGACGAGGTCGACCTCGACCAGCTCCCCGCTCTCTTCACCTGGCCGCAGGACGGCGGCTCCTTCTTCAACCTGGGGCTCACCCACACGAAGGACCCGGAGAGCGGGATCCGGAACCTCGGCCTGTACCGCCTCCAGCGCCACGACAAGCGCACGATCGGCATGCACTGGCAGATCCACAAGGACAGCCGGAACCACTACCAGGTGGCGGCGCGGCGGGGTGAGCGACTCCCGGTGGCCATCGCGTTCGGCTGTCCGCCGGCGGTGACGTACGCCTCCACGGCCCCGCTCCCCGGTGACATCGACGAGTACCTCTTCGCCGGGTTCATCGCGGGCAAGCGGATCGAGATGGTGGACTGCAAGACGGTCCCGCTCCAGGTCCCGGCGCAGGCGGAGGTCGTGATCGAGGGCTGGCTGGAGCCCGGCGAGATGCTCCCCGAGGGCCCCTTCGGCGACCACACCGGGTTCTACACCCCGCAGGAGCCCTTCCCGGCGCTGAAGATCGACTGCGTCACGATGCGCCGTCGGCCCCTGCTGCAGTCGATCGTCGTAGGCCGCCCCCCGACGGAGGACGGACCGCTGGGTCGTGCGACCGAACGCTTCTTCCTCCCGCTGCTGAAGATCATCGTGCCGGACATCGTGGACTACCACCTGCCGGAAGCCGGCGGCTTCCACAACTGCGCGATCGTCTCGATCGACAAGAAGTACCCGAAGCACGCGCAGAAGGTGATGCACGCGATCTGGGGGGCACACATGATGTCCCTGACGAAGCTGATCGTGGTCGTCGACTCCGACTGCGATGTCCACGATCTGCACGAGGTCGCGTGGCGCGCGCTCGGCAACACGGACTACGCCCGCGACCTCAGCGTCGTAGAGGGACCCGTCGACCACCTCGACCACGCCTCCTACCAGCAGTTCTGGGGCGGCAAGGCGGGGATCGACGCGACGAGGAAGTGGCCCGAGGAGGGCTACACGCGGGACGGCGGATGGCCCGAGATGGTGCTGTCCGACCCGGAGACGGCGGCGAAGGTCGACCGCCGGTGGAAGGAGTACGGTCTGTGAGCTCAGCCGCTGCCGCGATCCCGCAGCCGGGACGCACCAAGGCCTTCCTCCGCCTCGTGATGATCGAGCACTCGGTCTTCGCGCTGCCCTTCGCCTACATCGCCGCGCTGACCGCGATGTTCCAGTGGGACGGGAACATCCACTGGGGCCGGCTGCTCCTGGTGACCATCTGCATGGTGGGTCTGCGGACCTTCGCGATGGCGGTGAACCGGATCATCGACCGCGAGATCGACGCACGGAATCCGCGGACGGCACACCGTGAGCTGGTGACGGGCGCGATGACGGTGAAGCACGCCTGGACGGGTGCGCTGATCGCGCTGGTGATCTTCCTGGGCTCGGCGGCGCTGCTGAACCCGCTGTGTCTGGCGTTGGCCCCCATCGCGGTGATCCCGATGGTGGTCTATCCGTACGGGAAGCGGTTCACGAACTTCCCCCAGGCGATCCTCGGCCTCGCCCAGGCGATGGGCCCGGTCGGCGGCTGGCTCGCGATCACCGGTGAGTGGTCCTGGGACGCGGTGATCCTCGGCCTGGCGGTCGGCATCTGGATCGGCGGCTTCGACCTCATCTACGCCAGCCAGGACATCGAGACCGACCGGGAGATCGGCGTGATGTCCGTGCCCGCCCGCTTCGGCATCCCTGCCGCGGTCTGGGGCGCGCGGGTCTGTCACGCGCTGACGACCGGGTTGTTCATCTGGTACGCGGCGGCGACCGACGCGGGCGGGTTCTTCTGGCTGGGCCTGGTGATCGTCGCGGCGGCGTTCGTCTACGAGCACAACATCGTGCGCCCCCATGACTTGTCCCGCCTGAACCGGGCGTTCTTCAGCGTCAACGGGTTCATCGGGATCGCCCTGTTCGTGTGCGCGCTGCTGGATCTGCTGGTGCGCGGGCTCACCGTATAAGCGCGGGAGTGGTCGGGATCCGGCGGCGGAACCAGAACGCCGCCGCCACCCCCGACACCAGGCCGACCAGGTGGGCCTGCCAGCTGACGCCCGTCTGCGTGGGCGCGAGGCCGGCGAGGATCGAGCCGCCCCACACCGCGCCGACCAGCAGGCCGACCAGGACACCGAGCGGCCGGCGCTCGACGAAGCCGCTGACCAGCAGGAAGCCGAAGAGGCCGAAGATCAGGCCGGAGGCGCCCGCGGTGTTGGTGTGCGCCGGGGCGATGAGCCACACACCCAGACCGTCCGCCACGATGATCAGCGCGCACACCGCGGCGAACCGGCGCAGGCCGCCGAGTGCCGCGAGGAAGCCCATGACCAGCAGCGGGACGGTGTTGGCGGCCACATGGGCGAAGCCGAAGTGGAGGAAGGCGGCCGGGACGACGTCGACCAGTTCGGAGGGGGTGCGCGGGGTGATGCCGAGGCCGTCCAGCGCATGGCCGCTGATCACGTCGACCACTTCCAGCAGCCACAACAGCGCGACCCAGCCCACCATCAGCCCGGCCGCGACCTTCACGCGATCACCGCGCGACCGCTCGAGCTCAGTACCCGGCATGGCACCCCCCAGTGCTCACTCGTTCCCTCCGGAGAACGGTCGGGCCCCCTTGACCGGTTCCCACCCTGCGACGCCGGATAGGCTCGGGGTTGTGAACCCAGTCAAGCCAGGAGAGACGCGGCGTACGCCTTGGATCGTAGGGGTGTCCGGCGCCTCCGGCACCCCGTATGCCGCTTCCGTGCTCCGTGCGCTCCTCGGCGCCGGCGAGAGCGTCGACCTGGTCGTCAGCCGGGCCTCGCGGCTCACGCTGCTGGACGAGACGGGGATCTCCTTCCGGGACGCGCACTGGCAGGAGGACCTGCGGGAATGGCTGGCCCGGGGCGCCGACGGGAAGCCCGGGACCTTCGACGCGGACATCAGCGCAGTGCGGTACTGGCACGCCGGGGACCTCGCGGCCGGGCCGTCCTCGGGGTCGTACCCCTCGAAGGGCATGCTGATCGTGCCCGCGTCGACGGCATGCGTCGCCGGAGTCGCCCTCGGGCTCTCCAAGGACCTGCTGCAGCGCGCCGCGAGCGTGACCCTCAAGGAGCGCCGCACGCTGGTCGTCGCCGTACGGGAGACCCCGCTGAACGGGCAGACGCTCCGGCACCTCGTCGCCCTGGACGACGCCGGTGCGAGCGTCGTGCCGGCCTCACCGGGCTTCTACTCGGGCGCGACCCACATCCAGGACCTCGTGGACTTCGTCGCCGGGCGCGTACTGGACGCGGCGGGCGTCGAACACGGCCTGTACCGGCGCTGGAAGGGCGAGATCGGCGGCGGCTCCCGCCCGCCGGCCTGAGAGCACCACGCAGCACACGCAGTAAGCACCACACGCAGTAAGCACCACACGCAGCACGCACCACACGCACCACCAACCCCAGGAACACGCAGACCTCTTCAGTCTCTTCATCGGAAGGCTTCAATCGCATGGACGCGGTGGACAGGCAGCTCATCCAGGCCCTGAGAGAGAACGGCCGGGCCTCCTACGCGGAACTGGGTCGCCTCGTCGGTCTGTCGGGACCCAGCGTCACCGACCGCATCAACCGGCTGGAGGCGGCCGGTGTCATCACCGGTTACCGCGCCACCGTCGACGCCGCCTCGCTCGGCCTCGGCGTCACCGCGCTGATCGGCATCTCGCTCTCCGACGCCGCCGACCACGAGGACGTGGCGGCCCGGATGAGGGACCTCGGCGAGATCGAGGACTGCTGGTTCATCGCGGGCGACGACTCGTACATGCTCAAGGTGCGGGCGGACAACGTGGACGGCCTGGAGAGGATCATCCGGCGGCTCAGCGGGACCAAGGGCGTGTCCCGCACCCGTACCACGATCGTGCTGTCCACGAAGTGGGAGAACCGGGTCGGGGAACTTCCCGAAGAGGCATAGACGTACGGTGGGGAAGTCGTCGGAGAGAGGTGTGGGCATGGATGTCGGGCTCAAGCGCGAGCTGGAGGAGAAGGTCAGGGCCGGTGAACGGCTGACCCGTGAGGACGGCATCGCGCTGTACGAGTCGGACGACCTGGCGTGGCTGGGCGGGCTGGCCCACGAGGTGCGGACGCGCAAGAACGGCGACGTCGTGCACTTCAACGTCAACCGTCACCTCAACATGACCAACGTGTGCACCGCGTCGTGCGCGTACTGCTCCTTCCAGCGCAAGCCGGGCGAGAAGGACGCGTACACGATGCGCATCGAGGAGGCGGTGAAGCTCGCCAAGGCGATGGAGGGCGAGAACCTCACCGAGCTGCACATCGTCAACGGGCTGCACCCGAACCTGCCGTGGCGCTACTACCCGCGCTCGCTCAAGGAACTCAAGGCCGCCCTGCCGAACGTCTCGCTGAAGGCGTTCACGGCGACGGAGATCCACCACTTCGAGACGATCAGCGGTCTGTCGGCGTCCGAGATCCTCGACGAGCTGATCGACGCGGGCCTCGAGTCCCTCACCGGCGGCGGCGCCGAGATCTTCGACTGGGAGGTCCGGCAGCACATCGTCGACCACCGCACCCACTGGGAGGACTGGTCGCGCATCCACCGGCTGGCGCACGAGAAGGGTCTGAAGACCCCGTGCACCATGCTCTACGGTCACATCGAGGAGCCGAAGCACCGCGTGGACCACGTCCTGCGCCTGCGTGAGCTCCAGGACGAGACCGGCGGCTTCCAGGTCTTCATCCCGCTCCGCTACCAGCACGACTTCGTGGACATGAAGGACGGGAAGGTACGGAACCGGCTGCAGGCCCGTACCCAGATGGCGACCGGCGCCGAGGCCCTCAAGACCTTCGCGGTCTCCCGCCTGCTCTTCGACAACGTCCCGCACGTCAAGGTCTTCTGGGTCATGCACGGCGTCCAGACCGCCCAGCTGGCCCTCCAGCACGGCGCCGACGACATGGACGGCTCGGTCGTCGAGTACAAGATCACGCACGACGCCGACAACTACGGCACCCCGAACAAGCTCACCCGCGAGGACCTCCTGGACCTCATCCGCGACGCCGGCTTCCGCCCGGTCGAGCGGAACACGCGGTACGAGATCATCCGGGAGTACGACGCCCCGGACCCGGAGCGCCGGGAGTCGCCGCAGCCGATGCGGGTGTGACGACGGCACGATGTCCCTGCACTTCGAACTGGACCCCGCGATCACCCCTGCCCTGCGCGAGGGCGTCCTCACCCTGTGGGCGGACGTCTCCAACGCGGGCGGCTCCGTCGGCTTCGTCCCGCCCGTGACGGTGGACGACATACGCCCCGAGCTGGTGAAGCACTTCGTCGCCATGGCGGAGGGGCGGACCCGGCTGCTGGTCGGCCGGGACGCGGCGGGGGAGGTCGCGGCGACCGCCTTCGTCGCCTTCAACACCCACCGGCTGATGCGGCACTGGGTGTGGCTGTACACCGTCATGGTGCATCCGCGGCACCAGGGCAAGGGGTACGGCCGCGACCTGCTCGCCGCCGCGGCGGAGGCGGCCCGCGGGCTCGACGGCATCGAGGCGATCCGGCTCACCTGCCGGGGCGGCCTCGGCCTGGAGCACTTCTACGGCTCCTGCGGCTACAAGGAGGTCGGCCGGGTGCCCGGTGCGATCCGGGTCGCGCCCGGGGACGACCGGGACGACATCTTCATGCTGCTGCCGCTGATGTGAGCCACGCACCCCCCTCCAAGATCGGCCGCGGCGCGTGCTTCACTGGATGGGACTGTTCGTTACGGAAGAGTGGATTGAGATGCTCCGCTACACACTGATGCGCCTCGGGATCTTCGTGGGCTGCCTCGTGGTCGTCTGGGGTCTCGTCTACACCGGCGTCTTCCCGCGCGGCCTCGGCGAGTCCAACGGCATGTGGGTCGTCCTGCTCGCCCTGGTGGTCTCCGCCCCGATCAGCTTCGTCGTCCTGCGCAAGGAGCGCGACCGGGCCTCCGTGAAGGTCGTCCAGCGCGTGGACCGCATGAAGGCCAACCTCGAGGCGAACCGGTCCCAGGAGGACGAGGCGGTCGACGAGGCGGCCGGGGCCCAGGGCCAGGCACCGCAGGCTTCCTAGCGGGGTTGGCGGCACCCATCCCCGATTAGTCTTTCCGGCATGGGTGCCGTGAAGAGCAAGCGGATGCCGCGGGCCGTGCGTGAGCAGCAGATGCTGGACGCCGCCGTGCGGACCTTCGGGCAGCGCGGGTACATGGCCGCGTCGATGGACGAGATCGCCGAACTGGCGGGCGTGTCCAAGCCGTTGGTGTACCTGTACCTGAACTCGAAGGAAGACCTCTTCACCGCCTGCATCCGCCGCGAGGCGCAGGCGCTCACCGCGGCGGTCCGGGCCGGCGTGCACACCGATCTGCCCGCCGACCGCCAACTCTGGGAAGGGCTGCGGGCGTTCTTCACGCACACCGCGCAGAACCCGGACGCCTGGTCGGTGCTGCATCTCCAGGCCCGCACCCACGGCGAGCCGTTCGCCGCCGAGGTCGCCGCGATGCGCGAGGAGATCGTCGCGTTCGTGACCCAGCTGATCGTCGTCGCCGCCCGGGAGGCGCACCGGGATCCCGACCTGCCCGAGCGCGAGGTCGCCGGCCTCGCCGAAGCCCTGGTCGGCGCCGCCGAGTCGCTGGCCGCCTGGGCCAACGCCACCCCCGGCATCACCGCCCGGCAGGCGGCGGCGACCCTGATGAACTTCGCGTGGGCGGGTCTGGGCAGCCTCATGGAGGGGCGCCCCTGGTCACCCCAGTCACCTCAGAGCGAGTAGACGCTCCCGGCCAGGTGGACCCGCTCCCCACCGCGCAGCTCGAACCGCTCGCCCTGAGCCGCGTACGTCACCGTGCCCGGCAGCAGCACGGGCGCCCTGAACTCCGCTCGCAGCACGGCCGCTTGGGGGGCGCCGTGCGCGGCCAGGCACCGCGCCACCGTCCACATGCCGTGCGCGATGGCCCGCGGGAAGCCGAACAGGCGGGCGGTGAGCGGGTGCAGGTGGATGGGGTTGCGGTCACCGGACGCGGCGCCGTACCGCCGTCCGACGTCCGCGGCCAGCCGCCACTCGGCCACGGCGGGGAGCGGCGTGCGCTCCTCCCGTGCGGCCGACCCTTCGCTGGTGCGGTGTCGCGCCAGATACGTGCTCCGCGACTCCCATACGACATCCCTGCCGACCCGCACCTCGGTGACCACGGACGCCTCCGTGCCCCGCCGGTGCGGCGCCAACCCGGCGACGTGCACGGCGAGTTCGTACTCCCCGGTCGCCGCGAGCGCCCTGCGCCGGGTGATCTCGATCGACGTGTGGACGAGACCGAGCAGCGGCAGCGGGAAGGCGCGGTCGCTCATCAGCCGCATGGCGAGCGGGAAGCCCAGCACCTGCGGATAGGTCAGCGGCAGCGCGTCCTCGCCGGTCGGGAAGCCGCACACCCGCTCGTACGCCGCCAGCCGCGCGAGGTCGATGCGCAGGGCGGGCAGCACGAGCCGGTCGTGGGGGAACTCGGCGTCGGGACGCGGCCGTTTGAACGGGGACCGCAGGGCGCCACGGGCGAGCAGCGGCGCGAGCGACGGGGCCTGGGCGAGGACGGTCGCCGTGCTCCCGGGGGACATGCTCATCACGCCCCCAGCAGGCCGCATGATCCGATTAGCGGAACGTAGTGACGATATGGCAGAGTGTCACATGCACGCCCGGCGCCCAGGCGACGTCGGGCACCCTCCTCGGTGAGGTCTTGAGACCTGGCCGACCAGCGTCCGGAGGGACGCGTCACGCGGGCTGGCGGCTCCTGCTGTCCAGTACCAGGGCGCGAAGGCGATGGGCTCCCTGCCTGAGTAACGCTCGGGCCTACTGGGCCTGTCGGAGACGCTCTGGCCGCAGACCCGTTCGACCTGGCGCCGATGCCGGGTCGGCGGCTGGCCGTACGAGCCTTGCCCGCGGGCGCCGCAATCCGGTCCCTGCGCTTGAGGGGCCGGTGCGCCAGCAGCGCCACGCTCGCGAGGTTCACCTCCAGCACCGAACTCCAGCGCTCCGCAGGCATGTTGACGAGCCGTCTGTCCCGTGTGATCCCCGCGTTGTGGACGAGCACGTCCAGTCCGTCGGGCAGCGCGGCCGCGATCCGCTCGCCCGCGTCGGCGGCCGTGATGTCGAGCGCGAGGGCGCTGCCGCCGAGCCGTTCGGCGAGCTTCTCGGCATCCGCGAGCGCCGCCGGTACATCCAGTACGACGACCCGCGCGCCGTCCCTGGCCAGCGTCCCGGCGACCGCCGCGCCGATACCGCGCGCGCCGCCGGTCACCAGGGCGGTGCGGCCGGCGAGGGGGAGGTCCCAGTCGACGTCGGCCTCCTGCGCGTCCCCGACCTCGATCACCTGCCCGCTGACGTAGGCGGACTTGGGGGAGAGCAGGAAGCGCAGCGTCGACTCGGCGGCGGCCGCGTCGGTGAGCCGTACGAGATTGACGGTCCTGCCCCGGCCGATCTCCTTGCCGAGCGAGCGCGTGAAGCCCTCCAAGGCCTGCTGGGCGGCGGCCTGGTGGTGGTCGGCGGGGTCGAGCGGGGCGCCGAGGACGACGACCCGGCCGCTCTCGGCGACCGACCGCAGGACCGGGTGGAGGGCGGCGTGGACCTCGGCGAGGCCTTCGACGTCCCGGATGCCGGTGGCGTCGAGGAGGACGGCGGCGGGCTTCTCGGCCGTCTCGGTCGGCCGCAGTCCCGTGTGCGCCAGGTCGAGGCCGGACTTGCCCGCCGTGAGGTGCAGCAAGTCACCGTCGAGAGTGGGGTGTTCGGGCGTCCAGCGGGTGAGGGCCGCGGGCTGGGGGAGTCCGAGGCGGCGGGTGAGGAAACGGCCGGGTGCGGTGCCGGTGAAGCTCAGATAGCGGTCGGCCATGTCCCACTCCCACGCTGATGCTCTGCTTACTCCAAAGTCAGGTTACCCGAGGTAAGTGGGGGCGCAAAGATGAAAAAGATTCACCATACCGCCCAGTAGGGCCTTTTGGGCAAGAAAAGCGACGAGGCTGCACACCTCCGACGCCGAACCATCTCCGGTCCCTCACCACCCCCTCACGAGGTGGCCGTACGATCTCGTGCCTGACCTGCGGATTCCCCCATCTTCAGGCCATCGCCCCTGGAGTCGCCCGTGTCTCTCTCGCGCCCGCCCGCTCCCACGGCGGTCCATTCCACCGAGTACGACGGCACGCCGATCCTCGTGGAGCCCGAGATCCGGATGCTGGACGGGGCGGTGCGGGAGGTCTCCGTGCCGCCGTTCGTCCCGCCGCGGACCCACGGCTCGCTCGCCGAACTGCCCTTCGACAACGCGCGCATCGCCCCTGATGACCACGTCCTCAGCCGCCGTACCGAGGACGGCCGTTGGGTGAACGTGACGGCGGCGCGGTTCGCCGCGGAGGTCATGGCGGTGGCGAAGGGGCTGATCGCCGAAGGGCTCGCACCCGGCGACCGGCTCGCCGTCATGGCGCGGACCGTCTACGAGTGGACGCTCCTCGACTTCGCCGCCTGGGCGGTCGGCCTGGTGACCGTCCCGATCTACCCCACCTCCTCCGTCTTCCAGGCCCGCTGGATCCTCCAGAACTCCGGCGCGGCCGCGCTCGTCACGGAGACCGCCGCGCAGGCGGCCGCCCTCGGCCCGGAACTCCACCAGCTCCCCGACCTGCGGCACATGTGGGTCATCGAGCGGGGCCATGTGGAGCGCCTGGCGGAGTGCGGCACGCATGTGGGGGACCAGGAAGTCGCCGTACGGCGCGGGATGTTGAGCCCCGACACCCTGGCCACCGTCGTCTACACCTCGGGCACGACCGGCCGCCCCAAGGGCTGCGCGCTCACGCACGGCAACTTCCTCGCGGAGGTCGACAACGCCATCGAGCTCCTCTACCCCGTCTTCCGGTCGCGGACGAGCGAGGAGGCCGCGGTGCTGCACTTCCTGCCGATGTCGCACATCTTCGGCCGCATGGTGGCGGTCGCCTGCATCCGGGCCCGGGTACGGATGGGGCACGCGCCGAGCCTGAAGTCGGAGGAACTGCTGCCCGACCTGGCGAACTTCCGGCCGACCTGCCTCATCACCATCCCGTACATGCTGGAGAAGGTGTTCAACGTCGCCCGCGCGCGGGCCGAGTCGGGGGGCCGGGTCTCGGCCTTCGACCGCGCGGTGGGCGTGGCCCGCCGCTACGGCGAGGCGGCGGAGGCCCGGCACGCGGGCACCGGTTCCGGCCCGGGCGCCGCGCTGAAGGCGGCCCGCACCTTCTACGACCCCCTGGTCTACCGCCGTATCCGCAACGCCATGGGCGGCAGGGTCCGTTACATGATCTGCGGCGGCTCCCCGCTGGGCCGGCGGCTGTCCTCGTTCTACGCCGGGGCGGGCATCGAGATCTACGAGGGCTACGGCCTGACGGAGACGACCGGAGCGTCGACGGTCACGCCCCCGCTCAAACCCCGGATGGGTTCCGTGGGTTGGCCCCTGCCCGGCACGAAGGTCCGTATCGCCGGGGACGGCGAGATCCTGCTGGCCGGCGACCATGTCCTGCGCGGCTACTGGGATCCGTACGCGGGCGGGCTGGTCCCCGCGACCGCCGACGGCTGGCTCGCCACCGGCGACCTCGGGCACCTGGACGAGGAGGGATATCTCCACATCACCGGCCGGAAGAAGGAGATGCTGATCACGGCGGGCGGCAAGAGCGTCGCTCCCGCCCCGCTGGAGAACTGGCTCCGCGCCCACCCGTTGATCTCCCAGGTCATGGTCGTCGGCGACGCCCGTCCCTACGTCGGGGCCCTCGTCACCCTCGACATCGAGGGCGTCAGCCACTGGCGCCGGATGAACGGCAAGCACCCGGTCCCGGCGGAACTCCTGCTGGACGACGAGGACTTGAGGGCCGTGCTGCAGCGCGCGGTGGACGAGGCCAACAAGCTGGTGTCCCGTCCGGAGTCGATCCGCCGCTTCGCCGTCCTGCCGGTGGACCTCACGGAGGAGGCCGGCCACCTGACTCCCTCGATGAAGCTGAAGCGGGATGTGATCGCCGAGGAGTTCGCGTCGTGGATCGAGGAGATGTACGCGGGACCGGGCTTCCACACGAAGCGGGGCGCCGGGCGCCGGTCCGGTCGGTGACGAGGAATCGGCCGATGTCGCAGGACCGGCCGCCGAGCTGACAAAAGCTCATTTTGGGGTCGAGGGTTGCACAGTCCCGGCTCCGGACCATCCCCGAACCCGCACAGGTTTGCCACGTCAGCCCCTTAGGATCGCCATCCTAACCGCCGGTAACACCCACTAGCCGCACACCGGCGGTGAACGTCCTGGTACGTCCCACACGTACCTCATGCAGCAGAGCGGTATCAGCTGCACGTCCCAGGAGCTGCCATGTCCCTCTCGTACGCGTCCGGCCATGACTACGACGGTGCGCCGGTGCTCGTGGAACCCGAGATCCGGCGGCTGGACGGAGAGGTCCGGGAGGTGTCGGTCCCGCCGATCGTCGCGCCGGTGACGCACGGCTCGCTCGCCGACCTGCCCTTCGACAACGCGGACGAGGCACCGGAACACCGGGTGCTCAGCCGCCGTATGGACGACGGCAGTTGGGTGGACGTGACGGCCGCGGAGTTCGCGGCACAGGTGCTCGCGGTGGCGAAGGGCCTGATCGCGGAGGGCATGGTGCCCGGCGACCGCGTCGCGATCATGGCGCGTACGACGTACGAGTGGACGCTCCTCGACTTCGGGGCGTGGGCGGCCGGACTGGTGACGGTCCCCGTCTACCCCACCTCCTCGGTCTTCCAGACCCGGTTCATCCTCCAGGACTCGGGCGCGGTGGCCCTGGTGACGGAGACGGCGGGCCAGGCCGCCGCGCTGGGCCCGGAGCTCAGCCGCCTGCCCGACCTGCGCCACATGTGGGTCATGGAGAAGGGGCATGTGGACCGGCTGGCGGAGCTCGGCCAGAACGTCCCCGACCAGGAAGTCGGCGTACGGCGAGGGATGTTGGGCCCGGCCACGCTCGCCACCGTCGTCTACACCTCGGGCACCACGGGCCGCCCCAAGGGCTGTGTGCTCAGCCACGGCAACTTCCTCGCGGAGATCGACAACGCGGTCGAACTCCTCTACCCCGTCTTCAAGACGAAGTCGGCGACAGAGGACCTCGCCACCCTCCTCTTCCTCCCCATCTCCCACGTCTTCGGCCGCATGGTGGCCATCGCCTGCATCCGCGCCCGCGTACGGCTGGGCCACTGCCCCAGCCTGCAGTCCGAGGACCTGATGGCGGACCTGGCCTCCTTCAAGCCGACCTTCCTCCTGGTCATCCCGTACATGCTGGAGAAGGTCTACAACAGCGCGCGGGCCAAGGCGGAGGCCGGCGGCCGGGTCTCGGCCTTCGACCGCGCGGCGAACGTCGCCGTCCGCTACGGCGAGGCGATGGAGTCCCGCCACGCGGGCACCGGTTCCGGCCCGAACACCGCCCTGAAGACGGCCCGTACCTTCTATGACCCCCTGGTCTACCGCCGTATCCGCAACGCCATGGGCGGCAGAATCCGCCACATCATCAGCGGCGGCTCCCCGTTGGGCCGCCGTCTCGCCGCGTTCTACGCCGGCGCCGGCATGGAGATCTACGAGGGCTACGGCCTGACGGAGTCGACGGGCGCGGCCACGGTGACGCCGCCCCTCAAGCCCCGCCTGGGCACGGTGGGTTGGCCGCTGCCGGGCACGAAGGTCCGTATCGCGGCGGACGGCGAGATCCTGCTGAGCGGCGGCCAGGTGTTCCGCGGCTACTGGGACCCGTTCGGCGAGGGCGTGGCCCCGGCGTCGACCGACGGCTGGTTCGCGACGGGCGACATCGGCCGCCTGGACGACGAGGGCTACCTGACGATCACGGGCAGGAAGAAGGAGATCCTGATCACGGCGGGCGGCAAGAACGTCGCCCCGGCTCCCCTCGAGAACTGGCTCCGCTCGCACCCCCTGATCTCCCAGTGCATGGTCCTGGGCGACCGCCGCCCCTACATCTCGGCACTGATCACCCTCGACATGGACGGCGTCAACCACTGGCGCCAGATGAACGGCCGACACCCCGTCCCCGCCGAACTCCTCGTCAAGGACGAGGAGTTGAGGGCGATCCTGCAGCGCGCGGTGGACGATGCGAACAAACTCGTCTCCCGCCCGGAGTCCATCCGCCGCTTCACGATCCTCCCGGTCGACTTCTCCGAGGCGGCGGGCCATCTGACGCCGTCGATGAAGCTGCGGCGGGAGTCGGTGATGAAGGACTTCGGGCACGAGATCGAGGGGTTGTACGAGCGGTAGGGGCTGTTGCCGCTCAGCAGCGTCGTACGTCCTTCGTCAGCACTCCCTGCTCGGTCGCGAGCGTGTGGTCGTAGCAGGCCCCCGGGCCCTGGAGGCGGTAGCGCTCGCTGGTGGTGGCGACGGCGTGCCGGTCCTCGCGGGCGACGCCGAGGGTGAAGGTGGCGTCGCCGTGGTAGGTGTCGTCGATGCGGACGCCTTCGGCGCGGGCGTGGTCACCGACCGACATGACGACCCGCAGCCGGTCGGCGCTGTCGATGGTGGCGCGGCCGTCCAGGGTGTAGGTGCGGTCGGTGCGGGAGACGTGCCCGTCGGTGGTCACGGCCTGCTGGTCGGTCCACGTGCCGGTCTGGTTGTCGGTGTTCTCGTCGGGCGTCCACTGGTGGTCGATCGCCGTGGTCAGGGTCTGCTCGACGGTCGTGGTGACCCGGCCGTGGGACGTGTCGAGGTAGCCGGAGACCTTCAGCCGGTCCTTGCTGTCGGTCACCAGGTGCCGCAGCGAGCCGTCGGTGTAGGTGTTGCCCACCGCCGGATCCGCCTTCTCGTACGACGTCACGGCCCCCGTCACCACCGACTTGTGGGCGTCCTGCCACACCAGGATGTTGGTCGGCGCGCTCCACCCCGTCTGCCCGGCCGGCACCCCGACCACCGACACATCGACCGTGTGCGCCTTGCCGTCGTTGAGCAACCCCGCGAACGGGGTCAGGTCGAAGGTGAGAGGCCGTACGTCGAAGGCGGTGGGAGACGGAATCACCGACCACAGATACGGCGACCAGCCGCCGGTCCACACGTTCGGATACGGCGAGGCGATCCCGGCGACCTTCCCGTCGACACTCACCTGCACCTCGCGGTAGGGCCCGTCGTCCCCGCCCTGGCAGGAGTACGACGCGGACGGCGTGGTCGCCGAGTACCAGAACTCCTCGCAGCCGCCGCCCGACCCGGTGGCGTACACCTCGGCGAGGATGCGCTCGGAGTTGCGCGGGGTGGTGAGGGAGGCGCCGGTGGTGACGCTGTTGCCGTCGCTGAGGGGGATGACCTGATCGGGAGCAGACGACGGGTGGCGGGACTCGGGGGCGTAGAAGGTGAGCGTCACCTTGACGTCCAGCACGCCCGTGTACGTGTCGTTGACAACGTTGCCGATGAGCATGTCGACGGACTGCGGGCTGCTCAGCGTCTTCTCGTACTCCGTGACGTCCTTCTCGACGGACCAGTCGATGCCGTCCTGGGAGGGCTCGGGGGTGGACGTACGGAAGACCTGTACCCCTCCGATGTCCAGATACCCCAGCCGGTCGTACTGCCGTCCCTTCACGTTCCCGTCCATCCGCAGGACGACCTTCGACCAGCGGCCCGGGGTCCCGCACCCGGTCGGCGGCGCGTACGCCCCGGTGTACGGCGTGAAGTCCTTGAACTGAGCCTCGGCGACCGTGACCGAGCACGACCTGGTGTGCGGGGTGCTGATCGGCGGGGCGGCCGTCACGGGGTCGTGGTAGTCGGTCCCGAACTCGGTGGGAACGGTCTCGGCGGACGCCGTGCCCATCGCGAGGCCCAGCGAGGCGAGGGTTGCGGTGAGCAGGGTGGCTGCGCGCCGCAGAGTGGTCGGAGGTCTCATGCGGCGCAGTGAACACCGGGGTCGGTAGGTCCCGCCAGGGGACTTGGGGGAGGGATGGGCGAGGAATGGAGAGACCTTGACCCGAGGAGAACCACGGCCAGGGTGGAGGCGGTGATGAGCAGGAGGAGCAGGCGCAGACGCATGGGACCTACCGTGGCCCGGGCACGGAAGGCCGCGGTATCCCGAGAACTAGGGGTTCCCCCGCGGCCGTAGGGACGCGGAGAGCTCGTCGCGTCCGCCCACCCCCAACTTCCGGTAGACCGCGCGCAGATGGTCGTTGACGGTGTGGAGCGACAGTTCCAGGCGGCGCGCGATGCTCTTGGCCGGCAGCCCGTCGAGGGCGTGCCGCAGCACCTCGCGTTCCCGGGGTGTGATGCCGTACCAGACGGTCAGGGCGGGCAGCAGTTCGTCGGCCGTGGCGGGCTGGAGGGTGACGACGCTGTCGGCGCCTTCGTGCGGGGTGAGCGGCTGGACGTGCAGCGTCCGCCAGCCGCACGAGGTGTACAGCCGGCTGACCGCCGTGCCGCCCGGCGCCACCCGCGCGGTGTACGTCAGGTCCCACAGGCCGTCGAACAGCGCCGTGTCGTCCATGCCGCGCGTCGGGTCGGGGACGTACTCGCGCAGCCACTCCCGGTGGCCCGGCGTCGTCGCCTTCACCGTGCCGTCCGGCCCTAGGACCACCACACCGGGCGGTCCTTCGTACGGCGCCACCCGCAACGGCTTGCTCACGACGTACCGCCTCAAAGCGACAGCCAGCGGCCCCACCAGCCGCTCGGCCCGTCCGGCCTCGGCGTCCGAGAACGCCCTGCTGCCCCGCTCCCGTGTCAGGACCAGTCCGCCCCAGGCCCGGCCGTCCATCGGCAGCGCGATCCGCATCTCGGTGCCCAGCCCGTCGTTCCGCAGCATCGCGTCCAGCCGCCCACTCCTGCGGTGGGCCCGTACATCGGCGCGCAGTACGCCGACGGGGGTGGGCCCGTGGAACAGCCGGCAGAAGGGAAGGGCCTCCCGCGGTGTCCCGAACTCGCGCTCCAGCAGCCGCATCGTCTCCCGGCCGTACGCGCGCCGAGCCGTGTGGAACGCGTACGTGTCGCTGACCGGGTCCATCCCCGCCAGCAGATACCCGTCGTGCGGGACACTCCGCCCCACCAGGGTGGAGAGCAGCGCCCCGAGCTCGTCCGCCGTCCCCGCCTCCGCGGCCGGGCCGGTACGCGACACGTGCGTGGTCATGCCGCGAGTGTGGGGTGCGGGGTGCGGTCGTCGGCAGGGGCGTGTGGGTGGTCGTGCGGGGGGTACGGTGGCGCGCCACCGGGGACTGGCCGCCGTGGCGGTCTCGCGCTCAGCGAGTGAGGTCGAGGACCGGCACCTCTCTGCCGTCGTACGCCTTGGCGGCCACGGTGGCGACCAGCGCGTCCGCGTCCCAGTCGGGCAGGTTCCGTACGGCGTGGATGGCGGCCCCGACGCCGGGAGACACTCCGTCCCGGCGCAGTCGGGCGACGGCGAGAGTGGCCGTGTAGTCCAGGTCGAGGGTGTGGACGACTTCGAGCTGCCCGATGTGCTCGGCGAGGCCCATGTACTCGGCGTCGGCTTCCAGGATGGACAGTGCGGGCGCCCACAGCC
The DNA here is from genome assembly GCF_000718165.1 of Streptomyces fulvoviolaceus. Taxonomy (GTDB): domain Bacteria; phylum Actinomycetota; class Actinomycetes; order Streptomycetales; family Streptomycetaceae; genus Streptomyces; species Streptomyces fulvoviolaceus. The sequence goes on along the minus strand of NZ_JOEY01000033.1, from coordinate 119,015 downwards.
GGACTTCGGGCTCGAAATGGGCCCGGTGGACGAGAGCGGACACCTGACGGTTGCCGGTCAGGGCGAGAAGAGTGGGAGTGTCCAGTACGAGGTGGTGCTGGATCACGCGGCGGAGTCCGTCCGGTCGGCGAAGGCGTCACGCAGCTTGCGCCCCATGGCGGAGCTCTCTTCGTCCGTCACCTCGACGCCGAAGTGCTCGGCGAGGTAGGCGCGGGTCCGCTCAGCGCGCTCGCGGCGCTCCTCGGCGGTGAGAGTGGTCTCGGCGAATTCCTGAACGAGGGAACGGATCGATGTACTTCGGGACTCGGCGATGACCGCGAGGCGGTCTCGGACCTCGGAGGGGACCCGGATCATGGCATCGGACATGAGTGAGAGTATACGGTGACGTATACGCGCACTGCTCAAGTTTCGGGTAGGCCGCTCGCCCTGTTCAGGGGACCAGTTCCGGCAGCGGTACTGCCGAGGGGGCGGCCCCGTGGCGGACGCACCACTCGGTCGACATCAGCCTGACCTGTTCCTCCGGCGGAAGCGTGGAGAGCCGCCCCGGCAGAGCCCCCCGCTTCCCCCCGGCTGCGAGGAGCCCTCACCGTGCCCGCCGGCGGCGGTACGGCTCAACGGGAGGGCAGGTCGGCTGGGCGGTCCACGGCATACACCGTGACCGGGCTGCCCTGCAGTTGGTCCTCTCGACGCGGTGAGAACCCCAGCCGCTCGGCCACCTTCACTGACGCCTCGTTGCCCGGCCGTATGAGAGCTGTGAAGTAGTCGTCGTCAAGCGTGGCAAAACCCCATTCCAGGCAGGCCCGAGCGGCCTCGGTCGCATACCCGTGCCCCCAGTGATCCGCTCGAAGGGTCCATCCCAGTTCCACTTCGTCGAACTGTTCCCAGTACTGCAGCCCGCTTCGGCCGATGAACTCACCGCTCGACTTGAGCTCGATCGCGCACAGGCCATGGCCTCGCTCAGCCCACTGCCGCTCGATCGCAGTAAGGCGCTCCAGTGCTTGTTGATGCGAGAAGGATCCGACGAAGCGATTGATCTGCGGGTCGGCGTGGAGTTCGACGAAGACGTCGACGTCAGACACACGAAGAGGCCGAAGGAGCAGCCGCTCAGTCTCGATCACGCATCCGAGCATAGATCTCGTCGCCAATCGAACCGAGGCCGAGCGCGCTGCCTGGAACTGATGGAGCAGCGCACGCATCGCCGACAAGGCCTCACTCGGTGGTGAACATCCGCACGCGTTCGACCAGCGAGGCGTTCTCTCGTACCCAGCCGTAGTGCGGGTTGCGATGGGTGCCGTTGAGGGGCAGGTCCCAGTGGGTCACGCGGGCGTTCGTCAGCTTGGCGGTGAGGTTGTGTACGGCTGTCCGCGGGGCCATGCCGTCGCCCTCGACCGCCACCGCCAGGACCGGGAGGTTCAGTTCGGCGAGGAGGGGCTCGAAGTCCGTGTCTGAGGAAGGGACTTGATAGACGCCGGTTCGGGTCTGGGTCGCCAGGTCGCGGATGAGCTGGGGTGAGTCGTCGCCGAGTGCGCCCAGGCGGAGGCCCGGGAAATGGCCGTACGACCATCCGATCGCGATGGCGAGATGAAGGCCCGCGAGCATCCCGAGGCCTCGGGGGAGGGGCCATCCCCGGTAGTGGCAGGACGGCGCGCCGACCAGGATTGCGCCCGTGGCCGACCGGGGGGCCTGACTCAGGTGGAGCATGCCGAGCTGGCCGCCGAGGCTGTGGCCCAGGAGGTAGCGGGGCGCGGACGGGAACTCGGTCTCGACCATGGCGAACAGGGCGGGATAGTCGTACGCCACCATCTCGTGGTAGCCGTACCGGACTCCGCGCCGGGCCTTCACGGAGCTCGTCCCCTGCCCCCTCAACTCGCCCACCACCACCTGGAATCCGGCCTCGGCGAGTGCCTCCGCGAGGGGCGTGTAGTACGACGCCCGCGTCCCCATGGCCGGCATGCAGATCAGGACCGGTGCCGACGGGGCGTCCTGGCTCCGCCACAGCCGTACCTCGGTCGTGGCGCCGTCCTCGGTGTGGACGGTGCGGGTGGTCACCTCGGTGCGTCCTTCCGCAACGACGCGATGAGGAGGCCGAGGTCCCCACGCGCCGTGTACGTACGGATCGGGTCGATGTAGTCGCGTGACTCGATGATCTGACCGTCCCGGACCCGCATGACGAAGACGCAGGGCACCTTGGCCGGGGAGCCGTCCGGTGACGTGAACTCATAAGCGAACTCGGCGACGATCACTTCAGGATCGGCGGTCTCGTGTACGACGACATCGACGACCCGCCTCTTGGGCAAGGACTCCCGCACTTCCGGTGGCACGCTGAAGTGCGGCCGGAGCGCACGCCGACTCGTCAACGGCTCGGACGCCGGAGTCGCCATCGGATGCCGGACGTCGGTGACCTCGCCGTACAGGTCGGGCAACTCGTCGGTTTCCCCGTCTGCGACTCCGCGAACAAGCCGGAGAAACACCTCGCGCGGGCTCAGGCTCACGTGACCTCCTCAGTAGTACGCACAAGCGGTCAGCGATCACTATCGCGTGATCCAGGCTGGTCTTGCGGAGTGTTTCGACCGAGTCAGTTGAACGCGTCGGTCGTGCAGTCCGTCCGACAGCCGGCGGCCTCGTAGCGTTGGCGGAGGGCGTCCGCTGCCTCCTCGTGATCCACGAAGAGGTGCCCATGGTGCTGGGATGCCACCCTGGTCACATCCCCGATCGTGACGATGGCGGGCTCGTCGCGTGTGGCTCGGCGGCGTGCTTCGGCGATCGCCATGTCCGCAGAACGCAGCAGGTCTCTGGAACGGCCCCGGGTCGCGGACACTTGGATCCGCTTCGCCGAGAGGGGGCGCATCGCCCGGCTCCGGCCCGGACCGCAGCCGACGTTCAGTTGAGAACGCCGGTGAGGAAGGCGGTCCAGGTGGAGGGGGTGAGGTGGAGGGTGGGGCTGCTGTCTTCGGGGTGCTTGGAGTCGCGGATGTGGATGGTGTGGGGGCAGGCGGCGAGTTCGAGGCATTCGCCGCCTTCGCCGCTGCTGTAGCTGGACTTGCGCCAGGTGTAGGCGACCTCCAGGCAGTCGCCGCCCTCGCCGTCGCTGTAGCTGGACTTGAACCAGGTGAGCTGCTCGGCGTTCATAGCTCCTCCAGCTTCTTCTCGATCAACTTCCGGGACTCCGAGGGGGAGAGCGCCATCGCTCGCATGATCCCATAGCGGTCTGCGATCTTCCGGACCTCTTCCGGATCGGTGATCAGCCGGGGATGCCCCTGGGCCTCCGTGTACGCCACCTGACCGTGTCCCTTGGGCGCCAACAGGTTGAACGCGCTGCCCAGGTTGGGGTGTTCCTCCAGCCCGGTCGGCATCACCTGGATCTCGACGTTCCGCATCTGCCCAACGTGCACCATGCGCCGAAGCTGGTCCGCATGCACCCGACGCCCGCCGATCGGCCGGTCCAGCACAACCTCTTCGAGGACGTAACTCACGATCGGTGCAGGCCGACGCTCGAAGACCTGCTGCCGGGAGAGCCGGTCCGCGACACGCTTCTCGATTGTCTCCTCGTCGAGGAACGGCCGCCGCTTGGCGAACACGGCCCGTGCGTGATCCTCGGTCTGGAGCAGCCCGTGCACCGCATGGTTGGCATAGAAGTGCAGCTCGCCCGCCTCCGCTTCCAACCCCGCATAACTCCGATACCACTCCGGATGCCGAGTCCGAGCCTTGGCCATCGCCTCCTTGAGCTCAGGGATCGCTTCCTTCAACAGCCCCCCGGCGTTCAGCAGTTCGTCCGCCTTCTCCAGAACCTCCGGCCGGATCACCCGCACCCCGCGCTCCATCGCGGAGATCGCGTCGGGGCCGTACCCCACCATCTGGCCGAACTCCTTCTGGGTCAGCCCCTTCCGCTCACGCAGCAGCTTGAGCATTTTGCCCAGGGCCGTGAAGAGCCCCGTCGTGCCCTCGGCCTCCGCAGGTGTTTCCGGACCCTGCTCGCTCACGCCCGCAACCCTCTCGCCCGACAACCCGTACACCGGCCGGGCGTACTCGTACGACTACGGACCGTCGCCAGGTCGCCCCTGGTCAACGCTCAGTCACGTGAACGCCGAAATCTCCACCCCCACCGACGAACTGACCCAGCGTCTGAGCGCCGCCCCACGCGGCGCGCGCCTGGCCCGCAGACTCGCCGCGCAACAACTCGCCGTCTGGGGCCACCCGCACGGCACCGACGCGAACGACAGAGCTGCGCCTCCTGCTCCTCCCGGAGGACACGCTGCGTATCGAGGTCAGTGATCCCCGCGCGGACCGCCAACTCCGTTTCGTCAACGAGCCGGACAGCGAGGGCGGCCGGGGCCTGATCCTCGTGACGCTGCTCGCCCGTACGTGGGGAGTCTCGGAGCGCGCCGTCGGCAAGACGGTGTGGGCCGAGCTCGCCCTATGAGTAAGGGGAGACGTGCCACAGCCGTACCGTGCCCTTCTTGTCGGCCGTGGCGAGGATTCCGCCGTCTTCGCTGAACGCGAGGTCTGTCAGGGCGTCGGTCCCGCCCGGCAGGCTGGCATAGACCCGGCCGGAGGTCACGTCCCACAGCTGTACGGTCGGGGCGGAGCTGAGGGCGCTCGCCGCAAGCGTCTTCCGCTTCGGGCCGAACGCAATCGGACCTCCAGCACCACTGAGTGTGAGGGCGGCCTTGCCCGTGCTGATGTTCCACTGCTGCACGCCCGTGTCGTCCGCGTAGGCGAAGACTTCGCTGTCAGCGCTGAACACGCCGCCGTCGTGGCCCGCGAGGATGGCGATCAGTTTGCCGTTCGCCCCGTTCCAGAGCTGGATCGCGTCATTGCCACCCCAGGTGGCGATGACCTTGCCGTCGGCGCTCAGGGTCATGTCGTAGACGGCAAGGCCATTGTTGTCACCTCCGAGGGTCTTGGTGGTCTTCTTCGTGGTCACGTTCCACAGTCGAACCGTGCCGTCCGTGCTTGCGGTGACCAGGGTCCCGTCGGGTGTGAACGCCATGCTCCCGACGCCGTTGGTGTGGCCGGTGAGGGTGGCGCGGAGGGTGCCGTCGGTGGCGTTCCAGACCTGCACCGGCACGTCACGGCCGGACTCCTCGGCGACGACCGTGCTCGCCGTGGCGAGTGTCTTGCCGTCGGAGCTGAACGCCGTGACCACGTTGCGCCCGCTCGCGTGGATGGTGACGGTCTTGCCCGTGGCCACGTTCCGCAGGCGGACCTCGACACCGTCCGTCGTCCCTCCAGCGCCCTGGGTGGCGACGATCTTCCCGTCGGGGCTGAACCCTCTGAGCCTCTGTTTGCTGAGCGTGGCGGCGGGCCTTGTGCCCCCGCTCCACAGCCCTACGGCATGCCCGTCGTCCGTGGCCAGCGTCTTGCCGTCGGAGCTGAACTCGACTTGCGTACCGGCACGGTTGAGGGTCTTGTCGGGCGTGATCGCGCTGTTCTCAGCCGGCTGATCGGAGCTGCTCGTGTCGGAGCTTCCTCCGCTGTTGGCGAGGATCACCGAGATGACGGTGACCGCCACTGCCAGGGCGGTGACACCGGCGATGACGAGCCTGGCCCGGTGGCTGCGGGGGAGGGCGAGTGACCTCGCGGGCGCCGATTTCGGTGGGGGTGGGGTCGGCCGGTCCGGGCTCGGTGGCGGCGCGGACGGCGACGGGGTGGTCTGCGCGCGTGTTCGTGCCGGTTGCGCGGGCGAGGGCTGGGGCCGGCGTCGAGGCTGCGGCGGCGCGGCTGCCGGTGCCGGAGTTGGAGGTGGTGCGGCCGGCGTCGGCGCGGTCTGCGAGGGCGGTGACGCCTGCTCCTGTTCCCCCGCGTCGGCGTCCGCGTCCGGCCGTACGACAAGCCCCCGCAGCCGCTCACCCGCCGCCCCCGACACCGTCCTGCTGTCGTCGTCGGTGAGGCGGCGCAGCTCCTCCACGACGGTCGCGCGCACCCGTTCGTTGCCGATGCGGTGCAGGTGGGCGAGCCCGTCGAGCGCACCGAGCCGGTCGTTGGCCAGCGGACTGCCGACGGCGTTGCGCAGGTAGCCGGGAAGCGTCCAGTTGATGTTGGTGGCGATGACCGTGCGGCCCTCGACGTTGTCCTGCCTCTTGGGCCGCTGCTGCGGCATCTCCTCGACGACCCGGTCGTGGACGTAGCTGTAGAGCTCGTCGAGGGTGATGTCCCCGTCGCCGTCGAGATCCGCGCTGCCGTCGCGCAGGCCCTCGACGAGGTAGCGGGTGAACACCGACTGTGCCGCGTGACCGTGTGCCTGGTCGCCCTCGAACGAGTACTGCGTCGCGTCCGAGGCGGTCAGCACCGTACGGCCGCGGCCCTGGAAGCGCTCCAGCGCCTGGACCGAGGTGTCTCCCTTGGTGCCCCGGACCCCGAACGCCCCGCTGTAGCAGCAGTCGAGGATCAGCACCTTCTGCCGGGAGACGCAGCCCTCGATCGCCCGGTCGATCTGTTCGGCGGACAGCGCGGTGAACAGCAGGCTGTCGCGCCGGGAGTTGGACATCGCCAGATGGAGCCGACCCTCCTCGTCCTTGAGGCCGTGGCCCGTGAAGTACAGGAGGGCGAGATCGTCGCCGCGGCGGTCGCGGTAGAAGTCACCGATGGCCTCGCCGACGACGTGGTGCGGCTGGTTGAGGAGGGTCGTCACCTCGAACCCGGCGACGGCGGGGTCCCGGAGCACCTCGGCGAGCGCCTCGGCGTCGTGGGCCGGAGAGGTCAGTTGCCGAAGTCCGGGGTCCTGGTACTCGTACGTGGCGATCAGCAGCGCGATACGGCGTCCCATTCTCAACCGCCCGTGTGCCGACGGACGTACGCGTCGATCAGGGCCTCGCGCTCGGCGTCCGACGCCCGGTCCAGTTCGATCGTGTCGCCGTCGATGGTCACCGACACCCGATGCCGTGCGGAGCTCCTGCCCAGCCAGTCGCGCACCGTGTCGATGAGCGCGGCGAACACCCCGCCGGAGGCGCTCAGCGCCACGATGACGGCGCCGAGGGTGACCGGGTCGGTGCCCTTCGTGCCGGGCGGAGCCGGGACTCCGGCCCCGAAACGTACCGATTCGACGTCCAGAGCGGCGACTTCGGCTCGCAGCCGTCGTACCACCCGCTCGCCCGCCTCCGGATCGAGCTCCGGATCGGGCGTCACGACCAACGCCACATCCACGGAATCGTCGGCCATGTGTCCCCCGATGGCGATTCGTCCCCTAAAGCCTGTGGTGCACAGTGTGGCGCCGATCGGCCACGAGCGGTGGTGAATTACGAGTACCGGCCCTCGAAGGAGAAACGCCCAGTTTCTCCTTGGTACAACCATTACCCGGCGCGGTGAGTCTCCTTCCCGCCAGACCCAGATCACCGCAGGAGACCCATGTTCACGCGCAGTACCTTCCGCCTGGCGCTCGCCACGGCCACGGCCGTGTCCCTGACCGGCGGACTGCTCACCCTCTCGGTGAGTGCCGCGAGTGCGGCCACCCCGGCGAAGTTCGCCGACGACTTCAACGGCGACGGCTACCGCGACTTCGCCACCTACAACTTCAGCGACGGAGTCGTCGTGACGTACGGGACGGCCACCGGTCCCGGTACCACCACCAAGACCTTCACGCAGTCCACCGCGGGTATCCCGGGAACCGCCGGTGACGCGGGCGGCTACGCCGACGGGTTCGGCGGGGACCTCGCCGCCGCCGACCTCAACCGCGACGGATACGCCGACCTCGCTGTCGCCGACCGCAGCGAGAAGGTCGGCACCAAGCCCGGTTCGGGCGCGGTCACCATCCTGTGGGGCTCGAAGACCGGCCTCTCCGGCACCGACGCCGTCCGCCTCAAGGTCACCGCCAGCTCCCACCAGGGCTTCGGCAACGAGATCGAGACCGGCGACTTCAACGGCGACGGCAAGGCCGACCTGGCCGTCGCCACCGGCGCCGACACCGTCTACATCTACCGTGGCGGCTTCGCCAAGTCCGGTACGACGGGCCAGGTCACCAAGCACAGCCCGAGCATCACCAGCAGCTACGTCATCGAATTCACCGGCCTGGTCGCCGGCAAGGTCACCAACGACAAGGCGACCGACCTCTACGTCCTAGGCGCGGGCGTCCACAACGACAAGCAGACCCAGGACGCCTGGTTCCTGCGCGGCGGCTCCACCGTCAAGTCCGGCAAGGCCACGGTCCTCAACAGCTCGACCCCCGCCTACGACCCGACCGGCGTCGTCGCCGACTTCGACAAGGACGGTTACGGCGACCTCGCGGTCAGCGACACCGCGTACCGCAGCGGCGCCGGTTCCGTGGTCGTCTGGCGCGGCGGCAGCACCGGGCCGACCACGAAGTACCGTCTCTCCCAGGCGACTTCGGGCGTGGCCACGGCCGCCACGAAGAACGACACCTTCGGTTCCGACCTCTCCGCCGGCGACACCAACGGCGACGGCTACCCGGACCTCGCGGTCGGCGTGCGCGAGGAGCAGGTCGGGTCCGTGAAGTACGCGGGCGGTGTCCACGTCCTGCGCGGCGGCAGGTCCGGCCTCACCGGCACGAACTCCCAGTGGTTCAGCCGCGCGACGGCGGGCGTGCCCGGCGACCCCACCGAGGGCGAGATTTTCGGCCTCTTCGTCCGCCTGCGCGACATCGACCGCGACGGCGACAAGGACCTGCTGGTGTCGGGCAACTCCTACAGCCCGAGCCTGTTGCTTCCCGGGACGAAGTCCGGCATCGGGACGGCGGGGGCCCAGGACCTCAACGTGATCGCGGAGTTGCCGCAGTAGACACGCGCCCTCACTCGGCGAGGAACGCCCTCACCCGCGCGACGAGCGAGGTGTTCTCCCGGACCCAGGCGTAGTGCGGGTTCCGGGTGGCGCCGCCGAGGGACAGGTCCCAGTGGGTCACCCGGGCGTTCGCGAGCTTGTCGGTGAGGTTGCGGACGCCCCCCGGCGGGGCCATGACATCGCCCTCACCCATCGCGCACGCTCCCGCCCGACAACCCGTACACCGAACCCACCGCACCCGTACAGCTACCCAGCGTCGCCGAACGCTCAGTCACGTGAACGCCGAAATCTCCACCCCCACCGACGAACTGACCCAGCGTCTGAGCGCCGCCCCACGCGGCGCGCGCCTGGCCCGCAGACTCACCGCGCACCAGCTCACCGTCTGGGGCCACCCGCACGACACCGAAGCGAACGACACCGCACAGCACCTCGTCGAGCTGCGCCTCCTGCTCCTCCCGGAGGACACGCTGCGTATCGAGGTCAGTGATCCCCGCGCGGACCGCCAACTCCGTTTCGTCAACGAGCCGGACAGCCGAGGGCGGTCGGGGTCTGATCCTCGTGACGCTGCTCGCCCGTACCTGGGGAGTCTCGGAGCGAGCCGTCGGCAAGACGGTGTGGGCCGAGATCGGCCTCAGCTGATGCGAGCTCCCGCGCCGCCGACACGGACGCGCGGGTCACCCGCGCGCAGCGTCACCGTGAGCTCGCCGGGGCGGCCCAGGTCCTGGCCCTGGTGCAGGGTGAGGACGGCGTCCTCGGGGACCAGGCCGAGATCGCGGGCGTAAGCACCGAACGCGGCGGCTGCGGCGCCGGTCGCCGGGTCCTCGACGACGCCGCCGACGGGGAACGGGTCACGGACATGGAAGACGGCGGCCGACTCCCGCCACACCAGCTGGACCGTGGTCAGGTCCAAGCGGTGCATCAGGGCTTCGAGGCGCGCGAAGTCGTACGCGAGATCCGCGAGGCGGGCGCGCGTCGCCGCCGCGAGAACGAGATGGCGGGCGCCGGCGAAGGCGATCCGGGGCGGGAAGGCCGGGTCGAGGTCGGCGGCCGGCCAGCCGAGCGCGGCGAGCGCCTCCGCGAGGTCGGCGTCGGCGATCTCCTCGACGTGCGGCTCGACACTGGTGAGCGTGGCCCGGAGCGTCCCGCCCTCCTCGGCCACCTCCACCGGCACGGTGCCGGCGCGCGTCGCGAACACCAGCTCCCCGGGGCCTGTCCGCTCGGCGAGCGCGACGGCGGTCGCGACGGTGGCATGCCCGCAGAACGGCACCTCGGCCTTGGGGCTGAAGTAACGGATGCTGTACGCCCGCCCCTCCTGGCCGCCGAGGCCCTCCGGGGGCGCGGTCAGGAACGCGGATTCCGAGTATCCGAGGTCGGCGGCGATGGCCAGCATGTCGCTGTCGTCCAGGGCGGTGGCGTCCAGAACGACACCGGCGGGGTTTCCGCCATCGGGGTCGCTGGAGAAAGCGGTGTATCGCAGGACCTCGGGCCGCGGCGCATTCGTCGTCATGCTCGTGGCAACGCGAGGTGGGGCCGCGGCGTTCCCGGACGCGGGTGGAGTGGGTTCACGGGTAGCCCACCCGCATCACTGCAGCCCGGGCGTTCGACGGCACTTCTCCGTCACCATGTCCGCGAACGCCCGGGCGAGCGGCGACAGAGCATCCCATCGCCGCACGGCCCACCCCACGGACAACGGCCGTAGCGCGGGCAGCGGAACCAGCCGCAGGTCACCCCGGTCGCCCGCCACGGGAAGTCCCGGCAAGTCAGGCACCACCGCCCGCCCCAACCCCAGCTCGGCCAGCAGCAGCGCCGTGTCCCAGTCGGCGACGCTCGTGTCGAAGGTGAAGCGGACCCCCAACTCGGCGCAGGCCTCGTCCAGATGGGCCGCCGAGGTCGAGTTCGGCGGCAACCGGATCAGCCGTACGTCCTGCAGCTCGGCGGCATCCACGGACGGGCGGGACGCGAGCGGGTCGTCGGCCCGTACCGCCAGCACCCACGGCAGGTCGACCACCGGCCGCTGCTCGATACCCCGCACCGGCGCCCCGAGGGTGATCCAGGCCAGGTCCAGTTCGCTGTCGGCCAGCGCGTCGAAGCAGCCACGGCTGGAGCTCTCCGTGCGGAACTCCAGGCTCACGCGCGGGTGTTGCTGCCGGAAGGCGACGACGGCGTCCGACATGAAGTGCCGTACGGTCGTCGCGCCCGTCGCCACCCGCACCGAGCCGCTCTCGCCGTCGACCAGTTCGCGCAGGCGGCGCAGGGCCAGGTCCAGGCCCGCGATCCCCTCCGCCGCGGCCGCCTCCAACACCCGCCCCGCCTGCGTCGGTACGACACCCCGCGGCTGCCGCTCCAGCAGGCTGACCCCGGTCTCCCGTTCCAGCCGCTTCACGTGCTGGCTCACCGCGGACTGCGTACACGCGAGGTCGCGGGCCACCGCGCTGAGGCTTCCCGCCCGGCACACCGCCACGAACACCCGCAGGTCATCAAGGGTCACGACACCCAAGCTAACACTTGGGTACACCGCACAAAATCCAAGGATTGACTGCCTCGGACAGCTGTACGACGATCTCCCCAGGGCCCGGGCGGCAACCCGCTCCCACCCGGGAGGAGCGGGTGCCGACCCAACGACCCGAGACGCCGAAGGGACCAGCGCCCGTGTCCACATCGACCGATGAAGCGCGAGCCTTCCTACGGCAGTTGGGCGCCGACCGCATCCCCCACCCCGGCGGCACCCTCCTCGCCCACCTCGAACGCGTCCGCATCCAGCTCGCGATGTGGGGCGCCCGCCCCACCCTCCAACTCGCCGGCCTCTGCCACGCCTTCTACGGCACCGACGGCTTCCCCACCGCCCTGCTCGCGCTCGACCGCCGCCCGGAGCTGGCCGCCGTGATCGGCCCGGACGCCGAGGCGATCGTGCACTTCTACGCGAGCTGCGACCGCAAGGCCACGTACGCGTCCCTCGCGGCCCCCGCCCCCGTCTTCCGCGACCGTTTCACCGGCCGGACGTACGTCCCGGAACCGGACCTCCTCCTGCGCCGGTACTTCGCGGAACTGACCGCCGCCAACGAACTCGACCTCGCCCGCCGTGACCGTGCTTTCCGGGACCAGCGGGGCCCCCAACTCCTCGCCCTGCTCACCCGGTTCCGTCCGCTCCTCAGCCAACTCGCCTGGCAGGACACCCTCGCCGTGCTGCATGCTTCTTGACTTCTCAAGACCGTTCTTAAGGACTGAGTGGGAGTGCGTCCTGTTGCCAGGACTGCTGCTCAGCCGCGTGCCCCGAACGGTGTTGGGTACGCTGGTCGCCCGCTTTCGCTCCGCGGCCGGGTGGCGCGCATCGTGTGCGCGGTCCGGGAATGCAGCGGCGGGTTTCCTCACGTCCTGGGGTTCCCGAGGCGGCCTGGACGGTCCGATGCCCGGCACCATCGCTCTGGTGGTGCCGGGGCGGTGCCGTCCGTCGTCGGATCGGGTGCCCCAGGGCGCGTCGTCCGATCGCGATGCTTGCCGCATCGTGACGGGTCATGATGCGCGTTGCGCTGGTGAGGGGCTGCTGCCAGTGTTGGGCGCCCCAGACCGAGGTGTAGGCCGGGTCGACGGCCACGATGGCCAGGCCGTATTGAGAGGCCATGGAGACGAGGCGGTTCTTGAGTCTGGCCGTGGGCATTCCGGAGATGAGCTGTCGGAACCGCTTGCGTCCGCCATGCTTCTCACGGGACTTCTCGGCGGTGAAGTCCAGGTTCTCGATGCCGATCGCCGTGACGCCGACACGCTCGGCCCAGTGCAGTAGTCGGGTGATGGCATGCCGGAGCTGTGCGTCCCGATGGCTGGTGCTGCCGGTCAGGTCGAAGAAGAAGCGGTGCGGGTCACCGACCGGGTTGCCGTGCCGGTCGAGCTGGTAGGCGGCGAAGTGGTCGGCGTTGGTGTCGATGCCGATCATGCCGCGTGCGCGGGCCGCCTCCAGCGGGATGGTCTGTACGACCGGGTGTTGCCAGGACGCGGTGAGGTACCAGCGGCCGCGCTGCACGTCGTAGTGGATGCGGTAGGCCACGGCTCGGTCGGCGGTGATGCGGTCGGCCCATTCCTCGCCCCGGTGCTGGAACCGCACGCGGGTGGTGAGGACGTACCGGCCGTGCGGGGCGTTGGCCAGATGGGCCAGCGGCGCGGGGAGTTTGATGCTGATCGCGCCGTCGGGTGCGACCCGGATGGTCTCGTTGCCGTACCGCTTCCCGCTCTCACCGTCTGCGGCGAGATACCAGCGTTCAGCCTCCCACCGCTCGCGCCATTCCCGTTCGGTGAGATCGGCTTTGGCAAGGTGGTGACGTGTGACGAGAAGCTGTTTGCCGCCCCGTACCACTCGCACCTGCCCGGCCTCCCAGCCCGCGCGGGCCGTTTCCAGGCGGGTCTCAAGGCAGGCCAGGCGGCGGGACTTCGCATGCCACTCCCGCCGGGAGCGGTAGCCGCCGGGGGCCCGCTTGGAGCCACGCTGCCCGATCGGCAGCGACAGCCGGTGCCGGAGCATGCGGACCCCGGCCTCAAGGCCGCGGATGTGCGCGAGCTGACAGCGACGAGACAGCGCCCACTGGTTGTGCGTGTGCTTGGTGAGGCTGCCAGCCCAGCGCGAAGAGGAATCGGCGGTCAGCGCCCGCTTGCGGGCCGCCCACCGGTCGCCGTTGTGCCCCGGGCCGTCCGTGCACCGGGCCCTGAGATCCTTCGACGCGAGTCGCCCCAGATGTGCACCCACCGCGCGCAATACGTTCTCGTCCTCAGCCGTCAGGTGTTTGAGCCGGTCCCGGACCGCTACCCCGGTAGGGCCGGGCACCACGAATGGCGCTGCCAACTCCCGTACCTGGCCCATCGGTTCACCCCCTACCCAGCCGAAACCCCCATCGCCTCACCCAACGAACGTCGCACGCTGCAGTCACGCATTCGATGAAAGAACTTCTGTTCGCCGGGCTCGACGATCGGCCCGGCGATGACGTTCGGGTACATCGCGGCCCGGGATATCGCGGGAGTTCTCTAGTCCCGCCGGGCGATCAGGAACGCCTGCTGCGACACCTCCCCCCGGTCCGGTTCGCGCACCGTCCGCGAGATGAGCGCGAACCCGGCCGCCTGAAGCAGCCCGGCGATCAGCTCCGGCCGCCTCCGCAGAAAGGTCAGCGCCACCGGGTGACCCCAGGGCCGGTCGTGGTGCCGGTCCTCGTCGCCGGCCTGGAAGGCGACGAGGAGGTGGCCACCCGGCGCCAGGACCCGCCGCAACTCGGCGAAGAGGGAGGGGAGTTCATCCACAGGGGTGTGGATGGTCGAGTACCAGGCCACCACGCCCGCGAGCGCGGCATCCGGCAGGTCCAGCTCCAGCATCGACCCCTGCTCGAACCGCAGCCCGGGGTTCTCCCGCCGCGCGATCGCGAGCATCGACTCCGACAGGTCGACCCCGAAGACGGACAGCCCGAGGGAGGCGAGGCGTCCCGTGACCCGCCCTGGTCCGCACCCCAGGTCGGCCACCTCCCCACCGTCCCCCACGAGTTCCGCGAACCCGGCGAGCACCGCCCGGTCCAGCGGTGTGGTGACGAGCTCGTCCCGGAAGCGGTCGGCGTAGTCCTCGGCGATGGCGTCGTAGAAGGTGCGAGTGGCGGCAACGAAGTCGGTCATGGCGGGGGACCCTATCCACCGCCACTGACAACGGCCCGCCTCACGCCACCCCCACCGCCCGCAGCAAGGCAGTCGCCCCCGCCGCCCCCAGCACCACCACCACGAACGGCGCCCGCAGCCACGCCAGCACACCGCCCACCAGCACCCCGGCCGGCCGTGCCCACCCCGCGAACCCCCCGCCCTCGGTCAACGCCCCCGTGGCCAGCAGCGCGACGAGCAGGACGATCGCTCCGGCGGACAGCAACTCCTGGACCCGGGCGGGCAGTTCGACCCGCCCGTGCAACGCGGGTCCGACCAGCCGGAAGGCGTACGTCCCGACCGCGAGCGCCAGCATCATGGCGACCGTCGCGTTCATGCGGTCCTCCTACGGCCGTACACCGCCAGCCCCGCCAGCGCCACCAGCACCGGTACCCCCGCGGGGACGGCCGGCGTCACCGCCAGGGCCAGCGCGGCGCCGAGCAGCGCGGACCGTCGTACGGCCGAATCCGTGCGCAGGGCGGGCAGCACCAGGGCGACGAGTACGGCGGGGAAGGCGGCGTCGAGGCCGTATGTGCCGGTGTCGCCCAGGGCGCTCCCGGCGAGCGCGCCCAGTAGGACACCCGCGTTCCACACGGCGAACAGACCGACCCCGGAGATCCAGAAGGCCGCCCGCCGCCGGGCCGGGTCGGTCTGGGCGAGGGCGAAGGCGACCGTCTCGTCGGTGACGAGGTGGGCGCCGAGGAGGCGGGCGAGCCGGCCGCGGCCGATGCTCTCGGCGACGGCCAGACTGAAGGCCACCGTCCGCGTGTTGAGCAGCAGCCCGGTGGCCGCCGCGGCGAACGGCCCGCCCCCGGCCAGCAGCACACCGACCGCGCTGAACTGGGCGGAGCCCGCGTACACGACGAGGGACATCACCACCGGCACCCACACGGGCAGCCCGCCGGTGACGGCGATCGCACCGAAGGAGACACCGACGACGCCACTGGCGAGCCAGACGAGGGAGGCGTCGCGGATCAGCTCCGGATGCCGGAGGAACATTGGCGTTCGCTGTGCCGTACGCATGTTCTCTACAATGAACAGACGAGGCTGCGTTCGTCAAGGCGAACAGTCGTACCGATGGAGCGAACATGATGTCCGACGTACCGCCCCGGCTCCCCCTGGGCTGGATCGCCGCCGCGCTCCGGCGCGAGCGCACCCGAGCCGGGCTCTCCCTCTCCGAACTGGCCAAACGGGCGGGCATCGCGAAGTCCACGCTGTCGCAGCTGGAGGCGGCGAGCGGAAATCCGAGCGTGGAGACGCTGTGGGCGCTGGGGGTCGCGCTCGGGGTGCCGTTCAGCGCGCTGGTGGAGCCGCCGACGCCGTCCGTGCAGGTGATCCGGGCCGGACAGGGGCCGACCGTCGCCTCCGAGAAGGCCGAGTACGCGGCCACCCTGCTGTCCGCCAGCCCGCCCGGGGCGCGGCGGGACATCTACCACCTGCGGGCCGAGCCGGGGGCCGTACGCGAGTCGGAGCCGCACATTCCGGGTTCGGTGGAGCACCTGATCGTGAGCACGGGGAGGGTGAAGGCCGGGCCGGCGGGGGAGGAGGCCGAGCTGGCGCCCGGGGACTACATGTCCTACCGCGGGGATGTGGCGCACTCGTACGAGGCGCTCGCGCCCGGGACGACGTTCGTGCTGGTCATGCAGCACATCTGAAGCTCAGGAAGAAACGAGAAGCGAAAAGGCAGGAGCCCCGCTGCCGTGCGGCACGGGGCTCCTTGGGTACTGCAATCAGTTCCGGATCAAGCGCCCGGACTCCGAGACCTGAGACTCAGCTCAGACGGGGGTGACGTTCTCCGCCTGCGGGCCCTTCGGGCCCTGGGTCACGTCGAAGGAGACCGCCTGGTTCTCCTCCAGCGAGCGGAAGCCGCTCGCGTTGATCGCGGAGTAGTGGACGAAGACGTCGGGGCCGCCGCCCTCCTGGGCGATGAAGCCAAAGCCCTTTTCGGCGTTGAACCACTTCACGGTTCCGGTAGCCATAAGCCCTCCTTGGGCCCAAAGGGTTGCCCTGCTCCAGAACCTGCGATTGTGAAAACAGTGCCGCACAACTGCATACGTCTGAAAACGACTAGAGCCCGCGGTTACATGCTCCGCAGGCTCTGTACTGCAAGGGAAACCAAACTGCAACTTGCGGCGAGCCTAGCACGCAGGCAGCCGAAAGCAATAGAGGCCAAGATCACGTCACTCGGACGTTTGAAGATCGCAAGGGGGTTGACTTCGGGGTCGGAGTCTGGAGCGTACCCCATGGGGTCTATCGTCGCGATGTGGACAATTCTCGCACCCGGCCGCGCGTCGGCCACATCCAGTTCCTGAACTGCCTGCCCCTGTACTGGGGGCTCGCGAGGACGGGCACGCTCCTCGACTTCGAGCTCACGAAGGACACCCCGGAGAAGCTCAGCGAGAAACTGGTGCAGGGAGGCCTGGACATCGGTCCCATCACCCTCGTCGAGTTCCTCAGGAACGCGGACGACCTGGTCGCCTTCCCCGACATCGCCGTCGGCTGCGACGGTCCGGTCATGTCCTGCGTGATCGTCTCGAAGGTCCCGCTGGACGAGCTGGACGGCGCCCGGGTGGCGCTCGGCTCGACCTCGCGCACCTCCGTGCGCCTGGCCCAGCTCCTCCTGGCCGACCGCTACGGCGTACGGCCCGACTACTACACCTGCCCGCCGGACCTGAGCCTGATGATGCAGGAGGCCGAGGCCGCCGTACTCATCGGGGACGCGGCGCTCCGGGCCAACCTCCTCGACGGGCCGCGGTTCGGGCTCGAGGTGCACGACCTCGGATCGCTCTGGAAGGAGTGGACCGGTCTGCCGTTCGTCTTCGCCGTCTGGGCCGCCCGCCGCGACTACCTGGAGCGCGAGCCGTTCATCACCCGCAAGGTCCACGAGGCATTCCTCGCCTCCCGCAACCTCTCCCTGGAGGAGGTCGGCAAGGTCGCCGAGCAGGCGGCCCGCTGGGAGGCCTTCGACGAGGAGGTCCTGGAGCGCTACTTCACCACCCTCGACTTCCGCTTCGGCGGCCCGCAGCTGGCGGCGGTCGCCGAGTTCGCCCGCCGCGTGGGACCGACGACCGGGTTCCCGGCGGACGTGAAGGTGGATCTGCTGGAGCCGTAAAGAGAGGACGGCTTCCGCACTACGCTGCTGCCAGGCGTACGGGGGATAGGGGGACGGTCGTCATGCAGCCGCTCGGAGTCGACGAGCCCACCGTCGTGGGGCCCTACCGGCTGCTCGGCCGGCTCGGGTCCGGTGGGATGGGTCGCGTCTACCTCGGCCGCAGTGCCGGGGGCCGCACGGTCGCGGTCAAGATCGTGCATCCGCACTTCGCGCTCGACGAGGAGTTCCGCGCCCGTTTCCGCCGCGAGGTCGAGGCGGCGCGGCGGGTGGGCGGTGCGTGGACGGCGCCGGTGCTCGACGCGGACCCCGAGGCCGGCGTCCCGTGGGTGGCCACGGCGTACGCGGCCGGTCCCTCCCTTTCCGCCGCGGTCGCGGACGGTGGTCCGCTGCCCGCCCATTCCGTACGAGCCCTGGGGGCGGGGCTCGCCGAAGCGCTGGCGGCGGTGCACGAACTGGGGCTTGTGCACCGGGATGTGAAGCCGTCCAATGTGCTGCTCACTCTGGACGGGCCCCTGCTCATCGACTTCGGCATCGCGCGGGCCACGGACGGCACCGCGTCCCTGACCTCCACCGGTGTCTCGATCGGCTCGCCCGGCTACATGTCGCCCGAGCAGATCCTGAGCAAGGGGGTGGCCGGCACGGCGGACGTCTTCTCCCTCGGGGCGGTGCTGGCGTACGCGGCCACCGGGCAGCCGCCCTTCCCGGGGGACTCGTCGGCCGCGCTGCTCTACAAGGTCGTCCATGAGGAGCCCGAACTCGGCTCGCTGAGCGGTGAGTTGAGGGAGGTGGCGGAGGCCTGTCTGGCGAAGGAGCCGGGCGAGCGGCCCACGCCGGGTGAGGTGGCCCGGCGGCTGGCTCCGGAGGGGGCGGCTCGGCTGGTCGCGGGCGGGTGGCTGCCGGGGGCGCTGGTCGAGCAGGTCAGTCGTGGCGCCGTACAGCTGCTGAATCTCGAGACGGCGGACGTGAAGGAGAGCGCGTCCGGGCCGGTGGGGTTCAGCAGTCCGTCGGTGGGGGAGTTCGGGCCGCCGCCGGTGATGCCCGTGATGCCCGCGGTTCCCGAGCAGCGGCCGGTCGCCGACACCGTGCCGCCGTCCGATCAGCGGCCCGGGCCGGGGAAGTTCTCCGTCACCGTCGCGGCCGGCTCCGAGACCGTCGGGCGGGGTCGGCGGCTGAGCTGCACGGTGGCGCTCGCCGTCGCGGGGGCTTTTGCCGCGGTGACGGTGGGGTCGGTGTTCGTGCTCGATCTGCTGCCGAAGGACGACAACGACTCCTCGGCAGGTTCCGACTCCTCCTACTCCTCACCGCCGACCGACGCGTCCAGCGCGGCCGCGAGCGTGCCCTCCGAGGTCCCGGCCCGCTACCTCGGCACCTGGGAGGGCCAGGCCACGGGCCTCGACGGCACCCTGCCCATGGGCACCTTCCGGCTGACCGTCAAAGAGGCGGCCGTCGGTGATGAGTTGGGCAGGATGCGGCAGACGGACGTGCTCGGCGGGGTCTGCAACGACATCCTCACCCTGAAGAAGGTGACGAAGACCGAGCTCGTCGCGACCTCCGTGGGGGCCAAGGACAACCACTCGGGGTGCAATCCGACGGCTCACACCGTCCGGATCAAGCCCGTGGGGGACGACCTCGACTACACCTCGGAGAGCGCGGCCGAGGGCAATCCCGAGGCACGGATGTCGAAGGTCAACTAGGCGCTGACTACTGTGTCCCCGTCGGTGAACACGAACATGAACACGATCACGACGGGGACGGGGAACGACCACCATGGAGACACTGCAGCCCGACGATCCACGGGAGTTGGGCAGCTACCGCATGCTGCGCCGACTCGGGGCCGGCGGCATGGGACGCGTCTACCTGGCCCGTTCTCCCGGTGGCCGGACCGTCGCGGTGAAGGTCGTCCGCCCGGACCTGGCGGCGGACGCCGGCTTCCGGGACCGCTTCCGGCACGAGGTCGAGATCGCGAAGGCGGTGTCCGGCCGCTACACCGCTCCCGTCGTGGACGCCGACCCGAATGCCGCGCTGCCGTGGCTGGCGACGTCGTACGTGCTCGGCCCCGATCTCACGGACGTGGTCGACGCGCACGGCGCGATGCCGGAGCGGACCGTGCGCGCACTGGCCGCCGGCCTCGCCGCCGCGCTCCAGGAGATCCACGCGGCGGGTCTGATCCACCGCGACCTCAAGCCCTCGAACGTCCTGCTCGCGGCCGACGGGCCGCGCGTCATCGACTTCGGCATCGCACGGGCGGTGGACGGAAACCGTATGACCCAGACGGGAGTTGTGGTCGGTTCACCGGGTTACATGCCGCCGGAGCAGGCGCTGGGCCAGGACGTGGGACCGGCGGGCGACGTCTTCTCGCTGGGCGGGGTGCTGGCCTTCGCGGCGAACGGCCGCGGCGCCTTCGGTGCCGGTGCCGCCTCGCACGCGGCGCTGCTGTACCAGGTCGTGCACGGGGAGCCGGACCTGGCGGACGTACCGCCGTCCCTGCTCGGTCTGATCCGCGCCTGTCTGCAGAAGGACCCGGCGCAGCGGCCGGCCCCCGCCGAGATCGTGGCGGCGCTGGCCCCGCAGGGCGTCGAGGGCGTGCTGCGCGACTGGCTTCCGTCGGCGGTGTCGTCGACGATCGCGACCCATGCGGCGGGGATCCTGGATCTGGAGGCACCGCAGCCTCCGCAGGCCCCGGCCTACGGCTATCCGCCCGCTCCCGGATACGGCGCTCCCGTGCCCGCACCGGGCTATGGCTATCCGCCCGCCCCGCCCGCCCCCGGATACGGCCCTCCTCAGCCCGGTACCGTCCAGTTGGGCTCCGCCCCGGCCGCCACCCCTGCTCCGTCCCGTCGCCGCGTCCTGTCCCTCGCGCTCGGCGGTGCCGCGGCCGTCGCGGCCGTCGGTGGCGGTGCCGCCTGGTGGCTGGGATCGGACGGCGACACCTCCACCGAGGGGAAGGACACGGCGGCGGGCAAGGGCGGTTCGGCCCAGCCCGCCGAGGACAGCTTCACGACCCCGCCGGCCGGAGTGGCGCCCCAGCCGCTGTGGCGCAAGAAGGTCGCGGAGGACAGCATCTCCGCGGCCGTACCGCTGCTCGTCCAGGACGGCCTGCTGCTGGTCAGCGGCGACCCGCTCGTGGCGTACGACGTGAAGACCGGCAAGGTGCGCTGGTCCAAGTCCGGCATCTGTCGCCCCGGCGCCCCGCTCCTCTTCCGCGACGGCAAGGTGTTCCTGGTCGACGGTGAGTACGACGGAGTGCTCGTCGCCTACGACGTCAAGACCGGCGAGGAGGCCTGGCGCAGCCAGCTCGGCAGCAAGCTGGCCGTCGAGAAGGCCATCGCCATCGACGACCAGTACGTGTACGTCACGGCGACCGACTACACCGACTTCGAGAGCGCCGCCAAGAAGCGCTCGTCCATCGCCGCCGTCAGCCACATCATGGGCACGAAGCTGTGGATGCGGGAGCGTGACGAAGCCACCGGCAAGGGCACCGAGGACTACGACGTCACGGGCTCGGTCTTCGGCAAGTACCTGGTCTACGCCGGCTCCGACAACAATCTCACCGTACGGGTCACGGTCCTCGGCCGGCGGTGCTGGACCAAGAAGATCGGTGACGACTGGACCGGGCGGCCCACGGTCGCGAAGAACCTGGTCTTCCTGCCGGGCGAGACGCTCAGGGCCGTCGACGTGGAGACCGGCAAGGTCCGCTGGACGCTGAAGCCCAACGGCCGCCGCGGCTTCAACAACCCGACCGTCATCGACGGCGTGCTCTACGTCAGCGACTACGACGGCGGCGTCTGGGCGGTCGACATCAACGCCGGCAAGCGGATCTGGCTCTGCGACGAACTGGACATCTCCGGCCCGGAGACGTTCGTGAAGAAGGGGACGTCCCTGTACGGGGCCACCGGCTCCCTGGACGGCGGCCTCGTCGCCCTGAACGCCGGGACCGGCAAGCTCCGTTGGACCTACACCGACAGCGACAACTGGGGTGAGCCGTGGCAGGTCGCCCTCTCGGGCAACCGGCTGCTGGTGACCAACGGGCCCGAGATATACGCCCTGCCGGCCGTGTAACCGTGTGACGACCGCGCCTGGGGTCCGGTCCCCAGGCGCGGTCCGTCCGGGATCAGTGCTTACGGCACCTGTTGACGTCGATCCGCACGATCTGCGGGTCGTGGTCGCTCGCCTGGTCGGAGAACTCCGCGTTGATGTGGACCACGTCGTAGTCGAAGGCCGTGATCGCCGGCGTCGTCAGCGTGTGGTCCAGGGTCTGGGAGTTGCCGTCGTAGACGTAGGTGTAGCGCTCGGCGGCGGGGAGGGTCGTGATCAGCGGGGTCAGGACCTTGCCGTCCGTCAGGGTCGTCACGGTCTGGCTGAACTCGAAGTCGTTCAGGTCGCCCAGGACCACCGCCTTGGCGTTCTTGTCCGCCGTGAGCAGGGACTTGACGAAGGTGTTGACCTCGGCCGCCTGGGCCGCGCGCTGGGTCTCCGAGCTGCGGGCGGGCTGCTGGTAGCGGCTGTGCAGGGGCTGGTCGCCGCCCTTGGAGGTGAAGTGGTTGGCGATGACGAAGACCGACTCGCCGTGGAAGAGGAACTCGCCGACCAGCGGCTTACGGCTGTTGTCCCACGCGTCGCTCGTCGGGTTGATGCGGCCCGGGGAGTAGGTGAGCTGCGCGCCCTTTCTCGTCTTCACCACGCTCGTGGCGGTGGTGGCGTCGCCGCCCGCGCGGTCCGCGAACGAGACCCGCTTCGGGTTGAAGAGGAAGACCTGACGGATGTTGCCGCCGGGCTCGCCACCGTCCTGGTTGTTCTCGGGGGAGACGTAGCGCCACGAGTAACGCGGGCCGCCCGCCGCGCGGATGGCGTCGGTGAACTTCGTCAGCGTCGCCTCGGAGGTCAGCGTGCCGTCGTTGGTCGCGCCGTTGTCGTCCTGGATCTCCTCCAGGGCCACGACGTCGGGGGAGTTGAGGTTGACCGCGACGCCCGCGGCGAGACGGTCGAACTTCTCCTGGTCGTCGAGCGCGTCCAGGTTCTCGACGTTGTACGTCGCGACCGCCAGCTCGTCGCCCTTCTGGCGGCGGGTGACCTCCTGCTTCAGGCCGTTGTCGACCAGGGTGCCGAGCTGGGTGGCCTGGAGGATGTAGCCGCCGTAGGTCGAGTAGTCGAGGGGGCCGGTGGTCGTGCCGGACAGCTCGTCGCCCACGTTCGCCACGGGGCTCGTGGTGTCGAGCGAGGCCACCTTCACCCGGCCCGTGTTGGGCTGGTCGTAGGAGGAGTAGACGGTGCCGCCGCGCGTCGTCGCGTTCTCGTCGGGCTTGACCGTCACCCACAGCTCGTCGTAGTCGTCCGTCGCGCCGACCACGCGCGCGTCGGTGAACGTCGTCCGCATGCCCTCCACGGACTCGTAGAAGTCCAGGGCGTAGGTGGTGGGTTCGAGCGCGAGCGAGTCGATGCTGCCGCCTGCCGCGTCGGGCGTGTACGCGTCCGGGACCGTCGTCGCGTCCAGCGTCACGGCGTCCGGGAGCGTGTTGCCGCTCGATAGGACGGTGACCGTGGGGCCGGTGATCTCGGTGACCGACTGGCTGGTGCTGCTCGGGTAGTACTCGGTGACCTTGCCGGTGACCAGGACCGAGTCGCCCACCGCCACGGTGGGTGCGGCCGAGCCGGTGTAGACGAAGACGCCCTCGCTGGTGCGGGCGTCGGTGTCGGCCGTCGGGTCCTGGATCCAGTAGCCCTTCGAGCCGGCCGTGCGGACGCCGGTGACGACGCCGGGGACACGGGTGACCGTCTGGCCCGCGTACGGGGAGAGGCGGGTGGTGCCCTGGATGTCGTGGACGCGGACCGTGCCCGGGTCCGTGGAGCCACCGCCGTCTCCGTCACCGTCTCCGTCGCCCGAATCCGGGACCTGGCCCGCCGAGTTGACCGGCGCCGGCGTCCCGGACGTGAGGTCCGTCGCGTTGTCGTCGGTGTCCGTCAGGGCGGCGGACCGGGCCACGGAGGCCGTGTTGGAGGCGCCGGTCGCCGGGCCCGTGCCCTCGCGGACGACCGCGCTGCCGTAGCCCACGAGGTCGACGACGCTGGTGTCGGCCGCGCAGTCCGCGGCGGTCTTGCAGGTCAGGGCGGTGGTGCCGGAGACCAGGGCGATCGTGCCGCTGGTGGCGCTCATCGCGACCGAGCCGGTGGCGTCGGCGGTGGGGAGTGCCGTCGTACCGCCGCTGCCCGCGCCCTCCGCGACCAGGTAGTTGGCGCCGGGGGCGACCGAGCCGCTGAGCGCGGTCACCTGCCACTGCGAGGAGGAGGACGGGGAGCCGGGCAGGTACTGCACGCTGTAGCCCGACAGGTCGTAGGCCGCGGAGCCGAGGCCCGCGAGCTCGACGAAGTCCCGGGTGAGGGTGGCGCCCGAGTTGCCTCCGCCGCCGTACACCTCGGAGATCACCACGGTGGTGGACGGGGTGGCGAACGCGGCCGGGATCGCGGTGAAGGCGAGTGCGCCGGCCGCGCTCACGGATATGAGCGGGTAGGCGGCGCGGCGGGTGCGGGATCTTCTTCCCTCGGGGCTGGACACGCTGGCGGTCTCCTCGGATCGGACGGCGGTGCGGTGGTGTGTGGGGGGACCGTGGGGAGTCGGCTCAAGTTACGCGCGTAGAAAGGAGGGCGCCAAGGGGTCGTAGGTTAATTCCTGGGAACAGTCGAGTTCCGTTGAACAACGGACGAGTATGAACACGTACTCCCAAGTACCGACGAGAGAACGGTTGTCGAGTGGGGAAAGCGCCGGGTTCGTCCTTAACCAGCAACTGGCGGGTGGCCCAGCGGCTGCGCGCCATCGTGCTCATTCCCGTCATCGTCACGCTGGTGCTCGGCGGCTTCCGGGTGAAGCAGGCCGTGGACACCTATCGGGAGGCCGACGACGCGGTCCGGGTGGCCGAACTGGTGCAGACCGCCAACAAGTTCGCCAGCGACGCGATCAACGAACGTGATCTGTCGGTCGTTCCGCTGCTCCAGGGCGACACCGACTCCAGTGTCGTCGCCAACGCCCGCAAGATCACCGACCAGGACATGGCCGCCTTCGACGAGGCGGTGGAGCGCATGCCGCAGAGCGCGCGCCTGCTCAGGCGGGTCGCGGTGGTCCAGAGCGGTGAGAAGCAGCTGGCGGGGCTGCGCGAGGACGCGTTCACCTCCCGGCTGCCCGGTGTGCAGACCGAGGAGAAGTACCACCTGATCCAGCACCCGTTGATGGAGCTCGCGAACGAACTCGGCTTCGGCAGCAGCAACCAGGCCAGCTTCGGCCGGGCCCTCTACGCCATCTCGCTCACGCAGGCGGCCGAGTCCCTGAACCGGGCCATCGGCACGCACCTCCTCGCCGAGGACCGCAGCTCCCTCGCGGAGGGTGAACTCCAGAGCCAGCTCGCCGCCTTCGCCTCGTACGGCTATCTCCAGGAGGTCGCGCTCCAGGAGTTCGCCGGCGCCGCCACCGACAAGGACCAGGCCCAGCTGCAGAAGGCGTTGGCCGCCGCGAGGACCGAGGGTCAGCGGCAGGTCACCGAGGCCGCCGCTCAGGCCGAGGCGGCCGGGGAGACCTTCGTGACCCCGCCGAGCATGACGAAGATGATCAGCGAGATCGCCTCGGGGAAGTCCGCCACGGAACTCGCCGCCCAGGGCATCACGACCGAGTCGTTCTTCGCCGCGTCCACCCTCGCCTTCGACGCGTACCGCGACGTCGAGGTCTACCTCACCGACACCGCGCTCGCCAACGCCGAGGACATCGCCGACGACGCGCGCCGTGACGCCGTCGTCAACTCTGCGGTCGCCCTCGCCGCCGTCCTCGCCGCGTTCCTCGTCGCCGCCGCCGTGGCCCGCTCGATGAGCACCCGGATGCGGCTCCTGCGCAGCTCCGCGTTCCAGATCTCGGGGCAGCGCCTGCCGGCGCTGCTCGCCCAGCTCTCCCGCTCCTCGCCCGGGCGGATCGACACGCGGATCGAGCCGATCCCGGTCGACACCAGGGACGAGATCGGGGAGGTCGCCCGCGCCTTCGACCAGGTCCACCGCGAGGCGGTCCGACTGGCCGCCGAACAGGCCGTGCTGCGCGGCAACATCAACGCGATCTTCACCAACCTCTCGCGCCGCAGCCAGTCGCTGATCGAGGGCCAGCTGACCCTGATCACCGACCTGGAGAACAACGAAGCCGACCCGGACCAGCTGGAGAACCTCTTCCGCCTGGACCACCTGGCCACCCGTATGCGCCGCAACGGCGAGAACCTCCTCGTCCTCGCCGGCGAGGAGGCCCACCAGCCGTGGGTGCGGCCGCTCCCCGTGGTCGACGTGCTGCGCGCCGCCTCCTCCGAGGTCGAGCAGTACGAGCGCATCGAGCTGGACGGCATCCCCGAGGCCGAGATCCACGGCCGGGCCGTGAGCGACCTCGTGCACCTGCTGGCCGAACTCCTGGAGAACGCCACCGCGTTCTCCTCGCCCCAGACGAGGGTCCGCGTCACCGCGGCCCGGCTGCCCGACGGCCGGATCATGATCGAGATCCACGACAAGGGCATCGGCCTGACCACCGAGGACTTCGCCGCCCTCAACCACAAGCTCGCCAACCCGCCCACCGTGGACGCCGACATCTCCCGGAACATGGGCCTGTTCGTGGTCGGCCGCCTCGCCGACCGGCACGGTATCCGCGTCCAGCTGCGCCCCTCGCGCGAGCAGACGGGCACGACGTCACTGGTCATGCTGCCCCACACGATCATCCAGGGGGCGGCGGAGACGACGGCCTTCGGCGAGGCTGCTTTTGGTGACCCCACCGATTTCGCCGCCGGCTCTCTGGACGAAGCACAGCAGCACTTCGCCGCACTCGCCGCGGCCACCGCGGAGCCGCCCACCGGTGCCGGGTTCGGGCGTCACGAGGCCTGGGATCAGCCGGCGACGGATCCGATGGGCCGATTCCTTCAGCGCGAAGAGCTTCGCAGGCACGCGGAACCCGGTGCGCAGCAACAGCAGCCGGGGCGCGGGTAGAGGCCGCGTCCTACGGCCGGAGAGCAGGCTGAGGCGAACTGACCTGGGCGAGAAGGGTGGTTCAGAACGAGAGCCGTGAGGACGCTGCGCCCGCGAGCCGCGAGCCGCGAGCCGCGAGCCGCGAGGCTACGAATCCGGGAGGCTACGAATCCGGGAGGGACCGGAAGCAGGCCGCCGTGACCTCGAGCGCCTCGGTCAGTGAAGTCACCTCGCGCCGGAATTCGACCGCTCCCCCGACCACTCGGTAGTGGCCTTCCGAAAGAGGAGTGATCTTCGCAAGGTCGGATGCCGGGTCGAACGGATTCCGGCTCAGCATCAGGCTCCTGTGGCTGATGTCCGGATAGAACATCCGCAGCTCGGGGTGTGCGTGGGCGGCCTGAAGGAACGGGCGATCACGCAGATGCCATTCGCTGGACAGGAGCTGGCGCCACTTCGTGGGGGCAGGGTCACCGTCCTCGAACGCCTGGTTCAGTTCACTCCAGCTCATGAACGGGAACCGGTCGTGCAACTCCCGCAGACGGCCGCCCCGGCGCCACAGGTCCGCCACCCCCACCACCGCGGCGAGATCGTCCGTCCAGCCCTCCGACCAGGCCAAAACACCGGGGAGGCAGATCCGTACGAGGAATCCCTCCCCCGGGCGCAGGACCACGGCCACCTTGTCGCGATCGGCGCTGATCTCGGCACCGGCGGCCCATCCGGACACAGCGCGTATCTGGCCCAGGTCGATGCCCTGGGCCAGTGCGACGAGCTCCATCCGCCGGACCAGATCCGCAGGCGACGCCACATCGGGATCGCCCGCGGCCGGCAGCTCAGCCTCTTGGTCGCCTGCGGCTGCCATGACCGCCCCCCGGATTCGATGACTCGGACGGACACGATATGCCGGTCCGTGTCGGGATGGTTCACGTCCGCCGGCCGGCGTGGGTGTCATCGTGGTGCCATGACCATCGAGGTTCGTCCGGCTTCGGTCTTCGAGGATGTTCGTGCCGTGATCGGCCCGAAGTCACCCTCGGCCAACGTCTGCTGGTGCCTGAGCTACCGGATCCCGTCCAAGCTCAACAACGAGCTTCGCGGGCCGGACCGTGGTGAGTACGTCGCCGGGCTGTGCCGTGCGGAGACCCCTCCCGGGGTGCTCGCCTACGACGGTGACGAGCCGGTCGGCTGGGCCGCCGTGGCGCCGCGCTCGGAGACGTCCTTCGCGCGCAGCCGCAAGATCCCGTACGTCGACGACCTGCCCGTCTGGTCGCTGTGGTGCATCCGCGTGCGCCCCGGGCACCGCAAGCAGGGGATCTCGCACGCCCTCATCGCCGGCGCGGTCGAGTTCGCCCGCGCCCACGGTGCCCCGGCGATCGAGGCGTACCCCCTCGACAACGGCGACGCCAAGGTCGACCTGACCACGGCGTACGCCGGGCTCCGCAAGAACTTCGAACGCGCCGGGTTCGTCCACGCCGCCGACACCACCTCGGTGCCGGCCGGTCATCCCCGGATCCTGATGCGGCTCGACCTGCGCTAGGTTGACGGTCCGAATCGGGTTCGTCGACGCGCTGGTGGCTGGGAGGCGTGTCTCCTCGACGTGCCCGATGGAGACACCCGTGTCATACCGTTCCCTGCTACGCGCTGCGGGGGTTGGCTTCTTCCCGCTGGGATTCCTCGCCCGACTGCCGTATGCGGCTTCAGCCCTTTCCACGCTCTGCCTGTTGCAGGCGTCGACCCGTAGTTACGCCTTCGCCGGACTCGCCAGTGCGGCTCAGAGCATCGCCATCGCTGTGGGTGGTCCGCTGATCGGGGCGCTCGCCGACCGGTACGGTCACCGGGCGGTGGGGGTCGCCGCCGCGATCGCCAACTTCTGTGCCTGGGCTGCCCTGTTGGCCGTGAGCCAGGGCGGTGGCAGGGAGAGCATGCTGGTTGCGGCCACTGTCGTGGGGCTGACTCAGCCGCCGGTGGGGCCGCTCGTGCGCGTGCACTGGTCGCGTCTGCTGCGTGCGCGAGACGAGCAGCACCATCTGTTGTCCACGGCCCTGTCCTACGAGGCGTCCGCGGACGAGGTGAGCTTCATCGCCGGGCCCGCGCTCGTCGGGGCGCTGATGGCGGTCGGTCCGCTCGCGCCTGCCGTGGCGGTCATGTCGCTGATCGCCGTCAGCACGCTTCCTTTTGCTCTGTTCTACGCTCACCGGTCCCCTTCGGGGGAGCAGCGCAAGCCGCATCCGTCGCGTCTGCCGCGTCGCCCCCTGGCCGTCATGGTCCTTGCCATGGCCGCGATGGGGGCGATCTTCGGCGCGGTCCAGACGGCCGTCACCGTCTACGCCGACACGATCGGCAGGCCCGGCGTCTCGGGGCTCGTGTACGCCGAGTTCGGCATAGGCAGTGCCCTGGCCGGCGCCGCCTGCGCGTGGCTCCCGCGACGGTTCGGCTTGCGGGCCCGGTACGTGTCGTTCGCCGCGGTCCTCTTCGTCGGCATGCTGGTCCTCTTCGCCGGGGCCCGGCTGGTGTCCCTCCCCGCCGCCGTCGCGCTGGCGAGCTTCACCGTCGCGCCGTACATGATCAGCCTCTACGCCCTGACCGAACGGCTCGCCCCCACGGAACGGGCCACCGCCGCCATGACCATCCTCTGTGCCGGCGGTCCCCTCGGAACGGCCGCCGGACAGGCCGTGTCAGGCGGCCTCGCCGAGACCTACGGCGTCGACGGCGCCCTGTCGGTGGCTCTCGCCGTCGGGGCCGGTGCGTTGACGCTGGCGCTCACGTGTGGGAGGCGGCTGCCTTGAGCGTCTCGATGACGCGCCGCCGAGTTCCGCTCGAACCGCTCACCCGCGTTCTGCGGGTGGGTCGGCCGCCCTAAGGGCCGGTCGGCGGGGCGACGACCAACTCGCTGTCCGGGTCGTGGGCGATCCGCGGAGGGCCGGCGACGATCATGGTGGCCCGGGCCCACGGCTGTTCTCGCAACATGAACGGCAGTTCCTCCAGCAGCCAGTTCGCCACGTGCTCCAACTGCTCGGGGGAGTCACCGTCACGGACGACCGACAGGCGCTCCTGCTCATCGAGGTCGCCCTGTATCCACACCGAGGCGTCCAACCACGGGGCGAGCTCTTCGCGGACGATGCCGGTGCCCTCGACCCAGATGAAGTCGGCACCGGCGGGGACGGTGATCGATCCGGGCCGGTCGTGGGTGATCCAGGCATCGGGGCGGAAGTCCACCGCCTCACCCCGGTGCAGGGGTTGCAGGATGTTCTCGACGAGCACGGCGCCCCAGTCGAAGTAGGCGTGGTTCCAGGCGATGTCGTCGGTGTGCACGATGGCGGAGTCGGGCACCACCTTGCGCAGCCGCTCGGCCAGGGTCGTCTTGCCGGCGCCGCCCCGGCCGTCGATCGCGATCACCCGCGGACGTCCGGTGACGTCGGGGGACGCATCGCGCAGCTGCCGGACGGCGTCGAGCACGGACACCACTCGCCAGCCAACGGCCTCGGTCTCGCCTGGGTGCAGACGCATCGGATGACTCCCGAACTCATGTGCCGGAGAAGGACGGTTCCGCCACTGCCGGTGCGGAGGACGGGCGGGGGCTCGCCCTCGTGCGGGTCCGCGCCGACCTCTGGGGCCGGCAGCCGCTCTCCCGAAACGGCAATCGGGGCAAGTACGTATGGTGCGACCTGGCCTAGTGTGGCGACATGGGTGTCGACCTCTTCGCGGGCATTCCGGTCAACGACTACGCCGCCGCGCTGGCCTGGTACGAGCAGTTGTTCGGCTCCTCGCCGGTGTTCTTCCCGAACGACAAGGAGGCCGTGTGGGAGATCGCGGAGCATCGGTACGTGTACATCGAGCACCGGCCGGGGCGGGCGGGCCATGCCCTGCACACCGTCTTCGTCGGCGATCTCGATGACCGTGTCGCCGCGATCGCCGACCGCGGCCTGAAGCCCACCCAGCGCGAAACGTACGCGAACGGCGTCCGGAAGGTCACCTACCATGACCCGGACGGCAACGAGATCGGGTTCGGCGGTGGTCCGGTCTGACCGGCCTGCTCGTGATAGCCGCCGCGCTGTGGGGCGTGATGGCGGGGACGCTGCTTCCGCGCGCGGTCTACCGGTTCTCCGTACCGTCCGGTGAGGACTGGCGGGACCAGTGCCCCGGCGGCCATGCGATCCGCGGGTGGATCGGCCCCGCACGGTGCGGGGGCTGCACCGCCGTAGCCAAGGACAAGGAGTCGTACGGCCCCGGCACCCCCGTCCTCGCCACCGCCACCGCCCTCCTCTGCGCCGCCCTCGCCGCCGCCACCGACACCCGCCCCGAACTGGCCGTCTGGCTACTGCTTGCCCCCGTCGGCGTGCTGCTCACCGTCGTCGACTTCCGGGTGCAGCGGCTGCCCGACGCGCTGACCCTGCCGCTCGCGGCGGCCGCGCTCGCGCTGCTCGGGCTGGTCGAGTTCGTGCCCGAGCACGCCGGGGAGTGGACCACCGCGCTGCTCGGCGCGCTCGCCCTCGGCAGCGCCTTCTTCGTGCTGTTCCTCATCAACCCCGGCGGCATGGGCTTCGGCGACGTGAAGCTCGCGCTCGGGCTGGGGGCCGTCCTGGGGTGGTACGGCTGGCCGACGGTCATGCTGGGCACCTTCGCCGCGTTCCTGTTCGGGGCCCTGTACGGCGGTGCCCTCGTCGTGGCGCGGCGGGCGGGGCGCAAGACAGCGATCCCGTTCGGGCCGTTCCTGATCGCGGGGGCGTACGTCGGGCTCCTGATCGGCGCGTATGCCGCCTGACGTCGGGCCTGTCGGAGGGCTGGCGTAGGCTGGCCGGGTCCGTCCACAACCCTTGACGAAAGGGACGCTCCCGGTGACCGAGAAGGCCGACCTTCAGTCCGTCCTCGACCGAGCCGCCGCGGGTGGACGTATCACCCCAGAGGAAGCGCTCGACCTCTACCGCGACGCCCCGCTGCACGCGCTGGGCGCCGCCGCCGACGCCGTACGCCGCCGTCGGTACGCCGGTACCGAGCACATCGCGACGTACATCATCGAGCGCAACATCAACTACACGAACGTGTGCGTCACGGCGTGCAAGTTCTGCGCCTTCTACGCGGCTCCCAAGGACGCGGCCAAGGGCTGGACCCGCGACCTGGACGACATCCTGCGGCGGTGCGCCGAGACCGTGGAGCTGGGTGGCACCCAGATCATGTTCCAGGGCGGGCACCACCCGGACTACGGCGTCGAGTACTACGAGAAGCACTTCTCCGCCATCAAGCAGGCCTTCCCGCAGCTCGTCATCCACAGCCTGGGGGCGAGCGAGGTCGAGCACATGGCCCGGATCTCGAAGGTCGGCGTCGAGGAGGCGATCCAGCGCATCCACACCGCCGGTCTCGACTCCTTCGCCGGCGCCGGTGCCGAACTGCTGCCAGCCCGGCCCCGCAAGGCCATCGCCCCCCTCAAGGAGAGCGGCGAGCGCTGGCTGGAGATCATGGAGGCCGCGCACAACCTGGGCGTCGAGTCGACCTCCACCATGCTCATGGGCACCGGCGAGACCAACGCCGAGCGCATCGAGCACCTGCGGATGATCCGTGACGTACAGGACCGGACGGGCGGCTTCCGCGCCTTCATCCCGTACACCTACCAGCCCGAGAACAACCACCTGAAGGGCCGCACGCAGGCCACGCTCTTCGAGTACCTGCGGATGATCGCGATCGCCCGGCTGTTCATGGACAACATCGCCCACATCCAGGGCTCCTGGCTGACCACCGGCAAGGAGGTCGGCCAGCTCTCCCTGCACTACGGCGCGGACGACCTCGGCTCCATCATGCTGGAGGAGAACGTCGTCTCCTCGGCCGGCGCCAAGCACCGCTCCAACCGGATGGAGATCATCGACCTCATCCGCAAGGCGGATCGGGTTCCGGCGCAGCGGACCACGACGTACGAGCACATCGTCGTCCACGACGACCCGGCCAACGACCCTGTCGACGAGCGGGTCATGTCCCACATCTCATCCACGGCGATCGCGGGCGGCACGGCTCATCCGGAGCTGAAGCTCCTCGCTTCCAACTGACCTGCCCGTGCTGACGATTCACGCGGACTCCAAGGGCCGGGCGCTCGCCGTCAAGGGCGCCTGGATCGCGGACTCCGGGTCGCTGGACGAGCTCGTCGCCGTCCATCCGGGCGCGCGGGTGCGGAAGTGGCCCGGCATCCTGACGCCCGGGCTGATCAACCTCCACGGCAACGAGCTGCTGGAGGAGGCGTACCACCCGGATCCGCGCGAGGCCGACGAGCTGGGCACCGAGCCGATCACCGGGGACGCACTCGCGGCCCTCGCCATGGACGACGCCCGCTGGGGTGCGAGCGCCCGGCGCGGGGTACAGCGCATGCTGGCGCACGGCACGGTCCGGGCGGCCTGCGAGGAACTCCGCAACCGCGCGGTGCGGGACGCCGTGCACCGCTCCGGCGTGGCGGTCATGGGCCGGATCGGGCGCCCGGGCGGCGTACCGGCCCTGGACCCGTATGCCTCGGGCCGGCCGGTGGAGTTCGCGTCCCCGAGGGAACGGAACTCCTCAGCCAGGTTCGCGGTGTTCGACGTACGGGATGAGGCAGAGCTGGTGGAGCGGGGAGCGGGGACGTGCGTGGCTACGGTGGCCGAGGGCCGCTTGGTGTACCGGCGCCGCTGAGGTTCCTCAGGGGCGCGGGGAACTGCGCGACCAGCCCCCACCGGCCCGCAGATCAACTACCGGCGAACGCCTCCCCGAACGCCCCCGCGTCCTGCGTAACCCCACTGCAGTTGGTCAACGCGTCATCCTCATCAGAGTTCCCCGACTCACACTGCTGGTCCCGGAAGGTCGACCACATCGACACCCAAGCGATCTCCTTCTCCTCCGCGAATGTCCTCACCTGAGCCGCGTCGGACAACGAGAACGACTCACCGTCGACATCGTTCGTGCCGATCATCGAGGTGAGCGCCATCCCCTGCCAGGCGCCGGAGTCGGACGTACCGAAGACGCCCATCAGCTGCGTGTGCGCCGCCTTCGCGGCCGTGACGGCGTAATCGCCCATGTCGTCGTCGTACGACTCGCCGTAGTTCATCGTCATGAGGTTGATCGTGGAGACCTGTACGGCGCTGTTGTTGGCGGACTCCAGCAGGGCGACGCTGTCGTCGTCGAGCCCGGACGGCATCACCGGGAGCGTGAAGGAGACGGTCAGGTCGCTGCGCTCCTCCTGGAGCAGCGCGATCGCCTCCGAGCGCAGGTCCACCGAGTCGGAGTCGGTCAGCGCGTCGCCCTCGACGTCGAAGTCGGCCTGGGTGGAGTCGGCCGCGTCGAGCGCCACGCCGTACGCCTCGGCCAGCTCGGACGCGCTGTCGCAGGCCTCCGCGAGCTCCTTGCCGGAGGCCCCGCCGAACGAGACGCGGACCGTGGCGCCGTCCTCCGTGAGCTGCGAGATACGGGACTTGACCGTCGAATCGCCGATGGCGTGCGAGTCGTTCCACGTCGGTGTGCAGTCGCTGCCGTCGGCGATCACGAAGGCCAGGTTGTACGTCGTCGGGGAGCCGGCCGAGTCGTTGTCGGAGGCCTCGGTGGCGCTGACGTACGGGGCGTACGAGGTGGCCGACGACGAGGCCTCGGACGTGGCCGTGCTCGACGTTTCCGGCGCCGTGGACGCGGCGTCCGACGTGCTGTCGGATTCCGCGGAGCAACCCGCGGTGGCCAGGGCAAACAGGCAGGTCAACCCGGCCGCCGGCCTCAGGAAACTCCGCATTGTGTATGCACCCTCTCCCGTGATTTCCGTCTCAGGATGGAAACAAAGTGTGTTTCCGCAGTGGAAATGTCTCACACACGGCTGAGCTTCATGAGGACAGGATTTGAACAGGAGCCGCACAGGCGCATCGGGTTGAATCGGATTATTCGGGTGGGGATACCGGACAATCAACTCCTTCCCTCCCGGCTCGCGTTGCGCAGTCGTTCGTGGAACCTCTCAGGAAGGAGACAGGTTAAGGCGTTTCTCATGGGCGCCTCACATGAATTCCTGAGTTTGGGGCACATAAAGGCTCCCTAATATCCGGGGAATGCATTCCGAGACTGCCATCGAAAACCGCGCCGCCGAGACCGCCGCGCGCGGTCGCCGCCGCAAACGCGGCAACGGGTCCGCCGAGGGGCCTGTGTTCGTTGACAACTCCGGACGCCGCTCGAAGCTGCTGCGCCGGATCGGCATCCTCATGGGCGTCCTGTGTATGGGGTACGCGGTCGTGCTGGGCCTGGCCTTCATGGGCATCGGCATGTCGAGCCCGACCTCGCTGCTGCCCTTCGGCGGCGGCAACGCGGGCCCCCAGAACTCCGGCCCCGGCGGCGTCCAGCCGCAGGGCGGTGTCGGCACTCCGCCCGTGAAGCCCTCCGGCACCCCGCCCACGGGCACCGCCACCGGCGAGCCGCCGAGCTCCGCCCCGACCGCGTCCGCCTCCGCGTCCGCCGACTGACGGGAACGCAGCCACCTCATGACTACGACGACGCCCTCACGCGGCCGCCGGCGAGCCCCCTCCCGCATCAAGCGGACGGCGGGCAAGGCCGCGGCGCTGCAGAAACCGCGCATCATCCTCGCCGGACTGCTTCTCCTCGCCCTGACCAGCGTCATGCTGCTCGACGGCTATCTGCGTGCCGAGGTCGGCGGCGACCAGCGCGTGCGCGACGGGGCCAGCGCCAGCAAGGTCCCCGACAAGATCCTCAACGGTGGGCCGATCGTCTCCTTCCGCAACGGCGAGGCCACGACGACCTCCGTCCCGGACAAGACGATCGCGCTCACCTTCGACGACGGCCCGAACCCGACGTACACGCCGGACGTCCTGAAGATCCTCGAGAAGTACGACATCCCCGCCACGTTCTTCGTGGTCGGCTCGATGGTCTCGCGCTACCCGGACATCGTGGAGGACATGGTCGACCAGGGCAACGAGGTCGGCATCCACACCTTCACCCACGTCGACCTCTCCTACCAGAGCGACGCCCGCATCCGGCGCGAGATGCAGCAGACGCAGTTGGCGCTGGCGGGCGCGGCCGGCATCACGACCACGCTGTTCCGGGCGCCGTACTCCTCGGAGACGGACGCGATCGACAACTACAGCTGGCCCGTCTACAAGAAGCTCGGCGAGGACGGCTACACCAGCGTCTTCGTCGACACCGACAGCGACGACTGGAAGAAGCCGGGCGTCTCGAAGATCGTCAAGTGGGCGACGCCGGACGACGGCGAGGGCGCGTCGGTGCTCATGCACGACGCCGGTGGCAAC
Organism: Streptomyces fulvoviolaceus; assembly: GCF_000718165.1. Taxonomy (GTDB): domain Bacteria; phylum Actinomycetota; class Actinomycetes; order Streptomycetales; family Streptomycetaceae; genus Streptomyces; species Streptomyces fulvoviolaceus. Next base: position 83,303 of record NZ_JOEY01000033.1, on the reverse strand, counting down.
CGCGAGCAGACGGTCGAGGCGCTGCCCAAGTACATCGAGAAGATGCAGGCGAAGGGCTACACCTTCACCACCATCAGCGGTGTCCTGGAGCAGCAGAACGCGAGCGGCGCGCAGGCGGCCGGGGCCGCGCCGGGGGCGACCGGAGCGACTGCCGCGCCCGGCGCGACCGGTGCGACCGGTACCGAGCAGCCCGGCGGCGCGCCCAACGGCCAGACGGGTACCCAGGGCTCTCAGGGCTCTCAGGGCTCGCAGGGTTCGAACAACGAGGCCCGCCTTCAGGCCGCGCACCGCGAGGCCACCGGCGCGACCCTCTACGAGGGCAAGGCCCTCGTCGTGGCCGTCGCTGTCGCCGAGTTGACGGTGCCCGCGCTCTCGTACGGGCTGCTCGTCGTGGGCGTGGCGGTGATGGGCCGGTTCGGCATGATGCTGATCCTCGCCCGCCGCCACTACAGACAGCGCAACAAACGCCGGTTCAGCTGGGGGCCGACGGTCACCCGGCCGGTGAGCGTGATCGTCCCGGCGTACAACGAGAAGGAGTGCATCGCCAACACCCTCAAGTCGCTGGCGAAGAGCACCCATCCGATCGAGATCATCGTCGTGGACGACGGTTCGACGGACGGCACCTCCGAGATCTCGCGCGAAGCGGCCCGGGAACTCGGCATGTCGAACGTCCGGGTCATCCGCCAGGAGAACGCGGGCAAGCCGGCCGCCCTCAACAACGGTGTGCGCAACGCCAGTTACGACATCGTCGTGATGATGGACGGCGACACGGTCTTCGAGCCGGACGCCGTGCACCAGCTCGTGCAGCCCTTCGCCGACCCCGAGGTCGGCGCGGTCGCCGGCAACGCCAAGGTCGGCAACCGGAACACGATCATCGGCGCCTGGCAGCACATCGAGTACGTGATGGGCTTCAACCTCGACCGCCGCATGTACGACCTGCTGCGCTGCATGCCCACCATCCCGGGCGCGATCGGCGCGTTCCGCCGTGAGGCGGTCCTCCAGGTCGGCGGCATGAGCGAGGACACCCTCGCCGAGGACACCGACATCACCATCGCGATGCACCGCGCGGGCTGGCGGGTCGTCTACCAGGAGCACGCGCGCGCCTGGACCGAGGCGCCGGGCTCGCTCAAGCAGCTGTGGTCGCAGCGCTACCGCTGGTCCTACGGCACCATGCAGGCGCTGTGGAAGCACCGCAAGTCCCTCACGGACAAGGGTCCTTCGGGCCGCTTCGGCCGGGTCGGCATGCCGCTGGTGGTCATCTTCCAGATCGTCACGCCGGTCTTCGCCCCGCTCATCGACGTGTTCACCGCGTACTCGATGATCTTCATCGATTTCCAGGCGGCGCTGTACGCGTGGCTCGCGGTGCTCGGCGTCCAACTCTTCTGCGCGGCCTACGCGTTCCGTCTCGACCGCGAGAAGTACCGGTACCTCCTGATGATGCCTCTCCAGCAACTGGCCTACCGCCAGATGATGTACCTCGTTCTCATCCACTCCTGCATCACCGCCCTGACGGGCGGCCGCCTGCGGTGGCAGAAGCTGAAGCGCACCGGCGAGGTCGGCACTCCGGCGGGGGCGAGCTGATGAGCTGGGAGACGGATCAGCAGGGGTACCCGCCGCAGCAGGGGTATCCGCAACAGGGTTACCCGCAGCAGGGCTCCGGTTATGGGTACGGCGGTTACGAGCAGCCGCAGCAGCAGCCGCAGTACGTGCAGCAGCCGTACCCCCAGCAGTACGTCGACTACGAGCAGCCGTACGAGACGGCCTCGCTCCCCGCGGTGGAGCCGGAACCCGAGGCCGCGGTGGCGGTCCTAGAAGAAGAGGCGGCGAAGGAGAAGCAGCCGCCCAAGCCCGCGGGCCGCGACCGCTACTTCGACACCCTCCGCGCGATCGCCCTCGTCCGCGTCGTCACCTATCACACGTTCGGGTGGGCCTGGTGCGGCATGGTCTTCCCCTCCATGGGGATTATGTTCGCCCTGGCCGGCACGCTGATGGCGAAGTCCCTGGAGCGCCCCGCGTTCAAGGTGGTCAAGAGCCGGATGCGGCGGCTCCTGCCGCCGTTCTGGTTCTGGGGCTTCTTCGTGGTGACCGCGATGCTGATCCACGACTGGATGCCGAGCTGGCAGATCGTGTTCTGGATCGTGCCGCTGGGCGACCCGCCGGGCAACCAGTGGGGCGTGCAGGCCTGGGAGATCCTCTGGTACCTGCGGACGTACCTCTGGTTCGTGCTGCTCTCCCCGGCCCTCCTGTGGATCTTCCGCAAGGCGCCGATCCCGGTGCTGGCGCTGACCCTCGTGCCGATCCTGATCCTGAAGTTCGTGTGGGCGGGACCGTACAACCGGTTCGGCAACGAGCTGTGGGACCTGTCGACGTACCTCTTCTGCTGGGTGCTCGGCTTCGCCCACCGCGACGGTGTGCTGCAGCGGATGAAGCCGTTCCTGGTGGTCGTCCTGTCGCTCGCCGCGATCGGCTTCGGCGGCTGGTACGCCTTCACGCACCAGGCCGAGGTGGGCACGTACGACCTGGACGAGAACCCGCTCGCGCAGACGTACTGGTCGGCCGGGTACGTGATGCTGCTGATGTGGGCCAAGGCGCACTTCCGGATCGACTTCGCGGGCCTGACCCGCTTCCGGCGCCTCGACCGGATCGTCACGATCTTCAACGCGAGGGCCGTGACGATCTACCTCTGGCACGAGATCGCGCTGATCCTGGCCGTGCCGCTGATCGACCAGTTCTGGAACGTGCCGGCCTTCGAGAAGTACCTGCCGCTGGAGAGCCAGTGGTTCATGTTCGGCATCGGCTGGGTCCTGATCGCCGTGTTCATCCTGCTGTGCGGATGGGTGGAGGACGTGGCGGGGAAGAAGAAGCCGCGGCTGCTCCCCTGAGCCGGGCGCGGGGGGACGTACTGCAACAATGGGCCCGTGACCCGCGCTTCCCTGAACAAGCAGCCGCACGAAGTCGCCTCGATGTTCGACGACGTGGCGGAACGGTACGACCTGACCAACGACGTGCTGTCGCTCGGCCAGGACCGGGTGTGGCGCAGGGAGGTCGCCAAGGCCGTCGACGCCCGCCCCGCGCAGAAGGTCCTGGACCTGGCCGCCGGTACGGCCACGTCCTCGCTGCCCTTCGCCCGCACCGGCGCCTACGTCGTCCCCTGCGACTTCTCGCTCGGCATGCTCCAGGTCGGCAAGAAGCGGCACACCTGGCTGCCGTTCACTGCGGGCGACGCGACGAAACTGCCCTTCAAGGACGACACCTTCGACGCCGTCACGATCTCCTTCGGGCTGCGCAACGTCCAGGACTTCGACGCGGCGCTGCGCGAGATGTACCGGGTGACCAAGCCCGGCGGCCGGGTCGTGATCTGTGAGTTCTCACACCCGACCTGGGCGCCCTTCCGGACCGTGTACACCGAGTACCTCATGCGCGCCCTGCCTCCGGTCGCGCGCGCGGTGTCCTCGAACCCCGACGCCTACGTCTACCTCGCCGAGTCCATCCGCGCCTGGCCCGACCAGCCCGCGCTGGCCGAGCGGCTGCGCAAGGCCGGCTGGTCGAAGGTGGCCTGGCGGAACCTGAGCGGCGGGATCGTGGCCCTGCACCGGGGCTTCAAGGAGAGCTGACCGGCTTCAAGCTCACCTGAGAGCCGGGTACGGATCTCCCGGCTCGTCCAGCTCGCGCTGCAGCCCGCCTCTCGGCGGTTTCGGGATGCGCGGCTCGCGCATCCCCCCGCCGCCCTCACCCGGACCGAAGTCGAACCACACGTACACCACCGAGTCCCGCGGCACCTCCGCACCGGGCTGCGGGTACTGGCGTACGACGTAGTCGACCATGGTGCGGTTGAAGTCCTGCCGGTCCGGCGCATTCAGGAACAGGCCCTGCGCCTGGGCCGTCTCGCGTGCGTCCACGGCCATCAGACCGACCAGCCGTGGTACGTGCACTTCGGGCGTCTTGGGTGTTATGCGCACAGATGTCACCCCCAGCGGTACTTGGCAGGGTAACTCTCGCCTCGCACCGACCGGAAGCGTCAAGTTTCGTTCTGTAGCAGATGATTACCGTGTGTGACCGCTTTGTAGGTCGAGTCGGTAACAGTGCCCCTGGCGCTGCCCGGTCGGCGTCGTGAAGACCTCGGCGAGCCGCATGCCCAGCCGCTCGGTCACCGTGATGGACCGGGTGTTGTCGGCGAGGACCATCGCCACCACGCGCGGCACGCCCGCCGCCCTGAGCCGTTCCAGGGTCATCTGCGCGGCCGCGGTGGCGTACCCCTTGCCCCAGTACTCCCGCCCGAGCCGCCAGCCGATCTCGATCTCGCCCTTCGGCCCCCAGTCCTGCGGCCACGGCTGGGCGCCCGTGAAGCCGATGACCTGCCCGTTCTCGTCGAGCATGGTCCACAGGCAGTACCCGCGCTCGGCGTCGTGCCGGCGCTGGCGGGCGGTGAGCTCCTCGTAGACGGAGAGTTCCGCGGCCTTGCCGCCGTGGAACTCCATGACGTCCGGGTCGTCGAAGATCCGGTGCCAGGCGACGGCGTCCTCGTCGGTGGGGACACGCAGCCGTACTACAGGCAGAGCTCGGTTCACTGGGCAGCCCTTCAGCCGGGTGATCAATCCTGCTGAATAGACTGCCCATGTCCAGTGCCGGTCGGCACGCAGATTCCGAACTTGGGGAGATCCCGCCGTGACCGTCGTGACTGAGCCCCTCTCCGAAAACACCGCCGATGTCATCGTCGTCGGCGCGGGGCCGGCCGGCTCCACGACCGCGTACTACCTCGCCAAGGCCGGACTCGACGTACTCCTGCTGGAGAAGACCGAGTTCCCGCGCGAGAAGGTCTGCGGCGACGGCCTCACCCCGCGCGCCACCAAACAGCTCGTGGCGATGGGCATCGACATCTCGGAAGAGGCCGGCTGGCTCCGGAACAAAGGCCTTCGCATCATCGGCGGCGGTGTCCGCCTCCAGCTCGACTGGCCGGATCTCGCCTCCTTCCCCGACTACGGACTCGTCCGCAAGCGGGACGACTTCGACGAACAACTCGCCCGCCAGGCCCAGAAGGCGGGGGCGCGGCTGTTCGAGCGCTGCAATGTCGGCGCCCCGATCATCGACGACCGCACCGGCCGTATCACCGGCGTGCACGCCAAGCTCGGCGACACCGGGGAGAAGCGGGAGGTGACCTTCCACGCGCCGCTGGTGGTGGCGGCGGACGGCAACTCGACGCGGCTCTCGCTGGCGATGGGCCTGCATCGCCGCGAGGACCGGCCGATGGGTGTGGCGGTCCGGACGTATTTCGAGAGCCCCCGCCACGAGGACGACTACCTGGAGTCCTGGCTGGAACTGTGGGACCGGCGAGGCGCAGAGGACCGGCTGCTTCCCGGCTACGGCTGGATCTTCGGCATGGGTGACGGCACGTCCAACGTCGGCCTCGGTGTCCTGAACACCTCCGACTCCTTCAAGGAGCTGGACTGGCGCGAGGTGCTCAAGGCCTGGTGCGCGTCCATGCCGGAGGACTGGGGCTACACGCCGGAGAACATGACCGGGCCCATTCGCGGTGCCGCGCTCCCCATGGCCTTCAACCGCCAGCCGCACTACACGAAGGGCCTCCTGCTGGTCGGCGACGCCGGCGGCCTGGTGAACCCCTTCAACGGCGAGGGCATCGCCTACGCCATGGAGTCCGGCCAGATCGCCGCCGACATCATCGTCCAGGCCCACGCCCGCCCGACCCCCGCGAGCCGCGAACTCGCCCTGCAGCGCTACCCGCAGGTCCTCAAGGACACCTACGGCGGCTACTACACGCTGGGCCGCGCCTTCGTGAAGCTCATCGGCAACCCGAAGGTCATGAAGATCGCGGCCCAGCGCGGTCTGACCCACCCCCTGCTGATGAAGTTCACGCTGAAGATGCTCGCGAACCTCACGGACCCCACGGGCGGCGACGCGATGGACCGCATCATCAACGGGCTGAGCAAGGTGGCGCCGAAGGCGTGACGAGGGCTCGCGGAATGCCCTGGGGTGGGGCACCTTTGAAGGATGGACGTAGGGGTTGCGTTACCCGTCTTCGTCATCCTCATCGCCGTGGCGGTCTGGGCACTGGTCCATTCCGTCAGGCGCTGAACGCCAGGCCCTCACTGGCAGGTCCTAACTGCCGCTGAGCGCCTCGATGTTGGCGGCCCGGCGCGCGAACACCTCGTCGCGCCGGTCCGCCACCTGCCGCAGCGCGTCCTTGCGTTCGCGGCTGGAGAGCCGGTCCAGGTAGACCTGTCCGCCCACGTGGTCGGTCTCGTGGGCGAGGCACCGCGCGAAGTACCCCGTTCCCTCGATCACGATCTCCTCGCCGTCCTTGTCCAGGCCGCGCACCACGGCCAGGTCCGGACGCGGTACATCCATGACGGCGCCCGGCACCGAGAGGCAGCCCTCGCTGTCGTCGAGCAGCCTGCGCCCGGCCGGTTCGAGTGCGTCCAGCACCGGGTTGACGATGTGTCCGACGTGCCGGACCCCGTCGTCGTCCGGGCAGTCGTACACGAACAGCCGCAGATCGACGCCGACCTGGTTCGCCGCGAGCCCCGCCCCGTCGGCGATGTACATCGTCAGGAACATGTCGTCGATCAGCGCGGCGAGATCGGGCCCGAACTCGGTCACGTCCCGGCACGGCTTGTGCAGGACCTCTTCACCGACCTCGGTGATCCGCCGCACCTTCCCGCGCCGGGCCTCGGGCGCGAGCGGCGGATACGAGTCGACGGGCCTGCCCTGCACGAACACGCTTGGCATGGCTGTTTCTCCTTGTGGTTGTGAGGATGCTGTGGGTGACGGGAAAACATGGTTCCGGTGTCCGGAGCCCCTCCCTACCCTCCGGTATCCATGACAACAGAACACGCACAGCAGCCCCAGGGCCAGACACGTAGACGCTTCCTGGCCGGTGCCGGGGGAGCGGCCGGCGCCCTCGCCTTATGGCCGGCGTCGAGCGCGAGCGCCGCGTCCGGCAAGCGCGTCGCCGTCCTCGGCGGCGGTGTCTCCGGCCTCAGTGCTGCCCACGAACTCGCCGAGCGCGGCTACGCCGTCACCGTCTACGAGTACTACGACACCCTCGGCGGCAAGGCCCGCTCGATGGACGTCCCGGGCACCGGCACCGGCGGTCGCAAGCCGCTCCCCGCCGAGCACGGCTTCCGCTTCTTCCCCGGCTTCTACCGGAACCTGCCGGACACGATGCGCCGCATCCCCTTCCCCGGCAACGCGAACGGCGTCCACGACAACTTCCGCGGCGCCACCGAGGCGTTGTTCGCCCGTTCCGGCGGCCGCCCCGACCTGCACTTCCCGCTGCGCCGCGCCACCACTCCGCCGGCCCCGGGCGACCTCACCCCGCTCTGGATCCGCGACCAGATCCTCTCCGTCCTGGACCTCGGCACCCGCCTCCCCGCCCACGAGGCCGCCTACTTCGCCGACCGGCTCCTGGTCCACCTCACCAGCTGCGACGCCCGCCGCGAGGACCAGTGGGAGAAGGTCGCGTGGTGGGACTTCATCCGGGCCGACGAGATGAGCGCGGAGTACCAGACGCTTCTCGGCATCGGCCAGACCCGCAACCTCGTCGCCACCCGCGCGGAAGTCGCCTCCACGCGCACCGTCGGCCGCATCATCATCGAGGCCCTCCTCCTGTGGGGCCTGCTCGGCCGAGGCATGGACGGCGACGCCGACGTCGACCGCATCCTCAACGCCCCCACCAGCGAGGCCTGGATCGACCCCTGGGAGACGTATCTGCGCTCCCTCGGCGTCGAGTTCGTGCTCGGGACCCAGGTCCACGAGGTCGCCTACGACGGCGGCCGCGTCACCGGCGTCCGCGTCTCGGCCCGCGACGGCGGCGACGAACGTACCGTCACCGCCGACCACTACGTCTCCGCGCTCCCGGTCGAGCACGCGCGCGTGACGTGGGGCCCGGCCCTGCGCGCGGCCGACCCGCAGCTCGCACGCTGCGATGCGCTGCAGACGGACTGGATGACCGGCGTGATGTTCTACCTGCGCACGCCCACACCCGTCGTGCACGGCCACATCAACTGCCTCGACTCACCCTGGTCGGTGACGGGCATCGGCCAGGCGCAGTTCTGGGACGGACGGGACTTCGCGCGTGACTACGGCGACGGACAGGCTCATGAATGTCTCTCCGCGATCATCTCGGAGTGGGACAAGCCCGGCATCCTGTACGGCAAGACGGCCAAGGAGTGCACCAAGGACGAGATCGTCGCCGAACTCTGGGCCCAGCTGAAGGACGGCCTGAACGACGCCGGTAAGACGACCCTCACGGACGGGGACCGCCTCGGCTGGTTCATGGACCCGGCGGTGACGGGCGTGGGCGGCTCCGACCCGCAGAACCGCGAACAGCTCCTCATCCACCCCACGGGCACGCTCTACAACCGCCCCACCGCCCGCACGAAGGTGCCCAACTTCTTCCTCGCGGGCGACTATGTGCGCACCGACGTGGACCTGGCCACGATGGAGGGCGCCAACGAGTCCGCGCGCCTCGCGGTCAACGCGCTCCTGGACGCGGACAATTCGGACGCCGAGCCGTGTGAGATCCAGGAGCTGTTCCGACCCCCGGAGATGGAGCCCCTGAAGCGCGTCGACGAGGCCCGCTACCGGTTGGGGCTGCCCAACACCTTCGACCTCGGTTAGGCCTCAGGAAGGGCCTTCACGGGCTTCCAGGGCTTATGCGCGGGCGGAAGGGCCGCTGCCCCCGAGCGGCTGCGGCCCTTCCGACGATCCGTACGCGTGTGCGTCAGAGTACGCGCACCGCGCCCGTCGCCGGGTACCCGGACAGGTCCTGGATGACAACGCCCTTGGACGGGTTGGCCGCGTCCAGGTACTGGCCGTCACCGATGTAGACACCCACGTGGTACGCGGAGCCGGCGGAGCCCCAGTACAGGATGTCGCCGACCTGCAGGTTGGAGAGCGAGACCGGCGTACCGGCCGTCGACTGGTCTCCCGAAACGCGGGGGAGGTCCACGCCGACCTGCTTGAACGCGGCCTGGACGAGGCCGGAGCAGTCCCACGCGTTGGGGCCGGTGCCGCCCATGACGTAGGCGTCGCCGACCTGCGCGTTGAGGAAGGCGATGACCGTGGCGACGCTGCCGCTGGCGGGAGCGGACGCCGTCGTGGAGGTCGACGTGAGCGTGGTGCGCTCGGCGCTGCGGGACGCGGCCTCCTCCGCGGCGGCCTTGCGGGCGGCTTCGGCCTTCTCCTTGGCCTCGGCCTTCTTCTTCGCCTCAGCGAGGTCCGCCTTGGCCTGCTTCGCGGCCTTTGCGGCAGCCGCGTCGCGCTCGGCCTGCAGCTGGTAGTTGGCCGCGGCCTGCTGGGTGGCGTCCGCGGACTCGGCGACCTGAGCGGCCATGTCGGCCGTGAGAGCGGGCAGTTCGATGGTCTGCGTCGTCGACTCGGCGGCGCTCGCCGAAGCCGACGCGCCCGCCGCTGCCATGCTGAGGACGCCACCGGCAACTCCGGCGCGCACGGCGATGGAAGTCGTCGCGCTGCGGCGGGGTTTCCGGTGGCTGCGTATGTGAGCGGTGTGGGACATGAGAACAACCGGTATCAGGGGCTCCTCCATACCTTCAAGAAACGTGTGCTGCGCCACAGTTGTTCAATGGGCACCCCGAATCCCGGGCGTGGCGTTCTTTATTGACGCCGTAACGGACATTGCGGACTCCAGCTATCAAGCCTGTGATCATGCCCTTTCGTTGTTACGTCCGAATTGCCCTGCACTTACCACCGGTTGAGGCAGGTGGCCAACCCCGCTTCTCACGTCCCTCTCATGTGTGTGGCGGAGGTCACGCAACGGTTACGTCGGCGGCTGCGTCCCCGTGTAGATCTCGCTCAGGTCTTGGCGAGGTCTCGGCGAGGTCTCGGCCGGAGGGCGCTCGTGAACGCGTGCACGCGTCCACATCCGTCCGCACGCCTCCCTCTGACGTGTGAACGCGGCTCACTATCAAGGCGCCCCGTCCAGCGCGAATTTGCATGCAGAGGAAGTCTCTTGATATTGAGACGCCTCTCCGATTCTGCGTCTACGAGCGGAAATGTCACCTCTGGTGATCACTCGGACGCTTCTCGTGTGAAGATCACCGCTCATCCGACTTCATGATCCAAGGTCAGGTGGTGGAGATCACAAAGCTTGTGTAATGCCCCGTGTCGCAGATCACAGACCGGCAGGCATAAGATGCGGGTCAGTTGGGCTTGTGACCTGCTTCACATGTTCGCGATCTTCGCCGGGACGGGCGGGACTTGCGGGACGCGTGAGACGGGTGTGGGGCCCGATGCCATCGCCAGCAGTCAGTGCCGACTGAGAGGAGCGAGGAGCGGTGAACGCGTATGCGCCCATCCTCGTACTGGGAGCCCTCGGGGCAGGCTTTGCGATCTTCTCCGTGGTCATGGCCACGCTGATCGGTCCGAAGCGGTACAACCGGGCCAAGCTCGAGGCCTACGAGTGCGGGATCGAGCCGACCCCCACGCCGGCCGGCGGCGGGCGCTTCCCCATCAAGTACTACCTGACGGCGATGCTCTTCATCGTCTTCGACATCGAGATCGTCTTCCTCTACCCCTGGGCCGTCACCTTCGACGCCCTGGGTGTTTTCGGGCTCGTGGAGATGCTGCTCTTCGTGCTCACCGTCTTCGTCGCGTACGCGTACGTATGGCGGCGCGGCGGCCTGGAATGGGACTGAGGGGCCTTTAAAGCATGGGACTCGAAGAAAAGCTGCCGAGCGGCTTCCTGCTGACCACCGTCGAGCAGGCCGCGGGCTGGGTGCGCAAGGCGTCCGTCTTCCCGGCCACCTTCGGCCTCGCCTGCTGTGCCATCGAGATGATGACCACCGGCGCCGGCCGCTACGACCTGGCGCGCTTCGGCATGGAGGTCTTCCGCGGTTCGCCCCGCCAGGCGGACCTGATGATCGTGGCCGGCCGGGTCAGCCAGAAGATGGCGCCGGTGCTCCGGCAGGTCTACGACCAGATGCCGAACCCGAAGTGGGTGATCTCCATGGGGGTCTGCGCCTCCTCGGGCGGCATGTTCAACAACTACGCGATCGTCCAGGGCGTCGACCACATCGTCCCGGTCGACATCTATCTCCCGGGCTGTCCGCCACGGCCCGAGATGCTCCTGGACGCGATCCTCAAGCTGCACCAGAAGATCCAGAGCTCCAAGCTCGGCGTGAACGCGGAGGAAGCGGCCCGCGAGGCGGAGGAAGCGGCGCTCAAGGCCCTGCCCACGATCGAGATGAAGGGGCTGCTGCGGTGAGCGACGCGAACGGCGCCGGCGACGGCGTCAATCCCGAGAAGGACCTGGGCGCCTCCAACCTCCCCGGCCAGCGTGGCGAGGGCGGCGAGGAGATCCGCGTCCAGCGCGGCATGTTCGGCGCCAACAACGGCGGCGACACCTCCGGCTACGGCGGCCTGGTCCGCTCGATCCGGCTCCCGGGGCCGGCGAGCCGCCCCTACGGCGGTTGGTTCGACGAGGTCGCCGACGAACTCGAGGGCGCGCTGGAGGAACAGGGTCTTCTCCCCGAGAACGCGATCGAGAAGACGGTCGTCGACCGCGACGAACTCACCTTCCACATCGAACGCGAGCACCTGCTCCGCGTCGCCCAGACCCTGCGCGACGACCCGGCCCTGCGCTTCGAGCTGTGCACCGGCGTGAGCGGTGTCCACTATCTCCACGACAAGGGCCGCGAGCTGCACGCCGTCTACCACCTGCGCTCGATCACCCACAACCGGCTGATCCGCCTCGAAGTCAGTGCCCCGGACGCCGACCCGCACATCCCGTCCCTGGTCTCCGTGTATCCGACCAACGACTGGCACGAGCGCGAGACGTACGACTTCTTCGGCATCGTCTTCGACGATCACCCGGCCCTGACGCGGATCATGATGCCGGACGACTGGCAGGGCCACCCGCAGCGCAAGGACTACCCCCTCGGCGGCATCCCCGTCGAGTACAAGGGCGCCCAGATCCCGGCTCCGGACCAGCGGAGGTCGTACTCGTGAGCACTTCGCACGCATCCCCTCGCGAGACCACCGAGGGCACCGTATATACGGTCACCGGCGGCGACTGGGACGAGGTCGTCCAGGCCGCGGCCCGTGCCGACGACGAGCGCATCGTCCTCAACATGGGTCCGCAGCACCCCTCCACCCACGGTGTGCTCCGCCTGATCCTGGAGATCGACGGCGAGACGGTCACCGAGGCCCGCTGCGGCATCGGCTACCTGCACACCGGCATCGAGAAGAACCTCGAGTTCCGCACGTGGACGCAGGGCACCACGTTCGTGACGCGCATGGACTACCTGACGTCCTTCTTCAACGAGACCGCCTACTGTCTCGCCGTCGAGAAACTCCTCGGCATCGAGGACCAGATCACCGAGCGGACCGAGATCATCCGGGTGCTCCTGATGGAGCTGAACCGGCTCTCCTCGCACCTGGTGTGCATCGCCACCGGCGGCATGGAACTCGGCGCCACCACGATCATGATCTACGGATTCCGCGATCGTGAAATGATTCTCGACATCTACGAGCTCATCACGGGCCTTCGGATGAACCACGCGTACATCCGCCCCGGCGGACTCGCACAGGACCTGCCGCCCGGCGCGGTGGACCACATCCGCGAGTTCGTGAAGAAGATGAAGAAGAACCTCCCGGAGTACGACAAGCTCGCCACCGGGAACCCCATCTTCAAGGCCCGTATGCAGGACGTCGGCTATCTCGATCTGTCCGGCTGCATGGCCCTCGGTGCCACCGGCCCGATCCTGCGCTCCACCGGCCTGCCGCACGACCTGCGCAAGGCGCAGCCCTACTGCGGCTACGAGACGTACGACTTCGACGTCCCGACCGCCGACTCCTGCGACTCCTACGGCCGTTTCCTGATCCGGCTGGAGGAGATGCGCCAGTCCCTCAGGATCGTCGAGCAGTGCCTGGACCGGCTGCAGCCCGGCCCGGTCATGGTCGCCGACAAGAAGATCGCCTGGCCCGCCCAGCTCGCCCTGGGACCGGACGGCCTGGGCAACTCCCTCGACCACATCAAGAAGATCATGGGCACCTCCATGGAGGCCCTGATCCACCACTTCAAGCTGGTCACCGAGGGCTTCCGCGTGCCGCCGGGACAGGCGTACGCGGCCGTCGAGTCGCCCAAGGGCGAACTCGGGGTGCACGCCGTGTCCGACGGCGGCACCCGCCCCTTCCGGGTCCACTTCCGTGACCCGTCCTTCACCAACCTGCAGGCCATGGCGGCGATGTGCGAGGGCGGCCAGGTCGCCGACGTCATCGTCGCTGTCGCGTCCATCGACCCCGTGATGGGAGGCGTCGACCGGTGACCACCAGTTCTTCGGAGCGGGGCGTCAGCCTGGGCATGCCCGAACTGCCCGCACCCGCTTACCCGGACGACGTCCGAGCCCGGCTGGAGACGGACGCGCGCGAGATCATCGCCCGCTACCCGGACTCCCGCTCGGCCCTGCTGCCGTTGCTGCATCTCGTGCAGTCGGAGGAGGGCCATGTCACGCGCACCGGGATGCGGTTCTGCGCGGATGTGCTGAACCTGACCACGGCCGAGGTCACCGCGGTCGCCACCTTCTACACCATGTACCGGCGCAGGCCGAGCGGTGACTACCAGGTCGGCGTCTGCACCAACACGCTGTGCGCGGTGATGGGAGGCGACGCGATCTTCGAGTCCCTCCAGGAGCACCTGGGCGTCGGCAACGGCGAGACCACCGACGACGGCAAGGTCACCCTGGAGCACATCGAGTGCAACGCGGCCTGCGACTTCGCGCCGGTGGTGATGGTCAACTGGGAGTTCTTCGACAACCAGACCCCGGCCACCGCCAAGCGCCTCGTCGACGACCTGCGCGCGGGAGCACCCGTCGAGCCCACGCGCGGGGCGCCTTTGTGCACCTTCAAGGAGACCGCGCGGATCCTCGCCGGCTTCCCCGACGAGCGGCCAGGGGCCGTCGAGGCAAGCGGCGGTGCGGGACCCGCTTCGCTGGTGGGCCTCCGCCTGGCCAGGGGAGAGGCCGCACCCGCGCGCGTGGTCCATCCGCGCGACGGCGGTCCGCACGACGAACCGCAGGACAGGGCGGTGCACGACCCGTCACCGACACAGCACCTGAGCTCGCACGACGCGCCACAGGACACGTCGGCCTCCGACCCAGCCCACCCGGCCGGGCCGACCGCCGAGGAGGGGGAGTGATGACCTTGGCACCCGAGCTGAAAGACACCAGCCCCGAGAAGCTGCTCGCACCCGTGCTGTCGGCCTTCTGGGACGAGGACAAGTCCTGGACTCTGGACGTCTACCGAAGGCACGAAGGATACGAGGGACTCCGCAAGGCGCTCGCCATGTCGCCGGACGACCTCATCGCGTACGTCAAGGAGTCCGGACTGCGCGGCCGTGGCGGTGCGGGATTCCCCACGGGAATGAAATGGCAGTTCATTCCCCAGGGTGATGGAAAGCCGCACTATCTAGTTGTCAACGCCGACGAGTCGGAGCCGGGAACCTGTAAGGACATCCCGCTCCTGTTCGCGAACCCGCATAGCCTCATCGAGGGCATTGTCATCGCGTGTTATGCCATCAGGTCGTCGCATGCCTTCATCTATCTGCGTGGTGAAGTCGTCCCAGTGCTGCGGCGGTTGCACGAGGCCGTGCGCGAGGCCTACGCGGCTGGTTACCTCGGCGAGAACATCCTGGGCAGCGGGCTCAACCTTGAACTCACCGTGCACGCGGGCGCGGGCGCGTACATCTGCGGTGAGGAGACCGCACTGCTCGACTCGCTCGAAGGCCGCCGGGGTCAACCGCGGCTCCGTCCCCCTTTCCCTGCCGTCGCGGGCCTCTATGCGTGCCCAACTGTTGTGAATAACGTCGAGTCGATCGCGTCAGTTCCCGCGATTCTCCAAAAAGGAAAAGACTGGTTCAGGTCGATGGGCAGCGAGAAGTCCCCGGGCTTCACGCTCTACTCGCTCAGCGGCCATGTCACCAGCCCCGGCCAGTACGAGGCCCCGCTCGGCATCACCCTGCGCCAACTCCTGGAGATGAGCGGAGGGATGAGGGCCGGGCACCGGCTCAAGTTCTGGACGCCCGGCGGCTCCTCGACGCCGATGTTCACCGACGAGCACCTCGACGTCCCCCTTGACTACGAAGGAGTGGGCGCCGCGGGTTCCATGCTCGGGACCAAAGCACTCCAGTGCTTCGACGAGACGACCTGTGTCGTGCGTGCCGTCACCCGCTGGACCGAGTTCTACGCCCACGAGTCCTGCGGCAAGTGCACACCGTGCCGCGAAGGGACGTACTGGCTCGTGCAGTTGCTGCGCGACATCGAGGCCGGCAAGGGCGTCATGTCCGACCTCGACAAGCTGAACGACATCGCCGACAACATCAACGGCAAGTCCTTCTGTGCCCTCGGCGACGGCGCCGCCTCGCCGATCTTCTCCTCGCTCAAGTACTTCCGCGAGGAGTACGAGCAGCACATCACGGGCCGCGGCTGCCCCTTCGACCCGGCCAAGTCGACGGCCTGGGCCGACCGCACGGAGGTGAACGCATGACTGTGACCACCAACGCTCCCTCAGGTGGGGGAGAGGCGGCGGTCCCGCCGGAGGATCTCGTCTCGCTGACGATCGACGGCGTCGAGATCAGCGTGCCCAAGGGCACCCTGGTCATCCGGGCCGCCGAGCAACTCGGCATCGAGATCCCCCGGTTCTGCGACCACCCCCTCCTCGACCCGGTCGGCGCCTGCCGCCAGTGCATCGTCGAGGTCGAGGGCCAGCGCAAGCCGATGGCGTCCTGCACGATCACGTGCACGGACGGCATGGTGGTGAAGACCCACCTCACCTCGCCGGTCGCCGAGAAGGCACAGCACGGTGTGATGGAGCTTCTCCTTATCAATCACCCCCTCGACTGCCCGGTCTGCGACAAGGGCGGCGAGTGCCCCCTGCAGAACCAGGCCATGTCGCACGGCCAGGCCGACTCCCGCTTCGAGGGAAAGAAGCGGACGTACGAGAAGCCGGTCCCGATCTCCACGCAGGTCCTGCTCGACCGCGAGCGGTGCGTGCTGTGCGCCCGCTGCACCCGCTTCTCCAACCAGATCGCGGGCGACCCGATGATCGAGCTGCTGGAGCGGGGCGCGCTGCAGCAGGTCGGCACCGGTGAGGGCGACCCCTTCGAGTCGTACTTCTCCGGCAACACCATCCAGATCTGCCCGGTGGGCGCGCTGACTTCGGCGGCCTACCGCTTCCGCTCCCGGCCCTTCGACCTCGTCTCCTCGCACTCCGTGTGCGAGCACTGCTCCGGCGGCTGCGCGACCCGCACCGACCACCGGCGCGGCAAGGTCATGCGGCGGCTGGCCTCCCCGGACCCCGAGGTCAACGAGGAGTGGATCTGCGACAAGGGGCGGTTCGGATTCCGGTACGCACAGCAGCGGGACCGGATTCAGACGCCGCTGGTGCGCAATGCCGAGGGCGAGCTCGTGCCGGCCTCCTGGCCCGAGGCGCTGCAGATCGCGGCCCAGGGACTGCTCGCCTCGCGCGGGCGGGCCGGCGTCCTGACCGGCGGCCGCCTCACCGTCGAGGACGCCTACGCCTACAGCAAGTTCGCGCGCGTGGCGCTCGACACGAACGACATCGACTTCCGCGCGCGTGTGCACAGCGGTGAGGAGACCGACTTCCTCGCCGCGCGGGTCGCCGGACGAGGACGGGACCTCGACGGTACGGGCGTCACGTACACCTTGCTGGAGAAGGCCCCCGCCGTCCTGCTGGTCGGGTTCGAGGCCGAGGAGGAGGCGCCCGGCGTCTTCCTGCGGCTGCGCAAGGCCTGGCGGGGACACGGGCAGAAGGTGTTCTCGCTCGCCACACACGCGACGCGCGGCCTGGAGAAGGCCGGCGGCACCCTGCTGCCCGCCGCTCCCGGCACCGAGACCGAGTGGCTGGACGCGCTCGCGGGCGGGGTCGGCCTGGAGGACGACGGCAGCAAGGCCGCCGAGGCGCTGCGCACCGAGGGCGCGGTGATCGTCGTCGGCGAGCGGCTGGCCGCGGTCGCCGGAGGCCTCACCGCCGCCGTACGGGCCGCGTCGGCCACCGGCGCCGAGCTGGTGTGGATCCCGCGGCGCGCAGGTGAGCGCGGGGCCGTCGAGGCGGGCGCGCTGCCGTCGCTGCTGCCGGGCGGGCGCCCGGCCACCGACCCACGCGCGCGTGAGGAGGTCGCCGCGGCCTGGGGCCTGGCCGACCTCCCGCACCGCTACGGTCGCGACACCGGCCAGATCGTCGAGGCCGCCGCGACCGGCGAACTGCAGGCCCTGGTGGTCGCGGGCGTAGAGGTCGCCGATCTGCCGGATCCGGCACGCGCGCGTGAAGCACTGCACGAGGTCGGCTTCCTGGTGTCGCTGGAACTGCGGCCCAGTGAGGTCACCGAGCACGCCGACGTCGTCCTCCCGGTCGCCGCGGTCGCCGAGAAGTCCGGCACCTTCCTCAACTGGGAAGGCCGGGTGCGCTTCTTCGAGGCCGCGCTCAAGCCCGACCAGATGACCCGCCACCTCTCGCCCACCGACGCGCGTGCGCTGCAGATGCTGGCCGACGCCATGGACGTACATCTGGGTCTGCCGGATCTGCGCACTGCGCGTGCGGAGCTGGACCGGCTGGGCGCCTGGGACGGGCCCCGGGCCACCGACCCGCTGGAGACCGCCGTCCAGCTGCCGCGGCCGGCCGCCGGAGAGGCCGTACTGGCCGGGCACCGGCTGCTGCTCGACCAGGGTCTCCTTCAGGAGGGCGACGAGGCGCTCGCCGGGACGCGGCACGCGGCCCACGCGCGCGTGTCGGCCGCCACGGCCGCCGAGGCGGGCGTCAAGGACGGCGACGTCCTCGCCGTGACCAGTACCGCCGGAACGGTCGAGCTGCCGCTCCAGATCACCGAGATGCCCGACCGCGTGGTCTGGCTCCCGCTGAACTCCGCCGGAGGGGGCGTCGCCTCCGACTCCGGGGCGCGGCCCGGCTCCCTCGTCCGCATCGGTCCGGCGACGCTCGCCGC
This sequence comes from Streptomyces fulvoviolaceus, assembly GCF_000718165.1. Classification (GTDB taxonomy): domain Bacteria; phylum Actinomycetota; class Actinomycetes; order Streptomycetales; family Streptomycetaceae; genus Streptomyces; species Streptomyces fulvoviolaceus. Next base: position 65,311 of record NZ_JOEY01000033.1, on the reverse strand, counting down.
CGAAGCTCCCAAGGAGGTGGAGGCATGAGCCCGTACCTCGCCGCAGAAGACCTCTCGATGCTCGGCACCGACCCCTGGTGGCTGGTCGTCATCAAGGCCGTCTTCTGCTTCGCGTTCCTGATGGTGACCGTGCTGTTCTCCATCGTCTGGGAGCGCAAGGTCGTCGCCTGGATGCAGCTGCGCATCGGCCCCAACCGGCACGGCCCCTGGGGCATGCTTCAGTCGCTCGCCGACGGCATCAAGCTGATGCTCAAGGAAGACGTCGTCGTCAAGCGCGCGGACAAGGTGGTCTACATCCTCGCGCCGATCATCGCGGCCATCCCGGCCTTCATGGCGATCGCGGTGATCCCCTTCGGCCCGGCCGGCAACGAGGTCTCGATCTTCGGCCACCGCACCGCGATGCAGCTGACCGACCTGCCGATCGCGATGCTCTACATCCTCGCGGTCGCCTCGGTCGGCATCTACGGCATCGTCCTTGCGGGTTGGAGTTCCGGATCCACCTACCCGCTCCTCGGTGGCCTCCGCTCCTGCGCGCAGATGATCTCGTACGAGATCGCCATGGGCGCCGCGTTCGCCTCGGTGTTCCTCTACTCGGGGTCGATGTCGACGTCGGCGATCGTCGAGGCGCAGCAGGACCGCTGGTACGTCATCCTGCTGCCGGTCTCCTTCGTGATCTACATCATCACGATGGTCGGCGAGACCAACCGCGCCCCCTTCGACATGCCGGAGTCCGAGGGCGACCTGGTCGGCGGCTTCAACACCGAGTACTCGTCGATCAAGTTCGCGCTGTTCATGCTCGCCGAGTACGTGAACATGGTGACGGTCTCGGCCGTGTCCGTGACGCTCTTCCTCGGCGGCTGGCGGGCCCCCTGGCCGGTCAGCACCTTCTGGGAGGGCGCGAACCACGGCTGGTGGCCGCTGCTCTGGTTCGTGATCAAGGTCCAGTTGCTGCTGTTCTTCTTCATCTGGCTGCGCGGCACGCTCCCGCGGGTCCGCTACGACCAGCTGATGAAGCTCGGCTGGAAGGTCCTCATCCCGGTCTCCGTGGTGTGGCTGATGCTCGTCGCGACCGTGCGGACCCTGCGCAACGAGAACTACGACTTCGCCGATATCGCCCTCTACATCGGCGGTGGTGTCCTCGCCCTCCTGCTGCTCTCCTTCGTCGTCGACATCTTCCGGGAGAAGACGAAGTCGGCCGCGCAGTCCGAGGAGGAACCGGTCGGCTTCGACCCGATGGCCGGCGGATTCCCCGTACCGCCGCTGCCGGGACAGGAGTTGCCGCCGGTGCCGCGGCGCAGCTCGCGCCGCGAGCGGGAGCTGATTGTCAGTGGTGGGTCGGATACTCACAGTGACGGATCTCTGGATGGAAAGGAGGCGTCCGATGGCTGAGGAGCCCAAGGAAACCAAGCCCGGTTTCCAGAACCCCGTGGCCGGCTTCGGCGTGACCTTCAAGGCCATGTTCAAGAAGCGGCTGACCGAGCAGTACCCGGAGCAGCAGAAGACCACCGCTCCGCGCTTCCACGGACGGCACCAGCTCAACCGCCATCCGGACGGCCTGGAGAAGTGCATCGGCTGCGAGCTGTGCGCCTGGGCCTGCCCCGCCGACGCCATCTATGTGGAGGGCGCCGACAACACGGACGAGGAGCGCTACTCGCCGGGCGAGCGGTACGGCCGCGTCTACCAGATCAACTACGCCCGCTGCATCCTGTGCGGCCTGTGCATCGAGGCGTGCCCCACGCGCGCGTTGACGATGACCAACGAGTTCGAGCTCGCCGACAGCAGCCGCGCCAACCTCATCTTCACCAAGGAGCAGCTGCTCGCCGGCCTCGAAGAGGGCATGGTCGACAGCCCGCACGCCATCTACCCGGGGACCGACGAGCAGGACTACTACCGGGGCCTGGTGACGGAGGCCGCGCCCGGCACTGTCCCGCAAGTGGCCGTCTCCAAGGGCGAGAAGCCTGAGGAAGAGGAGGTGGGCGCATGAGCGCGCAGCTCGCCGCCGCAGCTACTCTTTCTGCTGGCACCTCCACCGGCGAGGCCTTCCAGTTCTGGGTGCTCGGCACCGTCGCCGTGATCGGCGCCCTGTGCACCGTCTTCATGAAGAAGTCCGTCCACAGCGCCCTCTGCCTCGCCGGCACCATGATCATCCTGGCGGTGTTCTACCTCGCCAACGGCGCCTACTTCCTGGGCGTCGTGCAGATCGTCGTCTACACCGGCGCGATCATGATGCTGTTCCTGTTCGTGGTCATGCTCGTGGGCGTCACCGCGGCGGACTCCCTGAAGGAGACCATCAAGGGCCAGCGCTGGCTGGCCCTGCTGTGCGGACTCGGCTTCGGCATCCTGCTGTTCGCGGGCATCGGCAACGCCTCCCTCACTGAGTTCAACGGCCTGACCCAGGCCAACGCCGGCGGCAACGTGGAGGGTCTCGCGGCCCTCATCTTCACCAAGTACGTCTTCGCCTTCGAAATCACCGGCGCCCTGCTGATCACAGCCGCCGTCGGCGCCATGGTGCTCACCCACCGCGAGCGCACCGAGCGCGCCAAGACCCAGCGCGAGCTGGCCGAGGAGCGCGTGCGCGAGGGCAAGCACCTGCCGCCGCTGCCGGCGCCCGGCGTGTACGCCCGGCACAACGCGGTGGACATCGCGGGCCTGCTGCCCGACGGCACCCCGTCCGAGCTCACGGTCAACAAGACGCTGCGGGAGCGCGGCCAGATCCGTGACGTGTCGACCGAGGCACTGGGCGACCTGCGGGCGCTCGAACAGCGCTCGGAGGAACGCCTGGAGCGCACCGCCACCGAGCCGGCGAACCCCCAGCGGACCGAGGAGGCGTCGAAGTGAACCCGGTCAACTACCTCTACCTCGCCGCCCTGTTGTTCACGATCGGCGCCACCGGGGTGCTGATCAGGCGCAACGCGATCGTCGTCTTCATGTGCGTCGAGCTCATGCTCAACGCCTGCAACCTCGCGTTCGTCGCCTTCTCCCGGATGCACGGCAATCTCGACGGCCAGATCATCGCCTTCTTCACGATGGTCGTCGCCGCCGCGGAGGTCGTGGTCGGGCTCGCGATCATCGTGTCGCTGTTCCGTTCCCGCCACTCGGCCTCGGTCGACGACGCCAGCCTGATGAAGCTGTAAGGGGTCGCTGAATCGTGGAGAACCTGATTGCGCTGCTCATCGCGGCGCCCCTGCTCGGAGCGGCGGTCCTGCTCGTCGGCGGCCGCAGACTGGACGCCGTCGGCCACTGGATCGGCACGGCCCTCGCCGGCGTCTCCTTCGTCTTCGGCGCGATCCTCTTCGCCGACCTGCTGGGCAAGGACGCCGAGCACCGGACGCTGACCCAGCACCTGTTCAGCTGGGTTCCGGTCGAGGGCTTCCAGGCGGACGTCGCCTTCCGCGTGGACCAGCTGTCGATGACGTTCGTGCTGCTGATCACCGGCGTCGGCTCGCTGATCCACCTGTACTCGGTCGGGTACATGGAGCACGACGAGCGGCGCCGCCGCTTCTTCGGCTATCTGAACCTGTTCCTCGCGGCGATGCTGCTGCTCGTCCTCGCCGACAACTACCTCCTGTTGTACGTCGGCTGGGAGGGCGTCGGTCTCGCCTCCTACCTGCTGATCGGCTTCTGGCAGCACAAGCCGAGTGCCGCGACCGCCGCGAAGAAGGCCTTCCTGGTCAACCGCGTCGGCGACATGGGCCTGTCGATCGCCATCATGCTGATGTTCACCACCTTCGGGACCTTCGCCTTCGGACCGGTGCTCGGCACCCACGAGGAGCCCGGGCTCGTCGGTGACACCTCCGAGGCCACGCTCACCGGCATCGCCCTGATGCTGCTGCTCGCCGCCTGCGGCAAGTCCGCCCAGGTGCCGCTGCAGTCCTGGCTCGGGGACGCGATGGAGGGCCCGACCCCGGTCTCGGCCCTCATCCACGCCGCGACGATGGTGACCGCCGGCGTCTACCTGATCGTCCGCTCCGGCGCGATCTTCAACGCCGCGCCCGACGCGCAGCTGGTGGTCACCATCGTCGGTGCCGTCACGCTGCTGTTCGGTGCGATCGTCGGTTGCGCGAAGGACGACATCAAGAAGGCGCTCGCCGGCTCGACCATGTCGCAGATCGGCTACATGGTGCTGGCCGCGGGCCTCGGCCCCATCGGCTACGTCTTCGCGATCATGCACCTGGTGACGCACGGCTTCTTCAAGGCCGGGCTGTTCCTCGGCGCCGGTTCGGTCATGCACGGCATGAACGACGAGGTCGACATGCGGAAGTACGGCGGCCTCAGGAAGTACATGCCGGTCACCTTCGTGACCTTTGGCCTCGGCTACCTGGCCATCATCGGCTTCCCGGGCCTGTCCGGCTTCTTCTCCAAGGACAAGATCATCGAGGCGGCCTTCGCCAAGGGCGGCACCGAGGGCTGGATCCTCGGCGGCTGCGCGCTGTTGGGCGCGGCCATCACGGCGTACTACATGACGCGCGTGATGCTGATGACGTTCTTCGGCGAGAAGCGCTGGCAGCCCGACGCCGAGGGCCATGAGCCGCACCCGCACGAGTCGCCCAGGTCCATGACGATCCCGATGATCGTGCTGGCCTTCGGATCGGTCTTCGCGGGCGGCCTGTTCAGCATCGGCGACCGTTTCCTGCACTGGCTCGAGCCCATCACCGGGCACGACCACGGTCACGCGCCGATCAGCGCGACGACGGTCACGGCCTCCACGGTGGCCGTGATGGTCATCGGCGTCACCGCCGCGTACCTGCAGTACGGCCGCCGTACGATCCCGGTCGTCGCCCCGCGCGGATCGCTGCTCACCCGGGCCGCCCGGCGCGATCTGCTCCAGGACGACTTCAACCACGTCGTCCTCGTCCGCGGCGGCGAGCACCTCACGCGGTCCCTGGTGTACGTCGACCACACCCTGGTCGACGGCGTCGTCAACGGCACGGCGGCCTCGGTCGGCGGCCTCTCCGGGCGGATGCGCAAGCTGCAGAACGGCTTCGCGCGGTCGTACGCGGTCTCGATGTTCGGCGGTGCGGCTCTCCTCGTCGCCGCGACCCTGCTGATGAGGGCGGTCTGATACCGATGTCCTTTCCTCTGCTGACAGCGACGGCGGCGCTCCCGGCGATCGGGGCGATCGCCACGGCCGCCGTGCCGGCCGCGCAGCGCACCGCCGCCAAGTGGCTGGCGCTGCTCGTCTCGCTCGCCACACTCGTCCTGGCCGCCATCGTCCTGGTCCGCTTCGACCCGGACGGCGACCGCTACCAGCTCACCGAATCCCACGCCTGGATCAAGGACTTCGGGGTGCGGTACGAGCTGGGCGTGGACGGCATCGGGGTGGCGCTCGTCGCGCTGACCGCCCTGCTGATCCCGTTCATCATCCTCGCGGGCTGGCACGACGCCGACCCGCTGGAGACCGGCAACACGCGGTGGCGACCGACTCAGGGCTTCTTCGCCCTGATCCTGGGCGTCGAGGCGATGGTGATCATCTCCTTCGAGGCCACCGACGTCTTCCTCTTCTACATCTTCTTCGAAGCCATGCTGATCCCGATGTACTTCCTCATCGGCGGCTTCGGGGACCGGGCCCACGAGCACGGCGAGGAGGCGGCGTCGACGCAACGGTCGTACGCCGCGGTGAAGTTCCTCCTCTACAACCTGGTCGGCGGTCTGATCATGCTGGCCGCGGTGATCGGCCTGTACGTGGTCGCCGGGAACTTCAGCCTCCAGGCGATCGCCGAGGCGCGGGCCAACGGCTCGCTCGACATGGCGACCAACACTGAACGCTGGCTGTTCCTCGGCTTCTTCTTCGCCTTCGCGGTGAAGGCTCCGCTGTGGCCGCTGCACACCTGGCTGCCCAACGCGATGGGGGAGGCCACCGCTCCGGTCGCCGTCCTCATCACCGCGGTCGTCGACAAGGTGGGCACCTTCGCGATGCTCCGCTTCTGCCTCCAGCTGTTCCCGGAGGCGTCGAAATGGGCGACGCCCGCCATCCTCGTACTGGCGGTGATCAGCATCATCTACGGTGCGCTGCTCGCCGTCGGGCAGCGGGACATCAAGCGGCTGGTGGCGTACGCGTCGATCTCGCACTTCGGGTTCATCATCATGGGCATCTTCGCGATGACCAGCCAGGGCCAGTCGGGCGCGACGCTGTACATGGTCAACCACGGTATTTCCACGGCTGCGTTGATGCTGGTGGCCGGCTTCCTGATCTCGCGGCGCGGCTCGCGGCTCATCGCCGACTACGGCGGGGTGCAGAAGGTCGCTCCGGTGCTCGCCGGAACCTTCCTGATCGGCGGTCTGGCGACGCTGTCGCTTCCCGGACTCGCGCCGTTCGTGAGTGAGTTCCTCGTCCTGGTCGGCACGTTCGCGCGCTATCCGGCCATCGGCATCATCGCGACCTTCGGCATCGTGCTGGCCGCGCTCTACACCCTCGTCCTCTACCAGAGGACGATGACGGGCCCGGTGAAGCCGGAGCTCTCGGCGATGCCGGATCTCAGGGTCCGTGAACTCGTGGTCGTCGCCCCGCTGGTCGTGTTGTTGATCTTCCTGGGCGTCTACCCGAAGCCCGTCACGGACATCGTCAACCCGGCGGTGAAGTCGACCATGTCCGACGTACACAAGAAGGACCCCCGGCCCGAGGTGGAGGCGGCCAAGTGAGCGCAACAGCCGTCCACAGCCTGTGGACAACTGCGGCCGACCCGATCACCAAGATCGACGCGCCGAAGATCGAATACGGACAATTGTCGCCCACCCTGATCGTCGTCGGCGCGGCGATCCTCGGGGTGCTGGTCGAGGCGTTCGTACCGCGCAAGTTCCGTTACCACGCCCAGCTGTTCGTGTCCGTCGTGGCGCTCGTCGCGGGCTTCGCCGCGGTCGTCGCGCTCGCCGCCGACGGGTACGCCACGACCAAGGCGGGCATCGCCGCCATGGGCGCGATCGCCGTCGACGGACCGGCCCTGTTCCTGCAGGGCACGATCCTGCTGGCGGGCCTGGTCGGTCTGTTCACCTTCGCCGAGCGGCGGCTGGACCCGGAGGTACACGGCAACCGCGTCGACTCGTTCGCCGCGCAGGCCGCGTCCGTGCCGGGCAGCGACAGTGAAAAGGCCGCGGTGAAGGCCGGGTTCGCCACCACCGAGGTGTTCCCGCTGCTGCTCTTCGCCGTCGCCGGCATGCTGATCTTCCCGGCGGCCAACGACCTGCTGACACTGTTCGTGGCGCTGGAGGTCTTCTCGCTCCCGCTGTACCTGCTGTGCGCGCTGGCCCGCCGCAAGCGGCTCATGTCGCAGGAGGCCGCGGTCAAGTACTTCCTGCTCGGCGCGTTCGCCTCCGCGTTCACGCTGTTCGGCATCGCGCTGCTGTACGGCTACGCGGGCTCGGTGTCGTACTCGACGATCGCGCAGGTCGTCGACGGGTCGATCACCACCGTCAACCCGGCGCTCATCGACACCATGGGCAACGACGCGCTGCTGCTGATCGGCGCCGCGATGATCATCATGGGCCTGCTGTTCAAGGTGGGTGCCGTGCCGTTCCACATGTGGACGCCGGACGTCTACCAGGGCGCGCCGACACCGGTCACCGGCTTCATGGCGGCGGCGACGAAGGTGGCCGCCTTCGGCGCGCTGCTGCGGATCCTGTACGTCGTGCTGCCGGGCCTGCGCTGGGACTGGCGGCCGGTGATGTGGGGCGTCGCGATCGTCACCATGCTGGGCGGTGCGATCGTCGCGATCACGCAGACCGACATCAAGCGGCTGCTGGCGTACTCGTCGATCGCGCACGCCGGATTCATCCTCGCGGGTGTCATCGCGACCACGCCGGACGGAGTGTCCTCCGTCCTGTTCTATCTGGCCGCGTACTCGTTCGTGACGATCGGGGCGTTCGCGGTGGTCACGCTGGTGCGGGACGCGGGCGGCGAGGCGACGCACCTGTCCAAGTGGGCTGGCCTTGGCCGGCGTTCGCCACTGGTGGCGGCCGTGTTCGCGGTGTTCCTGCTGGCCTTCGCCGGCATCCCGCTGACCTCCGGGTTCGCGGGGAAGTTCGCCGTGTTCAAGGCAGCGGCGGAGGGCGGCGCGGCCCCGCTGGTCGTGGTCGGTGTGATCTCGTCCGCGATCGCGGCGTTCTTCTACATCCGCGTGATCGTGCTGATGTTCTTCAGCGAGCCGCGGCCCGAGGGACCGACCGTGGCCGTGCCGTCGCCGCTGACGACGACGGCCATCGCGGTCGGCGTGGCGGTGACGCTGGTGCTCGGTGTGGCGCCGCAGTACTTCCTGGATCTCGCGAACCAGGCGGGTGTGTTCGTGCGGTGACCTGCGGTGTTACGGCCGTGGGCCCCGGTTCCCCGCAAGGGAGCCGGGGCCCTTCGCGTGCGGTCAGGGGGCCGGGTTCGCCGGGCACTTCACCGCGGGGTGCGTGGGGTTGAACAGGCCGCTGGGGTTCGTCTTGTAGATCCAGGCGTGGAGGGTGTAGCTGGGTCCGAGGACGGGGAGGGTGTCCGGGCCCTGGAACTTCTGGCCGAACATCGTCGGCCTGGTGACGCCGTCCTTGGCCTGCACGACCCACTCCACGGCGATGAGCTTGCGCCCGTACGGGCCGTTCTCGTAGAGGAGGGCCGCGGGCTTGGCGGGGTCGGTCTCGTTGACGTTCCCCTCGTTGAGGTAGTGGTAGCCCATGCCGGTCACGCAGGGCGTGGGCATGAAGTCGTCCGCGACGGCGAGCGGCGCGTAGGCGTACTTGCCGCTGGCCGTGTACGTCTTCGTCAGCTGCGTCCACGCGAACGGGTCCGGGTCGGCGATGGGCGCCGCCTGTGCGGGTACGGCGGTCAGGGAGAGGGCTCCGGCTATCGCCACGGTGATGGCGGCCTTGAGGGGCCGAGAGGACATGGTGAGGCTCCTTGGTGCGGCAGAGGCGCGCGTATGCTCGGCGCGCCGTCCGAGGGAAGGGCGGGTCTCCCCTGCCCGCCCGAGCAGCATGTTCCGGCTCCGTCCGGATGCGCCATGTGACGTGAGCCGTTCGAATGACTACCGAACGTCATCGGGTCAGCCTGTGGATAACTCCAGCGTTGTCAGCGCGGACCCCTATCGTGGATGCAGTGGTCGAGGGACGACGTACGGGGGACAGCGCTATGGGTGGGATGGGCGGGATCGCAGAGATGCCAGGTGTGACCGACAGCGAGGCGTTGGCCACGCTGCACCGGGTCTTCGGGTACGAGACCTTCCGCGGCGAGCAGGCAGAGATCATCGAGCATGTGGTGGCCGGCGGGGACGCCGTCGTCCTCATGCCGACCGGCGGCGGCAAGTCGCTGTGCTACCAGATCCCGTCCCTGGTCAGACCTGGTACGGGGATCGTCGTCTCCCCGCTCATCGCGCTGATGCAGGACCAGGTGGACGCACTCCGGGCGCTCGGCGTGCGCGCCGGGTTCATGAACTCCACGCAGGACTTCGGCGAGCGTCGGGTGGTGGAGGCCGAGTTCCTCTCCGGGGAACTGGACCTGCTGTATCTGGCTCCGGAGCGGCTGCGGCTGGACTCCACGCTGGACCTGCTCTCGCGCGGCAAGATCGCGGTCTTCGCCATCGACGAGGCGCACTGTGTCTCGCAGTGGGGTCACGACTTCCGCCCCGACTACCTGTCCCTGTCCCTGCTGGGTGAGCGCTGGCCCGACGTCCCGCGGATCGCGCTCACGGCGACGGCGACGGACGCGACCCACAAAGAGATCACCCAGCGGCTGCACATGCCGACGGCCCGGCACTTCGTGGCGAGCTTCGACCGGCCCAACATCCAGTACCGGATCGTGCCCAAGGCCGACCCCAAGAAGCAGCTGCTCGGCTTCCTGCGCGAGGAGCACGCGGGCGACGCGGGCATCGTGTACTGCCTGTCACGCAAGTCGGTCGAGTCGACGGCGGAGTTCCTGTCCCGCAACGGCATCGAGGCGGTGCCGTACCACGCGGGCCTGGACTCGGGCACCCGAGCGGCCCACCAGTCCCGCTTCCTGCGCGAGGACGGACTGATCGTGGTCGCGACCATCGCCTTCGGCATGGGCATCGACAAGCCGGACGTCCGCTTCGTGGCCCACCTCGACCTGCCCAAGTCGGTCGAGGGCTACTACCAGGAGACGGGCCGCGCCGGCCGCGACGGAATGGCGTCGACGGCATGGATGGCGTACGGCCTCAACGACGTCATACAGCAGCGCAAGATGATCCAGTCGAGCGAGGGCGACGAGGCGTTCCGGCGCCGCGCCGCCGCGCACCTGGAGTCGATGCTGGCGCTGTGCGAGACGGCCCAGTGCCGACGCAGCCAGCTCCTCGCCTACTTCGGCCAGGACCCCGACCAGGCGGGCTGCGGAAACTGCGACACCTGCCTCACGCCGCCCGAGACCTGGGACGGCACGGTCGCGGCCCAGAAGGTGCTGTCGACGGTGGTGCGGCTGCAGCGGGAGCGCGGGCAGAAGTTCGGGGCGGTGCAGATCGTCGACATCCTGATGGGCAAGCGCACGGGCAAGGTCATCCAGTTCGACCACGACCAACTGTCCGTGTTCGGCATCGGCGAGGACCTGTCCGAGGGCGAATGGCGCGGTGTCGTACGGCAGTTGCTGGCGCAGGGACTCCTCGCGGTCGAGGGGGAGTACGGCACGCTGGTGCTGACCGAGGCCAGCGGGACGGTGTTGCGGCGGGAGCGTGACGTACCGCTGCGCAAGGAGCCGAAGAAGCCGGCCTCGGCGAAGTCGGCCGGGTCCTCTTCCGGCCGGGGTGAGCGCAAGGCCAAGGCCGCGGTGGCCGAGCTGCCCGAGACGCTGGTGCCGGCCTTCGAGGCACTGCGCGCCTGGCGTGCCGAGCAGGCTCGTGAGCAGGGTGTTCCGGCGTACGTCATCTTCCACGACGCCACGCTCCGGGAGATCGTGACCGTGTGGCCCACCTCGGTGACGGAGCTCGGGGGCATCGGCGGGGTGGGCGAGAAGAAGCTGGTGACGTACGGGGAGGGCGTGCTCGAGGTGCTCGGCGGACTGGGCGGACCGGCCGGGGCCGTGCCGAGCCCGAGCCCGGCGGGCGATACGGATCCGGGTGCGGACCACTGGCCCGAGATGGATGCCGAACCGGAGCCCGAGGACTGGATATAGCCGGAGCCCGACGACTGGATGGCGAGCAGGCCCCGGCATCCGTCACAGGGCTCGTGTCGCGTACGCCCTGACGTCCGCGTCCGAGTCCGACGTGGCTGTCGCCAGGGCCGCGCGGGCGTCCGCGGTGTGGGTGTGCCGGGTCAGGGCCAGGACCGCCGCCTTGCGGACGTCGGCGTTCGCGTCGGCGAGGGCCTTGGCGAGGGCGGGGACGGCCACGTCGGGGGCTGCGGCGGACAAGGCGGTCGCCGCGCCCGATCTGACCTGCCAGGCAGAGGCGGACAGGGCGGCCACGGCGCGTGCGGCCAGCGGTGCCGGGCAGCCGGTGGTACCGAGCGCCCCGTAAGCGGCGCCCTGTACCAGGACGTCCGGGTCGTCGGTGAGGTCGGCCAGGGCCGCGAGGACGATGGCGGGCTCGGGTGTGGCGACGACGGTGTCGGTCTGCCGGCTCGTGGGGGCGGTGATGTCGGCGTTGTCGGCCGGACGGCTCGCGGAGACGGGGTCCTCGTTCGGCTCGGTATCGGTTGAGCGTCCCTCGGTGAGGGGAGCGTCGGTCCGATCGGCACTCGCGTGGAGTGTCGCCGACACCGTGGCAAGTCCCTTGGCGATGGTCACGCGGACCTCGCGGGACGGGTCCGTGGCTGCCGCGTGGGCCAGTTCGGTGGCGGCGTCGACCGAGACGAGGGCGCGTACGGCTTCGATGCGGACGGAGATGTCGGAGTCGGTCAGCGCCCCGGCGAACAGCGTTGCGTCACCCAGGCGCAGGGCGCGCAGGACGTCGAGCGAGGCGGCTCGGACGACCGGGTCGGGCTCGGCGAGGGCGGCGGCGAGGCCGTCGTGCAGGGCGGGTTCCGGGGGCAGCGTCTCGACGAGTTCGCGCAGGGAAGCGGCCGCGGCGGCCCGCACCTCGGCGGCGGTGTCGCGCAGCGCCTCGGCGAGGGCGGGACCGGTGCCCGGCGGCAGTGTCTCGGTGAGGACGGCGACGGCCTCGCGCCGCACGGCGGACACCGGGTCCGTCAAGTAGGGCCGCAGGGCGTCGAGTTCGGGCTCCTCCTCGGCGAGGGCGACGAGCTCCAGGAGGCGGGCCGGGGACTGCTCGGGGTGGGTCTCCGGGGACGCGGGGGTGTCGTCCCGCTCCTCCGGCTCGGCCGCCTCGGCCTGGCCCGCCACCGGCGCCAGGTCCCGTGATCCGGCCTTCGCCACATCCTCCGGGTGCACCTCGCCGAGGTGCCGGGAGGGACCGCCGGTCGGGGTGAACTCGTCGATCGGGACCAGATAGGGAGCCACGGGACGGGCCGTGAACTCCATCGCACCGGAGGGGGACTTGTGCAGATCGAGGTGGTGGAACCAGGACGCGTCGTCGCGCTCGGGGTGGTCGAGGCGGTCGTGGTAGAGGCCCCAGCGGGACTCCGTGCGGGCCAGGGAGGCGCGCGCGGCCATCTCCGCGCAGTCGCGGATGAAGGAGACCTCGGCGCAGCGCATCAGCTCGTGCGGGGTGCGGGCGCCCATCCCGGCGATGTCGGCGTGCATCCGCTCGAACGACTCCAGGGCGAGGGAGAGGCGGGCGCCGGACTTCGGCGGGGCCACGTAGTCGTTCACGAAGCGGCGCAGCTTGTACTCGACCTGGGGCTGTGGCGGACCGTCCGGGTGGCGCAGCGGGCGGTAGATCAGCTCGTGCGCCTCGCGCAGTTGGTCCTGAGGCAACTCGCCCTCGTAGGCCTGGTACTGGGAGGCGTCCGCGCCCGCCAGGTCCCCGAAGACGAAGGCTCCGATCATGTAGTTGTGGGGGACGCAGGCCAGGTCGCCGGCGGCGTAGAGGCGGGGGACGGTCGTACGGGCGTGCTCGTCGACCCGTACTCCCGAGGCCGAATGGCCGCCGCACAGGCCGATTTCGGAGATGTGCATCTCCACGTCGTGGGTGCGGTAGTCGTGGCCGCGGCCTTCATGGAACGTCCCCCGAGTGGGCCGCTCCGTCGAGTGCAGGATCGACTCCAGCGCCGAGATCGACTCCTCGGGGAGGTGGCTCAGCTTCAGGTACACCGGACCCCGGTCCGACGCGACCTCCGCCGCGAACTCCGCCATCATCTGGCCGGACCAGTAGTCGGAGTCGACGAAGCGTTCGCCGTGCCGGTTGACCTGGTAGCCGCCGAAGGGGTTGGCGACGTAGGCGCAGGCCGGACCGTTGTAGTCCTTGATCAGCGGGTTGATCTGGAAGCACTCGATGCCGGTGAGTTCGGCGCCCGCGTGGTAGGCCATGGCGTAGCCGTCGCCCGCGTTGGTCGGGTTCTCGTAGGTGCCGTAGAGGTAGCCGGAGGCGGGCAGGCCGAGGCGGCCGCAGGCGCCGGTCGCGAGGACGACCGCGCCCGCGCGGACCACCACGAACGCGCCCGTGCGGGTGTTGAAGCCGACCGCCCCCACGGCCCGCCAATCCTCGGGAGAGGTGAGCACCCGCACCGGCATCACCCGGTTCTCGATGCGGATCCGCTCCCGCATCTCGCGCCGCCGCAGCTGCCTGTACAGGACCTTCTTGACGTCCTTGCCCTCCGGCATCGGCAGGACGTACGAGCCGGAGCGGTGGACCTGGCGGACCGCGTACTCGCCGTGCTCGTCCTTCTCGAACTTCACGCCGTACGACTCCAGGCGCTGCACCATGGCGAAGCCGCGGGTCGCGGTCTGGCGGACGGTGGACTGGTCGACGATGCCGTCGTTGGCGCGGGTGATCTCGGCGACGTAGTCGTCGGGCTCGGCGCGGCCGGGGATGACGGCGTTGTTCACGCCGTCCATGCCCATGGCGAGGGCGCCGGAGTGCCGGACATGGGCCTTCTCCAGCAGGATCACGTCGGCGCCGTGCTCGGCGGCGGTGAGCGCGGCCATGGTGCCGGCGGTGCCGCCGCCGATCACGAGGACGTCGCAGGTCAGCTCCTCGGCGTCGGTGAGTGCCGGAATCTGCAGGGGGGTGTCCACCAGCGTGCCTTTCAGGTACCGAGCGAGGTGAGGACTTCGCGCCGCAGCGCCACACGCGCCGGGTCGTCGTGCGCCGTACGGTCGCGCGGACGCGGCACGTCTCGTACTGCGGTCAGGTGGCCGGAGCCGATGAGGGCGACCCGGTCGCCGAGGAAGAGGGCCTCGTCCACGTCGTGGGTGACGAAGACGACGGTCGCGCCCGTACCGTGCAGCACCTCCACCAGCAGGTCCTGCATGCCGGCGCGGGTCTGGGCGTCGAGGGCGCCGAACGGCTCGTCCATCAGGACGGCGCGGGGCGCACCCGCGAGGGCCCGGGCCAGCTGGGCGCGCTGGCGTTGCCCGCCGGAGACGCGGTGCGGCAGGTGCCGGGACTGTTCGGCGAGGCCGACGCGCTCCAGCCAGGCCTCCGCCTGCCTCCTGCGCTCCGCGCGCGGCAACCCCTTGATGGCGAGCGGCAGTTCGACGTTCGCGCGCAGGGTGCGCCAGGGCAGGAGGGCGTCCTCCTGGAAGATCAGGGCACGGTCGGCGGCGGGGCCCGTCAGCGGGCGCCCGTCCTGGCCGGCCTCTCCGGCGAGGGGAGACAGCAGCCCGGAAAGCGTGCGCAGCAGGGTCGACTTGCCGCACCCGGAGGGGCCGACGACGGTGAGGATCTCGCCGGGGGCCACTTCGAGGTCCACGCCGTCGAGCACGGGAGCACCGGGCCGTCCGAGGGTGGCGCCGTGCAGGGCCAGTGCCGCGCCGGTGCGGGAGGGCGAACGGGCGTCAGACGAGCTGGTCATGGGGCACGTCCTCCTGGGGCGTGGGGCTCGCCGGTACGGCTGCCGCGGCACGGCTCACCCGCCGCGGAGTCCGGCCGGCGGGGACGTACGACGTGCGCGGGAGCCAGCGGGTCAGGCGGCGGCCCAGGACCTCCACGGCGGTGGAGGTGAGCCAGCCGAGCACGCCGATCGTGACCATGCCGACGAACACGCCCGCGTAGTTGACGACGGTGTAGTCCTGCCAGGTGCGGTAACCGACCCCGTACTGGCCGGAGATCATCTCGGCGGAGATCACACAGATCCACGAGACGCCGATGCCGACCGACAGCCCGCCGAAGATACCGGGCAGCGCGCCCGGCAGGACCACCGAGCCGAGGATTCGCCACCGGCCGCCGCCCATCGTGAGCACCGCCTCCTCCCACACGGGAGTCAGGGCGCGGACCGCGTGCCGGGTGGAGACCAGGACAGGGAAGAAGGCGGCGGTGAAGGTGATGAAGACGATGCCCTGTTCGTTGGAGGGGAAGAGGAGGATCGCGACGGGGACCAGGGCGATCGCCGGGATCGGGCGGACGACCTCCAGCACCGGGCCGAGCAGGTCCTCGGCGAGGCGGGAGCGCGCCACGAGCACGCCCGTCGCCACGCCCAGGACCGCGGCGAGGAGGAAGCCGGTGAGGATGCGGGTGAGGCTGTCGGTGAGGTCCGTCCAGTAGTCGGGGCCGGACAGCCGGTCGGCGAAGGCGCGGGCCACGTCGGCGACCGTGGGGAACTGCGAGAAGCGCAGCCACAGGTCGATGTTCAGGCTGGTCAGCAGTTGCCAGATGCCGAGGGCGACCGCCAGCGAGGCCGCCCTGAGCACATACCGGGTCACGACGCCCGATCCAGCGCGTCGGCGTACGTGACGACGCGGGCGCCTCCGTGCTGGGCGACGTATGCCTGCGCGGTCGCCGGTGCGACGAAGGGGAGGAGTCGGTCGCCGTCGGCCACCCAGACCGCCTTGTCGGCGAACCAGAGGGTGCCGGTGGTGGCGTCGGGGACGTAGGCGGCGCGGATGCCGGTCCGGTGCTTCGAGACGTAAGTCAGAAGCTGAGAAGGGGACTTGAAGCTGAGCGTCTCCTCGGCGCCCTTGGGCCACACCTCGCTCGCGGCCGATGCGGGCGTGGCGGCGAGGCGCTTGGCGTAGTCCGAGCCGAGGGCCTTCCTGACGTACTGGTCGTCGACGAAGGAGTCCACGTCCACGTCGCCGGTCAGCTTCGCCGACTTGAGGACCGAGACGTCCTCCTTCAACGCGGAGACCAACTGGGGCTTGATCGCCGGGTCGAAGGTGGCGATGCCGTGGGCGCCGTTGTAGAGGTAGACGACCTCGGCGGGCAGGCTGGTGGCCTTCGCGACCTTCTCGGCGGCGGCCACGGGGTGGTCGTTGAGGTAGTCGGTGGCCTCAGCCTGGGCCTTGAGGAAGGCCTCTAGGACCGCCGGGCGCTTCTTGGCGAAGTCCTCGCGGGCGGTGACGCCGTGGAAGGTGGGGAGGTTCAGCTGGGCGCCGTCGTACAGGGCCTTCGCCTTGCCCTGGTAGGCGAGCAGGCCGGGCCAGGCGACGAACTGCGAGAGCGCGTCCGCGCCGCCGGCCGAGAGGGCCGAAGCGCCCACCGCGGGCTGCTGGTTGAGCTTCTCGATGCCCTGGTCGGCGTCGATGCCGGCGCGTTGCAGGGCGCGTACGAGGGTGCCGTCGGCGGCGGAGCCGACGCTCGTGGAGACCTTCTTGCCCTTGAGATCCGTCAGGGAGGTGAGCTTGGAGTCGGGTGCGGTGACGATCGTGTTGAGGCCGCCGCGGAGGTTGTAGCCGGTGACCGAGACCAGGTGGGTCGGCTGGCCGAGCTGCTTGCCGCGGGCCGCGTTGATGAGCAGCGGGAAGTCGCCCATCGAGCCGATGTCGATCTTCCCGGCGGTCATCTGGGCGGTGATGGGGGCGCCGGTGGCGTAGTCCTGCCAGTCGACCTTGTAGGTCTTGCCGTCGCCGAGGGCGTTCAGTTCCTTCTCGAAGTAGCCGAGCGAGCGGAGAAGGGTGCCTGCGGTGACCGTGTTGATCGTCTTGGACTGGTAGCCGACGGTGACGGTGACCGTGGAGCCGTCGTCCCCGGCCGCGGCGTTGCCGCCGCAGGCCGTCAAGGGCGCCAGCAACAGGATCGCTGCGGCAACTGCTTTGTGTTTCATGGGAGTTCGGGGCCTCTCACCGGAGCAGATAGGGCATGTTGACCGTGACGGCTCCGGTGGGACAGCGGGCCGCGCACGGGCCGCAGTACCAGCACTCGTCGACGTGCATGTAGGCCTTGCCGTTGCTCTCGTCGATGGCGAGGGAGTCCAGCGGGCACATGTCCACACAGAGCGTGCAGCCGTCGATGCACTTCGACTCGTCGATGGTCACGGGCACGTCGGCCCGCTGGGGCGCCAAGGTCATGGCTGTCTCCAGGAATGTGCGAGCGGGGAGGGTCAGAGAGACCGGTGCAGCAGGCCGCTCATCGTGATGCGGTCGCCGCGGAAGCGGATGAACTCCAGGTCGACCGGGCGGCCGTCCGCGAGGTGGGTGAGGCGTTCCAGCATGAGGACGGCCGCGCCGCGCGGGGCTTCGAGTACGGCGGCGGAGTGGGCGTCCGCGTTCACCGCCTCCAGGGTGATCTCGGCGTGGCCGAGCCGCTGTCCGGTGATCGTCTCCAGGAGGCGGAAGACGTCGGTGTTCTCCAGGTCGGCGCCGAGCAGGGCGGTGCCGAGGGCGAGCGGGATGTAGGTGAGGTCGAGGGAGAGGGGGAGGCCGCCCAGGCGACGCAGGCGTTCGATGTAGAGGACGTCGGTGCCGGGTGGGACGTGGAGGCGCTCGGCCACCGGGTGCGGGGCGGGGGCGGGGCCCATCGTGCGGACCTCGTTGGTGACCGTGCCGTGTTCGCGGAGGGTCTCCGCGAGGCCCATCAGGCTTTCGAGGCCGTGGGGGTACTTCTGGGCGACGACCACGGTGCCGACGCCGGGTTGGCGTTCGACGAGGCCTTCCGCGCGGAGCAGGTCCAGGGCTTGGCGGACCGTGTTGCGGGAGGCTCGGTAGTCGGTGGCGAGGGTCGACTCGTGGGGGAGGGTGCCGTCTCCGTGGGCGCCGGTGAGGATCTGGTGGCGGAGGAGGTCGGCGAGCTGCCTGGCCTGGTCCGCGCGCAGTCGGCGGCGCGTGCGGTGGGCTGCGACGGTGGTCGCGCCCTGGCCGGCGTGGTCGCGGATGCGGTCGGGAGGGGGCATGTTTTGAACCATAGCGAGGCGGTAGGGAAAGCTGTGTTGCGGGAGTGTTGCGCCACCAGTGGCTCCGCCGGTTCGGCTGTTGAGCTGGGGTTTCTGTTCTGGCGGGGGGAGATCTGCCACCCGGGGTTTGCTGCTTGCCCGGCGTGGTGACTGGGCGGGGGTGGGGTGCGCAGCCCGGCGCTGCGGGGTGCCGCTCTCTTTGGGTCGGGAGCCGCCCCAGCGGCACGACTGCCCGCAGCTCGGCCTACCCACGTGGGCGCGACCAGCCCTCACCGGCCCGCAGCCGAAAGACCTCCCCGGCTAAGCCAGCGCCGACAACCCCGGGCCGAAGACGATCAGCAGCGGGAGCAACGGCACCAGTGCCGCCACCGCCGTCGTGAATGCACGGTGCCGCCGGCCCAGCCTCGGCTGCGGCTCGAGCAGGCGGTCGACCCGCTCGCCCAGGAGGCGGTGGCTGGAGGCGCAGGACAGTACCCCTCGGTGCTGGTTCAGCGAGATCAGCGCCAGGGCCGTGGTCAGGTGGCCGCACCGGCGGGACGCCGTGTCGTCCGCGGCGAGTTCGACCAGGCGGTGGGTCTGGTCGCAGAAGTGCGCGAACAGAGGCACCCGGGGAAACCCCGTGGCCAGGGCGGTGGAGAGGTGGAGCAGCCAGTCGTGGTGGGCGCGGGCGTGGCCGCGTTCGTGGGTGAGGACGGCGTCGAGCTGGTGGTCGGTGAGCCGGTGCAGGGCGCCGGTGGTCACGATCAGCTGGGGCGGGCTGCCCGGCATCCACCAGGCGTCCGGGTACTCGTCCTCCAGGACCAGCAGGGGGCCACGCGCGACGGCACCCAGTCCGGCCGGCAGGTCGGGGGCGCGTTCGCGCAGGTGCGCGAGGGTCTGGCCGCGGTGTCGGCGCGCCTCGACGAGCTCACGGGCGAGCATCGCGGTCGTCCAGGCGGCCCCGCAGGCCAGCAGCAGGGTGAGGGTGGCGGCCCAGAGAGGGGCGGTGGAGAGGTCGTACGCCGCGGTCACGGCGGGCGGTGCCGGCGCGAAGACGTGGTCGCGGACCGTGTGGAAGACGGCCGCCGCACCCAGGACCAGGGCCGTGAGACAGCACAGCAGGACCGTGGCGACCAGACACTGCCACACCCACAGCGCGACCACGGGGTCCCGTTCCGGCCACTCGGCCCGGGTCAGCGCACGCGGAACCGGCACGGCGGCGGTCACCGCGACGACGCTCAGCAGGAGCAGGCAGACGGTCATGCCACGGGCTCCGGTTCCTGGTCGGAAGAGTCGGAGGACTCGGAAGGGTAAGGAGAAGAAGGGTAAAGAGAAGAAGGGCGGCTGCGGGGCGGATGTCACGCGTACGCGTCACGTCATCGCCCTCGCCAGTATGACCGCGCGGACCTCCGGCGTCAGGGGGCAGAACGGACACTCGCCCCTCAACAACCCCTCAGCCCCTCCACCCTTCAGCTCCTCACCGCTCCCGCAACGCCTCCCGCACGGCCGCCAGCACCGCCGCGTCCTCCGCCCCGGCCGCGCGCGCCTCCGCCACGAACCGCCGTGCCAGCTCGGCCAGTTCGGCCGGATCCAGACCCTGCCGTACCCCCGCCGGCAGCGGCGCGACCCGCGTCCCGGCCCCCCTCCGGGTACGGATCAGCGACGCGGCCTCCAGTTCCCGGTACGCCCGGGCCACCGTCCCCGCCGCGAGTCCGAGGTCGGCCGCGAGCTGCCGTACCGTCGGCAGGCGCTCGCCCTCCGGCAGGCGGCCCGTGGTGATCAGGGCGGCGAGCTGGGCGCGGATCTGTTCGTACGGCGGGACCGGGCTGGTCGTATCGACGCGTACGGCCTCTCCACTCACCGACGAGCCGCCTGATCCGTCTGATCCACCTGATCCACCTGATCCACCTGATCCGCCGCGCTCGCGGGGTCCGCCACGTCCGCCTCAACCGTCCTCCCCCGAACCGCGCGCGTCGCGCCCGTCGCCCGCGGCGAGACGATCGTGAACAGGCACCACGGCGCCATGATCAGCGCGACGAGGGCCGACGGCCACAGTGCCCAGGCCGCGACGGTCCCGGCCGGACCGTCGCAGGTCATGTTCATGAGCGCACCCGAGGCCGTCGAGGCCGCGCCCAGCAGGGACGACGAGACGACCAGCCCCCACGCGGCGACGATCGCCAGCGTCCGGTCGTGGCGGGACTGCTCGTCGCCGGGGCGGGTCGCGATCCGCCGCAGGGACCACCCGCAGGCGCCGGTGGAGACGGCGAAAGAGGCGAGCATCGGGAGGCCGTAGTAGAGGCCGGGCCAGGGGCCGGCCGACTCGGTCGCGCCGCGGCACGTCAGGGTGAGTGCGCGGCCCGCCCGCCCCAGGTCGTCCGGCGACGCCATCGCGGCCGCCACCGTCAGCAGGACGAGCAGCACGGCCGCGAGCCCGAGCAGCAGCCGTGTCATCCGGGGCGGAACGTAGTCGCGGACCCGGCGCGGTGTGAGGCCGGCCGTGCGTACGGCACCCCGTCGGGGGCCGGTCAGCGCGTCGCCCACCAGAACCCCGGCCACCGCGCACAGACCGAACACCGGGATGGCGTAGAGGATGCCGTCGCCGCCGATCAGCGGCGACAGCCAGCGGGCGGCCAGCGCCCCGACGACCAGGCCGGTCCAGCGGGCGTACCGGTCGACAGGTGCGCGGGACGAAGACCCCTCGGAAGACCCCGCAGCGGAACCGAGTTCGAGCATGAGAGACAGACCCCCGTGAAGACGCAGTCGTGAAGGCACGCTTGTATCAAGCGGTAAGTACAAGATGCGTCTCCACAGGGACTTGTGTCAACTGCTTGATACAACCCGCCCGCCGACCTCCCCCAGCCCCACCCGGACCCCGTCCGGCCCCGGCGCCCACGCCGACAGCGTCACCACGTCCCCGTCCTCCAGGAACGTCCGCTTGCCGTCGGGGAGTTCGAGTACGTCCCGCCCGTTCCAGGTCAGCTCCAGCAGTGACCCCCGTTCCCCCGCGGAAGGCCCGCTCACCGTCCCCGAGCCGTACAGGTCGCCGGTCCTCAGCGACGCGCCGTTCACCGTCATGTGGGCGAGCTGCTGGGCGGCCGTCCAGTACATGGTGGAGAAGGGCGGCTCCGACACCACGTGACCGTTGACGGCCACCGAGATCCGCAGGTCGTAGCCCCCGGGCTCGGCATCCGGACCGGTGTCGTCCAGATACGGCAGCAGTGCGTGCGTCCGCTCCGGCGCCGCCACCCGCGCCTCCTCCAGCGCGTCCAGCGGGGTGATCCACGCCGACACCGACGTGGCGAAGGACTTGCCGAGGAACGGGCCGAGCGGGACGTACTCCCAGGCCTGGATGTCGCGTGCCGACCAGTCGTTCAGCAGGCACAGTCCGAAGACGTGCTCCCGGAACTCGCCGAGACCGACCGGCCGCCCCCTCTCGGACGGCACCCCGACCACGAAGCCGACCTCCGCCTCGATGTCCAGGCGGACGGAGGGCCCGAAGACGGGCGTCGGATCAGAAGCGGCCTTCCGCTGCCCCGACGGCCGTACGACATCCGTCCCCGACACCACCACCGTGCCCGAGCGGCCGTGGTAACCGATCGGCAGGTGCTTCCAGTTGGGGGTCAGGGAGTCGGCGGCGTCGGGGCGGAAGATCCGGCCGACGTTCCGGGCGTGGTTCTCGGAGGCGTAGAAGTCGACGTAGTCCGCGACCTCGAAGGGGAGGTGCAGGGTGACGGATGACAGGGGATGCAGGAACCCCTTGATCGTCTCCTGGTGTGCCGGCACCGTCACCCAGGCCGTCAGCGCGCGCCGTACGTCCGACCAGGCGGTGCGCCCCGCGGCGAGCAGCGCACCCAGCGTCGGTTGAGCGAGCAGGGAGACGTACGGCGAACCGAGCGCGGTCGCCGCCGCACCCGCGTCGAGGACGTGATCGCCGAGCCGGACGCCGACCCTCCGGTCATCGGAACCCGTCGGCGAGAACACGCCGTACGGAAGGTTGTGCGGGCCGAAGGGGTCGCCCTCGGGGACGTCGAAGGGGGGCATGGGTGTCTGCCTCACTCTCGCGCATGCCGTCTCACGCATGCCGTGCGTTCCATGTGGTCGGGCCACACGTTACGGCTGAGTTGCCTGCCTTGGCAGTGTCTAAAGAGTTTGCAATGTCTGAATTGCCCTTGTCGGAGGCGGCAATTCCGGCTTAGCGTCCTTTGCGGGAGACGGACGGGATGGGTGATTTCGGTCCGTAGGGGGGACACGTGGGGGGACCCGTGGCCAGGCGTACCAGCAGTGTGCCTTTCGAGGCCGAACGTGCCGTGCCGGCACTGATCGTCAAGTTCGGCGGCTATCCGCTGCACCACGGCGGCGTCGGCGCGATCCGCAGTCTGGGCCGCCTCGGCGTCCCGATGTATGCGATCACGGAGGACCGTTACACGCCCGCGGCGGCCTCCCGGTACCTCACTCGTGCGTTCGTCTGGCCGACGACCGGTACCGAGGAGCCGGGCCGTCTGGTCGAGGGACTGATCCGGATCGGGCGCCGCATCGGCCGTCCCGCCGTCCTCGTCCCGACCGACGAGGAGGCCGCGGTCCTGATCGCCGAGCACCAGCACGAACTCGCCGGCCGCTTTCTCTTCCCGCCCGTCGAGTCCGGCCTGCCGCGCCGCCTCGCCAGCAAGCAGGGACTGCACGAACTGTGCGTGGAACACGGGATAGCGAGCCCTTCGGCCGCCTTCCCGCAGACCTACGGCGACATCGTTGCCTTCGCCGAGAAGGCCGTCTTCCCAGTGGTGGCCAAGAACCGCGAGGCGTTCGTACGGCGCAGCCGGCCGGCCGTGAACGGCACGACGCGCATCGCCACCCGTGAAGGGCTGCTCGCCCTCGCCCGTGACTGGGGCGAGCAGCCCGGCGTGATCCTCCAGGAGTACCTGCCGCGGGAGGAGGCCGAGGACTGGATCGTGCACGCGTACTTCGACCGGGACTCGGCCCCGCTGGCCATGTTCACCGGCGTCAAGGTGCGCTCCTGGCCACCGCACGCGGGCATGACCGCGAATGCGTACGTCGTCGACAATCCGGAACTCGCGGACCTCGCCGCACGTTTCATCAAACAGATCGGCTTCACCGGAGTCATCGACCTCGACCTGCGCTTCGACCGGCGCGACGGACAGTACAAACTCCTCGACTTCAACCCGCGCATGGGCGCCCAGTTCCGGCTCTTCGAGAACGAGTCGGGGGTGGACGTCGTCCGCGCCATGCACCTCGATCTGACCGGACGCCCCGTTCCGGAGGGGGAACAGCGGGCCGGCCACCGGTACATCGTGGAGAACATCGACCTGCCCGCCCTGCTCGCCTACCGCCGCAGCGGCTATACGACGCCGCACGCACCGACGCGGGCGAGCGGGACGGAGCTGGCCTGGCTCGCGGGTGACGACCCGCTGCCGTTCCTCACGATGCTCGCGCGCTTCGTGCGCCCGGGCGCGGTCCATCTCCACCAGCTGTGGCGCACACAGCGCCGCGGCAACGGCAACGGCAGCGCCACGAAGTGACGAAGCGACGAAGCCACGAAGAGTCAGCCACGAAGAGCAAGTCGCGAAGAGCAAGCCGCGAAGTGACGTCCTGGGGAGGGACTTCGTGATCCAACCGGTAGCAGTCATCGGTGCCGGACCGTTCGGCCTGTCCACCGCCGCGCATCTGCGGGCGCGCGGCATACCCGTCCGCGTCTTCGGCGATCCCATGGTGAGCTGGCGCGACCACATGCCCGCGGGCATGCTCCTCAAGTCGACCCCGGTCGCCTCCAACATCGACGCACCACAGCGCGGCCACGACCTCGTCGACTACTGCGACGCGGCCGGGACACCCCGGCTGGTGACGGACGAGGACATCATCCCCGTCGAGACCTTCATCGCGTACGGCGAGTGGTTCCAGCAGAAGCTGGTGCCCGAGGTGGAGCGGGTGCGGGTGGTGTCGGTGGACCGGCGGACGGCCGACGGCGGGGGCTTCGAACTGAAGCTGGACTCGGGTGAGTTGTTCACGGCCCGGGCCGTCGTGGTCGCCACCGGCCTGTCCGGCCTCGCCCACCTGCCCCCGGAACTCGCCGTGGCCGCACCCGACGGACCCACCCCCACCGGCCCGGTCTCCCACAGCTCCCAGCAGCACGACCTCAGCCGCTACTCCGGCAAGGACCTCATCGTCGTCGGCGCCGGCCAGTCCGCGCTGGAGACGGCCGTGCTGGCGGCGGAGGCGGGCGCGCGGGTGCGCGTGGTGGCGCGCGGCCAGGGCAGCGTGGCCTTCGGTGAACCGCCGTGGAAGCAGCCGAGGTTGCGCCCGGAGTCGCCGTTCGGCCGGGCCTGGTCGCTCTGGGCGCTCAGCTACTACCCGCACCCCTACCGCCACCTCCCGGCCCAGCTCCGCCACTACCTGGTGCGCCGGGTCCTCGGTCCCCTCGGCGCGTGGTGGCTGCGGGACCGCTTCGAAGGCAACGTGCGGGTCAGCGAGGTCGGCCGCATCCTGCGGGCGGACACCGCCGACGGCCACCCCGCACTCTCCGTCCTCACCCACACCGGCCGCACGGACCGGCTCTCCGCCGACCACGTCATCGCGGCGACCGGCTACCGCGTCGACCTCGCGGCGATGGACTTCCTGGGCCATGAACTCCGCACAGAGCTGGCGGTGAGCCGGGGCACGCCGAAGCTGGGCGCGGGATACGTCTCGTCCGTGCCGGGGCTGTACTTCACGGGGCTGCCGTCCGCGGCGTCGTACGGGCCGGTGATGCGGTTCGTGTGCGGGACGGAGTTCGCGTCGCCGAGGCTGGTGAGGCATCTGGCCGCGGCGCACGGGTAGGCCCGGCCGGGCAGAGAATCTCCGGCGGATCTGTCACAACGGCTGCCTCCGCTCCGTCAGTGCAGTGAAGACGCGAGCAACGAGCTCACTGACACCGGAGGCAGCACCATGAAGGCACGGATGACCAACCCGGCGTACGTCCTCCCCGGCGCCCTGAAGGGCATCGGCACCATGTTCCAGGCGATCGGCGAGAGCGGGCTGTCGCACGAGCTCACGGAGCTCGTCGGGCTGCGGGCCAGCCAGATCAACGGCTGCGGCGCCTGCGTCCACGGCCATGTGACCAACCTGCGCAAGGCAGGCACGAGCGAGGAGCGCATCGCGGGCGTCGTCGCCTGGCGTGAGGCCCCGTTCTTCTCCGACGCCGAGCGGGCCGCGCTCCAGCTGACCGAGTCGGTCACCCGCCTCGCGGACCGCTCCCACGAGTCGGTGCCCGACGCCCTGTGGGACGAGGTCGCCGACCACTTCGACGAGAAGGAACTCTCGGGCCTCATCCTCGCCATCGCCCTGACCAACCTGTTCAACCGCGTCAACACGACGATCAAGGAGCCGGCGGGGACGACCTGGGGGTGATCCCGGGCCCCGGCCCCGACCCCGGCTCCGGCTCCGGACCTGCTACGACGTGCAGACGTCCTTGAGCTTGTCGGCCGCCGCGTCGATCTTGCTGGAGTCGGGGTTCGTGTCGCCGTTCAGGATGGCCTTGTTGTAGTCCTTGATCGCCTTGTCGAGGTCGTCGACGGCATTGTCGACCTTGCTGTCGTTCGAGTCGTCGTTCGCCTCGTCGTTGATCTTGTCGAGGTTCTTCTCGATCGTGTCGATGGACTCGTCCGTGCGGGACGGGTCCTTCGCCGCGTCCCAGCCGGCCTCGTTGATGGCCTTGATGCTGTCGGAGATCGTGTCGGCGTTCGACACGCAGTCCAGGGAGTTGTCGATGTCGTCGGGATCGCAGCCGCTGGCCAGGGCGACGGTCAGGGTGACGGCGGTCACAGCGGTGGCGATGGTGAAGGCACGGCGACGGCGCATGAGGGCCCTTCCTCGGGGTTCTGCCTCGGGATTCGGTACCGCCAACGATTCCGTGGCGCGCCCGCCGTCACGATGGGGCCGCCTCCCGTATCCGGGGTGTAGCCCGCTACACCAACCGGACAAAGAGGGGCGCACGCCGAAGATCCCGCCGGCGGGCTCGTGGACCGCCGACGGGACACTTGGAGAGGGCTGCGACCGGTAGGGGTCCACGGCCGGTGGGGGTCCACGGCCGGTGGGGGCCTACGGCCGGTAGGGACCTACGGCCGGTAGGGACCTACGACCGGTAGCGGCCCAGCGTCTTCAGCCCCGGCAGCGCCTTGTCGTCGAAGTCGAACAGCGCCAGGTTCTCCCACGCGTTGCCCGACGCCGGGTCCTCCGGGTTCCAGCCGCTGCCCGCGCGGTAGGTCCACACGCCTTCCCAGTAGCAGTAGCCGAGGCCCTGCCCGCCGGGGACGGCGGCCGCGAGGTCGGCCACCGCGCGCAGCCAGGCCGCCTGGCCCGCGGGCGTGGCGGGGTAGCCGTCGGTGAGCTGCGAGGGGTCGTTCATGATGTCGTTGACGTCGTCCTCGCTCTCCAGCGTGAACGGGTACGCCGTCTCGGCGATGACGCACGGCTTGCCGTAACGGGCCGTGATGTCGGCCATGTTGGCGGCGGCCGCCTCCACCGTGCCGTGCCAGAACGGGTAGTACGACAGCCCGATGATGTCGAAGTCCACGCCGAGCGCGACCGCGTTGTCGAACCACCACCGGTACAGCCCGTTGTCGCCGCCGTTGGCCAGGTGGAGGATCGTGCGGATGCGCGGCGTGGTGTCGCGGGCCGCGCTCAGGCCGGCCTTGAGGAACGCGGCGAGGTTGTCCCAGTGCTCCCAGTTGCCGTCGGGCCAGATCATGCCGCCGTTCAGCTCGTTGCCGATCTGCACCAGGTCGGCCGGGGTGCCCTGCCGCTTCAGCGCGCCGAGGACGTCGGCCGTGTGGTCGTAGACCGCACGCGTCAGGCCCGCCACGTCCAGGTCGGTCCACGCGGCCGGCTTGGTCTGGTGCGCCGGGTCGGCCCAGGTGTCGGAGTAGTGGAAGTCGACCCAGATGCCGATGCCGGCCCGCTTCAGGCGGCGGGCGAGCGGCAGGACGTGCGCCTTGTTGTTGTAGCCGTCGGCCGGGTTGACCCAGACCTTCAGGCGGGCGTGGGTGACGCCCGACTGGGCGAGGATGCGGATCGGGTCCTCGCGGCGGCCGTCGGCCGTGCGGTACACGGCGCCGTGGTCCTCGTTCTTGGGCAGCGAGGAGATGTCCACGCCACGGATCTCGAGGCGGGCGCGCTGCTTGGTGGTGCTCGCGACGGCGGGTGCCGCCCCCAGCACGGGAACGGCCAGCGCGGCGGCTCCCGCAGCGGTGAGAACACTGCGTCTACGCATGTCGAAGTCCCTTCACAGTGAGATTCACAAAGGTCTGAAAGAGTGCTCAGCGCGGCTCGCGGAACACCTCGACCGCACCAGCCGCCACGGCGGCCCGGCTGCCGTCCGGCAGCACGACCTTCACCTCGGCATCGGTGTGGTTCACGGCGAACCGGTACGTCCCCGACTCGCCCTCCCGTACGACGAGTTCGACGTCCCGGGGAAGATCGGCCGGCGTGATGCCCGCGTCCGCGAGGGCCAGATCGACAACCGCCGCCAGATCGCCACCGGTCAGCCGGGTGGCCAGGTACCAGGCGGCTCCGTCGCCGAGCGCCCGCCGGGTCAGGGCGGGCCGTCCCGCCGTACGCCCGTCGGCGAACACGGCGACCGTCTCGCAGCCGTCGCCGGGGACGACGTACTCGGACCACAGGTCGGCCGTGTACACATCCCCCTGCGCAGTCCGGAGGGTGACGCTCTCACCCGGCAGCAGCGGGTCGAACTCCTCGACGGTCAGCCCGAGTACGTCCCGCAGCGCCCCCGGATACGCCCCGAGGTGCACCGTGTCGTGCTCGTCGACGATGCCGGAGAAGAAGGAGACGAGGAGGGTGCCGCCGCGCGAGACGTACCGCTCGAGGTCGGCGGTGACCGAAGCGGGCGCGGAGTACAGCTGCGGGACGACGAGCAGGGGGTAACGCGCGGGGTCCAGCGCGGACAGCGCGTCCGGCGCGAAGAAGTCCACGGTCAAGTGCCGGTCGTACAGGGCCTCGTAGAACGAATCCAGCCGCTCCCGCGCGTCCAGGTCCGCACTCGGCCGCCACTCCAGGCTCTGCGCCCACCACGACTCCCACGACCAGACCATGGCGACGTCGGCACGGGTGCGGGTGCCGCGCAGGTCGGTCAGATCGGCCAGACGCCCACCGAGCTCCACCACCTCCCGCCACACCCGGGTCCCCGTCCCTCCGTGCGGCAGCATCGACGAGTGGAACTTCTCCGCGCCGCTCCTGGACTGCCGCCACTGGAAGAACATGGCCCCTTCCGATCCGCGGGCGACATGGCCGAGGGAGTTGCGGGCCATCTGGCCGGGCTCCTTGGCGGGGTTGTGCGGCTGCCAGTTGACGCCCGAGGGGGAGTGCTCGAGGAGCAGCCACGGGTCGCCGCCGGCCAGCGAGCGGGTCAGGTCGGCGGCGAGGGCGAGGTTGACGTGGGTGCGGCGGCCGTCGGTGATGAGGTAGTGGTCGTTGGTGACGAGGTCGACCTCGCGAGCCCAGGCCCAATAGTCGATGGACTGGCACTGACTGGGCGCGGCCATGAAGTTGGTGGTGACGGGGACGCCGGGGGACAGGTGGTGCAGGATGTCCCGCTCGGCGGTGAAGTTGGCCCGGGCCTGGCCGTCCGCGAACCGCTGGAAGTCCAGCTGCTGGGCGGGGTTGACGACCGTGGGCGTCGCCCGCGGCACCCCGATCTCCTCCCAGTCGCCGTAGAGCTGGCCCCAGAACGCCGTGCCCCAGGCCTGGTTGAGGGCGCCGAGGGTGCCGTAACGGTCCTGGAGCCAGCCCCGGAAGGCCACCTCGCAGGTGTCGCAGTAGCAGGTCAGGACGGGAGCGCCGTACTCGTTGTGGACGTGCCACAGCACGACGGCCGGATGGCGGCCGTAGCGCTCCCCGAGACGCGAGGTGATCTCAGCGGCCGCCGCCCGGTAGTGCGGGTTGGAGTGGCAGATCGCCCCGCGTGAGCCGAAGCCCATCCGCACCCCTTCGCGCGTCACCGGCAGCGCCTCCGGATGCGCCCGGTAGAACCACGCGGGCGGTACGACGGTCGGTGTCGCCAGGTCCACGTTGATGCCGGCCTCGTGGAGCATGCCGATGATCCGGTCGAGCCACTCGAAGTCGTACTCGCCGGGCCGGGGCTCGATCCGGGCCCACGCGAAGATACCGAGCGAGACCAGGGTGACGCCGGCCTCCCGCATCAGCCGTACGTCCTCCTCCCACACCTCCTGC
This sequence comes from Streptomyces fulvoviolaceus, assembly GCF_000718165.1. Classification (GTDB taxonomy): domain Bacteria; phylum Actinomycetota; class Actinomycetes; order Streptomycetales; family Streptomycetaceae; genus Streptomyces; species Streptomyces fulvoviolaceus. The sequence goes on along the minus strand of NZ_JOEY01000033.1, from coordinate 36,016 downwards.
GGCCACTGCTCGGGGTTGTAATCGCCCCCGAAGGCGAGTGGCAGGCGGTCGTGCGGGATGGCGGAGGGCATCGGTCGGCTCCCAGTGGATCGGCAGGTGGATCAGCAGGCGGATCGGCAGGATGATGCCAGTTTTCTGTGATCGTGCACAGTGCTTGTTACACCTGGCATCCGCGGGCAACAAGTAGGTAACCCCACGCCCTCGCCATTGACAAGGGGCCGAAACAATTCTCTACTGTGCACGATCACAGAGCCGCGCGGCCCTCGCGCACAGCCCCTCGGTCACATGACAGGCAGCCCCATCCCCCCCCACGGGAGTTGCCGCACACGTGGAACATCCCGAGGCCGGCTCGCACTCAGTCAGGGGAGATGAAGATGTCGATCCACAGCCGCCAGATCAGCAGGCGCACCATGCTCGCCGGGGCCGCAGCCCTCGGCCTGACCAGCACCCTCGCCGCCTGCGGCGGTTCCGACGACGGAGACTCCGGCGAGAGCAGCGGGCCGGTCAAGCTGACCTACTGGTCGTGGGCGCCGAACATGGAGAAGGTCGCCGCGATCTGGAACAAGAAGAACCCGGACATCACGGTCACGGTGTCCAAGCAGGGCAGCGGTGCCGAGACGCTCACCAAGCTGATCACCGCGAAGAAGGCGGGCAACGCCCCCGACCTGATGCAGGCCGAGTACCAGTCGCTGCCGACCCTGGTCTCCAACGACGTCCTGGCCGACATCTCCAAGTACATCGGTGACGCCAAGTCCGACTTCGCCGAGGGCCTGTGGGACATGGTCACCCTGGGCACCGACGCCGTCTACGGCGTGCCGCAGGACTCCGGGCCCCTGATGTTCTACTACCGCGAGGACCTCTTCAAGAAGCACGGTCTGTCCGTGCCGAAGACCTGGACCGAGTTCGCGGAGACCGCGCGCGCCGCCAAGAAGGCCGTCCCGGACGCCTTCCTGACGACCTTCTCCGCCAACGACCCGGGCCTGTTCGCGGGTCTGTCGCAGCAGGCCGGCGCCAAGTGGTGGACCGTCGACGGCAGCGGCAAGTGGACCGTGGGCATCGACGACGCCGCGACCAAGCAGGTCGCCGACTTCTGGGGCGGCCTGGTCCAGGAGGGCGTCATCGACAACCAGCCGATGTACACCCCGGCCTGGAACAACGCCCTGAACAAGGGCACCCACCTCGCCTGGGTCTCCGCCGTGTGGGCGCCCGGTGTGCTGGTCTCCTCCGCCCCCGACACCGAGGGCAAGTGGCGCATGGCCCCGCTCCCGCAGTGGAAGTCGGGCGACAACGTCACCGGCAGCTGGGGCGGCTCCTCCACCGGTGTCTCCACCGACACCAAGCACGCCGAGGCCGCGGTCAAGTTCGCCCGCTGGATCAACACCGACCCCGAGGCGCTGGCCGCCCTGGTCAAGGAGGTCGGCATCTACCCGGCGGCCACGAAGGGCCAGTCCGGCGACGTGCTCACCACGCCCGCGTTCTTCCCGAACCAGAAGGACTTCTACGACACGGCCGCCGAGATCGCGGCCACCACGGCCACGGCCGCCTGGGGTCCGAACGTCCAGACCGCCTACACCTCCTTCAACGACGACTTCGGCTCGGCCGCCAAGTCGAAGAAGGAGAGCCAGTTCGCCTCCGCGCTCGCCACCATGCAGAAGAAGACCTTCGAGGACATGAAGAAGCAGGGCTTCGAGGTGACCGAGGCATGACCAGCACTCCGCTCAAGGGCTCCGACCGCACCGCGGTCGGGCCCTTGGCGGACGGCACCGGCACCGCCCAGACCGTCCGCCCCAGCCGCACCGGCCGCCGTGGCCGCAGCGCACCGTACTGGTTCCTGGTGCCCGCGCTGGTCCTGTTCGCCGCCTTCACCGTCATCCCCATCGGGTACGCGATCTGGCTGAGCCTCCACAAGGTCAAGATCAAGGGGATCGGCCTCGGCTCCGGCGCCCGCGAGCAGGTCTGGAACGGTCTCGGCAACTACACCGACGTGTTCCAGAACTCCGAGTTCGGCCACAGCGTGCTGCGCGCCTTCGGCTACGGCCTGATCGTCATCCCGACCATGCTCGGCCTCGCGCTGCTGTTCGCGCTGATGCTCGACACCCCGAAGGCGCGCAGCGCGCCCTTCGCACGGCTGATGATCTTCCTGCCGTACGCGGTGCCCGGCATCATCGCCGCCCTCATGTGGGGCTTCCTCTACCTGCCGAGCGTCAGCCCCTTCTACTACCTGCTGGACAAGTTCGGCCTCCCGCAGCCGAACCTGTTCGACGGCGGCAACCTCTACCTCTCCTTCGCGAACATCGCGGTCTGGGGCGGCACCGGCTTCAACATGATCGTCATCTACACCGCGCTGCGTGCGATCCCCCAGGAGATCTACGAGGCGGCCAGGATCGACGGGGCGTCCGACCTGCACATCGCCCTGAAGATCAAGATCCCGATCGTGCTGCCCTCGCTGGTGCTCACCTTCTTCTTCTCGGTGATCGCCACCCTCCAGGTCTTCACCGAGCCGATGGCCCTGAAGCCGCTGACCAACGCCCTGCCCAGCAGTTGGAGCCCGCTGATGGCCATCTACGACAGCGCCTTCCTGAAGTCCGACATCTACGGTGCCTCCGCCACCGCGGTCGTCCTGGCGCTGGCCACGTTCGTCCTGTCCTTCACGCTGCTGCGTATCTCCGACCGCTACACCCGGGAGGACGCGGCATGACCGCCCTCACCCTCACCGCCGACGCCACCGGCAAGACCGCCAAAGCGCGGCGCACGGCCTGGGTCCCCACGCTCGTGCTGCTCCTCGGCACGCTGTACTGCCTGATCCCCATCGCCTGGGTGGTCATCGCGGCGACCAAGGACCGCTCGGAGCTCTTCTCCACCTTCAGCTTCGCGCCCGGCACCGGCTTCTTCGACAACCTGAGCGAGCTGAACGCCTACCGGGACGGTATCTACTGGCAGTGGATGGCCAACTCCGTCTTCTACGCGGGCCTCGGCGCCCTGCTGTCCGCCGCGGTCTCCGCCGCCGGCGGCTACGCGCTCGGCCGGTTCGCCTTCCGCGGGCGGGAGTTCATCTTCAAGCTGATGCTGGCCGGCGTCCTCGTGCCGAGCATCGTGCTGGCCATCCCGCAGTACCTGCTGCTGTCGAAGATGGGCCTGGCCGACTCGTACTGGTCGATGCTGCTGCCGTCGATTCTTTCCCCGTACGGCGTCTACCTCGTCCGCATCTACGCGGCCGCCTCGGTGCCCACCGAGCTCATGGAGGCCGCTCGCATGGACGGCGCCAGCGAGTGGCGGATCTTCTCGCGGATCGCCGTGCCGATGATGATGCCGGGCCTGATCACGGTGTTCCTCTTCCAGTTCGTCGCCATCTGGAACAACTTCCTGCTGCCGTACGTGATGCTGGCCGACGACACCAAGTTCCCGATCACCCTCGGGCTCTACACGCTGCTCGCCCAGGGCGCCTCGCAGCCCGCCCTCTACACCCTGGTCATCACCGGGTGTCTGCTGGCGATCCTCCCGCTGATCGGGCTCTTCCTGGTGATCCAGCGGTTCTGGTCGTTGGACCTGCTGAGCGGCTCGATCAAGTCCTGAACATCCCTTTCTGAACGAGGAACATGACCACCAGCGCGAACGGACGCCGCAAACCGCCCACCATCCACGACGTGGCGCGGGAGGCGGGCGTGTCGCGGGGCACCGTCTCCCGCTTCCTGAACGGCGGCCACTACGTCTCACCGGCCGCCCGCCGGGCGGTGGAGGCCGCCATCAGGAAGACCGGGTACGTGGTCAACCGGCATGCGCGCAGCCTCAGTACGGGCCGTTCGGACTCGGTGGCGTTCCTCCTCACCGAGCCGCAGGAGAAGTTCTTCGAGGACCCCAACTTCAATGTCCTGCTGCGCGGTTGCACGGAGAACCTCGCCCGGCACGACATCCCGCTGCTGCTGATGCTCGCCGCGAGCGACGACGACCGGCGCCGGCTGACCCGCTACATCACCTCGGGTCACGTCGACGGCGTCCTGCTGGTCTCCAGTCACAGCGGGGACCCGGTCGCGGCCGAACTGCGCGACGCCGGGATCCCGTTGGTGGCCTGCGGCAAGCCGATGGGCCTGGGGGCCAAGGTGAGTTACGTGGCGGCCGCCGACCGCGACGGCGCCCAGGACATGGTCCGCCATCTCCTCGCCGGTGGCCGCCGCCGGATCGGCATGATCACCGGCCCGTTGGACACCCCGGGCGGTGCCGAACGCCTGGCCGGCTACCGCGATGTGCTCGTCGAGGCGGGCCTGCCCTACGACCCGGCACTGGTCGTGGAGGGCGACTACCGCCGCACCGGCGGCGAGGAGGCGGCGCGGCGGCTGCTCGCCCAGGCCCCCGACATCGACGCCGTGTTCGTCGCCTCCGACCTCATGGCCCAGGGAGTCGTCAACACCCTTCACCAGTCCGGGCGTTCGATCCCCGATGACATCGCTGTCGGCGGCTTCGACGACTCGGCCGCGGCCACCGCCGTCACTCCGGCCCTCACCACCATGCGCCAGCCCTACGACCGCATCAGCGCCGAGATGGTCCGCATGCTCCTCGCCCAGATCGCCGGCGAGGACACGGCGGGGGTCATAGTGCCGACGGAACTGGTGGTGCGGGACTCCGCGTAGGTGCTTGTCCGGCGGTTTTTCTCGCCCCCGCCGCCCCTTCCCATTCCCGTCCCTGGGGGCTGCGCCCCCAGACCCCGCTTCGGCCCTGAAGGGGCCTCGTCCTCAAACGCCGGACGGGCTGAAACAACTCAGCCTCTCCGGCGTTTGAGGAGCGGGGTCTGGGGCGGAGCCCCAGGGTCGGGTCGGGAAGGGGCGGCGGGGGCGAGAACCGTAACCGGAACACCGGTCAACGCATGTGAAAGCAGCGGCCGTCCGGTTCGCGTCGAGTCGGCGGGGCGTTCCATCCGTATTCTCTGATCATGGCCGCTCCCACCGCATATTCACTCATCGCCACCGACCTGGACGGAACGCTGCTGCGAGGCGACGACACGCTCTCCGACCGTTCCCTCGCCGCGCTCGCGCGGGTGGCGGAGGCCGGGGCCCGGCATCTGGTGGTGACCGGCCGCCCGGCCCCCAGAGTGCGGCCGCTGCTCGACGATCTGGGCAGCACCGGGCTCGCGGTGTGCGGGCAGGGCGCGCAGGTCTACGACGCCGGCGCGGACCGTCTGCTGTGGTCCGTCACCCTGGACCGGGAGCTGGCCGAGACCGCGCTCGGCAAGATCGAGGCCGAGGTCGGCCAGGTGTACGCCGCCGTCGACCAGGACGGCGTCGACGGCCTCACGCTCATCGAGCCGGGCTACCTGATGCCCCACCCGACCCTGCCCGCCGTACGCGTCGACCGGCGCGACGACCTGTGGGGCGAGCCCATCAGCAAGGTGCTGCTGCGCCATCCCTACCTGTCCGACGACGAGTTGGCGGCGACGGCGCGCTCGGTGGTCGGCTCCCTCGCGACGGTCACCATGTCTGGACCAGGCACCGTCGAACTCCAGCCATGCGGCATCACCAAGGCGACGGGTCTCGCGCTGGCCGCCGAGCACCTGGGCCTGGGTCCCGAACACACCGTCGCCTTCGGGGACATGCCCAACGACATCCCCATGTTCGACTGGGCGTCCCACGGCATCGCGATGGCCAACGCGCACCCCGAACTCAAGGCCGTGGCCGACGAGGTGACCCTGTCGAACGAGGACGACGGCATCGCCGTCGTCCTCGAAAGACTCTTCCCGAGCGCCTGAGACGGGCTCAGTACGCCCCGTACACGTTGTCGATCGAGCCGTACCGCTGCGCCGCGTAGTTGCAGGCCGCGGTGATGTTCGCGACCGGGTCGTACGGGTCGTACGAGGTGCCCGCCACGTGGTACGCCGCGAAGGTCGGGTCGATCACCTGGAGCAGGCCCTTGGACGGGGTGCCGGCGGCCGCGTTGGAGTCCCAGTCGTTGATGGCGTAGGGGTTGCCGGAGGACTCGCGGATGACGTTGCGGTAGATGCCGTCGTACGTCCCGGGAATCCCGTTCTGCGCCATCACCTGGAGGGACGCCCGGATCCAGCCGTCGAGGTCGTTCGTGTACCCCAGCGAGGTGGCGGTGACCGTGGTGGTGGCCGCGGACGCGTTGGTCGCGCCGATGAGGGGGAGGGCCAGTACGGCGGCTCCGGTGCCGAGGACGGCGAGCTTGCGGGCGAGGCGGGTGTGCTTTGCGCGGCGGTGCTGAGCGGCAGCAGGCATGCGGGGTTCCTCTCCGACGCCTGCGAGGTGAGCTGTCGGGTGCGGGCTGGGAGGTGCCCGGCCGTGCCGCCGTAGGGCGACGCGACTTAACCCCAAGCCGTTCCGGTATGTCCGAAGATGACCGGATCGGCGACTTACCTGGGTCCCCCGCTCCTGCCGTGCGAGTGGTCGTCGATGAGTGTGCGGCGAGCGGCGGCAGGATTAGGCGTCCGCCCGACAGGCCCGGAACGTATGCGAGAGCACATGTCCGGAACAAGTACCGGATTCACAGATCAGGCCTGTTGACCTTGGTGTGAGGCTTATGGGGTGCTTGATCCTTTGCGGCTGCCAAGCGTCAACGGGTAAGCGGCGCAAGGGGAGGCGGGGATTCCGGAACGCCGAAGCGCACATGCCCGTGAGTGACCCAACTCACGGGCATGCGCAAGGGTGGTAAATCGGGCAATGAGGCCCAACTGGTGGTTAACCGGCCGTCCGTGGAATCCGCTTCTCCCACGTCCGGTGGAAGACGACCTCGTCGCCCTCCGTGCAGATCACCTCGTTGGAGGTGAGGAAGTCCGTCCCGTCACAGGTGATCTCCGAACGGGTCCGGACCGTCGTGTCCCAGGCCAGCTCCGGGCGGTGCAGCCGGATCGACCAGTCCGAGCGGGTGCGGGCCGACAGGGGGTCCGCCTCGTTGATCGTGTACGTCTCCAGCGCGTCCTCGGTGAACTCCAGGCCGTCGGGATACACGCGCGTGCCGCCGTAACGCGGGTCGACCTCCAGCCGCCACTCGCCCTTGGCCACGTCCCGCACGACGAGGCGCTCGGGGCGCGGTTCGTCCAGCGTGGCGGGGAAGTTCACGCCGAGGGGCTCGGACTGCTCGGGCTCCCCGAAGGCAATCTCCCGGTCCAACCCATGGGAGCGCACCGGGAGTTCCAGGAAGCTCCCCGCCGGCTCCAGCGTGAAGCCCGCCGCCGAGTCGGCCTGCGGCCAGATCCACGGCCAGTACGCGGAGGACACGGCGAGGCGGATGCGGTGGCCGGGCGGGAAGACATGGCCGATGCCGTTCAGCTCGAAGGCCACCTCCCCGGTGGCGCCCGGCTCCCACGGCACGGCCCGGTCGCGCCCGTGGCGGGCCGACAGGTTCAGCACACCCCGGGTGACCAGGGTCGACGAGCCGTCCGGTGCCACGTCGCAGAGCCGGGCGACGACCTGCCCGCGCGGCACCTCCGAGGTCAGCCGCAGCCGCACCCGCGGCCGCCCCAACACCCAGGTCTCCTGGCCCACTTCGAACTCGAAGCACGCCGACCGCGCGTCCTCATCCCGCTGGTCGGGCGGAAGGTCGGCGTCGTTGCCGAAGGGGAAGAAGCGGCCCGCGTCCACGCCCGTGTGCTGCGGGGAGCGGACGAGGACGGGGGCGCCCTGGAAGCCGTAGGAGATCGTCGAGACGTTGGGGGAGGGCCAGGCCGGCTCGCCGACCCAGCGGCCGGGGAGGGTGTCGTAGACCGTGGCCGGGCGGTGCGATTCGCTGACGTAGGCGCGGAGCAGGGGCTCGCGCATGGCGCCGGCGTCGACGCCCTTCAACCAGTGGTCCCACCAGCGCAGGGTCTCCTGGAGGAAGCCGATCGCCGGGCCGGGCGGCAGGCCGCGGTCGGGGTACTGGTGGGACCACGGGCCGATGAGCCCTCGTACGCGGTCTTCCGGCAGGTGCTCGACGAGGCGGAGCACCGTGTCGCGGTACGGGTCGTGCCAGCCGCCCACCGCCAGGACCGCCGCGTCGATCGCGCCGTAGTCCTCGCAGACGCTGCCGTGGCGCCAGTAGTCGTCGCGGGTCTGGTGGGCGAGCCAGGTGTGGAGGAAGGGGTCGACCTGCTCCAGGCGCTTGAGCCACATGTCCCGCCAGGCGGGGCCGACGTACCGGGGGTCGGGCGGCCGGGACACGAAGGCGAGCATGGTGGCGGCCCAGGCGTGCATGTCGACCGCGAGGACGGAACCTCCCATGTAGTGCACGTCGTTGTCATAGCGGTCGTCGGTGGAGCAGACCGTGACGACCGCCTTGAGCGGCTCGGGTGCGAGGGCCGCGATCTGGAGGGAGTTGAAGCCGCCCCAGGAGATGCCGAACATGCCGACCTTGCCGTCGCACCAGGGCTGCGCCGCGAGCCAGTTGACGACCTCGACCCCGTCGGCCAGCTCGGTCGCCGAGTACTCGTCGCCCGGCATGCCCTCGCTGTTGCCGTGCCCGCGGACGTCCACGCGGACGGAGGCGTAGCCGTGGCCCGCGTACCAGGGGTGGCGTTGCCAGTCGCGGGGCGCGGTCCAGTCGGTCAGGCGGTACGGCAGGTATTCGAGGAGCGCGGGTACTGGTTCGTCCGTCAGGGGGCGCCACACGCGCGCGTAGAGGAGGGTCCCTCCCCCACTGCCGAAAGCGTGGGAGGTGCCCCCAGGGAGCGGGATGCGGAGGTCCTCGTGAGTCGTCTCGTAGGGGAAGGACGTACGGATGTGCATGAGGGTGACCCCTGGGGCATCGGTGACTTCAGTGGACCGGGTGCATGGTGCGGCGCAGCCACGGCGCGGCGGCCATCACCGCGAGGCCCGCGGCCACCGCGATCGCGCCGTTGACGCCGAAGTAGGCCGGCTTGGAGACGTCGTCGTAGAGCTTCACCGTCTGGGCCTGGATGCCGTTCGCGAGGGCGAGGGACAGGAACCAGAGGGACATGGTCTGGCTGGAGAAGGCGACCGGGGCGAGCTTGGTGGTGGCCGACATGCCGGAGGTCTCCAGCAGGATGTCGCCGAGGCCCAGGAGGAAGTAGGAGCCGACGATCCACCAGGCCGACATCAGGTAGTCCTCGCCGCCGTGACCGCTGGTCGGCAGGACCATCAGCAGGAACGACAGACCGCCGAGGACGACGCCGATCGCGATCTTGTTGGAGGCGTGCGGCTGGCCGTGGCCCATCCGGACCCACAGCGCGGCGACGAAGGGCGCGAGGCCGACCTCGAAGGCGCCCAGCGCGGAGGCGTACCAGCTGGCGGGGAAGTCGTAGCCGAGGAGGGTCGTCTCGGCGTTCGACGCGGCCAGCAGCATCATCGTCGAGTACGCCTGGAAGAGGATGAAGTTGAAGACCGTCGAAGCGAGGAAGAGGACGATGTACGGCTTGAGCCGGCCGCGTTCCTCGGGGGTCACCCGTGGGCTCATGAACATCACCGCGAAGTAGACGACCGGGGCGATCACCGAGACGAGGGTGAGCAGGTCGACGAAGCGGTCCATGGTGAGCCAGTGGGCGAGGACGAGGGCGGTCGCGACCACCGCCACGGCGACGACGCCCAAGGTGATCAGGCGGATCGCGCGGCGCATCGCGTCGGGCGTGAGGGCGAATTCGGCCGCGTGCTTTCGCCCGGCCAGGTGACGGCGGCCCACGACATACTGGATCAGACCGAAGGTCATGCCGATCGCGGCGGCCGAGAAACCCCAGTGCCAGCCCCTGTGGTCGCCGAGCCAGCCGGTGATCAGCGGGCCCGCGAAGGCGCCGATGTTGATCGCCATGTAGTAGAGCGCGAAGCCCGCGTCACGGCGGTCGTCGTCGGTGGCGTAGAGCTTGCCGACCATGGTGGCCACGTTGGGCTTGAGGAGCCCGGTACCGGCGCTGATCAGGCCCAGGCCCACCCAGGTCATGGTGTTCGTGGGCACGGCCATGGAGTAGTGGCCGCAGGCGATCAGGATGCCGCCCCACAGCACCGCCCGGTACGAACCGAGGATGCGGTCGGCGAGCCAGCCGCCGGCGACGGAGACGAGGTAGACGAGGGTGCCGTAGGCCGCGGAGACGGACGCGGCGGTTCCGGCCGACATGCCCATGCCGCCGTGGGCGACCGTGTCGGCGAAGTAGAGGACGAGGATGGCCTGCATGCCGAGGAACGAGAAGCGCTCCCAGACCTCCAGACCGGAGAGGGTGAGCAGGCCTCTGGGCTGGCCGAAGAAGGCGGTGTCGTCCTCGGGGGGAGGTTGGCTGCCGGGCTCGGCATCGACGGTGGTTCGGGACACGCTCCACTACTTCCGCTTAAGTCGATAGATGTCCGTTCTTTTCAGATGATCAAAAACATACCGGTCGTGTTCCGATACCGCCTGGCCTGGACTGGTGGGGGCTATCGGTGATCCAAAGGTGACCGGATACGCTGACTTGAGTGATGGCAGCGACCTATCGACATACCGCGTAATCGCCAGTAGACACCAGCAGACAGGAGACCCCTCGTGACCGTCGTCGGGCCGTTCGGGCTGAGCGTGCGGGACCAGGCTCTCGAAGCCGATGTCCAGGCCGGATTGGCGGCTGTCGAGGAGGGACTGCTCGAGGCCACCAAGAGCGAGGTCCCCTTCATCACCGAGGCGGCCCAGCATCTGGTGCGGGCCGGCGGGAAGCGGTTCAGGCCGTTGCTCGTGATGCTGGCCGCCCAGTTCGGCGACCCCTATGCGCCGGGCGTGGTGCCGTCGGCCGTGGTGGTGGAGCTGACCCACCTCGCGACGCTGTACCACGACGACGTCATGGACGAGGCCGCGGTGCGGCGCGGGGTCGAGAGCGCCAACACCCGCTGGGGCAACTCGGTCGCGGTCCTCACGGGTGACTTCCTGTTCGCGCGTGCGTCGCACACCCTGGCCGACCTCGGGCCCGAGGCGGTCCGGGTGCAGGCCGAGGCGTTCGAGCGGCTGGTGACCGGCCAGATCCTCGAGACGGCGGGGCCGCAGGACGGACGCGATCCGGTCGAGCACTACCTGGACGTGCTCAGCGGCAAGACGGGCTCGCTGGTCGCGGTCTCGTGCCGCTTCGGCGCGATGATGTCGGGCGCCGACGAGACGGTCGTGGACGTGCTCACGCAGTACGGCGAGCGGTTGGGCGTCGCCTTCCAGCTCGCGGACGACGTCCTGGACATCGCCTCCGACTCCCACGAGTCCGGCAAGACGCCGGGGACGGACCTGCGCGAGGGCATCCCGACGCTGCCGGTGCTGCGGCTGCGCGAGCGGGCGGCCCGGCTGGGCCTGGCCGAGGACATCGCGCTGTGCGAGCTCCTGGACTCCGACCTGACCGACGACGCGCGGCACGCGGAGGCGCTGGCCGCACTGCGTGTGCACCCCGCGCTGGAGCAGGCTCGCGCGGACACGGTGCGGTACGCGAAGGACGCGCGCGCGGCGCTCGCTCCGCTGCGGGAGTGCGATGCGAGGGCCGCGCTGATGGAGCTGTGCGACGCGGTGGTCCACCGGGCGGGCTGAGCCCGTCCCCAGCTTGACTCCGTCGCACGTGATACAGGTCACACATTTGGACTAAATCCAGAATGAGATCGCCTCCGTATTCATATCCAGAAGCTGACGCAGGGGGCGTTGGCCGCAATACGGGGAGAAAAAAGAATCATGGGCATGAACGCGACGTTCTCAACACGCCGTAAGAGCCTGCTCGTCACCGCGGTCGCGGTGGCCGCCGCCGGTGGTGTCGCCGCCGCGGTGATTCCCGCCTTCGCCTCCGGAGGTGCTCGCGCCGACCACGCGGGCCACTCCGGAAGCGGGCAGGAGATCGTGACCCAGAACGGCCTCGTCGGAGCCGGCGGCAAGGGAGGCACCCTTCTCGCGGCCAGCCTCCGGGGCGCCAACGAGGTGCCCGTGGCGGGCGGTCCGGCCGTCGGCGACAAGGACGGCGCCGCGGTGGAGTTCATCAAGGTCAAGGGCGACAAGGTCTCCGTCGCCGTCAAGTGGGCCGGCACCGGCAAGCCCACCGCCCTCCACATCCACCAGGGCGCCAAGGGCACCAACGGCGGCATCAAGGTCGACTTCACCGAACTGCTCGGCAAGAACAGCAAGGGCCGTACCGTCACCGGAACCGTCAAGGTCAAGGACGCGGCACTGCTCGACGCGCTCAAGAGCGACCCGAACTCCTTCTACGCCAACCTGCACACCGCCGAGTTCCCGGGCGGCGCCGTCCGCGGCCAGCTCCACAAGGTCACCGTCGCCGACTTCGACTTCCGCGACGCGCTCCACAACTTCCAGGCGTCCGTCATCAAGGGCAAGCAGATCTACGAGTGCAAGCCGGCCGAGGGCGGCGGGTACGCCTTCGCCCAGCGGGACGTCAGCGCCGTGCTCGGCGGCGGCATCGCGCACTCCTTCGTCCAGCCCAACTCCGGTACCCCGCAGTGGATCGCCCGCGACGGCAGCGCGGTCACCGGGGCGCTCATCTCCAAGACCCCGAACGGGGACAAGAACATCCCCGAGTTGGACCTCAGGGCCACGCAGTCCGGCAAGCACCACGGGCTGCTCGCCGACACCGTGGAGATCCTGCGGCTGAACACCGTCGGAGGGGTGGCTCCGGCCGGTTCCTGCGACCCGGGCGCGATCGTCGGGGTGCCGTACCAGGCGGACTACGTGTTCCTGCGGAGCTGATCCGACTCTGATCCGGCGACGGGACAGGGCGGCGTCTTCCGTGCGACCCCTACGGGTCGGGGGAGGCGCCGCCTCCGCGTGTCATACCGCAGGTGTACGCGGAGTTGAGCCCGCGGGTTGACGCTTCTTCGTGGCCGATTTGGTCAGATGGACACCACGGAAAACACCACTCCTCACCGATTCGGGTGAGAATGGCGGCTACGGGGTGGACATACGGGAGTTGAAAGCCGCCGCCGACGACGGAGGTAAGGCACACATGGCACCGTTCGAAACCGACGACAGCACGAGCACCGGGGAGGCCGACGACCTGCGCGCGGGGCGCCGCAAGGCCGCGCGGTACGTCGTCCCGGTCGCGGTGGTGGGGGTGGCCGCGGCGACCATCGGGCTCGTCCCGGCGCTCGCCGACTCCGGCGACCCCGACCTGCCGAAGATCAGCGCACAGAAACTCATCGAGAAGATCGCCGCCTCGGACGTACAGCAGCTGTCCGGCACGGTGAAGATCAGCACCGATCTGGGACTGCCCGACCTCGGCGGTCTGGAGAGCAGTCTGACCTCCGGTGCCGGGTCCTCGGGTGACGGCTCGTCCGCCGACCCGTCGTCCAAGCTCACCGAGCTGGCCTCCGGCACGCACACCCTGCGGGTCGCGGCCGACGGCCCGGACAAGCAGAAGGTCTCCCTGCTGGAGGACGCGGCCGAGTACAGCCTCATCCACGACGGCAAGGACGTCTGGGGCTACGACAGCCAGTCCAACGAGGTCTTCCACGGCACCGCCTCCAAGAGCACCGACAAGGAGGAGCTCCCGGCCACGCCCAAGGACCTCGCCGAGGACGCCCTGAAGGCCGCCGACGACACCACCTCCGTGACCGTCGACGGGACCGCGCAGGTCGCGGGCCGGGACGCGTACCGGCTCGTCATCAAGCCCAAGGACTCCGGGTCCACCGTCGGCCAGATCACCGTGGCCGTGGACTCGAAGACCGGGCTGCCGCTGAAGTTCACGCTGACCCCGTCGAGCGGCGGCGCGGCGGTGATCGACGCAGGCTTCACCCAGGTCAGCTTCGCCAAGCCGGCCGCGTCGACCTTCGACTTCACCCCGCCGAAGGGGGCGAAGGTCACCGAGGAGGACGCGTCCGAGGCGCCCTCCAGGGAGCACTCCGACGAGGACTTCACCAAGGGCGACGAGGAGCTCTCCAAGGGCCTCGACGGCCTGAACGTCATCGGTGACGGCTGGGACTCCATCGCCACCTTCGACACCGGCGGCGAGGGCATCCCGTCCGGCTCCGAGGCCGGCGGCGGTGACGTCGGCGGCTTCATCGACTCGCTCGGCGACAAGGTGAGCGGCAAGTTCGGCGAGGGCACGGTCTTCAAGACCCGCCTGATCAACGCCCTGATCACGGACGACGGCAAGGTCTACGTCGGCGCGGTCACCAAGGACGCGCTGGTGAAGGCGGCGGACGCGGCGAAGTAAGTACCGTACTCGCGTACTTGAGCGTACTTGTGCGACGAATCGAGGGAGCCGATGGACCAAGCGCCCGCCACGGAGCCGGATCCACATCCGGAGGGCGAGGGTGACAACGCCACCGAGGGTGACAACGCCACCGAGGGTGACAACGCCACCGAGGGTGACGGCGTCATCCACACCCGCGCCCTCACCAAGCGCTTCCGCGGCGGGCAGCTCGCCGTCGACGGTCTCGACCTGACCGTCCCGGCGGGCAGCGTCTTCGGCTTCCTCGGTCCGAACGGCTCCGGCAAGACCACCACCATCCGCATGCTGATGGGGTTGATCGAGCCCACGTCCGGCTCGGCGCGCGTGCTGGGCCACCCCATGCCGCGCGCCGCACGGACCGTACTCCCACAGGTCGGCGCGCTGATCGAGGGCCCGGCCCTCTACGGCTTCCTCTCCGGCCGCGACAACCTCCTGCGCTACGACGCCGCCGACCCGACCGCTGACCCGCGCACCCGGCGCACCCGCGTCGCGGCGGCGCTGGACCGGGTGGGCCTGGCGGCCGCAGCGGGCAAGAAGGCGAAGGCGTACTCGCTGGGCATGAAGCAGCGCCTGGGCCTCGCGGCCGCGCTGCTCCAGCCCCGCAGGCTCCTCGTCCTCGACGAACCGACCAACGGACTCGACCCGCAGGGCATGCGCGAAATCCGTTCCCTGGTCAGGGAGTTGGCCTCCGACGGCACGACCGTCTTCCTCTCCTCCCATCTCCTCGACGAGATCGAGCAGGTGTGCACGCACGCGGCCGTGATGGCCCAGGGCCGCCTGCTCACCCAGGGCCCGGTGGCCGACCTGGCGGCGGGCGCGAGGGGCCGACTGGTCGTGACGACCCCGGACACGGGGGATGCGGCGCGGGTGCTGAAGGAGCAGGGGGCGTCGGACGTGGTCATCACCGAGGACCGGGTGACCGCGGAGCCTCCGGACCGTGAACTGGCCGATGTGAACGCCACGTTGGTGGCAGCGGGCGTCCGCGTCCGAGGCTTCGGCATCGAACGAGCCTCGCTGGAGGACGCCTTCGTGGCACTGACAGGGGAGGGCTTCGATGTCGCAGGTTGAGGCCAACGCCGCCCAGGGGCGCGGGGCTGTGTCGATCAGCGGCTCCGCCGCGGGGCGCGACCAGCCACAAACAACCCGCACCCGCCGAACAACCTTCTACGGCACCCTCTTCCGCAACGAACTACTCACCACCTTCCGCCGCTGGCGCACGATCGCCCTGCTGGCCGTACTGGCAGCCGTACCGATCCTCATCGGCATCGCGATCAAGATCGAGACGAGCGACGGCGGCGGCGTAGGCCCGGGCGGCGGAGGAGGTGGCGGCCCCGCATTCATCTCGCAGATCACCAACAACGGCCTCTTCCTCGTCTTCACCGCGCTGGCCGCGACACTCCCGTTCTTCCTCCCGATGGCGATCGGCGTGGTCGCAGGCGACGCGATCGCCGGCGAGGCCAACGCGGGCACCCTCCGCTACCTCCTGGTCGCCCCGGCGGGCCGCACCCGCCTGCTCCTCACCAAGTACGCGACCACGATGACGTTCTGCCTGGTGGCGACCCTCGTAGTAGCGGTCTCGGCGTTGACGGTCGGAGCCGTCCTCTTCCCACTCGGCGACCTGACGACGATCTCCGGCACCCAGATCAGCTTCGCCGACGGCCTCGGCCGGGCCCTGCTGATCGCCCTGGTCGTGGCCGCGTCACTGACGGGCGTCGCGGCCCTGGGCCTGTTCGTGTCGACGCTGACCACCAGCGGCATCGCGGCGATGGCCACGACCGTCGGCCTGCTCATCACGATCCAGATCCTCGACCAGATCCCCCAACTCCACGCGCTCCAGCCGTACTTCTTCTCCCACTACTGGCTGTCCTTCGCCGACCTCATGCGCGACCCGGTGTACTGGGACGAGCTGGTGAAGAACCTCGGCCTCCAGGCCCTGTACGCCGCGGTGTTCGGCTCGGCGGCGTGGGCACGGTTCACGACGAAGGACATCTCTTCCTGAGCGGGACCCTGAACCGGACCGCGAGCCGCACCCTGAACGGGACCCCGAGCCGGGCTCAGTCGCTCTCGTACGGGAACCGCGCGAGCGGCGCCTCCCCCGCGAAGAACGTCTTCGCGCCGGCCAGTGCCTCGGCGTCGTTCAGCACGTCCCCCCGCCTGCTGCCGTTGCCGAGCAGGACTCCGCCGAAGTGCATCCCCATGTAGGCGGCCGAGTTGTTGAGCGTGCCGACCAGCGGGTCGGCGACCTCGAACTCCTCGTGCGCGAGCGCGGTGACACCCCAGAGGGTGCGCCCGGCCATCGTCGCCTTGAAGTCGATGCCGGGCGTGCGCAGCCAGCCCGACCAGTAGTCGAGGTAGCGCTTGACGTGGGAGGACACCGAGTACCAGTACAGCGGCGAGACGATCACGATGTCCGTGGCCGCGAGCGTGGCGTCGAGCAGCAGGCCCGGGACGGTCCCCGCGGGCGCCCGCACATGGTCGCTGTCGCGGCGCAGGTCCACGAAGTCGGGCAGCGGCTGCTCGGCGAGGTTGAACCACTGCTGCTCGATGTCGTCCGGCAACTGCTCGGCGGCCCGGCGTGCCAGCAGCTCGGAATTGCCGTCACTGCGGCTGCTGCCCAGGACGAACAGGAAACGACGGGTCATGGAATCCCCCAGGTGATCGGCCAAGTGACCGGCCAGGCAATCGGCCAGTTAATAGGCGTGCGGCAACTTCGTGCGTATGCATTATATGCGTGCGCAATCATCTGTCCAGGGGTGCGATGACCGCCCGCAGCCCGGCCTCCGACTCCGCCGCCCGCGCCACGGCGAGCAACAGCCCCTCCCACCCGTGCGACGCCACGATCTGGAGCCCGACCGGACACCCGTCGGGACCGAACCCCGCAGGAATGCTGACGGCTGGGTGCCCGCTCAGATTGAACGCCCAGGTGAGCGCGGTGGAGTAGCGCTCCCCGGGGCCTTCGTGGCCGTGCGGCGGGCTGGGCGTCGTCGGGGTCAGCAGCAGGTCCGCGTGGGCGAGGAGGGCGTCCAGGCGGCGGTCGTTCTCGGCGCGGGTGCGGTGGGCGGCCGTGAGATCGGCGCCGGGGGAGCGGCGGGCGAGCCAGGCGGGCGCCGGGTCCTCGATGCGGAGGGCGGGGGACGGCCGTATCAGCCGTACGACGCCTGCCTCCGCGAGCCGGTCGACCGCCGTGCGCGCGATCGCGACGACCGCCGGGTCGGGGTCGGCGAAGCCGAGGTCGGGGGACCAGACGGCGGTCACGGTGACCCCGCCTTGGGTCCGAGGCGCATCCCCCGACAGCACCCGCCAGTACGTCTCCGCATCCGCCGCGTGCCGCACGAGCACGCCTGGCGCCGTGAGCCTCGTACGGTCGGAGTTGGTCGTCTTCAGCCCGACCACCCCGCACCAGGCCGCCGGAATCCGCACCGACCCCGCCCCGTCGCTCCCGGTCGCGAGCGGCACCAGGCCCGCCGCCACCGCGGCCGCCGACCCGGCCGAGGAGCCGCCCGGCGTGCGGTCGGCCCGCCACGGGTTGACCGTACGGCCGCCCGCGCCAAGTCCCCACGTCTGCCAGGGAGTTCCGGGACCGGGCACGGCCGTCGCCCCCACCGGCACACACCCGGCCGCGAGGAGCGGCCCCGCCGTACGCGGACCGCGCCGCCCCTTCACCCCGATCGGCACCCCGGCCAGCGGCAGCCGCTCACCCGCCGCGACCCGCGCGTCCACCTCACCGGCCCGCCGCAGCGCCTCCTCGCCCCACACCTCGGCGAACGCGCACAGCGCCGGGTCCACCCGCTCGATCCGCTCCAGCGCGGAGGCGATCACGTCGACGGCGCGCAGCGAGCGCGACCGTACGGCGGAGGCGATCTGCCCGGCGGAGAGGGAGGCGTAGGCGGCCGCGGTGATTGCTGTCACGGGGTCATTCTCGGCCGCGCCGCTAGGCCGTTCCCGGGAGCCGGGGTGGGCGTCCGCCCAGGTCGCCCAGCCGCCATGCCGGCACCCACGGCACGCGGTACACCGCGACGGACGCCTCGATCTCCCTGATGCTCCGGTCCAGCGGCCGCGGCAGCCGTCCGGGCGCGTCCGCGACCAGCACGACCGCGTCGAGATCGAGTCCCGGCGGGGCCTCGCCCTCCTGGAAGGACCCCAGAGTGCGCTGGACGGCCCGCAGTCCGGCCGCGTGCGTACGGGCGACGAGCAGCACCGACCGCGGATCACCGGGGCCGGGCCAGTCGCGCCCGCAGTCGTGACCGCCGTAGACGGCGGCGAGCGTGGACGTGCCCGCCCCGCCGTGCGTGCCGACGAAGGAGTAGCGTCGGCCGAGGGGTTCCGGCGGCGGTCCCGGTTCGGGTACGGCCACCGGCCCGCGGATCCAGATCTCCGGCCCCTGCCGCACGCTCTCCGCTTCTCGCTGCACGTCACTCCGCATGCCCGCTGCACGTCTTGTCATCCCCCTCCCCGTCGCCGATGCTGCACGGCATCCGGGGTGTGGCCCGTGACGAAGCGTGAGGTGCTGGAACGACCCTGTGACAGCACGGTGACGTGAGAACCGTGGGCCTGCGGAGAGACTTGACAGTACGTGCACGACCGTAGGGGAAAATGATGTCTCGACTCAGCCGCGACAAGAAGCGGGACCAGAAGAACGGCGGCCCGGCCGCCCCCGCAGCGCCGATCGACGTCCGTGTCCCCGCGACAGGCCCCGGTGCTTCGGTCGGCGGCGTACCGGTAGCCGCGGCCCCCGGCGAGGAGCTCCAGCAGGCCGTCCTGCGTCATCTCCACGACATCGCCCGCGCCGGCGGCCACCCCGTCCACGCCACCATCCACGACGAGCGCATCGGCTACGTGGTCCCCCTGGAGGTGTCCCCGGACGGCTCCAGCCGCTTCACCGCGGAGCCGGTCGGGATCGCTCCCCCGGAGGTACCGAGGCAGGCGGAGTGGCCGGTCGCCGCGGCTGAGGAGCCCGTCCGGCATGATCCGCCCCCGCATCTTCTGCGGCAGACTCCGGAGCCCGTGCAGGACGCGGCCCCGACCTATGCGCTACGGCCCCTGCCGGACGCCCCGCCCCCCGGGACGGTCCTCCCCCCGACGGGGGAGTTCGGCCCGCCGCCGGTGATGGACGCGAGGCCCCTTCCGGTGCCCGAGCCGTTGCCGCTGCCCGTCGCTCCGCCCACACCCCCGCCCGCCCCCGTCCCGTTCGCCGAGCCCGTCCTTCTCATGGACGACCCCGATCCCAAACCGACCCCGGTGCGCGGCTTCGACGCCGTGGCCGAAGCCGTGCTCGGGGACGGGCCGCCGGCTGTCCCGGGAGGTGCTGCCGCGTTCCTCGCCGAGCCGGTCGCGCGGATCAACGAGGCCGTCAGGGAAGGGCGGATCGACGTGGCGGCGGAACTCGCGGAGCGGACCGCGGCGCAGGCGGCCCAGGCGCTCGGGCCGGAGCATCCCGAGGTGCTCCGGCTGTACGAACTCACCGCCTACGTCGCCTACTTGGGCGGCGAACCGGTCCGCGCCCTGCGCCTCTCCCTCGACCTGGCCCGCGTTCAGCACCGGGCGAGGGACGCCGAGGCGGCCTACGGCAACGTCCAGAGCGCGGCCACCGCCTGGCGGGCCGTGCGCGACCCGCTGCAGGGCCTGGACCTGGGGCGCGAACTGCTCACCTTGTGGACGGAGTTGGCCGCCGGGGAAGGGCCGGCGGCCGAGGACCCGGACAAGCTGGAGAAGGCCCGAGCCCGCATGCTCCGTCTGGCGGAACGGGCGAGGGCGGCGGAGTAGAGGGACCGGTCTACTCCGACAGCTCCCACACCGCGTACGCGACCGCGTCGCTGTTGCGGTCCAGCGCCGTGTCGTCGATGTTGGCGGTGGTGTCGCAGGAGGAGTGGTAGCAGGCGTCGAAGGCCTTGCCCGCCGTACCGCCCCACTCGGCCGCCTGTGCCGCCGTCTTGATGTAGTCGGCACCGCTGAACAGCCCGCCGACCGGCACGCCCGCGCTCTTGAACGGCGCGTGGTCGGAGCGGCCGTCGCCCTCGGTCTCGATCTCCGTCGCGATGCCGAGGCCGGTGTAGTACTCCTGGAAGGTCTTCTCGATGGCCGGGTCGTCGTCGTAGACGAAGTAGCCGGGGTTCGGCGAGCCGATCATGTCGAAGTTCAGATAGCCGCTGATCCGTGAACGGTCCGAGGTGGCCAGGCTGTTGACGTAGTACTTCGACCCGACCAGGCCCAGCTCCTCCGCGCCCCACCAGGCGAACCTGAGGTGCTTGGTGGGCTGGTAGTCCGCCCGGGCCACGGCGAGCGCGGTCTCCAGTACGGCGGCCGAGCCGGAGCCGTTGTCGTTGATGCCCGCGCCGGAGGTGACGCTGTCGAGGTGCGAGCCGGCCATGATGACCTGGCCGGTGTCGCCGCCCGGCCAGTCGGCGATGAGGTTGTAGCCGGTGCGGCCGGAGGACGTGAACTGCTGGAGCGTGGTGGTGAATCCGGCGGCGTCCAGCTTGGCCTTCACGTAGTCGATCGAGGCCTTGTAGCCGGCCCGGCCGTGCGCGCGGTTGCCGCCGTTGGCGGTGGCGATGGACTGCAGCTGGGTCAGATGCGCCTTGACGTTGGCCACCGGGATGTCGGGCGCCACGGGCTCGGGTGCGGGGGCCGCGCCGGCTATGGATCCACCGGCCAGGAGTGTCACGGCCGCGACGACGGCGGTGGCCGTGGCGCGTCCGGGAACCGAGAGCTTCATGTGGGGGGCTCCGAATTCCGGGGGAATCCCTGAGTCCACAGGGATTCCACAGTGAATGGGGTGCCTGGATCGTTGAGCAGGGGTTGACGTTCCGTCAAGGGCGGAATCCGGTCAGGGGTGTTCGCGTAGCGGACGCGCGTGAGGATCAAGGGGGTTGCTTCGGACGGCGCGTCCACCTGACAGTGAGGGACGGTGAGGGCATGACGTCAGCGTCGAGAGGAATCGGTCCCGTGGGTGAAGTCGAGGCTGTCGAGAGGTTTCGGCGACGGATCGGGGTGCCCGGACTGGTCGACGTCCACACGCACTTCATGCCGGAGCGGGTTCTGCGCAAGGTGTGGGACTACTTCGACGCGGTCGGCCCGATGACCGGCATCGAGTGGGGCATCACCTATCGCCAGGAGGAGGACGAACGGCTCGCGATTCTCCGGCAGTTCGGGGTACGCGCCTTCACCGCGATGCTCTATCCGCACAAGGCCGGTATGGCACCCTGGCTGAACGAATGGGCCGCCGACTTCGCGCGACGCACACCCGACTGTCTGCACACGGCCACCCTCTATCCCGAGGAGGGCGTGGAGGACTACGTCCGCACGGCGGTCGAGGCGGGGGCCCGGGTCTTCAAGTCCCATGTGCAGGTGGGGGCGTACGACCCGACGCACGAGCTGCTCGATCCCGTGTGGGGACTGCTCGCCGAGGCGGGAATCCCCGTGGTCATGCACTGCGGCTCGGGCCCCGCACCCGGCAAACACACCGGCCCGGAGCCGGTGGGGCGACTCCTCGCCAGGCATCCGCGCCTGCCCCTGATCGTGGCGCACATGGGAATGCCGGAATACACCGACTTCCTGGACCTGGCCGAGCGATACGACGAGGTCCGCCTGGACACGACCATGGCGTTCACGGATTTCAGCGAGCGTTTCAGCCCCTTCCCGGCAACCGAACTCGGCCGGCTCGCGGACCTAGGCGATCGGATTCTGCTGGGGTCGGACTTCCCCAACATCCCCTACGAGTACGTCCACCAGCTCGAGGTCCTCGAACGGCTCGGACTGGGTGACGACTGGTTGCGCGCGGTGTGTTACGAGAACGGGGCGCGGCTCTTCGGGCTGGGGGCACCGCCGCGACGCTCCTGAACTCAGTGCACGCAGAACTCGTTCCCCTCCGGATCCGTCATCACCACCCACGCGCCCGACGGCTCCTTCACCTCCCGCAGCACACTCGCCCCGAGCCCCTTCAGCCGCTCGACCTCCGACTCCCGCCTGCCCTCGCCCGGGTGCAGGTCCAGGTGGAGCCGGTTCTTGACCGTCTTCGCCTCCGGCACGCGCTGGAAGAGCAGTCGGCGTCCCAGCCCGGTTCCGGTCGACTCGTCGTACGGGTCGTCCGGATGCCGTACGGCGATCAGGTCCCGGAAGGCGAGACGGGCGTGGTACTCGACGGTGGCCTCGCGCGGCAGGGCGCCGAGCTCCAGCAGGCGGTCGATGAGGGCGTTGTTGTCCTCGACCTCGTAGTGCAGCGCTGCGGCCCAGAAGCCGGCCTGCGCGTGCGGGTGCGTGGCGTCGATGACGAGCTTCCAGTGCACGGGTGCGGGTGCTGTCCCAGTCATGGGACCACTTATAGCGGCCCGCACCGACACCTGGACGCCTACAGCGGCGCGGCCTCCCGCGCGTCGTACGCCTCCCGCGCCGTCGCGATCTCCTCCTGGTGCGTCTCGGTCCAGGTCACCAGGGACCGGATCGTCGCGTGCAGGGTCCCGCCCAGCGGGGTGAGTTCGTACTCCACCCGGGGCGGTACCACCGGATACACCGTCCGCTTCACCAACCCGTCCCGCTCCAGCGAGCGCAGCGTCACCGTCAGCATCCGCTGGCTGATGCCGTCGATCTCCCGGCGCAGTTCGGTGAAGCGGAGCCGCCGGTTCTCCAGCAGGGCGATGACAAGAAGCGACCATTTGTCGGCGATCCGGTCGAGGATCTGCCTTACCTGGCAGTCCTCGCGGGTGTCCCATTGGAAGGGGTCGGCATCGCCGTAGTCCACGGTGCCCGTGCAGTTACTCGGTGACTTCGAAGTGCCTTCTTCCATGTCTGTCGATGCTGCCGGAGGGTGGGGGTGGTTACAAGAGGGAACTGACCCTCATTCGCGTAACTCCCCTCAACGTATGGAGTGTTGCCATGGGCACGCGCGCGTGGGCGCTGTTACTCGTCCTCTGTGGAACGATCTTCCTGGAGGGCGCCGACATCGCGATGATGGCGGTCGCGATCCCCTCGATCAGATCCGATCTGGGGCTGGCGACGGACACCGCGGCCTGGGTGATGAGCGCCTACGTGCTCGGCTACGCCGGCTTCACCCTCCTCGGCGGCCGCGCCGCCGACCTGCTCGGCCGCCGCCGGATGTTCCTGCTCTGGCTGACGGTCTTCCTCACCTTCTCGGGCCTGGGCGGCTTCGCGACCGAGGGCTGGATGCTGATCGTCGCCCGTTTCGTCACCGGGGTGTCCGCCGCGTTCATGACGCCGGCCGCGCTGTCCCTGATCACGACCTCGTACGAGGAGGGCCCGCAGCGCGAGAAGGCCCTGCTGGTCTTCGCCGGTACGGGGGCCGGCGGCTTCTCGCTCGGCCTGGTGATCGGCGGCCTGCTCACCTCGCTCGGCTGGCGCTGGGTGTTCTTCGCCCCGGTGCTGCTGGCGGGCGCGCTGCTCGTGGCGGCCGTACGGCTGATCCCACGGCAGAGCGTCTCCCGCTCCGGCCTCCGCGGCTTCGACCTCCCGGGCACGATCACCATCGCCGGCGCCATGCTGCTGGCCGCCTACACCGTCGTACGCCTGGAACACGGCCTGGACGGCTGGCCGTTGACGACGGCGTCGGCCCTCACGGCGCTGCTGTTCGCCGTCGTCTTCGTCGCCGTCGAGCGCCGCTGTGCGAGTCCCCTCGTGCGGCTCGGGATCCTGCGCACGGGTTCGGTGGTCCGGGCCGATCTCGGTGCGCTGCTCTTCGTCGGCGCCTTCTTCGGCTTCCAGTTCGTCGTGACGCTCTACCTGCAGGAGCTGCGCGGCTGGTCCTCACTGCAGACCGCGATCGCCCTGGTGATCATGGGCTGCGACGCCGTGCTGGCCCCCACCCTCACCCCGAGGCTGGTCGCCCGCTTCGGCAACGCGCGCGTGATCGTCGGCGGCTTCGTGCTGGCCGTGGCCGCGTACGGGCTGTTCCTGCCGGTCGGCATGGACTGGCCGTACCTGGCGATGCTGCCGACGCTGTTCGTCGCGGGCACGGCCTTCGCGCTGGCGTACGGCCCGCTGACGATCGCGGCGACCGACGGGGTCGCCGATGCCGAGCAGGGGCTGGCGGGCGGACTGCTGCACACCGCCTCGCAGTTCGGCTCGGCGATCGGCATCTCGGCGGTGACGGCCGTCTACGGCTTGGCGGCCGGGGAGTCGAGCGGCTCGGGGCCGGAGGAGAGGCTCTCCGCCTTCCGTACAGCGCTGACCGTGCCCGTCGTCATGGTGGTGCTGGGCCTGCTGATCTCCCTCCTGAGCGTGCGCGCGGTGCGCAGGGCGTCCCAGGTGAGCAGCGCCAACGCCAGCCAGACCAGCGCGAATCCGGCCCAGCGCTCGGGTGGCATGGCCTCGTGGAAGTAGAGGATGCCGAGCAGGAACTGGAAGACCGGGGCCAGGTACTGCAGCAGGCCCAGGGTGGAGAGGGGCACGCGGATCGCGGCCGCGCCGAAGCAGACGAGGGGGAGTGCGGTGACGATGCCGGTCGCGGCGAGCAGGGCCGCGTGGCCCGGACCCTCGGTGGAGAAGGAGGAGTCGCCGTGCGCGGTCAGCCACAGCAGAAAGCCGAGCGCGGGCAGGAACTGGATCGCGGTCTCGGCGGCCAGCGACTCTATGCCGCCGAGGTTGACCTTCTTCTTCACCAGACCGTAGGTGGCGAACGAGAAGGCGAGGGTGAGGGAGATCCACGGCGGCTGTCCGTACCCGATGGCCAGCACGAGTACGGCGGCGAAGCCGACCCCGACCGCCGTCCACTGCACGGGCCGTAGCCGCTCCTTCAGGAGCAGCACGCCCATCGCTATGGTGACGAGGGGGTTGATGAAGTAGCCGAGCGAGGCCTCGACGACGTGGCCCGTGTTCACGGACCAGATGTAGAGACCCCAGTTCACGGTGATGAAGGCCGCGGCGACGGCGATCAGCCCGAGCTTGCGCGGCTGCCGCAGCAGCTCGCCGGCCCAGGCCCAGCGCCGCAACACCACGAGCGCGGCGCCGACGAAGACGAGGGACCAGACCATCCGGTGGGCGAGGATCTCGATCGCCCCGGCGGGCTTCAGCAGGGGCCAGAAGAGGGGGACGAGCCCCCACATGCCGTACGCCGCGATGCCGTTCAGCAGGCCTATCCGGCCCTCACCCTTCGACGTCCCGGCCACGGGCCCCTCCTTCTCACGTCAGGCATGCGTGGACGAAGGTAACGCCGAGCGGCCCCGCCTGTCATGTCCGTATCGCTATACGGTCATGACAGGCGGGGCTGTCCCTGCTGTCCCGGGTGTCAGCCCTTGAGCGCGGCCGTGATCGCCTCGGCGAGCGGGGTGGTCGGACGGCCGGCCAGGCGGGAGAGGTCGCCGCTGGAGACGACCAGTTCGCCCTTCTCTATGGACGCGTCGACGCCCGCGAGGATCGAGGCGAGCGGCGCGGGCAGGCCGGCGCCGGCCAGGATCCCGGTGAAGTCCTCGACGGAGACCGCGTTGTAGGCGATCTCCTTGCCGGTCTGCGCGCTCAGCTCGGCCGCGTACTCGGCGAAGCTCCAGGCGACGTCGCCGCCCAGCTCGTACGTCTTGCTCTCGTGGCCCTCGCCGGTCAGGACGGCGACGGCGGCGGCCGCGTAGTCGGCGCGGGAGGCGGAGGAGACCCGGCCCGCACCGGCGGCCTGGGTGACGGCGCTGTACTGCAGGACGGGGGCGAGGTTCTCGGTGTAGTTCTCGTGGTACCAGCCGTTGCGCAGCAGCGCGTAGGGCAGGCCGGAGGCGAGCAGCGCCTTCTCGGTGGCGCGGTGGTCGTCGGCCAGCGCGGCGCTCAGGGTGCCGGGGGCGCTGGTGTACGCCAGGAGTGCCACGCCGGCCGCCTTGGCGGCGTCGATGACGACCTGGTGCTGGCCGGGGCGGCCCTTGTCGAACTCGTTGCCGGAGACCAGCAGCACCTTGTCACCGGCCGCGAGGAGTCCGTCGAAGGTCTCCGGGGCGTTGTAGTCGGCGACCGCGATCTTGACGCCCTTGGCCGCGAAGTCGGCGGCCTTCTCCGGGGTGCGGACGACGGCGGTGATCTGGTCGGCCGGAACCTTCTCCAGCAGCTGCTCGACGACGTGGCGGCCGAGGTTTCCGGTGGCTCCGGTGACGACGATGCTCATGGTCAGAACTCCTCGTAGGGGGTGGTGCGGGTGTGCCACTAACCCTAGGGGGTGCGCTAACTCTGCGAAAGTACCCACTTTGAAGTAAGGTACTGACATGGCAGTAAGTACCCCGAGGGTCGACGAGGCGATGTGCCCCTACCGCCTCGTCCTGGAACACCTCACCAGCCGCTGGGGCGTCCTCGTGCTGATCCACCTCCTCGACCGCTCCTACCGCTTCAGCGAGCTGCGCCGGGCGATCGGACAGGTCAGCGAGAAGATGCTCACCCAGACCCTCCAGACCCTGGAACGCGACGGCCTGGTCCACCGCGACGCCAAGCCCGTGATCCCGCCCCGCGTCGACTACACCCTGACCGACCTGGGCCGCGAGGCCGCCGAACAGGTGCGGGGGCTGGCGACGTGGACCCATGAGCGGATGGGCGAGGTGGAGAAGGCGCGCCTGGCATACGACGAGGCCCGGGAACGCCAGTCCCGGGCCTCGTGAACCACTGTCGCCGTCAGCCGACGACCGTCCAGGTGTCCCCGCCCGCCAGCAGCGCGGCCAGATCCCCCTTGCCGTTCTGCTCGATCGCCGTGTCGAGCTGGTCGGACATCTGCGTGTCGTAGACCGGGCGGTCGACGGAGCGCAGGACGCCGATGGGGGTGTGGTGCAGGGTGTCCGGGTCGGCCAGGCGGGAGAGGGCGAAGGCCGTGGTCGGGGACGCGGAGTGGGCGTCGTGGACCAGGACGTCGGCCTCGTTCTCGGGCGTCACCGTGACCACCTTGAGGTCGCCGGTGGCGGCGTCCCGTACGACGCCCTTCGCCCGGTCGGCGCCGAAGCGGATCGGCTGCCCGTGCTCCAGGCGGATCACCGCCTCCTCGGCCTGCTGCCGGTCCTTCAACGCCTCGAAGGCGCCGTCGTTGAAGATGTTGCAGTTCTGGTAGATCTCGACCAGCGCGGTGCCCGGGTGGGCGGCCGCCTGCCGCAGCACCTCCGTCAGGTGCTTGCGGTCCGAGTCCACCGTCCGCGCCACGAAGGACGCCTCCGCGCCGATGGCCAGGGACACCGGGTTGAAGGGCGCGTCGAGGGAGCCCATCGGCGTCGACTTGGTGATCTTGCCGACCTCGGAGGTCGGGGAGTACTGGCCCTTGGTCAGGCCGTAGATCCGGTTGTTGAACAGCAGGATCTTGAGGTTGACGTTGCGGCGCAGGGCGTGGATGAGGTGGTTGCCGCCGATGGACAGCGCGTCACCGTCACCCGTGACCACCCACACGGACAGGTCGCGCCTGCTGGACGCGAGGCCCGTCGCGATGGCGGGGGCGCGGCCGTGGATGGAGTGCATGCCGTACGTGTTCATGTAGTACGGGAAGCGGGACGAGCAGCCGATGCCCGAGACGAAGACGATGTTCTCCTTGGCCAGGCCCAGCTCCGGCATGAAGCCCTGGACCGCCGCGAGGATCGCGTAGTCACCGCAGCCGGGGCACCACCGCACTTCCTGATCGGACTTGAAGTCCTTCATGGATTGGCGGGCCTCGGCCTTGGGGACGAGGGAAAGCGCCTCGATCGTGCCCGTGCCTTCCGTGGACGTCTCAGCCATCGATGGCCTCCTTGAGAGCCGTGGCGAGCTGTTCGGCCTTGAACGGCATGCCGTTGACCTGGTTGTAGGAGTGCGCGTCGACCAGGTACTTCGCCCGGACCAGGGTGGCGAGCTGCCCGAGGTTCATCTCGGGGATGACCACCTTGTCGTAGCGCTTCAGGACGGCGCCGAGGTTCTTCGGGAAGGGGTTGAGATGGCGCAGATGGGCCTGCGCGATGGACTCGCCGGCCGTGCGCAGCCGCCGTACCGCCGCCGTGATCGGTCCGTACGTCGAGCCCCAGCCCAGCACCAGCGTGCTCGCCTCGTGCGGGTCGTCGACCTCCAGGTCCGGTACGTCGATGCCGTCGATCTTGGCCTGGCGGGTGCGGACCATGAAGTCGTGGTTGGCCGGGGCGTAGGAGATGTTGCCCGTGCCGTCCTCCTTCTCGATCCCGCCGATGCGGTGCTCGAGACCGGGCGTGCCGGGGATCGCCCACGGGCGGGCGAGGGTGAGCGGGTCACGCTTGTACGGCCAGAAGACCTCGGTGCCGTCGTCCAGGGTGTGGTTCGGCCCCTGTGCGAACTGCA
This sequence comes from Streptomyces fulvoviolaceus, assembly GCF_000718165.1. GTDB lineage: Bacteria > Actinomycetota > Actinomycetes > Streptomycetales > Streptomycetaceae > Streptomyces > Streptomyces fulvoviolaceus. The sequence goes on along the minus strand of NZ_JOEY01000033.1, from coordinate 7,683 downwards.
CGGTCAGGTCCGGGAGTTCGTCGATCTCCGGGATGCGCCAGGGCTCCGAGCCGTTGGCCAGGTAGCCGTCGGACAGCAGCATCACCGGCGTGCGGTAGGTGAGGGCGATACGGGCCGCCTCGATCGCCGCGTCGAAGCAGTCGGCCGGGGTGCGCGGCGCGACGATCGGGACCGGCGCCTCGCCGTTGCGGCCGAACATCGCCTGCAGCAGGTCCGCCTGCTCGGTCTTGGTGGGCAGACCGGTGGACGGCCCGCCGCGCTGGATGTCGATGACGAGGAGCGGCAGCTCCAGGGACACGGCGAGCCCGATGGTCTCGGACTTCAGCGCCACACCCGGGCCGGACGTGGTGGTGACGGCCAGCGAGCCGCCGAAGGCCGCGCCCAGGGCCGCGCCGATGCCGGCGATCTCGTCCTCGGCCTGGAAGGTCCGTACGCCGAAGTTCTTGTGCTTGCTCAGCTCGTGCAGGATGTCCGAGGCCGGGGTGATCGGGTACGACCCGAGGAACAGCGGCAGGTCCGCCTGTCGAGACGCCGAGATCAGCCCGTAGGACAGGGCGAGGTTCCCGGAGATGTTGCGGTAGGTGCCGGTCGGGAAGGCCGTGGTCGCCGGGGCGATCTCGTACGAGACCGCGAAGTCCTCCGTCGTCTCGCCGAAGTTCCAGCCCGCGCGGAAGGCGGCGAGGTTCGCCTCGGCGATCTCCGGCTTCTTCGCGAACTTGGTCCGCAGGAACTTCTCGGTCCCCTCGGTGGGCCGGTGGTACATCCACGACAAGAGGCCGAGCGCGAACATGTTCTTGCTGCGCTCGGCCTCTTTACGGGTGAGGTCGAATTCCTTGAGGGCCTCGACGGTCAGTGTGGTCAAGGGGACCGGGTGGAGGCTGTAACCGTCGAGCGAGCCATCCTCCAGCGGCGAGGCCGCGTACCCCACTTTCTGCATCGCCCGTTTGGTGAACTCGTCCGTGTTGACGATGATCTCCGCGCCGCGTGGCAGATCGGCGATGTTCGCTTTCAGGGCCGCCGGGTTCATCGCGACCAGCACGTTCGGTGCGTCACCGGGGGTCAGGATGTCGTGGTCGGCGAAGTGCAGCTGGAAGGAGGAGACACCTGGCAGGGTGCCGGCAGGGGCCCGGATCTCGGCAGGGAAGTTGGGAAGGGTGGACAGGTCGTTCCCGAAGGACGCCGTCTCCGAGGTGAAACGGTCACCGGTGAGCTGCATCCCGTCACCGGAGTCGCCCGCGAAACGAATGATCACCCGGTCGAGGCGGCGGACGTCCTTCACGCCGGCCCCTTTGCGCTGCTCTCCCACGACGGTTCCGTCGGCCTGCTCCGCTGGGCTGCTGACCTGACTGGTCACTGAACTGGACCTCCCTCGAGGCGGCTGTTCGGGAGCGGCCTTCCCGCAGGCCTTCCCAGGATCAACCCTACGACCGCAGGGGTCGCCTTCCCTCGGCCATTCGCATGATGGACATGGTTTTGAGACGATTCGACGCCCTGACTTGTCACGATTTACTCGCCCCCCGGCGCTGTTCTTGAAGACGCACCCTTTCGTCCCGCGGTTCTTCGGTGCCGCCGTGTGCCTCTCTCACTGTCTGACACGGTGTCAGATGCTCACGAGTTCAGGTAGGTGAGGACCGCCAGCACGCGCCGGTGGTCCCCGTCGCTCTGCGACAGCCCGAGCTTCAGGAAGATGTTGCTGACGTGCTTCTCCACGGCTCCGTCGCTCACCACGAGCTGCCGCGCGATCGCCGAGTTCGTCCGCCCCTCGGCCATCAGCCCCAGGACCTCCCGCTCCCGCGGGGTGAGTCCCGCGAGCACGTCCTGCTTGCGGCTGCGGCCGAGCAACTGCGCGACGACCTCCGGGTCAAGGGCCGTACCCCCCTCGGCCACCCGCACCACCGCGTCCACGAACTCACGGACCTCGGCTACCCGGTCCTTGAGCAGATAGCCGACCCCGTGGCTGGAACCCGCCAGCAGCTCGGTGGCGTACCGCTCCTCCACGTACTGCGACAGCACGAGCACCCCGAGTCCGGGATGCGCCTTGCGCAGCTGTACGGCGGCCCGCACCCCCTCGTCGGTGTGGGTGGGCGGCATCCGCACATCCGCCACGACGACGTCGGGCAGCGCGCCCGCCGCGTCCAGCTCACCGATCGTCTTGATCAGCGCGTCCCCGTCCCCCACACCGGCCACGACCTCGTGCCCGCGGTCGGTCAGCAACCGGGTCAGGCCCTCCCTGAGCAGCACTGAATCCTCGGCGATGACCACCCGCACCCTGTCCTCCACGATTCTCGGCCCCCCACAGCCAGCCCAGCCCGGCTCACGCCCGTCCGACGCCCGCCCGCTGAACAGGTCCAGCATTCCAGCATTCGGATGCGGGCGGGCCCGGGCAACAGGAATAAGGGGTGGGAATGACGGGGTCGGACCTCAGGTTTCGGCCTCTTGCACGTCTTGTTGTCGATCACCTTGTTGTCGATGGTCAGGCGCCGGGCGCCTGACGGAGGGGGGCAGGCCCATACGGGCGATCGCGTTCAAGGAGACCGGCGGACCGGAGGTGCTGCGCCTGGTCGACCTCCCGGACCCCGACCTCCACCTCCCGGTCCTCCCGGTCTGGAAGAACAACCGCACCCTGACCGGCTACAACATCGGTGACCTGTCCCGCCGGGATCCGGATGCGCTGCGGCGCCGTGCGGTGAGCGCGTTGGTGCTGGCTGCGGCCGGGGACGTATGGATCGACGTGACGGAGGAGTACGCGCTGGAGGAGGCGGGGGAGGCCCATCGGGTGTTGGGGGAGGGGCGGAACAAGGGGAAGGTGGTTCTGAGGGTGGCAGGGGCTCAGCCAACCTGCCGGTCCGGCGTTCGAGGACGGATATTGCCGTCCCGATCCCCCACCCACCCGCTGGGGGCTTGGCTTACCGGCGCCGGGGTGCATTTCAGCCCGTCCGGCGTTTGCGGACGAGGCCCGTTCAGGGCCGACAGCGGGGGTCTGGGGGCGGCAGCCCCCAGAAGACGGGAAGGGTAGGGGCGGCGGCGGGGGCGAGACCGCATCCATCAGCGCCTCCGCCGCAGGCCACTCACCGCGCCCTCACCCCGCTCCGCCGCAGGCCACTCACCGCCCCCTCACACCCGCTCCCCCCGCCAGGGCAACTCCGCAGTCACCCGAGTAGGCCCCCCGACCGGCGAGTCCACCACCAGAATCCCGTCCACCGCGTCGAGCCGCTCGGCCAACCCCGCCAGCCCCGACCCGCCGGAGGCACTCGCCCCGCCCACCCCGTTGTCCACCACCTGCAACATCAGCCGGTTCTCCACCCGCCACACATCCACCCCGGCCCAGGTCGCCCGAGAGTGCTTGCTGATGTTCTGCAGCAGCTCGGAGACGGTGAAGTACGCGATCCCCTCGATCGCCGGCGCCGGCCGCGCAGGCAGATCCACCTCCACCTGCACCGGCACGGTGCACCGCGACGACACCGCGGACAACGCCGCATCCAGCCCCCGGTCCGTCAGCACCGCCGGATGGATCCCCCGCGCCAGATCCCGCAACTCCTGCAGCGCCGTCTTCACCTCGCCGTGCGCGTCGTCCACCATCCGCGCCGCCGCCTCCGGATCCTCCGTCAGCTTCTCCTTCGCCAACCCCAGGTCCATGGCCAACGCCACCAGCCGGGCCTGCGCCCCGTCATGCAGGTCCCGCTCGATACGCCGCAGATCCGCAGCCGCCGTATCGACGACGACCCCCCGGTCCGACTCCAGCTCCACCACGCGCGTGGCCAGCTGCGACGGCCCGAGCAGCCCGTGCACCAGCAGCCGGTCCACCATCGTCAGTGCCCGCACGATCCACGGCGTGGCCAGCGTGAACAGCAGCCCCACCAGCGCGGTCACGCCGATCTCGAAGGGGTTGTCCAGGTAGATGTGGTGGGTCTCGTCGCCGTACAGCTGAAGCCCGTCCTGCCCGCCGTACAACGGAAAGAGCCAGAACCACAGCGGATACGTCAGCGCCGCCCACCCGTACACCCAGAAGTTCACCGCGACGACGAACGAGAACACCGACCACGGCAGCTGCAACACCGAGTACAACAGCGTCCGCCACGACGTGCCGCTCTTGAGGACGGCCCCCATCCAGGCCATGAAGCCCTGCTTCTTCATCCGCAGCGGCTCCGGGTCGGCGACCTCGAGGCCGAGCATCGCCCGCGCCCGCGCCCGCTCCAGCGCCCCGAGTCCACGGCAGCCCGCGAGCCCGGCCGCCAGCACCGGAATCCCGAGGAAGGTCACGAGCAGTCCCGCGCCGATCGAGACCATCGTGACGGCGTACGTGAACAGCAGGATGCTGATCGGCAGGCTCAGCAGCACATAGCCGAACTCCCGCCAGGAGCGCCCCTCGAACGGCGCCCGAAGCGGGGCCGGCAACCGGTGCCGCCGCCCGCCCTCGGGGAACCCGAGCCCACTGTCGTACCCGTAGTCCTGCCCGTAGTCCGTGGCCATCGACGTCGTCCTTCTCTCGTCCCGTGCATGTGGTGCCGTATCTCCACCCTGCTCGGCCGCAGGTCACCGGACCATGGAGTCCGTCGGCGTCTTGGAAGGGGGGTTTTCCCCACCCCTCCCCGACTCCCCGGCAGGGGTCTACGTCCGGTCCCGCCACGGCAGCTCCGCCGTCACGACGGTCGGCCCGCCCGGCGGCGAGTCGATGACGAACAGCCCGTCCACGGCGTCCAGCCGGTCGGCGAGACCCCGCATACCCGTGCCGCCGTCGAGGCGCGCGCCGCCGCGGCCGTCGTCCCAGACCTGGATGAGCAGCCGGTCGTCCGACTGCCACACATCGACCGAGGCCGACCGCGCCCCGCTGTGCTTGCTGACGTTCTGCAGCAGCTCGGAGACGGTGAAGTAGGCGATGCCCTCGATGGCCGCGACCGGCCGCGCATCCAGATCGGCGGTCACCTTCACCGGCACCGTGCAGCGCGAGGCGACGCTCGACAGCGCCGCGTCCAGCCCGCGGTCCGTCAGTACGGCGGGATGGATGCCCCGCGCCAGATCCCGCAGCTCCTGCAGCGCGAGCTTCACCTCGCCGTGCGCCTCCGCGACCATCGCCTGCGCGTACTCGGGGTCTTCGAGGAGCTTCTCCTTGGCCAGACCGAGGCCCATGGCCAGATTGACCAGCCGGGCCTGTGCCCCGTCGTGCAGATCCCGCTCGATGCGCCGCAGGTCGGACGCCGCCGCGTCCACCACGACCCCCCGGTCCGACTCCAACTCGGCGATACGCCGCTCCAGTTCGTCGGAGGGCGACAGCAGACCTCGCACCATCACCCGGTCGACGTTGGCGAGACCCCGCGCGATGAACGGCAGCACCGGCCACAGCACGAACAACGAGGTCAGCGTGATGGTGAAGGTGAGGATGCCCCAGGGCAGCCGGATGAAGTCGTACAGCACCGTGCGCCAGCCGACCGGGTCCTTCAGCCCCATCCACAGCTGGGCGAAGAACCCGTCGCTGCTGCTGCCGCTGCGCCACGGCAGCGGACTTGGCTCGTCCACATGCACCCCGAGCAGTGCCCGGGCACGTGCGCGCTCCAGCTTGCCCAGTTGCCGGGCGCCCAGCAGTCCGGCCGCGAGCAGCGGGAACCCGATCACCGTCACGGTCAGCCAGAAGCCCGTGGCCAGCACCGTCACGACGTAGGTGAAGCCGATCAGAGCCACCGGAAGGTTCGCGAGGAGGTGCGCGATCTCCTTCCAGGTGTGCTTGTCGTAGGCGAAACGGGCCGGCGGCAGGCGGTCGCCGGCTTCGCGGGCGGCTGCGCCGGCTCTCGCGGTGCGATCCGGGGACGGGAGGCGTTCGGTCATATGGGCTAGCGTGCCGCGCGATCCGCCCCCACGCCATGAGGCGGACCGCCGCGATCCCCTGGGGAAAACCCCACCCCGGCCGTTCAGGAACCGTCGAAGACCGCTGAAGGACAGTTCAACGCGTGACGGGCTGCTTACCGTGCCTTTATCAGGGCCTAGACTCCCGTGCGTACAGATCGTCGAACAGCAGCGTTCACGAGGTTCACGAGGCCGAGGCGAGGCCAGGGAGCGAGGGACGGACGTGCCGGGACCGACAACTGTCGTTGCGGCGGACTACTTCCAGTCGTACTCGGTCGTCGGGCTGCTCGCCGTCGTCGGCGTGCTGTTCGTCGCGGTCGCCTTCGGGGCCGGCCGACTGCTGCGGCCCGTGGTCCCCACCCCCGAGAAGCTCATGACGTACGAGTGCGGAGTCGACCCCGTCGGCGAGGGCTGGGCCCACACCCAGGTCCGCTACTACGTCTACGCCTTCCTGTACGTCATCTTCGCCGTCGACTCGATCTTCCTGTTCCCCTGGGCGACGGTCTTCGCCGCCCCCGGCTACGGTGCGACGACCCTCGTGGAGATGTTCATCTTCCTCGGCTTCCTGGCCGTGGGCCTGCTGTACGCATACAAGAAGGGCGTCCTGGCATGGACGTGACCCCGACTCCCTCCGAGACCCCGGCCGAGCCCGTGTACCTGCCGGAGCCGAAGCGGCTGGGCGCCCTCGCGCGCCTCGCCCCCGAGCCGATGAAGGTGGTCCTGAACTGGGGCCGCCGCTACTCGCTCTGGGTCTTCAACTTCGGCCTCGCCTGCTGCGCGATCGAGTTCATCGCCGCGTCGATGGCCCGCCACGACTTCATCCGCCTCGGCGTGATCCCCTTCGCACCCGGCCCGCGCCAGGCCGACCTGATGGTGGTCTCCGGCACGGTCACGGACAAGATGGCCCCGGCCGTGAAGCGCCTGTACGAGCAGATGCCCGAGCCGAAGTACGTCATCTCCTTCGGCGCCTGCTCCAACTGCGGCGGCCCGTACTGGGACTCGTACTCCGTCACCAAGGGCGTCGACCAGATCATCCCCGTCGACGTCTACGTCCCCGGCTGCCCGCCCCGCCCGGAAGCCCTGCTCCAGGGAATCCTGAAGCTCCAGGAGAAGATCGCCCGGGAGTCGCTGGAGGAGCGGTACGGGACGACACGCCCATCGACCGCCGCGCTGCAGAGCGGGTTGGTGCAACCGCCGGTCAAGGCATCGGGGGAGGACCGATGACCGCCGTCGGCTGGCTGCCCGCTCCCGCCGAGGAACTGTTCGGCCCCGACGCCACGGCCGAGGAGTCCTACGAGGTCCTGACCGTCGACGTACCGCCGGCCTCCTGGATCGCCGCGCTGCAGACGGCCCGTGACGACCTGGGCTGCACCTACTTCGACTGGCTGAGCGCGGTCGACGAACCCGGCACGGGCTTCCGCGTGGCGGCCCACGTGGCGGCCCTGTCCCCGGTACGACGCCTGCTCCTGCGCACGACGGTCCCGCACGAGGCCCCCCTGCTGCCCACCGCGGTGGGCGTCTTCGCGGGCGCGGCCTGGCACGAACGCGAGACCCACGAAATGTTCGGCGTGACCTTCGAAGGCCACCCGTCCCTGAACCACCTCCTGTTGCCGGAAACCTTCGAGGGCCACCCCCTCCGCAAGGACTTCGTCCTGGCGGCACGCGTCGCCAAGGCCTGGCCGGGAGCGAAGGAGCCGGGCGAATCCGAACACGGCGGTCCCAAGCGCCGCCAGATGCTCCCCCCAGGCGTCCCCGACCCCAATGACTGGGGCCCCCAGAAGGGCCAACTCCCCCCAGCCCCGACCCGCCCGACCCGCACCCCCCGCGCAGCAGCCACCCCCGGCG